>CAMPDW010000029.1 GCA_946699565.1 uncultured Commensalibacter sp. | reverse complement strand
GACATTTAAATCAACAGATACGAACAGTAATGCTTATGGATATTATAATGTTCCTGCGATATTTGGTGAAACAATTAGTATTACAGTGACGGCAGTATCCTTTGAAGAAGCTGAAAACAATCAAAAATACCCTTCGATTGCTGTACGTTGGATATCAGCTAATGGAGTATGGAAACAGTCATCAGAAAATTATGTAAATTCAACAATAGTTGGAGTATATACGGCTGAGTTGACCATCAATGAACCTGTTGATCCAGGTGATATCATTCAAGTTTCATTTGGTCATTTCCGTCCGTCCATGGCATCTGGAAAATTTTTTGATGCACAAGTTAATATATCAAATAGTAGGTATCCAGTTGTAAGAAAAATGTTTGCCTCGACATTAACAATCGAAGCGAGTAAAGCCGGTGAATTTCCCTATTTTTCTTATAAAACCCAATTCCAACAGTTAAATTTGAATATGATAAAGTGGGATGATAACAGCACCTTAATATTGCAGGATGATCAGCTGAAAGTGGCAAATGCAGAAAATAATCTTTGGTACGTTAATCCGAAAATATTGATGTCCTTACCAGAACTTAGTGATTATTCTACAGTTAATGTTTTTCATGGAATGTATGATTGGACCGGTGGAAGTTTTAAGTTGACTTTTGCAGATACAAAAACTGGAAAATTAATTGATTTTAAAACTGATGCTACAAAAAAATTGGTAATACAATATGAAATAAATATATGATGGAATACTTGATTATTAATTAAAATGGATAAAGGATGCATTGGAGATTATTTATAGGAATAATATATAATGCATCTTGTTAAAGAAATTTTTTTATATTTTCATAAATATTGAATTTTACCGCATTATAATTGTAGTGCTCTTGGAGAGTAATAATTATGGCTGTATGCCCATATCTTGTTGGGACATAGATATTTCATTTGATATGCGTATTGAAGAAAGAGTTGGCTTATATGGTGGTTATTATTATGGATTGGTTGGAGTTCATAATTATTCAGAATTATGTCAAAGCAGCATCCAAGGGTTAAACTTGGACCAGCGGCAGTTTAAATATTATATGTAGCTTGAATATTTTTATTTATTACGTATTAAAAATAATATTAGTTCAAGAAACTAATATTGATGGATAAATTCGTTTTATTGTTATAAAATATCACGTAATGTTGTAATGACATTCAATGTTATTTACTGTCAGTAAAATTATACCTATCCAAATTATTAATTTAATTCATTTTTAAATAAAGATGTGGATTTATGGTACATTCTGCAGTTTCAGTTGAGAATGAATTTTTCTGTCTCGCAAAAGATGAAGATAAGTCAATTACAAATATGAAATTTCAGAAATTGCCTTACATTGCATATAATTGGAGTTTAGCTTTACTAAATCAACCTTTAATTTCTTCACGTGTATGGGTAACATTTTGTAAGTTTCCTTTTAGAATTTTATCAGAAAAAGGAGCGTCATTATTTGATTGTATATTGATGTTGTATTTTGAAATAATGGTTTGTAAAAGTTTGTTTATGGTGCCTCTTTTTTTGGTCTTCATTTAAATCAGATTTGAAAATCTTGTTAATTTATCCTATTAGGAACTGATTATTCCG
The DNA here is from genome assembly GCA_946699565.1 of uncultured Commensalibacter sp. Lineage (GTDB taxonomy): Bacteria > Pseudomonadota > Alphaproteobacteria > Acetobacterales > Acetobacteraceae > Commensalibacter. Next base: position 1,813 of record CAMPDW010000029.1, on the reverse strand, counting down.
TAAAAGTTGCCGCCTTGCATCAAGCTTATGTTTGGTTTTTAAAATAGATGAAGAAATTTCGTTTCTTTTGGTCAAGGTAAAATTCTTTATTCAAATATGGTCTTTCATGCCAACTATGTGATTGTCAGGATTTGGCGAAAAACTCTTGATGTGTCAAGAAAACGGTTTAAAGGAAAGCAAACCTAAATTATTGAATAAAGTCTTGAACTTTTATATGAATAAATTAGGTTATGAAAAAAATGAATTAGCCAAAGTAATACAATGCAATATCGACGACCTGGATCAGTTGATAAGGTTGAATTCATATAATTAAAATTATTGTTTTACAACAGTAAAACTTCAGTCACCCACCCATTGCGGTGGGTTTTTTATTATCCACTTCTCATTATAAAAAGGAAAAACCATCATGACCAAAACCACAGGTGGAATTTATCTTAATCATTTGAAACATGATGTGATAACACCAGCCCTGAACTATATAAATCTTGGTGGACAGAGGGCGATCAATCAGGTAACGGGAACTTTTCTGGTGGAGGGATATGCATGCAACTATACATATCTCAGGCAGCTTGGCAAGGGGCCCGCGTTGGGGCCATGTCAGATGGAGCCCGTGACCTATCACGATATCTGGGACAATTATCTCAACAATGCGAGAAGGCAACCGCTAAGAAGTCTTTTAATGCATATCGCGGGTGATTTTAACCTGGACAACAGGGGAATACCGAAAACCGAGACATTGACAGGAAACCTTTTCTTTGCCGCGGCCATGTGCCGCGTTTTCTATATCCGGATCAGGGAGATACTGCCAGATTCCAGGAATGCAACAGCGATGGCCCAGTATCACAAGAAGTACTACAATACGGCGTTGGGAAAGGCGGATTGGCAAAAGAATATCGACCGTTTCCAGCAGGCCATTGATTGTTAGGAATTATATGTTTTATTCTTCAAATAAAGAAGCATTTATAGGCTTCTAAAATATCTTTAAAATAAAAAAAACAAGCTTTTTCATTTCGGGGTATAATGTGGGGTATAAATAAGATAAAAATATTAAATTTATTTTATTTATCAATTTGTTATTTGTTTAATTCGTCGGACACCTTCTTCGCCATTCAATAAGTTATTCTGTATAATTTACATTTCCCAAAAATATTGAGTTTTTTTGTAATTTTATCATGTTTTGATATTATGAAAAAATTATCAGTTAATAAAAAAGAAATTTATATCTTTTGTTTTATTTTGTTACAATTCTTTAGATTAGCGAGTTTTTATTATTATTGCTTCAATTTCAAACAAAGTATCATCCAAAAAAATTTACAAACCACTTTTGTTGATCCATCTAAAACTATCTAATTCAATAATTTGTTTTTCTATCTTTTTTTTATTTGTCAACCTTGTCATATTAATGGGTGGTTTTTAAGGATTATTAAAAAAAAACAAATAAATTTTTTAAATTTACAATATATTATCAATGTTATTTTTGCGGTAGTCAGGGTTTTGCAGGAAAGTTATTGACGCTTTTATTTTTGAATATTTTATGACATAATGTCAATATTATTTCCAAATAAAATAATGTTGGATTAAAATGTTACGTACAGAATTCGCACAATTACGAGAACAGGCTGGGATTTCCATTAAAGATTTGGCTAATGAGGCAGGTTTTACACAAAGAACATTATATAGATGGGAAAAGGGTGAAGCCGTTCCGCGTAAGGCTGTTATGACATTATTACAAAACAAGATAGCCATTACGGGAAATGGACAATGCAAATTCAGGTTCATTGATCTGTTTGCGGGCATAGGAGGGTTGAGAAGC
>CAMPDW010000028.1 GCA_946699565.1 uncultured Commensalibacter sp. | reverse complement strand
ATTCCTGTAAAAAATATATTCGACAGATTTCAACAAAACAGATTAATGATTTTACACCCTTTGAATATGAAACTTATTGTGCCAATTTACTTCAACAAATAGGATGGCAAACAAAAGTTACTGTAGCTAGTGGTGACCAAGGTGCTGATGTCATCGCTTTTAAAAATAACAAGAAATTAATTTTACAGTGCAAACTTTATAAAAAACCTGTTGGAAATAAGGCCGTGCAAGAAATATTCGCGGCTAAAGAATATTATCATGCACAATATGCTGCAGTAGTATCCAATGCACCTTATACAACTTCAGCCCGCCAGCTTGCTAATTCTGTACGGATTACCTTACTTCATCATAATTTTTTACAAGATTATGCTAATCATTGCGATTAAATTAAAAATTAAAGAAAAAAATTACTTAATTAAAATATAATTTTAATCTCAAAAATTTTATGAATTATCACATCAATATTATTAAAATATAGTTACTTTTTTAATATTTAATATTGATCCTTCCCACATCATCCAGTATAGTAAGCTATGTTGCCGAAAAATTAGAATTCAGAATTTATTTAAGCACCTTTTTTTCTTATTCTTCTTTTTCGGTCTTTTTAAAATAAAAATTGCACACATAAAAGTTTTTATAATTTACTTTACTATGTGATATATACTTAAATTTATTAGCTAATATTTCTATTTTATTAATCATTTAAATTTTCAATGTTAATAAAAAAGCCACCCTTTTGAGTGGCTAATTTCTATTTATATAAAATACTATACCTACTTAGTATTTTACCGCATCTTCAAAGAATAATTCTTCGTTTTCTAATTTACAAATATTAATATAATTTACTATTTTTGTTACTATCTGTTTCAATATTATTACTTTCCGTTAAAAATAAGATAACAACACCCTCTTTTATCAATTAATCGTTAAACCTATATCAAATGATCCTTAAATTCTCTAGCTCTAATTATAATGATGAAAAAAAATTATAATTAAATTCAATCATACCGTTACTAAAACTATTATATTATAAATCAATATTTTTCTCACATAAGATTACTATTATCATTATACTTAAATTGATTTTCCTTTCATTTGAGCGATATAAACTTTTGATACTTTTTTAATAATTACCTAAATTAATTTTATTAATTATTTTTTTTCATTTATTGATTTATATGCATCACAAGGGAAAAACAATTTTTTCACAACTCAGCTGCAGATATTTTATAGCATCTTTATTTCCATAGAATACATATCCCCAAGCTGTGCTTCAGCTTTTATATTTCCCTGTTCAGCAGATTTAGTTAACCATTCCAATGCCTTCTTGTAATCTTGAGATAAAACAGGACCTGAAATATACATGTTTCCTATAACATATTGAGCTCTGCATCACCTTTATCAGCTTTTTGTTGCAAAATACTGATATTCGTGGGCATTGTATTTTTAGAAAAAGAATGTAAGGAAAAGCTATATAAGCCTAAACAAATAATTAATAAATATTTAATTTTTTTCATTTTTATCCTGTAAAAATAATCAATTAATTTAAAAATATAAGCTTAACACGTAATATTTATTTCTACCTCTGTAACTCTTTTACTCAATCATCAGGCGTAATTATAAATAAGATTATATTAATATATGAATTAATACTTTTTCAAAAAATAAAATATAAATTAAGGTATAAATACTTATAATTAAAATAATATTACAAACATTATTAAGAACGTTTACTATTAATATACCCCAAGATTTAAATAGGTTCAAATGTAAGATAATATAGGATAATATTTTGTTAAATGGTGGAGAGAGTGGGATTCGAACCCACGGTACGCTATTCACGCACACACGCTTTCCAAGCGTACGCCTTAAGCCACTCGGCCATCTCTCCGCAAAAGGTTAACTAGAAATGCAACATATCAAGTTTTTTATATTAAGCAAGAATTTTTTTAAAAAATTACCTTTATTTATATACCATGAGTTCAATTTTCACCTTCTTCGTCCCATTTAACGTGATCTATATAAAATTGATTTAACGCATTAAAAATTTTTTTTTATTTATAATATAATCAATTTCTAACAAAGGTATAGAACCCTATATAATAGAGTTTGTTTGATTTTCATGCAATTTCCAGTATCTTTTGACAAATTATGACCAGAACCTTGATACTTAATAACTAATTTTGAAAATCCAAAACGGTCAACTAACAAAAAAATCAACACGTTTACTGTTATAAGCCCAAAAAGCTTTATCCTGAATATCACGTAGCAAAAAAAATCAGTTTTAATAAATGCACCCATTGAAACTTCAAAGATTATATACCAAGGCAATTGCTTATCCATTAACCATCTTTGCAAAAAATTAAAGATAAAGATGGCTTCACGATTAACTAGGCTTGCTTACTCAATAAAATAAACATATGTTGATATCTTTGTTCTGTTTGATATTACGTTCATAAATAAAATCTTCAGCAGAAAACAAATTTTTTTTGGATAATTCTCAAAACTATGATTTTTTAATAATTTAAACCTTTTAAGTGAGAAGACTTAATTTTTACCAAAAAATTACCGATCAATTTTCAATGCAGCTAAAAAGACAGATTGTGGAATTTCTACCTTTCCAAACTGCCGCATACGTTTTTTACCCTCTTTTTGTTTTTCTAGCAGTTTGCGTTTACGAGAAATATCACCTCCATAACATTTAGCCGTGACATCTTTTGATAAAGCACCAATAGTTTCACGTGCAATAACACGTCCTCCTATCGCAGCTTGAATGGCAATTTTGAATAATTGACGTGGAATCAAATCTTTTAATTTAGCACAAATGGCCCTCGCGCGTGTTTCAGCTACAGAACGATGAGCAACAAAAGCCAAAGCATCAACGGGTTCCTGATTGACTAATATACTAATTCGAACCAAATCACTTTCTTCATAGCCATCCATATGATAGTCAAAACTAGCATATCCCCGTGTTGCGGATTTAAGACGATCATAAAAATCAAAGACAACCTCATTTAAAGGTAAGCGGTAAATAACCATTGCCCTTACACCAACATATGTCAAATCAACTTGTTGTCCACGACGTTCAGTACATAAACCTAACACTGCACCCAGATATTCATCCGGTACCAAAATAGAGGCCTTAATCCATGGTTCCTCTATTTGTTCAATCAAGTTAGAATCGGGCATATCAGCAGGATTGTGAAGATCTTCAATCGTTCCATCCCGTTTATACAAATGATAAACAACTGAAGGTGCTGTCGCAATAAGGTTGAGATCAAATTCACGACTTAGCCTTTCCTGTATGATCTCAAGATGTAATAACCCAAGAAATCCGCAACGGAAACCAAATCCCAATGCAGCAGACGTTTCTGGTTCATAGTGAAAAGAAGCATCATTTAGTTGTAATTTACCTAGACTTTCCCTAAGTTTTTCAAAATCATCAGCATTCATTGGATATAACCCACACCATACTACAGGTATAGAAGGTTTAAATCCAGCTAAAGGTTTACCTGCTGGTCGGCGATCATCGGTTATCGTATCCCCAACGTGACAGTCTGCCACTGTTTTAATCGCTGCGTTAATGAAACCAATTTCACCAGCACCCAATGATTCAACCTCTCGCATATGCGGCGTGAAAACACCAATCTGCTCAACATGATAATTAATATTATTAGACATCATACGTATACGCATTCCTTTTTTCAAACGACCTTCTTTGATGCGTACTAATATAATAACGCCGAGATACGTATCATACCAACTATCAACCAGCAAAGCCTGTAAAGGTGCATCCAAATTCCCTTTTGGTGGAGGAAGACGCGTTACTAAAGCTTCCAAAACTTTATCAATATTTAAACCAGTCTTTGCCGACACACCAATAGCATCATCTACAGGAATTCCTATAATTTCTTCAATCTGTTCTTTAGTTTTTTCAACATCCGCAGCAGGCAAATCAACTTTATTTAAAACTGGGACAATTTCATGATTAGCATCAATAGCTTGATACACATTTGCCAGAGTTTGTGCCTCTACTCCTTGAGAAGCATCAACAACCAACAATGAACCCTCACAAGCCGCCAAAGAACGACTTACCTCATAGGCAAAATCAACATGGCCTGGCGTATCCATCAAATTAAGAATATAAGTCTTCCCGTCTTTTGCCTTATAATGCAACCTTACAGTTTGTGCCTTAATCGTAATGCCACGTTCACGTTCAATATCCATATTATCCAAAACTTGTGCGTGCATTTCTCTTTGTGTTAATGCCCCACAAGCCTGAATAAGACGATCAGCGAGAGTAGATTTCCCATGATCAATATGAGCAATAATAGAAAAATTACGAATAGATTCCAAAGGCATATCTGTCATGGTGCACCAATATCAATAAAATTGTCTCAATAAATTAAATTTAACGTTAATTCTATATCTATAGTTTTTTTACAAAGATTGCTATTCTTTTACATATTTTAAAGGATAAGTAGCAACTATTGCTCCACCTACAATTAAAATAACAGCCATTACCAATCCAAAAGTTACAGGAACTTTTCTTGCTATAACCAACCAAACCATAGAAAGTAAAGGAGCCAAATAGGCTAAACTTCCCAACAGCGACATGTTAGCATTTTTTGAAGCATAATCCCAGGCAAGAAAAGCAATACCCATTGGACCACATCCTATGTAAATAAGAATAATAAGTTCCTTAAAAGAGGGAACAATAGTTGATTCAATACTAAAATGGATCAACATCGCTACCAACGATATGCCACCACATACACCAATTAACATTCCAGCTGGCACATTTACATATTTTCGATTAACCAGCGAATAAATTGTCCATACAACAGCACATAAAAACCCAAGAAAATATCCTAATAATACGTAAGGGATAAAAACTGTTTCTTCCCCTCCATACATTAAAAATACAGTTCCAGCTAACCCCATCAAAACACCAACTAAATAAGCAACATGAAATTGCTGCTTATTTAAAAAAGCACTACTTACAACCAGCATAGTTGGCCATAAATAAGACATTAAAGTTACTTGCGCAGGTGGAGCTAACGCCAGTCCTGAAAAATAAAATAAATGAAAAAAGAAAATTCCACTAAACCCAATAATCCAAGGTTTAAACAATTGTTTCATTTCATTTAAGCGCCCTGTTAAAGCCAAAATGAATGTTCCAATAAGAAAAGAAATTCCAAATCCAAACCACAAGAGCTCAAATCGAGGAATAGAGGCAACAAAGGTCGTCATAATGGCCAAGCTCGACCATAATAAAATTGTCAAAAGCCCTGACAACGTAGCAAATAGATTAAAAGATGAATTACCCAAAGATTTATTCATCACAGGCATAATATTAAACCAGACAAAATTAAGAATGAATTTAAATATAATAGGTATATAGGAAAATTAAAAAAGCCCATGTAAAAGCTCTACATGGGCTTTAATAAAATAATGCTGAGATTTTATCTTAAAATTCCACCAAGAAAACGCTTAACTTCTTTGATGATTTTTTGAGAAATTAATTCGATCTCCTCATCTTTCAAAGTTCGATCATTTGGCTGAATAGTTACTTGAACAGCAACAGATTTATGATTTTCTTGAATCTTATCCCCCGTATAGACATCAAATAGTTCGACCGAGCTTATATATTTACGGTCAGCCTCTTTAACGACCTGTAAAAGTTGCTCAACAGGAACATCATCTTTTAAAACAAAAGCAAAATCACGCTTTAAAGGTTGAAAAACTGAAAATATAGGTGCTTTTTTCTTGACAATCTTCTTTGATATGACTGTATTAAGCATGATTTCAAAAATCATAGGTGCTTGATCAAAACCGAATTCTTTTACCAAGGAAGGATGTAGCTCTCCAAAATAAGCTAGTATATTTTTAGATCCCAAACATAAACGCCCTGAACGTCCAGGATGATAATAATTTGGTGTTTCGGTAATTGTTTTTAATGAATCCACAGAAATACCCAAACCATCAAGAACGGTTAAAACATCCTTTTTTACATCCCATAAAGTAACTTTTGG
>CAMPDW010000027.1 GCA_946699565.1 uncultured Commensalibacter sp. | reverse complement strand
ATTGTTATATCAATACTTAATTGAAAAACCTTATTTATTTGTTTTCAAAAAGGATATTAATTAAAATGAATCTTTCTTTTCAAATTATTAAAAATTCTGCCAGTAGTCATTTTGCACTTACCGTTCGTCAACTTGCAATCTTATCCTTGGTTTATAACGAAGCGATTGAAGCGAGTGTCGATTATTATTCTAAAACATTAAATCTTTCTAAACCTGCTGTAACCAAGGCAATTAATCGTTTAGAAGAGTTAAAACTCGTTAAACGTAAACCAGATACACAAGATGGACGTAAAGTAATCGTTTCATCAACATTAATTGGTCAGAATTATATTCAACAAATTCAAACTATACCCTATTCTATGTATCATGCCTGTTAATCCTTAAACATTTAACTATATAATTTTAAACGCATCTTCTTTATCTTTTATAAAAAAAATACAATACCGTAAAATATTTCTCCCTTTATACTTAAATAAAATATTTTAAAAACGCATATTTAAATCTTAATATTTAATTAATTAAATCTTATATTTAACTGAAAATGATATATTATTATTTATTATTATTAAAAACATTAGATATATTCAAGAATATCATTACAATTATATTTACAAACAATAATCGTTAAATTTGCTGAAAATTTTTGTTGATTGAATTAAAATATAACGTTTTTTGTATTATTAAATTACAATTTATTAGAATTTAATATAAATAATATTTTAAAAAAGTTAATCCGCTATGATGCCTAAATTTGTATAACCCTTAAATTGTAACTGATATGCTGCTTTAATAGCTCTTATCCCAGTCTTACAAATAAATACTATTCGTCGATCGGTCGGAAAATTACTATTTTCTATATTTTCAGGTTTCACCCGAACAACATGGGAATTAACACTGATTGGAGCTTCAATTTCATCCCGTAATTCAACCAAATAATCATCAACTTTGAGACTGTCCCTATCCAATAATGAAATAATTGTTTTTTGTTCAGGTTCTTCCGCATCATCAAAACAAATCTGACCAACTCTCCAGTTAATGCAATCTATATGGAACAAGTTTCCTAATGTCGGTTTGGAAAGCTTTAATATTATATTTATAGCCATTTCTGCCTGAATAGATCCCATAATCGCAACAACAGGTCCCATTACTCCAATGTTATTACAATTATTGTTCGAAAACGAAGGTTTTGGAAAAACCGAGCGATAGCTTGGCCCACCACCACAAAAAGCCCCTACATATCCCTGAAATTCCAGAACAGAAGCACTTATAAAGGGAATATTCATTTCATAACATTTGTCAGAAAGAAGATACGTCACCATAAAATTATCAGCCGCATCTATAACCAGATCAATTTCACGCATTGCATCAGAAATATATGAAAAACTTAATTTTTGAGCATAAGCCTCGATATGACACTCTGGATTTTGACGATATAAAATATTCTGCATTACCAAAACTTTATGTTTGCCAAGATCAGATTTAGAGTACATATATTGTCGATGTAAATTAGATTCCTCTACAATATCATGGTCATAAACCCTTATAAAACCTATCCCCGCTGCACTAAGTAATGGTAAAACCGTATTACCCAATCCACCACATCCTACAACTAATAGACGGGCCTTTCTTAATCTCTCCTGACCTTCGATACCAACCTCAGATAACATTATCTGTTTTTTAAACCGTTTTTCCATTAATTGATGACCTTTTTAATCTGTCTTTGCCAAGCATTATAACGATTGATTGGATCTGACGCAGTCTTAATATCTGTTACTACTGCCAAACTATCTGCACCCGCTTTCAGAACATAAGGAATCCGTTCAACTGTTAATCCCCCGATAGCAACCAAAGGAATATTTCTTATTCTCTGTTTCCATCTGTTCAGTTTTGATAACCCTTGCGGGTGCCATTTCATTTTCTTCAATACAGTCGGATAAATTGGTCCCAATGCAATATAGTCAGGGTAAAGCTTCAACGCAATTTCCAACTCAGATCTATCATGTGTGGAAATCCCATATTGAATTCCTGCATTTCGTATTCTGTTAAAATCTGTTTTTAATAAATCTTCTTGTCCTAAATGAACAAAATTTATACCCAATTCTAAAGCCAATTCCCAGTAATCGTTCAAAATCAATTGCGCACCATAACGTTCACAACAGATTTTTGCTTCCATAATATTTTGCCTCAAATCCGGTTGAGACATGTTTTTAATTCGTAATTGAATCAATTTAACCCCAACAGGCAATAATTTTTTAATTAATGAGACAGATTCTGTGACTAAATAAAATTTTTCCATTATAATGATAGATCCGCCAATCCATATGCTGGTGTTGAGGCATAGGCCATATTACGCTTTTCCATTAATCCCGCTTTATATGCTATCCGTCCCGCTAAAATAGCTTTGTTAAAAGCATCCGCCATTAGAATAGGATTTTTTGATTTCGCAATTGCCGTATTTAGTAAAATTGCATCAAAACCTATTTCCATCGCTTGGATTGCTTGACTTGGCGCTCCAATCCCCGCATCAATAATAAGAGGAATATTTTTAAAATATTGACGCATTGTTTTTAATCCTTCAATATTACGCAAACCTTGTCCAGATCCAATCGGTGCCCCCCATGGCATCAAAAGTTGACAACCTGCCTCTAATAACTTTTCACCAACAATTAAATCCTCGGTCGTATAAGGAAAAACCTCAAACCCTTCCTTTGACAAAATCCTGGCAGCTTCAACTGTTGCAAAAGGATCTGGTTGTAAAGTATCCGCATGACCGATAATTTCCAGCTTAATCCAGTTTGTTTCAAAAACTTCACGTGCCATCTGCGCTGTTGTCACGGCCTCTTTCACGGTATGGCATCCTGCCGTGTTTGGCAAAAACCTTTTTTTTGTTTTTGCTATTAACTGACGAAATTCAGAACCTCCCACTCCTTCCCTGCGTAAACTGACAGTTATAATTTCTGTCTCGGAAGCATGAATGGCTTGTATCAAGATATCTGGCGAAGGGTAACCGGCAGTACCCAATAACAATCTTGAATGAAGATTTTGGTTATAAAATTGCACAACTAACCTCCCTGCATTGGTGATACAACTTCGATTTTCATATTTTCCTGAAGCTGAGTCCTCTCATAACGTACCCGAGGAATAAAATTTCCGTCGATCGCACTGGCAACACAAGATACATCTATATTTTTTTCCTTCAGCAAATCTGCCAAAGTCTTTACCTGTGTTGTAATGAATTCGCCATTTAAATATAACTTCATTTTCATTATCCCAAAATTTTCTTCACAAAATCTAATGCCAGAACCGGAGCAAGTAAAAAGCCATGTCGATACATGCCATTAATATAAAATTTACCATCCTGTTCAATAATCTGTGGAATATTATCAGGAAAGGAGGGTCTGCATCCTGTTCCTGTTTCTATAATCCTTGCTTCAGCAAAGGCTGGATGAATTGCATATACTGAACTCAGCATTTCTATCAGGGCCCTAGCACTTATGGGACTATCATCATTGCTTTCCACCATTGTTGCCCCTACCATAAATCGGCCATTTGCCCGAGGTACAAGATAACAGGGAAACCGCGGATGCAATAAACGAATTGGACGTAAAAAATTAACTTCGTGGCATTCAAAAATTAGCATTTCACCACGAACAGCCCGTAAATTTTTTAATGAACTGGTTGCCGCCATACCAGTGCAGTCAATGATCTTTCCTTTGGGCGAACCCGTATGAAAACTAACACCCTTATTTTTTAAATTTTCTTTTAGTTCCTGCAAGGCCAAGCGAGGATCGATAAAGGCCTCAGAAGGAAAAAACAGTCCCTCAGAAAAACGACCCTTCAAATCTTTTTCTATCTTACCTGGATCAACCCATTCATGACAAATGGTCATATTGGCAAACCGTCTTAATTCAGACATATCTCGAGGCGGCGCAATGACAATGGTTCCGGTTTTTTTTACATTGCTGACATGATTATCCCACCACTCAACAGATAATTGTCCATTTTTTACGACAATATCTGGCGCACTTTCCCCTTCACAAAATGGTGCCAACATACCGCCGGCAAAATATGATGCGGCCTGAATATTTGGATTTTCAACAACCTCTAGTTTTTCACCCTTTTCACATAAAGCTGTTGCAATACACAATCCTGTAACACCACTACCAAGAATAGACCAAGCCATTTATCCTACCTTATATAAATTGATCTCATAATCAATATTCAACTGATTATCATATGAAATGGATAAATAGAAAAGGAACAAGAAAGTGAATATGAACAATAATTAAAAAAATTTTATTATTATTAAATATTATTAAATTTTTATAAAATAATAATATTAATTATATAATTATAGATTGAAAATTATAACACATAATTATAACAAAAAACAAAATATATACTTTAAAACTATTGATAGTAAAAATAAAATATCCAAATATCACATGTCATTAGATTATCAAATTTAAGAATATTCAACTCAATGTAACATTTTTTATTTGGAAATTATCATGAACCGTCTACAAATCACAGAAAAAATAATTCAAACCAAAATTAGTAAAGACATTAAATGGTCTTTTGTTGCCGAAACCTTAGGATTAAGTAAGGAATATGTTACAGCCGCTTGTCTCGGGCAAATGCCTTTAAATAAAGAACAGGCCGTTCTGATCGCTTCTATTTTTGATCTGACAGAGGAGGAAACCAATTGGTTGACCGTTCCACCCAATAGAGGAAGTCTTCCAACTGCCATTCCTTCTGATCCAACAATATATCGTTTTTATGAATTAATTAATGTATATGGATCAGCCATCAAGGAACTTATTCACGAAGAATTTGGAGATGGTATAATGAGCGCCATTGATTTTTCAATGAATATAACCAGAGAACCTAATCCCAGTGGAGATCGTGTTAATATTCAACTTAGCGGTAAATTCTTACCTTATAAAAAATACTAGATTTTTCAAAAATATCAGTATTGTACTATAAAATGATCCTTTATCCATCTATCGAGGATCATTTTTCATTAATTTAAATCAATATTTTAATTGATCTTTTATTCGTTGCCGATCCATTTTATATAAAATTCTTTGATTAGCACTGCCTCGAAAAGACAATTGCAAATCCCGTTGACTGATCTGAAATGGACCGTCAATCAAAATATCAGTCAATTCCAATAGATGGATAATTAAAGGATTGCATTTTCCCAGTTCCAATAATCGTTCATACGTATAACCCGTATAAGTAACCAGCGTTTTTCCTGTTTTCTTTACAATATTGGCAAGTAAAACAAGACTTTCCACCTGCAAAAACGGTTCCCCACCCGAAAACGTCATGCCTGATAAAAGTGGATTATTCAAAAAGTCATTGATAATTTCTTGAATAGAAATTTCATAACCACTGTTTAGTGCATGTGTTTCAGGATTATGGCATCCGAAACATTGATGAGGGCAACCCTGGGTGAAAACAACATACCTCAACCCAGGCCCATCCACGATAGATTCTGCTTCTATACCACTGATACGCAGTTTAGCTACAGCCATGCTTGACACGATCTTTTTCTTCGGCACGTTTGGCATTATTAAAACGGTCCAATGTACCAACCAAATATCCCGTTATACGGCGTGTCCTAGCAAAACTTATATCTTTTCCCATCATTTTTAAATTTTTTTGAACATGTTCTATAGGTTTAACCATATTGCATTTGCCCATTATTAACCCTTTCTAATTATAATCTGGAACATTCGAATAAATCTGTCTTAATTCGTTCAGTTTCGCGATACTGACCGCCTCACCATCTTTACGCCCGCAACGTGGGCATTCATTATCAATAACACCAACATACCCACAGACAGGATCTCTATCTAAAGGATGATTAATCGCCCCATAACCAATTCCAGATTGTTTCATGTAACGGATAATTATTTCAAACGCATCCAAATTTTTACATATATCACCATCAAGTTCGATATAGGTTATGTGACCACCATTGGTTAATTCATGATAGGGTGCTTCAAGTCCAATTTTTTCATGCGCTTTTACTGGATAATAAACAGGAACATGAAAAGAATTCGTATAATAATCCCGATCTGTCACTCCAGATATGACACCATATTTTTCACGATCCATAAGGACAAAACGGCCACTTAGACCCTCGGCAGGCGTGGCAATCAATGAAAAATTAAGTTTTGTTCTTTTTGCCGCCTCATCTGTTTTTTTACGCATATGACTGACAATTTTTAGCCCCAACTCCTGCGCAACCTCGCTTTCCCCGTGATGAAAACCCACCAAAGCTTTCAGGGTTTCAGCCAAACCAATAAAACCAACCGTTAAAGTGCCATGCTTTAGAACTTCAGCAACTTCATCATTTTCTGATAAATTTTCTGAATCGATCCATATCCCTTGTCCCATTAAAAAAGGGTAATTTTTCACTTTCTTACGACACTGAATTTGAAAACGATGTAAAAGTTGACGAAAAGATAGATGAATCATTTCATCGAGCAACTGAAAAAATAAATCTGTATTACCTTTTGTCTTCAGGGCTAGCCGGGGCAAATTGATTGACGTAAAGCTTAAATTTCCACGGCCACATATTGTTTGTCTGTCCGGATCATAAACATTTCCCAAAACACGTGTACGACATCCCATATATGCAACTTCCGTTTTATAATCACCCTGTTTATAAAACACTTTATTAAAGGGAGCATCGATAAAACTGAAATTTGGAAAAAGACGTAAAGCGGACGTTTCCATCGCCAATTTGAATAGATCATAGTTTTTATCTATCGGATTAAAATTGATTCCTTCCTTTACTTTAAAAATCTGGACAGGGAAAATAGGTGTCTCACCATTACCGAGCCCCGCTTTCGTTGCCAGCAGAAGATTTCGAATAGCCATGCGACCTTCTTCAGAAGTATCCGTTCCATAATTAATTGAACTAAAGGGAA
>CAMPDW010000026.1 GCA_946699565.1 uncultured Commensalibacter sp. | reverse complement strand
GGTAGACACGCTAGACTTAGAATCTAGTGGCGCAAGTCGTGGGGGTTCAAGTCCCTTCATCCGCACCAAAAGTATATTGTTTAATTCAAGTAGTTTTTTTGTGTTTTGTCAAAGTATTCGATATTTAGTTTTAAATGAATAACACCCAAATTTAGGGTAAATAATTAAACCGAGAGGACGGCCTGGCTGATGCAGGTTACTGAGACGCTTTCTGAAAGCTTAAAACGCGGCTTTAAAATCGTAGTTGAAGAAAAACAACTCGCTCAAAAAAGAAAACAACGATTGACGGAACTTGGACATGACATGAATATTCCTGGGTTCAGACCTGGAAAAATTCCTTTGACTGTTGTTGAACAACGTTATGGTAAATCTGTTCAAAACGAAGTTGTTAATGAAGCTATTTCAAATGCGATAAGAGAAACTTTGGATGAAAGAGGATTACGTCCAGCTCGTCAACCTTCTATTACCTTAAAAGAAGGGTATAAAAAGGGAGATAATCTTGAATTTTCTTTCGAAGTAGAGTTAATTCCAGATTTTGATATTCCTGATTTAAAAGATATTCACTTAACACGGTTAATGGCGAAACCTGATGAAAAAGCTGTCAAGGATGCATTTGACACAATTGCTAAACGTCAACGTAAATTTAAGGAAATTAACGAAATACGCCCAGTAGCTAAAGGTGATGTTCTTACTGTAGATTTTGTTGGTAAAGTTGATAATGTTCCTTTTGAAGGTGGAACAGCAGATAATGTAGATGTTGAAATTGGTGGAAAAGGTTTTATTCCAGGATTTGCAGAACAAATTGATGGGATGACGCCAGGGGAAGAAAAAGCAATAACAGTTACTTTCCCGGAAAATTATCAAGTTAAAAATTTAGCAGGTAAAAAAGCAATTTTTGATATTAAAGCGAAAAAAATAAAAGAAACTGTTATTCCAGAAGTAAATGATGAATTTGCTAAAGAATTAGGTTTTGAAAATTTAGAGAAATTAAAAGATGCTGTAGAAAAACAAATTGTATCAGAATATGATGAAATGTCTCGAATAAGATTAAAGCGGGATATCCTTGATATTTTAGCTGAAAAGGTTACTTTTGGAGTTCCAGCTGGTTTAGTTGATACTGAATTTAACCAAATTTGGCAGCGTATCGAAAATGATCGAAAAAATGATTTGCTTGATGAAGAAGATAAAAATAAAGATGAGGAAATACTAAAAGCTGATTATCGTAAGATTGCTGAAAGACGCGTTCGTCTTGGATTGTTGGTTGTAGAAATTGGACGTATCAATTCAATTACAATCAGCGAAGATGAACTTGTTCAAGCAATGCGTGCCGAAGCAATGCGTTATCCTGGACAAGAAAAGGAAGTGATGGAATTTTTCCAAAAAAATCCACAGGCCGTAGAATCAATTCGTGGCCCTCTTTATGAAAATAAGGTGATTGATTATATCAAAGAGTTGGCAATAATTGAAGATAAAGAAGTTACTGCTGAAGAATTAACGCAAATGCCCACAGTTAAAAACTAGCTTTTTCTAAGATTTAAAGGTTTTGGAATGTCTGGGGCTTGTTTTCCGGGCATTCTTTTTTTTGAAGTGCAAATTTATTCTTATGCTTGATGTATTTATTTTCTTAAATTAACTAATTATATTATAATGAATAAAAGTTTTAAAGTTTAGGAAGAGAAATTAATGAGAGATTTTAAGTCTCTGGAAATTTATGATAATACGCTTGTTCCAATGGTTGTTGAACAAACTTCCAGAGGGGAACGTGCTTTTGATATTTATTCACGTTTACTTAAAGAAAGAATTATTTTTTTAACTGGTCCTGTTTATGACCAAGTTGCTTCTTTAATTTCTGCTCAGTTATTATATTTGGAAAGTGTTAATCCAAAAAAAGAAATTTCTTTTTATATTAATAGCCCAGGTGGGGTAGTATCTGCTGGTCTCGCTATTTACGACACAATGCAATATATTCGTTGTCCAGTTAGTACTGTCTGTATTGGTCAAGCCGCATCAATGGGGTCATTACTTCTTTGTGGTGGAGAACCTGATTATCGATATGCTTTACCTAATGCTAGGATTATGGTGCATCAACCTTCTGGTGGGGCGCAAGGACAAGCCAGTGATATTGAAATTCAGGCAAAGGAAATTTTGGAAATACGAAAAAAATTAAATGATATTTACAAATTACATACGGGTAGAACGCTTGAAGAAATAGAATATCGTCTTGAAAGAGATAGTTATATGTCACCAGAAGATGCTAAAGATTTTGGTATTATTGATAAAGTTGTTCAAAATCGTGAAATGGATTCAATTAAAGAAAACGAGAAATAAATTTAATATACCTCTTTTAATTAGTCGCTTTTTATTTAATAATTTAAAATAATTACGCTTAATGTGTTGGTAATTCTAACCCTAATTATAATTGGGGGTGAAAGTTAAAATGACTGATAATAAAAAAGATTCTAAGAATGCGTTATATTGTTCTTTTTGTGGTAAATCACAACATGAAGTACGTAAATTAATTGCAGGTCCAACTGTATTCATCTGTGATGAGTGTGTTGAATTATGTATGGATATTGTGCGTGAAGATAGTAAGGCGCAGACAATAAAAAAACAGGGAAACTTGCCTACTCCTAAGGAAATTTGTAAGATATTAGATGATTATGTTATTGGTCAGGCTGATGCAAAAAAAGTATTGTCAGTTGCAGTCCATAATCATTACAAACGGTTAAATCAGATTGATAAAGCAGGTGATGTTGAAATCGCAAAATCAAATATTTTGCTAATTGGTCCAACCGGTACTGGTAAAACGCTTCTTGCACAAACTCTAGCAAAAATTTTAGATGTTCCTTTTACAATGGCTGATGCCACCACTTTAACAGAAGCTGGATATGTAGGGGAAGATGTTGAAAATATTCTTTTAAAATTATTGCAAACTGCTGATTATAATGTTGAACGGGTTCAGCAAGGAATTGTTTATATTGATGAAATTGATAAAATTTCCCGTAAATCTGATAATCCATCTATTACCAGAGATGTAAGTGGTGAAGGGGTTCAACAAGCTTTGTTAAAAATTATGGAAGGTACGGTTGCATCTGTACCTCCACAAGGTGGGCGTAAACACCCACAACAGGAATTTTTGCAAGTCGATACAACCAATATTCTCTTTATTTGTGGTGGAGCTTTTGCTGGTCTTGATAAAATTATAAGTGATCGTAGTGTAGGATATACCATTGGATTTGGTGTAGAAGTTAAAGAAAAAGATCATCAAGAAATTGGTAAATTATTTCGACAATTGGAACCAGAAGATTTAATGAAATTTGGTTTAATTCCAGAATTTATTGGTCGTTTACCTGTTATTGCTACACTTGATGATTTAGATCAGAAAGCATTAATGCAAATTTTAACTAAACCTAAAAACGCTCTAATTAAACAATATCAAAAATTATTTGAAATGGAAGATGTTGAGCTTAATTTCACAGAAGATGCCATTCAAGAAATTGCTGATAAAGCGATTGAGCGACAAACAGGTGCACGTGGGTTGCGTTCGATACTAGAGGATATATTGTTAACAACGATGTATGAATTGCCTGATCTAGAAAATGTGAGTAAGGTTGTAATCAACAAAGAAGTTGTTAATCATCATGAAGATCCTGCTTATATTTATGAAAAAAAAATAACACATAAAGAACAGACAGCTTAGCCAATATTTTATCTTTTAAGACCTATTATATAGGTCTTTTTTAATAGGTTTTTAAAGTTATATTATAAATTATATTAAAAGAAATAATTTCATTTGGTATAATTTCAATTTAATTTATTTTATGCAATAAATTCTTATATTGTTAATTGTCTTTGGTTATGTGTAAGATAATTATTGCAGATATTACTTTAAAAATATTTGAATGCGTTACATATAATACTAAAGTGATTAGTAACTTAAAAGAATGTGCCTTGATGGGCATTCTTTTTAGATCGTCCACTAAGGAGGTCATAAATTTATGACAGAAAATAAAACAAAATCTGATATATCTAAAACCAATCTAAATGAAAAATTAAAACAAGAAGAAAAACAACCTGAAGTTAATCAGCCGAATATCATGGCGGTTTTACCTTTGCGGGATATCGTTGTTTTTCCTTATATGATTGTCCCGTTATTTGTAGGTCGTGAGAAATCTGTAAGTGCCTTAGAAGAAGTTACCAAAAATCATTCTAAAATTTTACTTGTTTCGCAAAAGGATGCTTCTATTGAAGATCCTTCCGAAAAAGATGTTTATGCTTTTGGAACGATTGCGACAATTTTACAACTTCTGAAACTTCCTGATGGTACTGTAAAAGTTCTTGTTGAAGGGATTCAAAGGGCAAAAGTCAAAGAGTTTATTGATCATGAAGCTTTTTTTGAAGCTAAACTTGAAATAATTGAAGAACAGGATGTAGAAACTAAAGAAATTAATGTTCTAAAGCGAACAATGATGAATCAGTTTGAACAATATGTAAAATTAAATAAATCTATTGCTCCTGAAGTTTTAGTTGCTGTTAATCAAATCGAAAACTCGTCTAAAGTTATTGATACTATTACAAGCCATCTTAATTTAAAGGTTGCTGAAAAGCAAGATATTCTTGAAACGATTGATTTGAAGAATCGTTTGGAAAAATTGCTAGAACATTTGGAAACTGAAGTTGGTGTATTACAAGTTGAAAAACGTATTCGGAATCGTGTTAAAAAACAGATGGAAAAAACGCAGCGTGAATATTATTTAAACGAGCAATTAAAAGCCATTCAAAAAGAGCTAGGCGAGGGTGAGGATGGTAAAGACGAACTTTCAGAATTAGAAGAAAAGATTAAAAAACTTCGTTTGACGAAAGAAGCTCGTGATAAAGCCTTGTCAGATTTGAAAAAATTACGAGGTATGAGTCCAATGTCTGCAGAAGCAACGGTTGTTCGTAATTATTTGGATTGGATTGTTGGTTTACCTTGGAAAAAACGTTCAAAAATTTCTAAGGATTTGAAAAAGGCTGAAGAAATTCTTAATCACGATCATTATTGACTTGAAAAAGTTAAGGAAAGAATTTTAGAGTATCTTGCTGTTCAAATTCGTTCATCAAAATTAAAGGGTCCAATTTTATGTCTAATAGGTCCTCCAGGTGTTGGTAAAACATCACTGGCCCGATCAATTGCCAAGGCTACTGGACGTGAATATGTTCGTATGTCTTTGGGTGGAGTTCGTGATGAAGCTGAAATCCGAGGTCATAGACGAACTTATATTGGAGCTATGCCTGGAAAAATTATTCAGGGAATGAAAAAAGCGGGTACATCGAATCCATTATTTTTGTTGGATGAAATTGATAAACTCGGTGCAGATTGGCGGGGTGATCCTGCTTCTGCATTATTAGAAGTACTTGATCCAGAACAAAATTCAACTTTTGTCGATCATTATCTTGAAGTTGATTATGATTTGTCTGATGTTATGTTCATTACAACGGCAAATAGTTATAACATGCCTCAACCATTACTAGATCGTATGGAAATTATACGTATAGCTGGTTATACTGAAGATGAAAAAGTTCAAATTGCTCGTCAACATCTTATCAAGAAAGAGGGCGAATCTCATAGTTTGAAAGCTTCTGAATGGTTAATTAGTGATGATGCCTTACGTGAATTAGTTCGAACTTATACCCGCGAAGCAGGGGTTCGTAATCTTGAACGTGAAATTGCGAAAATTGCCCGTAAAATTGTTAAAAAAATTGTATCTGGTCAGTGTGATTATGTCGCAATTACCCTTGATAATCTCGAGGAATATGTTGGTGTTAAACGTTATCATTATGGTGAGAGTGAAGAACATGACATTGTTGGTGTCGTAACAGGTTTAGCTTGGACAGAAGTAGGTGGTGATATCCTTCATATTGAAAGTGTTATGGTGCCAGGGAAAGGTCATATCAAGATTACAGGTAAATTAGGTGATGTGATGCAGGAAAGTATTTCCGCTGCTTTATCCTATGTAAAAAGTCGTGCAGCACAATTTGGTATACATTCAGAATTATTTGAAAAGAATGATATTCATGTTCACGTTCCAGAAGGAGCGATTCCAAAAGATGGACCTTCTGCTGGCGTGGCAATGGCTACAAGTATTGTGAGTGTAATGACGGGAATACCTGTTCGTAAAGATATTGCTATGACTGGAGAAATTACTTTGAGGGGAAGAGTATTACCTATTGGTGGATTAAAGGAAAAATTGCTTGCTGCCTTGCGTGCAGGGGTTAAAAAAGTCTTTATTCCAAAAGAGAACGAGCGAGATTTAATCGAGATTCCTGAAAATGTAAAATCCAATTTAATAATTGTTTCGGTTCAAATGGTTGATGATGTTATTCATCAAGCCTTGATAAGACCTTACGAATCTATTGAATTAGAAGGGACACCTTCCCCTGTAATAGCTAAAAAAAGTAATGTTTCATCAAAAAAACAGCTGACACATTAAATATTGTGGTGATATTGCAACCAATTTAATAATAAATACGTTAAAATAGCTATTGAAGACTTAGAACAGTTGACGTTCTTTAAAAGTGCTTCAATAGTTTAAGTTATGGATATAGAATGTCCACTATTAGTTAATTTAATCTATGATTATATTAGAAAGATAAAAGAATGGAAAAACCTCTTAATAAACAAGAACTCATTGCTGCAGTTGCTGAAAAAACAGAATTATCAAAAGCTAAATCAGGTGAGGTTATTGATGCAGTATTAAGTACTATTGAAGAAACACTTGCTAGAAAACAAGAGGTCAGACTTGTTGGTTTCGGTAGTTTTGTTACTGCTCATCGTAAAGCAGCTAAAGGACGTAATCCTCGTACAGGTGAAGAAATTAAGATTCCAGCATCAACATCTGTGCGTTTTAAACCAGGGAAATTGTTAAAAGAAGCTGTTAGTAAATAAAATTAAAAAAAAGTCATTTTTTTTGAAAAAATGACTAGACATACAACGGCTTCAATGTTAAGAAGTCGTTGTTCCAGTTAAACGGAGCCGGGCGATTAGCTCAGTTGGTAGAGCATCTCGTTTACACCGAGAGGGTCGGCAGT
>CAMPDW010000025.1 GCA_946699565.1 uncultured Commensalibacter sp. | reverse complement strand
GAGTGCCGGTCTCCAAAACCGGAGGTTGCGGGTTCGAGACCCTCCACCCCTGCCACTTAAAAAATACTTATGAATGATATTCATTCATATTTTTGTTGTTAACTCATCCTGATATATTATATATAAATATCATAATATTTTTAGGATTATTTTTAAGTAGGGAAAGTATTTCGTGCCGGCCAATCCCACGAAATTTATAAATGAAGTCCGTGCTGAAGCCAAAAAAGTAACTTGGCCTTCACGTCGTACAACATTAGTTACAACTGCAGCTGTTCTAGTAATGGCAGCAGGTGCTTCTGCATTCTTTTTCATCGTCGACCGAGCCATTGGGTTGGGTATACGAACTTTATTTGGCCTAGGAGGGTAAACCAGTTATGGCAAAACGGTGGTACGTCATTCATGTCTATTCTGGTTTTGAAAAAAAAGTTGTTCAACAAATTAAAGAACAAATTGAACAAAAAGGATTAACCGACCAAGTAGAAGAAATTCTTGTACCTTCTGAAGAAGTTATTGAAGTTAAACGTGGGCAAAAAGTTCAGACTGAACGTAAATTTTTCCCTGGTTATATCCTTATTAAAATGGAAATGACGGACGAAGCTTGGCATCTTATTAAAGATACCCCCAAAGTTACAGGTTTCCTCGGGAATAGAATGCACCCATCACCTATTTCCAACGCAGAAGCTGAATATATTATTAATCAAACCAAGGAAGGAACAAATAGCCCTCGTCCATCTGTTGACTTTGAAGTTGGTGAACAAGTACGTGTTTCCGATGGTCCATTTACCTCATTTAATGGTGTCATAGAAGAAATTGATACTGAAAAAGGTCGCTTAAAAGTCAGCGTTTCTATTTTTGGACGCTCTACCCCTGTTGATCTTGAATATAATCAAGTCGAAAAACTTTGATTTTTAATCATTTCATCGATACAAAATAATAAAACAGATTGTCATTTCATTCATATTGTTTTGTATCTTCAAAAAATTAAACTATTATTGAAATATTTAAATAATAATTCAAATTATTATTTAAATATAATTTCATAAAGAATGAAAAAACAAAAAGTCTTTTTCCCTGTAAATTTTCAAGTTAAATAACTTAATGTTTGGGCAGCAATATCTGCAACTTTTGCCAAAATATGATTCAAGGAAATTACTAAACTCTGTAAATCATGACCTGTTGAAATTTCTTCCAATTGTAATAAACGTGTGAATCGATTTTATTTTTGACCCACACGATAAATTACAAGATTAATTAAAGCAACAGCCCTACCATTAACACCTTGGTTAAAACGAGACATATCCATCTCCACAATTTCCTCAGGTTCCATGCTACAGCCTGATTTTGTGCAAAAACATGTACGTTTGGTAATCGTTGAGCTAGATTTAAGACCATAATACGACTGATCATCATAGGTAAATTATCACTCCATATTGCATTCGCCGCAAGTTACACCTGATTCTGATCAGTTTCAGAAACAATTCGATCCTTATCAAGTGAACCAGCTAAAGATGATATTCTTACCTCAATAATTTTGAGGCTATATGTATAGATCCTACCAGGATAAGAAGATAATGTATAATAAACAGGATCTTTATTACTACAAGCTGTTATTAAAGAAATCAAGCCAACAGTACTTAACGCTCCACCTGTTATCTTCAAAAGATGACACCGTGAAAATCTATTTTCCAACTTTATATTTTTTTTACATTCATTATTTTTTCCGCCCTACTATAATTACTGATAGATGTTGTGCTTAAAAAGTTACCTAAAAAATTTTAGGAAACGATCTGCTTCGTCGAGCTGTACAAACATTTTTTATAAATCCCTATGAAAATCTGTATCCCCACCATAACTTTCTAATAAACTATTTATATTTTTTAACATCGTATTTAATTACCAACTCATTACAGGTAACTATTCTAATGAAGGAGAAGCCCCTTTATTCAGCTTCCTGGACATATCACTTAAATTTTGCATGGAAACACGCATTGCTTCCAAAACTTTAGTCGTATCTGAACTATTTACGGTATTATCAGTATGTTTTAAAGGATTATTAAGATTATAACTTATTTGATCCAAAGGCATTGATGCAATTTTTGACGCAATCGTCGAAACAGAAGTCATAATATTATCCAATTCTCTGGCTTGATTAGGAATAATGAGATATCCACCATCTTCCTTGGAAACAAATAACTTATCTAAGTTAACAAAATTCAAAGCAATCAAAGAACTTCCAAACAAGAAATTATCACTTGAAACAGAAGCACTTAAACCATTGGCAATTAAAGAATGTGTTATTAAACCAAGTGTCTGAGCATCATAATTTTATGAAACACAAAACACGTTTGGGTTGGATATCCATACTGATTCTAACCCTTGTTTTCCTTGCCTTATGCTTAATTTGCAATAAAACATCATTCACATTACCAATTTGTAATCCAAATAAAGTGACACGACTAACATTACCTAAACCTTTAACTGAAGACGTTACATATGTAATCAAATGAATACTATCCCAATAAAGTGCATTTTCTGCCTCATCTTTATCTACATAAAATTGAAATTATGTATTAGCAAGGAACATGCTCTTCCTTATGATTTAAATCCTTTTTAGCTCCTACTTGTTCATAATTTAAAAATTTCTCAAATGTACCATAAGTAACACCACCAGACATAAGGGCTTTAGATTGTAATTTAACATCCAATCCCCTAGCACCAAACCCAATCTGAACACCTGATACATTCTAAAATGTACTATTAGTTTTTAAATAATAGTCAAAAGGACTTTTAAAAAAAATATGAAGAGTGATATAGCCTATACCATCAGGTAGAAGCTCATAATCAAGGACTTCACCTGCCTCCATATCTCGATAAAATATAGGTGCACCAACACCTAATGATCCCAAATTCTTCATTTTCAAAGTGTATGTCGTATCAGGCTGATCATAACAAACCCCAAAAGATGATTCTAATCCAATAAATTCTCTTTGTTTTTTTGCCTGTTTTATAATTACCAGAATCAAAAGCAATGTAAGCACCACTAATTAAAATTTCCAATCCTGAAATATTTGCCACATTTAAACGGGGTCTTACAATTCAGAAACAACTATGATTCGTAATTAAAGATGTGGTTCTCCGAGACAAAAAAATTTGGAAATTAAAATGGACCATATCTTTATCTAAGGATACATTTTTTACAGTCCCCAAAATAACAGATTTATACTTAATTTGTATCTGCCCGCTTACAATGCTATCTGCAGTTTCAAAAGCATTTGTAACGATTAGACCCATATTCCAAAATGCTTTCCACCCCAGATAAAATGTTAAAATACCTACTAGAATAGGAATGACCCAGACAAGAGAAAAACGAATCTTACGCGACACGGCTAAAGGAAGCTAAATTTGATTACCCTGTGACATTCTACCTATACTTTTTATTAGTTAAACGAAGATAATTGAAAAATTATAAAACAAGCTTGTCTGTTTCCTTTAACAAGGGATTGATTTTATTCATTCCAGTATAATCCCATATTAATCTGGGATCAAAAACATCTGCGGCAAAAATCGTCAAGATAATAACTGCAGCAAAAAATACAATTCCAAAATCAGCCTGTACACTTGCTAAAGCATTAAATCGAATTAAGGCAATTAAAATTGAAATCATAAAAACATCAATCATTAAACATCATCCTACAAAACTAATGATCTGAAATGCTTTAGACCGAAAAATTAAGCAATTTTTTAGATTGAAACAAACTTGATCCAATCATGATCACTATACCGGAAATTTTTAATACAGGAACGGATTATACTCTCGAAAAAAACCAATAAAGTCAAAGAACGATTAATACTATTTTCTTTTATAAAGTTTATTTCTACAATGAAGACATTCTGCCATCCATTCTTATAGCTTTATTTCTTGGTCTGTTGCAAAAACAAGCTGACAAGATTTACATAATAATAAATACCTATAATCAGGAAAATTCTCTTTATCGTAGGTTTTTCTTTTTTAATTCCTTTAGGAGCAACTGTTTTCGGAAAAATTAAACACCGTTTCCATAAGGATGAAAAATCCACACTTGCATCCGTTATATTCATCGTTATATTCATTGAGAACATTAAAAGAATAATTGAATATAATGCGTATTCAATATGAACATATGCCATATCTACCAATTTGGTATAAGCAACAAAAATACCTAATATATACACCTCGATCCATAGACCATAGCCTTAAAACTTTATACGTATATAAAAGATGAGCATGCCAAAAAGGAACTTTAGGACGAGAAACAAACTATAAAATCATGGCCATTAACAGAATAACAATCAAAGGAAATAATGCAGCGACCAAGTCAACAAGAATTCCAACGAATCCCCATCCTTGATAAATAAACTCCCAAGTTCCATTCAAAATACCCAAAGCATTTTCCCTTCCATAAGGATTTATTGATAATAAGGAAAAAAAGCATCATAATATATAAAACGCTGAAGCAATCGTAAAAGCAAAAGGCACAGTAATATGGTACGTAATAGAATGCCAAAATAATTCACGTTTACATCGATAACAAACTAATAATTCACCAGAATCTATCTTAGGCTTTTTTTTAATCAACCCGCAAGATTGACATTTTTATAACAGAATCAACTATTCATAAATTATTTTCATTTTCCTGAGAATCTGACTGTTTTTTTTATTTTTTATCTTTCATTATTCCATCAATTAAAATTCATTCTAATGTTTTTAAATAAAATTCATATATCACTCTTGAAGTGTAAAAAAAGCTCCTATATAAAACAAACACCGAGCCGACATAGCTCAGGGGCAGAGCAACTGATTCGTAATCAGTAGGTCCTCGGTTCAATTCCGAGTGTCGGCACCATAAAAATAAATAAAATCAATATATTAGTTAATAGTTTGGCACAAACTTTAATATGATTTCATGTAGCTAATAAATTATAATCTTTAAGAAGTATATGCAATACCAGCTTTTTCTGCCTGTTGTTGTAGATCGGGTGCATTTTCTAAATGTAATGGTTGCAAAACATTATTTTCCATTTTTTGACAAAAATTAGCCGCTATGCGAAATGAAGGGTGATCAGGCGAAGATAATTCTTTATGCAAACACTCCACATCACTATCCAAAGGTAAGCGTCCCATCTCTGGATTACAAGCTGTTAAAAATAATCCTGCAAAAATTAAAGTAACGATTTTATAGTTAATCATTGTTGAAAATCTATCCTTACTATCCAATAAATTGATTTCATTCAAAAGAATAACGTTAAATTATTCTTTTTACAGTGACAAGATCTTCAATCATTAAAAAGTTACGTTTGTTTTTAAACCAACTATGGTTGCATCCTTATAAGCCTTTGTCGCAGCAACATGATGAAAATATTCAAAAACGGGCATAATCATGATTCCACGATAAGCGGCAAATCCATAATTTGCTTCAAATAAAATTGAATCACCCTGTACCCCAGGTGCACCATTTAACAGTGCAAAAACACCATTACCATTTAATTGCGCACCATGAGCAATCTGAAATTGTTGCGCATGGCGAAGTGTATGAGGAATTGTATAATAAGTAAACATCACACCAATTTGATCATAAGCTCTATTTTTCCAAAATCCTCTATCCAAAAAGCCAAAGTTATAAAAATCTTTAAATGTTGATGTTGTCGTTGAGTCATGTCCATAGTTTGCCAAAACAAATAATCCATGATCATCAACAGCATCATGACGATATATCATCTGATATGATTGAATCCAAAATTGCGTACGATAATCTTTTTTATTTGTATTCAAAACTTGTGAAGACCATGTCCGGAAATGACTACTATCAATACCAGCACCAATATGAATACTTCCAACTAAATGATGTTTCCCAATATCAGGATTATAACCAAATTCTACAGGTACAAATGCCCCAGTTGTCCCTTTCGTTCCCCAATAAAACCCAGTTGCTCCACCTTGTGGCCAAGGAGTGCTTTGATAAGCACCTACTTCAAAATAACTATTTGGGGTCATGTTTACCAAAATCCTTCCACCCCAAACTGCACCTGGCCAATCCGAGAACCCTTGTTGAGATTGAGTACTTCTTGGGTGACCACAAGTTGATAAAATCATAAATTGACATGCCATAGGACTATGCGCAAAATCATCCCCAACACTCATACGACCAGCTTTAATATCAACTCTCTCATTCCATAATTTCTGTTCTCCATAAACATCATAAATATGGAACAATCTTGAATAACCACCCCCATAAACTTCCTGAGCCTGGATTTGAGAATCCCCAACATAGTCAGCACTCGCATTTCTACCAGAACGATTCATAATAATCATATGAGTTGAAAATCCTTTTAAACCAGCTATTTTTTCCCAATCCATATCAACTGAAAACGTAATCTGTTGGGTGAAATCTGCTCCGTTTCTTCTACCTCCATGAACGACGCCAGCTGTTTCCGTTACCCAGTTTAAACCCAATTGAATTCCATATTTACTAAGATAATCATTAACGTATTTAGAAAATATACTTTTCGTAGGATCAAGACTGGAAGAGTTAACTTCACGCGTATTAAATTTATTCATCTCTCCAAGCGCCACATCACGATTGGTTTCTGGCACAGAAGTATCATTAATATTTTGAGGAGGTTTTCCATAGTTGGAAATATTAAGCGCTTTTGACTCTTTCAATGGAAGCACTATAAATATTGAACATATACTTAACAAAATATACCTTTTAAGAAGGCTAAAAGAACTAACAAAAATATTGATAAAATTCACAATTACCCCTCCTTTTTAAGTATAAATTCAAAAATATTCCTACATTGAGAAACTCAATATTAGTTAATCATTTTATCAATAGATTCAAATATAAAAATTACGTTACTTCATCAAAAAAATAGAAAAAAAAGAAAGTTAGCTATAAATGTGTATTATAAAATACACATTATTTACAATACGTAATTATATAAAATTTTTTTAAATAAAATCCTGTTAATTGATTTCTATATTGAACAGTTATTAATTAAAACAAATACCAATATTATAGAATATATACCAAATATTTAAGGTATT
>CAMPDW010000024.1 GCA_946699565.1 uncultured Commensalibacter sp. | reverse complement strand
AATTTTAATTTAATTTCATTAAATTTCATTTCGTTTGTAATATTTTATTCGAAACGAATTTAACCTTGATTTAAAATCATGAAAGAAATTTAAAACAATGAAAAACTCGCCAAAACTAACGCGAGAGGCATTTCTTGAATGTAATTGGAAATATGAACCGGAACAAAATCCTGTTTCTTACGATAAACTTCACTCCAGTTTAAAAAAAATTGCAAAAGAAAAACTAGATATTGGACAGCAAGAACAATATGAAATATTTGAATTGTTAGCGGAAATTTCTTTAATGTATTTAGATGCTGATAATAAAGATAAACCTTTTAGGGCTTTTTTATAAATAAACTAGGACAACGTACTAAAGAACCTTCAGATCTTACAAAAGAAGAGCTTGAATTCTTAAGCCTTATATTAAATGACATTCCTGAACCATCGTTAAAAGCAAGAATAGCCGATATTTTATGGCTTGTTCAAGAACCAAAAAATTATAAATATGCCCAAATCGCAATTGATTCATACACTTATTACACTTTTGACAACAAAAAAAATGTAAGTTTTCTGTTCCAAGATTTGAACAAATACTACGAACGTGCGATTTATTTGTGTCAACAGATAAATGACAATAATCGATTAGATAAAATACTATCTAATTTGACAGATGTTTTTAAAAATGAAAATGACAGTGGACTAATATTAATATTAGCAGAATTAATAGATAAAACAAAAAATAAGGATGTATTACAAAAAATTGCAATGCCTAGATTATATCAAGAGGCAATTCAACTTAAAAATGAAAATAATTTTTATTTAGCAATAATTATTTTAACATTTCTAAACAATAAATATAAACAATTACACGATAGAGAAAATGAAATAAAATCTCTTTTCAACATAGCCGAATATCATGAATATCATGGAGATTTTAGATATAAAAATAATGATTGTAGCGCTTATTCTATTTATGAGGAAGCTTTACAAACATATAATAAAATACCTAAAAAAAATCGAAACGATTACGATGTAGATAATAAAATACACAACCTTCATGCTAAATTAAAAGAATCTAACCAAATAGTGTTAGCAAATATGTGTACAATAAATATAGGCCCCTTTGATATTACAAGTTCAGTGCAAGGATTTGTACAACATATTTCAAACAAAACAGACCCCATTGAAACTCTCAAATATTTTACGGGTTTAAGTATTGATTATCAAGATCTTGTTCAAAATGCTGTAAAAGTATCAGATCAATTTTTTTTCTCTAATTTATTTACAAAAGATTATAGAAGTGATGATGGACATATAATCGCAAAAATCTCGCCTGACGATCCAAAAAATAAATTAAATGAAAAAATACAAGAAAATTATAGATTAATTATTTATACAAACATATCATTGATTAATGAAGGGCTGAACCAACTTCATAAAGAAGATAAATTTTCAAAAGAAATTTTTGAAAATATCTGTCATAAATCTCCTATTGTTCCTAAAAATCGGGAAAAAATCATGGCAAACGCCCTGTGGTCAGGTTTTCAAAAGGATTTTATAGCTGCTATTTATTTACTTTGCCCGCAAGTTGAAAATATTATAAGAGATCAACTTAAAAAAATTAAAGTTCGTACCAGCAATTTGGATAAAAATAATATTGAAACATATAATAGCCTGAATACTCTTTTAAAATCACCTGAAATAGAAAAAATTTTAGATGTAAATTTACTTTTTGAATTTAAAAGTTTATTTATTGATCCAATAGGCTTTAATCTTCGTAATAATACCGCTCATGGACTACTAGATGATAATGAAGCATCATCATCAGCATCCATTTACGCTTGGTGGTTCATTTTAAAATTGATTATCCATTCAATAAAGTGAAACAAGATCAACAAAAATCATTACTATCGTCTATAAAACGACCTGCAAAAGTGTTTAACCTGTTCTTAATTTCTTCAGGTATCATAAATCGATCAAAATAGTAATTTTGAATTTTATTCAATTTTTTTTCCACCAATTCATCATGATAATCGCCCATCATACCATTAATTGTCGATAAATATTGAAAAGTCTGATGATGATAATCTGATGGAAACAAAACATCAAAAGTACCATAGGTGGCTGCAATCATACTGATTGTTTTTCTCATGTTATGAAACTCATGAGCTGTTATAGTTACATGTGTTTCAAGCTCTTTCTTAATGATTTCCAGTCTTTTTCGAAAATATTTTACAAAGCTTTTCAGGTTACAGGGAAAAAAGCAATTTACTTCCCGTTTTAATAAATACAACCCTTTTTCATGCCAAATATAATCCAGAAATACCGCCCTTGGTTTTACAATGAGAGATTTCCTGTTTTTGAAGCCATCCTGTAATTTGCCTAATAAACCCGTCATCTTGCCAAGCCAGTACGGTCTACAATGGCGTTCATCAAAAGCCCTATATGCATAGCACAAATGTTTGAATTTGGCCCTTACCTTCTTGTAAACGGCTTTATTTTCCTTGGATAAATGGCAAGAGTATCTCAAGGAATGCAAAATATTCATAAATGCGGGTTCCATAACCCCTTCCACCCATAATTGACGACTAATCATAAAACCGTCAATCAGTTGATCCTGTGTATAATCAAATACAAGTTTGTCAGGTAATGAAACATTGAGGTGAATTTCATCATCCACCAAAATCATTTCATATAGCTGATCACATTGAAAACGAGAAAAATGGAAACCCTCAAATTGTATAATATTCTGTGGCTTGGTAAAAAATTTAAAATTCACGATATTTCCGCTATAAAATTAATACAGTAAAAACCTGCCTGATTATAAAATATAATCTAGCAATTTTTGAACAAATACAGTATTTCTAATCCCCATCATAAAAGCAAACCACATGATCGCACATCCCCATCCTGCCAGTATATCACTTATCCAATGCGCTCCCAATGCCAAACGCGACCATCCCACTAAAAAAACCCATATCAATGATATCCAACAAACCAAACTGTAATTTCTTAAACAGTATAATATAATCAACACAAACATCAGTCCATTGACTGCATGTCCACTTGGAAAACTGGCGGTTGTCGCATGAATATGAGAAAATGGAAAAGCGGGCCTTGCTCTAACAATTATATTTTTCATTAAAAGAAAAACCAGACGCGCTGAAATCAAGATTACAAACAGCCAAACCGCGTCTCGATGCGAACGATAAATCCAGACCCATAATATGAATATTAAGCTTAAGGGAAGAACAACCGCAAATGAACCCGATTTAGATACAAGTCTATTCCAATAAATCAAGCTACTGTCATGATCAGAAAGGAAAACACCATTGAGTTTCTGATCCAGATCTGTGCAAAGGAATAAAAAAACAGCAAATAAAAGAAAAATAAAACCTATTAAAAATAGCATTTTATGATTGAACAATAATTAATTCCTTATTTTCCCTTCGCTATATGCAATTTCTACTTTCCTAATTGCCCGCATAGCTGTTTCATAAACTTCTTTATAAGGCAAAGAAGCATCAATATCAACAATTGGTGCCCCTCTGAATTTTAATTTTTGAGTGGCTTCCACTTTGATTTTTAACAAATTATAATCGTGATCCTGTTTACGTTGATATGCGGTATCAACATCAATGTTCAACCGAATTATCAAGTCCGGTTTTATGGAAGCCATGTAATCATAAAGCCTGTATTCTGTTTTAACAAGAAACTGGATAAAACGGTTTTGCGTATGTGCAGCTGACAAACCGGGTCCGTCATAAAATCCTACAACATCTGTCTGAGGATAGCGATCCGCAATAATCAAAACCCCCTGTTTTCTTAATTTCAACATTTTTTTAAAATTAAGAAAACGAACACAGGAAAAAAAGAAAATAACCAAGGCCGTTAAAACACCAGGAATTTTTTTTCCCTTGGTACGGGCCGTTCCCGCTTTCTTATCGATTATACGTCCAAGTATTTTTCCCCCAAATCTGAATTGGCTGATCTTTCGACCAATATTTCCTGATCCTTGGCCCAAATAGCAGCACTTTGCAGGTCGCTCTTGATTTAATGCTTCAGCAAGATCAAAACTTAATGTTGATTTTCCTGATCCATCACAACCAACTAATGCAATTAATGGGCCCTGATTTTCAGTTGATCTTTTTTTATGCATATATAATCTTCTAAAATATAACAGATTTATGTATATAATTATGGATATCTTTGGAACACAAGTTTTAACTTAAAGCCTGATTTGCTTTAAGTTACTGATTCTATACTGAAAAATTCCAAGGAATTTCCAACCTAACAGACTAGGAAAGGTTGTCTTATAATACAGTTTTCATTGACTAACAAATCAAATTTGACCGTAATCTATTGAAATATAGAAAGATTACGATATCCCATTTAAATAACCAAGAGATATATAATTTATGACACAATCTTCTACGCCACCGATTATTGCTATTATTGGGTGCGACGGATCTGGCAAAACAACAGTCTGTCTGGAATTGGAACGCTGGTTGAATTCAGTTCATCCTACAAAATTATGCCACTTGGGCAGACAAACGGGAAATATAAGAAGACGTCTGATTAAACTTCCGTTTCTAGGGAAAAAACTTGATAAAAATATTACCAAGACCAATAAACAGGCTAAATCAAAAGAAGGACCGAACGCATTATTGGCATTGGGAATATTCATAATGTCTCTGCGTCGCGTTTACCGCTTTTACAGGATGCTTTCACTGCGTAAGCAAGGCTTTTACATCCTTACTGACCGATTTCCCCAAGTTGCCGTTATTGGTGGACTGGATGGACCTGATCTGACAACAGAAAACCCAGCGTCGTCCATAACACGCCTGCTCACAAAGCTTGAACGATCACTTTATAACTGGATGATCAACCATACACCCGATCTGGTTATACGGCTAAACGTAACCGTTGAAACAGCCCAACAGAGAAAACCTGATCATCGCCTTGAATCAATGATCAAAAAAATTGGAACATTACAACAGTTAACCTATAATGGTGCCCCCATTATTGATATTGACAATAATACACAACCCATTGAAGAAACCATTAATCAGGCTAAAAAAGCAATTGCCGAAAAATTAAATATTGTTTCATGAACGTTTAATAATTTGGTTCATATATCGGCATTGCTCTACGAAAAACGTTACGTGTTTTATTTTGAGTTGGGTCCGCTGTTTGAGGAAGCGGTGCATTAATACCAATATCATGATGACCACGTTGACGTTTACTGTTCACCCAACCTTGTTCAGCATTCAAATGGCCTTTATCACCCCTTGTATAATGATTGGGAAGTAACAAGGCGGGCTTGTTTTCCTGTTTTAAAGATTGATAATGTTCAACCCTTTGATTCCCCTGCATTTTTTGCCTGATGGTTGAAGGAATGGAATCCGCGTCTTTAATCGTTTGTTGCGGCGTGTTTTCATCTTCTTTTTTTTCAACCGTCTTTGGAGGGGGAACATGGTGATGATGGTGGTGACGTGCGAAACAAGATAAAAACGGAATCATTGAATTTACCATCAATCCCCCAATTATCCCCAAAATCAATCTATTTCCTTTTTGTTTCATTAAAGAAAAACCACCTTTTTTCAGTAAATTTTTAAACTTTATTTAATTATACATTATATAAAAGGGAAAATAAAAATACACACTACAAATTATTACCTATTTATTCATTAATTTACAATATAATGAAACGATACAAGGATTTCACATCTTATAAGTATAGATTGAACAAAAACCTCTGAATAAATTTTCTAAAAATTAATATTGGTTTTTAATCCAATAACAAAAGCATCTTTGTAGGCTTTAGTGGCAGCAACATGATGAAAATATTCGACAACTGGCATGACCATAACACCCCGATAAGCAGAAATACCATAATTCAATTCAAACAAAGCAGAATTTGTCTGTGCTGCGGGTGCACCATTCAATAATGACAAAACCTTTGCATTAAAAGGGGAAGACAATTGCGTCATTTGATATTTTTGTGCATGTTTTAAACTCTTAGGCACTGTATAATAGGTAAACATGAAACCTATTTGGTCATAGGGTCTTTTCTTCCAAAATCCCTTATTAATAAAACCTACATTATAAAGATCCTTAAATGTAGAAGTTGTTGTTGAATCATGTCCATAATTCAAAATTAAATATAATCCATGATCTTTCTTGGGGTCATTACGAAAAATCATCTGATCCATCATAACCCAAAATTGACTGCGATTATCTCTTTTATTTCCTTTTACAGCCTGTGCAGACCAGGTTTGAAAACGACTGGTATCAAGACCAGCACCTATATGATAATATCCCGTTAACTTATCTTTACCAAATTCAGAGTTATAACTGTATTCAATTGGTATAAAAACACCTGTTGCAGCATTCGCACTCCAGTCAAAACCTGCGACACCCCCTTTACCGGTTCCCCATGGAGAACTTTCATAAGCACCCAATTGGAAGTAACTTTGTTTTGTTAAATGAAATAAAAATCTAATCCCCCAAACAGTTCCAGGCCAGGGTGTGAAACCTTGTTGGGACTGAATACTCCTGGGTTGACCACAAGTTGCAATTAACATAAACTGACATGCGAATGGACTTGATGCAAATTCATTTCCAACACTTAACCGTCCTGCACGAATATTGACCTGATCTTTCCATAACTGTTGTTCAATATAAATATAATTCATATGAAATAATCGGTCATATCCACCCCCATATATTTCCTGGGCCTGAATTTGTGAATCCCCAACATAATCGGAACTGGCATTGCGCCCAGCTAGATTTAAAATCATCGCATGAGTAGAAAACCCTTTAAAACCTGCAATTTTCTCCCAATCCATATCAACTGAAAAAGCAATCTGATGTGCATAATCGACACCCTTTCTACGTCCTCCCCTTACAATACCTGCTGTTTCACCTGTCCAGCTTAAAGCAAACTGCACACCATGAGGATCCAACTTTTCATTTAATTTATGGAAAAATAATTCACCATCTGAATCGTAAGGTACACTTTTACCATTTTGGTCTAATGTATCAATTTCATGATCAGAATAAGTCTGTGAAAAAACGCATTTAGAATAGTAAACACTGTAAAAAAAACTAAAATGAAACAAAAAAAGAATTTTAAACCAAGTCTGATTAATAGAATTGTAAGTTTTTTTTTGTGTCATAATCTCCTTTCATAGAATTGACTTGCAGAAAAATAATATTCTTTTAATGAACCAGACCTGCAAATTAAAAGCAATTAACAAGCAATATATAAATATCAAATTAAATTTTAAACTGATATGACAAGTAAAATTTGTTTAAGTAATGATATAGCAATTTTGAGTGGAAGTTATTGGGAGCGGGGAGAGGATTTGAA
>CAMPDW010000023.1 GCA_946699565.1 uncultured Commensalibacter sp. | reverse complement strand
GTTTGCGGGTGATGACGGTAATGGATTGGGGAACTTTTCTTAATGGACTGTTTGTTTTGGTAGCAATATCAGAATTGGTTTCGACGAATGGATTATAATTGCGTTTACCAACGACGGTTATTTTTTCATTATCCTTGTTTTCTTGATTTTCCTTGGAATAGGTTATTGGATCTGCAAAAATTGTTGTGGAAACGATTAATAAAGAAAATGTTATGGTAAAATAATTAAATCGCATAGATCAGATTTTCTTGCATAATTTGAAAATGATTGTAATTATTATTTGCAAAAAGAAAGAAAAATCAATTCGTATTTTACTAAAAATCTTCAATTAATTTAGAAAGATATTTGCACTTTTCCAGTTTATTAGGTAAAGAATATATTGCATCAACACCCCTGGAGGTTGATGATTGAGTTTTGCCTTATTTATTAGGAGTTATAACGTGGCAAGAAATTTTGTTGAATTAAAAGTATCCATGCGTGCGAAGGCTGGTAAGGGGGCAGCGCGCGCAACACGTCGTGAAGGTTTGGTTCCTGCTGTTGTTTACGGTGGTAAATCAGAACCAGCCATGATTGCTCTTGATCCACGCTTGGTTATGCGTGAATTAGGAAAATCAGCTTGGCGTTCACAATTATATCAACTAACGGTTGATGATAAAAAAACAGTCGCTTTGATGCGTGCTGTACAATTACAT
This sequence comes from uncultured Commensalibacter sp., assembly GCA_946699565.1. Classification (GTDB taxonomy): domain Bacteria; phylum Pseudomonadota; class Alphaproteobacteria; order Acetobacterales; family Acetobacteraceae; genus Commensalibacter. The sequence goes on along the minus strand of CAMPDW010000023.1, from coordinate 10,516 downwards.
CCTGTTACGGATCGTCCATTACATGTAGATTTTCAACGTATGGTCGCTGGGCAACATATTCGTGTTGAAATCCCAGTTATTTTTGAAGGTGAAGAAGTTGCTCCTGGTGTAAAACGCGGTGGTGTTGTGAATATTATTCAATATTCTGTTGAAGTGAACTGTGATGTTGAACATATTCCAGATGCTTTCATTGCAGATTTATCTGAGTTGGATATTCATGATAATATTCGTTGGTCTGATTTGAAAGGTACAGAAAATGTTACCCATACTAACCAGCATGAAGAAGATTTTGTGATTGCAACTATTGCTCCTCCAACCGTTGTAGTTGAAACTGCAAAAGAAGAAACAACTGAAGAAGCAATTGAAGAAAAAACAGCTGAAGCTTCTTCAGAAGAATAATTTAATGAAAGAGTAGATCATGTTACTGTGGGCTGGGCTTGGAAATCCTGAGCCTGGAATGCAGGCAAATCGTCATAACATTGGTTTTATGGCGATTAATCGGATTGCTGAATATTATGGATTTTCTCCATGGCGTAAGCGGTTTAAGGGTGAAGTAGCCGAAGGTACAATAAAGGGCGAAAAAATTCTTTTACTTAAACCTATGACTTATGTGAATCTTTCAGGTGAAAGTATTCAGTCTTGTATTGCTTTCTATAAAATCCCACTTAATAACCTCTTTGTATTTCATGATGAAATGGATTTAATCCCTGGGAAAATACGGATTAAAAGGGGAGGAGGAGCAGCTGGACATAATGGTTTACGTTCCACGGACAAAATGCTTGGTAATCAGAATTATTGGCGTGTGCGTTTGGGAATAGGACGTCCAGAAGATAAGTCCCAAGTTGTACGTTATGTTTTAGGTGATTTTTCAAAACAGGATAGAGAATGGCTTGATCCGTTTATTGATGCGATAGCAGAAGAGTCATTCTTGTTGACAGAACGAAAAATGGATGCATACCTATCCAAGGTAACTTTATTATTAAAAAGGTAAAAAGACTATGGGGTTTAATTGTGGTATTGTCGGATTGCCTAATGTTGGAAAATCAACATTATTTAATGCTTTAACAGCAACGGTTGCTGCTCAATCGGCAAATTATCCATTTTGTACCATTGAATCTAATGTTGGTCGGGTTGCTGTACCGGATGCACGTCTGGCTATTTTATCAAACATTACACATTCTCAAAAAATTATTCCTACGAGTTTGGAATTTGTTGATATTGCAGGGCTGGTTAAAGGAGCTTCACATGGGGAAGGGTTAGGGAACCAGTTTTTGGCGAATATTCGTGAGGTTGATACTATTATTCATGTTTTACGTTGTTTTGAAAATGACGATATTACGCATGTTGCAGGTTCGGTTAATCCTATTCGTGATGCCGAGATTATTGAAACAGAATTGATGATCGCGGATTTGGAAAGTCTAGAAAAAAGGACAGTCGTTTTACAGAAAAAAGCAAGGGGTAATGATAAAGAAGCTCAGACAATTCTTGAATTAATCGCACCTTTAATTAAGGCTTTACGGGATGGTAAACCAGTTCGGGATGTTGTTCTTGCTGGTGAAGAAAAAACAGTTGCACGTTTGCAGCTTTTAACAAGCAAACCGGTTTTATATGTTTGTAATGTCAATGAAGAAGCCGCTGCAACAGGAAATGAATATTCTCAACAAGTTATAGAAATGGCAAAAAAACAAGGTGCAGAAGTTGTTGTTGTCTCTGCTGATATTGAGGCAGAGGTCAGTCAGTTAGGAAAAGACGATCAAATCGAGTTTTTATCAGGTCTTGGTTTGGAAAATAGTGGTTTGGATCGTGTTATTACAGCAGGATATAAATTGCTTAATTTAATTACATATTTTACTTGTGGTCCGAAAGAAACCCGAGCCTGGACAATTTCAAAAGGTACGAAGGCACCTCAAGCTGCGGCAGTCATTCATAATGATTTTGAACGGGGATTTATTGCTTGTGAAACAATTGCTTATAATGATTATGTACAGTATAAAGGGGAAACGGGCGCGAAAGAAGCTGGTAAAGTTAGAATCGAGGGAAAAGATTATATCGTCCATGATGGGGACATTTTATTATTTCGATTTAATGTTTAACTAATAATAATTTTTTAAATATATATATTAAGGAGTAGGTAAGGTTATGGCACATTCTACCTTATCTCATTCGAATGTTATTTATGAATTAACTAAAAAAGTAAGGAATGCTTCCTACTTCTTGGCACATAGTTCTTTAGAACAGCGTAATCAAGCATTGAGATATGCTGCTCAGGCTTTGCGAGCATCGAAAGATGAAATTTTGTCTGTGAATGCAAAGGAAGTGGAAGTGGCCCAAGTAAGTAATGCTTTTAAAGATCGTATGATACTTGATAAACATCGTTTGGAAGCAATGGCGCAAGGTTTGGAAGCCATTACTGTTTTACCAGATCCTTTAGGAAAAGAATTGGCCAAATGGGTAAGACCAAATGGGTTAGAAATAAGGCGGGTTTCTGTTCCTTTGGGTGTTATTGGTATGATTTATGAAAGCCGTCCAAATGTCGGGGCCGATGCGGTAGGAATTTGCATCAAATCTGGTAATGGTATTCTTTTACGAGGTGGATCTGAATGTTATCAGACAGCAATTTTAATTCATCAAGCCATGCAAAAGGGTGTTCAGGAGGCTGGTTTAGATCCTGATGTGGTGGCTATGGTGCCAGATAAAAATCGCCAACATGTAATGGATATGTTGCAAGCCGTTGGGTTAATCGATGTTATTATTCCTCGAGGTGGACGATCTTTAATTGAATTTGTTCAAAAAGAGGCTCGTATTCCTGTTTTTGCACATGCGGCGGGGTTATGTCATACGTATATTCATGCATTGGCTGATTTTGAAAAAGCACGTAAAATTTTATTAAATGCCAAAATGCGACGGACAGGTATTTGTGGAGCAACAGAAACATTATTGATTGATCAAGTCGTGGCAAGGCAATATTTGCCTAAATTAACAGATGATCTGGTTAAACATGGGTGCCGTTTGGTTGGGGATGGAATGGCAGTTAGAATCGATCCTCGTATTCAACCTGCACAAGAAAAAGATTATTCAACAGAATGGTTGGATGCTGTGTTATCTGTAAAGGTTGTTAAAAATATTTATGAAGCCATTCAACATATTTTGCATTATGGAAGTGGACATACCGAGGCTATTTTAACCGAGGATAGGGAGGTTGCACGTTATTTTATGGATCATATCGAAAGTGTGGTTGTAATGTGGAATACTTCTACACAATTTTGTGATGGGGGTGAGTTTGGATTTGGGGCTGAAATTGGTATTGCGACAGGAAGACTTCATGCGTGTGGACCCGTTGGTGTTGAACAATTAACGAGTTATCGATATGAAGTTATAGGAGATGGTCAGGTGAGACCTGCATGATATCTATACCGACCTGGGGGGATCGAAGAAGTATAAAAGTTGGTTTATTAGGTGGGTCATTTAACCCTTTTCATTATGGGCACCTACAGCTTGCTAAAAAAGCTTTGACAATTTTGCAACTGGATCAGATTTGGTTATTAGTATCGCCAGGGAATCCTCTAAAAGTTGGTAAGGAAATGGCTTCTTTTACGGAACGTTATCAGAGGGTAAAAGAGGCTGTTGATGGGCGGCATATTATTGCCACGGATATAGAAAATCGGCTTCATACGTGTTATAGTTATGATACATTACAAACATTGTGCCAACGGTTTCCAAATTGTAATTTTGTTTGGTTAATGGGGGCTGATGGTTTATCGCAAATGGCTTTATGGTTACGATGGAAAGATATTTTAAATCTTGTTCCTATAGCAATTTTTCCACGACCTTCTTATATTTATAAGGCGTTGAATGGAAGTGTTGCGCAGTGGGCACGTTCATATCGTTTGCCAATGCAAAATGTTTCAATTTTGGCGAATTGCAATCCACCAGCTTGGGTTTTTATCTTATCTTCGGAAAATACCATATCTGCAACTGCTTTAAGAGCACGAGGAAAGTCAGGTTTATAATAGCTTTTAAAAATATTATTGAATAAAATAGGAACAGAATTATTCATGAACCAAAATAATTTATTAGATACACTTCAACATAATAGGAAAGAACAGTATATACAAAAGAAACCAGCTGTTGATATAGAAAAATTACAAAAAGCCGTTAATGCAATTGTTGAATCTCTTGAGGGAGATAAGGCAGAGGATATTGTTGTTATTGATCTTATTGGAAAAGCCTCATTTGCAGACCGTATGATTATTGCAACAGGTATGGTAGATCGTCAAATTTTGGCAATGGCTGAACATATTGACAAGGTTTTATTTGATCAAGGAATTAAGAAAATCTCGGTTGAGCGAAGCAATGATTGGGTTTTATTGGATGCGGGTGATATTATCGTTCATCTATTTCGTGCTGAGGCAAGAGAATATTATAATATTGAACGTATTTGGGGTGTAGATATTCCTGAGATTTCAGAAATGAGTCAAGTTTAATTATTATAATGATTAGGGTTTTTGCGATTGGGAAGATGCGTGATAAATCAGAAATTGATTTGTTTAATCGTTATGCTAAACGTATTCGACCCTCACTAGAATTAATTGAAATTCATGAGGTAAAAGGACAAGCTGATGAAGTCAAATTAAAAGAGACTCAGGCTTTGTTAAAAGCTATACCTGAAAAATCTTTGATCATTAGTTTAGATGAAGGAGGGAAAAACTATAACAGTCTAGAGTTTACATACCATATACAAAAATGGTTAGAATTTTCTAAATCTATTTCTTTTGTCATTGGTGGGGCAGAAGGATTACATATTTCAGCACTTCAGGCGTCTTATGAGGTAATTTCTTTAGGAAAAGCAACTTGGCCACATATGATTGTCAGAATATTGTTGGCTGAGCAGATTTATAGGGTTCAAACAATATTAAATGGACATCCTTATCATCGACAAGGACGTCCTTGAGTTAATTTGTGATTATTTTAAAGAATGGTTAGGGGCATCAGAATCAAATAAATCACTTGTTGAAATATTAGGTGCTAAAGCAACTTCGGTATTTGTTTTTGCTGTTGCAGCATCAGCCGTCCACGTTTTTATATTTCTTTGAATGGTGTTATGAATAACAGGACGATGTATTCTAATATGATTAGAAGGATAAATAAAACCATGGGTTGGGTAAATACTGCCATAGGCGTTTTTATTACCATTTAATGCTACACGTACTGCTGACCAGTCATTATTTGCAGAAACATCAATAACAGGTGTGTTATGACTGATTCCTCTTTGTGCCCAATGGGATTGATCAATAATGATAGTACGTGAATCAACTATTTCTTTTACAACGGCTACATGACCTAAAGGCATTTTTCTAGTTGGGCGGAAACTTAATACACTGTTAGGAGCGGGCGTCTTTCCACGTTCATAAACGCCTTCGGCATTGTACCACCAATCCCTTGCATTTCCTTTTAATTGAATATCAGATGCAGAACGTGCAAACGCAACACATTGAATAACATGACCAGCTAGTTTATGTTTAAAGCGATATGTTTTCATTCTATAATGTGATTTTTGGATATGACGATTAGCGGAAACTTTATGAATGTTTGTTTTTCTATGTATTTTTTTATGCACGGAATGAGGGGTATTACGTGCATTCGCATAAGTCGTTATGAAATAAAAAGATACGAATGAGAAAAGTAAAATTTTAATTCTTGTAGGATTAATAATTTGAATCTTTTCCATATATAAATCCTGGTGTTTTAGGGCTGGGAATTGGTTACTGGATGATTTTACTTAACTGATATGTTGAATAAGAGCAACCATAAAATTATATTCCAATAATTTTTTTCTTAAATTTTATAATTATGTGTTAAAATTATGCTGCAAAATGGCAACGATATAATTTATATTGTTATATTTTTGATTTTGATCTAATTATTCTAAAATAAAGAAAATGTTTTTTCAATTTTCATCATTGAGTTTATGAATATAATCATTAGAATAAATTTTAGATGGAGTAGATTTTGTTTTTAGAAATTGTAAATTTAAAAATAGAAATTATTCCAGTTACACCTATTTACCAAAATTGCACTCTAATATGGAATAAAAATAATAAGCAAGGAGTTATAACTGATCCCGGTGGTAATGTTAATGTTATTCTTTCTTTGATTCAACAGCACTCTGTCGAGATAAAAGCTATTTTATTAACTCACGGTCACTTTGATCATGTAGGTGGAGCAACAACATTACAAGAAGAACTAAAACAATTATATAACTGGTCAGTTCCTATTTTAGGACCATCAAAAGAAGATCAATTCTTATTAGATAAGGTTGTTGAAATTTCTGAACATTTTGGCTTTTATTCACCTGAAATTAAAAATGTTCAACCATTACGATTTTTAAAAAACAAAGAAAAATTAACTTTTGATGGAATGTGTTTAGATATTATTCATATTCCAGGACATACACCAGGTCATATTGTTTTTTTTGAGCCCTCTGCACATTTGTTGATTACTGGGGATACTTTGTTTAAAGGAACAATAGGACGTTCTGATTGGGAATATGGAAATGAGCCTTTATTGGTAAAGTCAATTAAAGAGCGTTTATTGACTTTAGGAGATGATGTTTATTTTATTCCCGGGCATGGAATGGGCAGTACTATTGGAGTTGAGAAAAAGACTAATCCACTATTAATTTAAATAAGTAATATCAAGAGCGATTGTTATGAAAAAGAAAATTTGTCAGTATAGTTCAATCTTCATTGGTCTTTTTGGGTTATTTACAGGAGCGGTTAAAGCGGTTGCAGCAGAGAATCCAGAGCATGAAATAAACAAAGCTCAGGATGAGTTGGCCAAAGAAAAACTAATAATTACTTCTCAGGATGGCAAAAAACATATTTTTATGGTTGAAGTTGCCAAAACATCTAAAGAACAAGAAGTTGGTGAGATGTTTAGAACCTCTATACCAGAAAATGGAGGAATGTTATTTGTTTGGCCAGTTCTTCAACGCAGTACGATGTGGATGAAAAATACATTAGTATCTTTGGATATGGTATTTATTAATAAAGATCATAAAATTCAAGCAATTGCAGAATACACTGTTCCATACAGTCTTGCCCCTATTAGCAGCCAAGGACCAGTTATTGCCACATTAGAATTGCAAAGTGGTATTACAGAAAAATTGGGTATTAAAGTGGGGGATAAGGTTGATACAGTTCTGTTTGAAAATAATGCTTCTAACAAGACTGTTCTACAAAAAACAAAATAAGATTTCACGTAAAAAATAAAAAATCTGCTGAAAAATAAGGTTCAGCAGATAAAAAACAAACTATGTAAACTAAGATTAATATTTGAAGTTACTTACCTTGCAACTTTGAAGGATAAGGTTTATGGGCTTCAAGGAACCACAATTGTTGATCTATTGCCCGAGATACTTCGGTAAATAAATCAGAAGTATCAGCATCACCAGCTTCATCAGCTTCATCAATTGATTTACGAAGTGCATTTGCATAAATGGCAAAGCGTTCTGAAAGTGCGGCTAAGTGATCATCTACATTAATGATATCAGTTGGATATTCAGGAATACTAGTATTTTTAGCAATTTCTTGCGTTGTTCCTAATGCAGTGCCACCAATCGCTGCAATACGTTCAGCCATTTTATCATTAAGTTCATTTTGTTCACTACGGAAATCATCCATCATTTTATGAACACCAATGAAGTTATTTCCTTTCATATTCCAATGTGCTTGTTTTGTGATAAGCGCAATATCAAGACCATCGGCCAAACGAGAATTTAATAATTGAATAACAACAGTTTTCGTATTTGATGGAAGATTATTACGTGTAGGATGTAGTGGATATTTTGTTTTTGTCATTAAAATCTCTCCAAAATTATTTGTTAGTAGTAATTATATGATATTTTAAATAAGGATACAATAATTCTTTGTTTATAATTGATTATTTCTAATTAATTTTTAAATTAAAAAAAGTATATTCATTTATGCTTATATTGTTAATAGCTTAAAGTATTATAAACATTGTTTGATTCTTGAAGAAGAAAGATCATTTTGTCTATAATCTGTTTTTTGTAATTTTTAAAGATAAGAGTTTTAAAGTGATTTTTTTGATAACAGGTACGGCTGGATTTATCGGATTTCATATTTCAAAAAAATTGCTAGAGCGGGGCGATACGGTTATTGGTATAGATAATTTAAATGATTATTATTCTGTAGATTTGAAAAAAGCTCGTTGTCAGATTTTACAGGAATACAAAAATTTTATCTTTTATCAATTTGATATTTCCAATCAGGAAATGGTTTCTTCGCTTTTTAAGCGATATCCTAAGATTAACTATATATTTCATTTGGCCGCTCAGGCAGGAGTAAGATATTCCTTAACAAATCCTTTTGCTTATATTCAAACAAACGTCATGGGACAACTTGTTTTATTAGAACAAGCCCGTCAGTTGCAACATTTAGAACGTATTTTTTATGCTTCATCGTCGTCTGTATATGGTTTAAATAAGAAGATTCCTTTTAATGAGTATGATCGCGTTGATAAACCAAGTTCTGTTTACGCGGTTTCTAAACGATCTGCCGAACTTTTGTCTTTTACCTACCATCATTTATATGGATTAAAACAAATAGGTTTACGGTTTTTTACGGTCTATGGTTCATGGGGAAGACCTGATATGGCATATTATCTCTTCGCTAAAGCAATTACTGAAAATAAGCCGATTACTTTATATGCTGGTCAAAATCTTTCCAGAGATTTTACCTATATCGATGATGTTGTTGATGCATTGCTGAGCTTGTTGGAATGTTCTAGCTTAGAGAATTATGAGATTTTTAATATTGGCAATAGTTGTCAGGAAAAAGTTGAACATTTAGTAGCTTGTTTAGAAGAAAATCTCGGTAAAAAAGCCATTATTAATTATACTAGCCGTCCAGATACAGATATCGAGGAAACTTTATCAGATGTCAGTGCGATATATAAGGTAACTGGCTGGATACCTAAAACAAAATTATCAGACGGTGTTTGTCAATTTGTTCATTGGTTTTTACAGTTTCAAAAAAATAAAGATTAAGAAAGTAGTATTTTTCTATGATAAATAGGATATTATTATAACAATATTTAATAAATGAATTAACTAGTAAATTTTTACAATAAAAATTCATATTAAATAAAATAATATTAAGGAAATATTATGCAGTATCATGATAATGAATTTCAATTAGTTATCGGTAATGATTTTTTTTATAATAAATGAACAGGATCTTAAAAGGCATATTCAAAAAGATAGTGTTATTAGTTGTAATGGTAATAGTATATTCTGAATTTTAATATAGGACGTAAAGGATCAGATGTTGTAGCAGAATGATTCAATAGACAATTAGATACATCCAATTAATACAACTTTTGGTCATCCTGCTGGTAAATTAAATTTTGCATTTATTAGTGATTTAGAAATTACACTCAAAGGTGGATTGGCTAGAGATGGTGATAATGCTTACATGTTCAATGGTATTGTTATTGTACAAGGTCATTCTGGCTTTATAAATAATTGCTGGTTTGGTGCTAAAAACTCTAATAATATACCTAAAATTCCAGATACAGAAAAACGAATTCAAGTTTTTGGAAGATGTGTTGGAACAAATATACCAGTACAATTTTTATTTAACTGTAGTGGAGACACAATGAATAAAGTTAAGGTATTTCCAGCATTTTTTGATCCAATTTGTTGAATGGGATTATTAAATCCTAATACAATCTTAAATAATATTATTAGTCAGGTAGTCATGATGTTGGAATGTCTGTTGTCGACCATAAATATCCAGCATTACTAAGTAATGGCTGAAATGACGAAAACACAAAAATATAATATTGCTGACCAGTTAAATGCTGGGCTCCGTTATTTTAATATTCGTGTTGATTATGATTATGATGAAATCATCAATACAGAAACAGGTCGCTTTAGATATCATGATATAAGTTCAACTCAAGTTCAAGGGGGTGGGTTAACTGTCTATGATGATTATGCTAATGTGTAAAGTTATGATATAATGTACACTGGTCAATTGGGTAAATGAAAAAAATTTGGCGGCTTAAATCGTGATTATTTATTTTTACTATCATGGACTTTAACAACAAAAGATGTATTGGTTAATTATTATATTGTTGTTTTAATTAAAGCATGTAATCCAAAATTATTCTCTGTTTTGAATATTTAAATTGCTTCAGCGGTAGTAGATAAGCTTAATATTATTTATCTTGATATTGCAAGGTGTGATTTATTTTAACTTTATTTAATTATTATTAATAACGTGAAGCTACTTGGCCATTATCCGTTATATTGAATAGCTTCTTAATTTGTGTAACTTTTCTAAGTTTTATAGATTGTTTGTGTTACTTGTTCTTTTTTGTATAACCAATTAAATCTATTCTTTTTCTAAGAATATACAAACTTTTTAAAAAAAATTTAGAATCTAGTTGACTGTTTTGAGTATTTTTGTGTAGAAGTTCAGACATGGAG
>CAMPDW010000022.1 GCA_946699565.1 uncultured Commensalibacter sp. | reverse complement strand
TACGAATAAAACCTTTGAATTAATTCTTACAATATCATTTAATGGTATAGACATTAATTTGTAATCATTATCATATAAAAAATAATTAATTTTTAATTTGGAATGTGTTTAAGAATAAAAAACCACCCAAAAAGGTGGTTCAATTGTTTGCATGAAGATTGGAAAACTTGTTATTATTTTAAGATTTTCCTTCTTTTTTTGCCGCACTTCTTACATCAAGATAATAAACGAAAGATGCAAGCATCAAGGCAACAGAAGGAATTAAGGCAAACAAATAGGCATAAATCATCATCATTTGTTGTGTCGTTACACTATTATCTGCCGGCAGGGAGATAAATCCCAAATAAATAAATATCCAACCTCCCAATAAAATAACAGCAAACATTAAAAAAGCCGGTAATTTTCTTACATGCTTAGGCATTGTAATAGATTGTTTCGTAATCGCCGAGACCACAGATAAAACAGCACCGACAGCTATCATAAAACTAAAAAAACCGACCATAACCGCTTTAAATAATGCAATTACATCCATGTTATTGCCCCTTGCTTAAATTGTTTTATAATCAAGGTTATTAAACTTTATTTTAGAAAGCAATTATAAGTATATGATATTGAAAAAATAAATTTTATTCAGAATAAAATATTATTGATGATACAAGGGCAAATACTTCTTATAAATTTTAGTAGAACAAATATATCTTACAATTAAAGTCAATTTAATTTCCAATAAATTACCCTAGACAAACTTTTTTATTACAAATAATTCATGACATGATAACAATAAAATGTATTAAATTTTATTCATCAGCATAGATAACCAATTCTCCTTGATCGTTTTCAGGTTGATCAAGTTGAGCTACGACCAAAACCTTACACCAGTCAGACATTTCCCACTCTTCTAATCTTTGAACAACCAACCAGCGTTGCCCAAGAAATTCCAAAAGATCACCACCGACACCTCTTACACAATCTATGCCGTAAAGTTGTCCATTAGCATAAACCACACGTTTTTCATTTTGTTCACTGGCATAATGACCATGAATCAGCTTATCGCCTTTTAAAGATTGAACTTGCAATTCAATAGGTTCAGGATCTTCATAAACAGCCTCTTGTCGAGTTCCTTTTAGAATATAACCTTTTGAACGAAATAATGATCCTGTAATAGAAGGATTTACAATTCCAATCATACTTCGCACCATATCATGAAGCTTCATAGAATCCTATTCCTTTAAATTTATATAGACTAATGTTTATGATTTAAAAATTATATACTTATTAAATTATAGATTTTATCTATAAATAATTATATTTTTATGTAAAATTGATAATCAATCTTAATTTTATTGCAAAATACAATTAAAATTACTTAGAAACTATGCATCTGAACAATCATCCTGACAACTGGCAATAAAAACAGACCCATTTACTAATGGAGACCATTTAGAATGACATTTTAAAAATTCATTCCATAAATCCCTTGGCAAACGTGTAAAGCCAATATTTCCAAAAAAACGTCTGCTATCTTTACCTGGCATATCCCGAATACCTCGTAACAGGATGTTTTGACCATCAACCTTAATAACTAAACCGTTGGGTATTCTACAACCAATGATAATATAATCTAAATTATATTCTTTAGTATTATCATAAGCGATTATAGATTGAGCATTAATACCTATGACATTCTCCAATAATACATTCATATCATCATCTGAGGTCGATATAGTATCAATTGAATCATCATCATTTACCGATGAATTCTGATCATTTTCAGATAATACCTTATGAACAAGACCAACAATTTTTTCTGCCTGTTGCCCATCTTTACAATCTTTTGCCATAGAACGATCAGAAAGGACCGCTTTCAATAACTTTCCAATATATTTGCGACGTGCACCACTAACAGAAGCAACCGCATCTGTAATTTGTGTATAATTGGCTCTTTCAGATTTTGACTGATTTAAAAAATCAGCAAGGACTAAAGCTAATTTCTGCCCTAAATTATTAAGTTTTGACATTTGTATGTTCAACCTTTCATCTGCAACTCTAACATCATGTCCTGCACGACCTTGTTCAACCAAAGCAATATGATCGACATTAATATCCGTCATCATTCCGTCATAAGGCTCATTTTCAAACATTCCGGTCTCCATTACAGGTGTAAAAGCGTAAGAAGCAGATAATTCAGCCTGTGTATTGTTTTTAATTGCCTGTATATAATCCCCGTCCCAAATCGTAATTGAAGCCTGAATATAAGGATAAGAAAAAGACGGGTCTGAACCCGTCGTTCCAATGACTTTTGAATTATCAAGCTGATCCGCATCTGCGGCTTTATGCACGTAAAGAATGGGACGTTCTTTAAAAGAAAAGACTGCTTTTTTTAAAGCATCTGGTGATCGAAGAAAACGATATTTACGTTCTGGTTCCAAACCATATTTCATATGATTTTTTATCTCGAATCCATAATACTCACATATATTAGCCTTGGTTAAATTTGTTTTTTTTACACGTAAATGTCCGTTCCAGTCCTCAAAACGCATTGTTTTTGCATCAAAAGTCAAGGTTCGGTTCCATAAATTACCCATAATTTTACCTATATATTTGATATCAAAAGGGTTTTTTGGTTAAAAACTTATAAAATAAAAAATGTAGATTTATACAACTTTTGATATTCATGAACATTTTACTGCACCTAATATTTTTTATATAAAACCTATTTTTTAAAATTTATAAAAGAAAACAGAGCGGATTGATCTTCATTTTCTAATAAGTCTTTTATTTGAGAAAGGCTTAAAATATTATTGGAAACATAATCACACATCGTTTTTGCTATGTTCATATTAACTTGAGATTGCTGCAATTCGTCCAATTGCCACAAGGAATTAAAATCAAAAGTGATATCTGGATCTATTTTTCCAAATAAATGCAGTTGAACAATTTCAAGAATTTTCTGCAATGGTTGACGTAAAACCGTTTCCTGAAAAGCGGCAATTCTATCATAAAAACAACGTATTTCTCCATCGGAAGATGCATTCAAACCTGATGGTGTAATACCTAATAATTTTACCAAAGGAATACCTGAAATTGCGGCCATGTGTTCCTGAGCCTGAGCTTGTAATTGTGCCAATCCAGTCAAGGGTGTAGCAACATTTGTAAGTTCTTCTGTTTCTTTATCTACAATCTGCAAACCACGATTGTCACGGTAAGCCGCCATTAAGGCAGCTCTTTGCGTCAATTCTTCGCAACCAGGACTTAATAACTGAGATAAATCCGTTTTCAAAACCATAGTTGAAAAAGACTTGATTAAATCCGATACTGATTGTCGCGTCCTTAACCAGTTATCAACATAAGGTTTGGCCATAAAAGCAAATGGAACCCCACCAAAATTATAAGCTGGTTTCAAAATATCAGGAACTGGTTGAGAAATGATTGTAATCAACCTGCTGGCATGAATTTGTTTTCCCAATACCCACCACATCGAAGGCTTATAAAAATCTTCTGTAAAAGGATCTGTTGTATCATATGAAACAGGGGTTACCCAAGTCGGGTCAATAAGCTTGAACCCACGCAGCTCACCTTTTCTAATTTTTTTTGAAGTTAAGTATAAAGGAACCTGTTTTTCCTCATCATCATGATTAGCCGTTTCTAAATCAATATAAAGATGTACCAGCCCAAAATAACCTTCCGTACATAATGATTTTTTAATTAAATCTTGAATATTTAAACGCTTAAATTCCGCTTTTATTTTATTTATAATGGATGAATCATACCCTTCCTTTTTGATATGTTTAAACCTTATCCATTCTCTTGTAGCCTCTTCTGCTCTCGTTTCAATAATTATTCTATATTCACCACGTAAGGATAATTGTGCCAAATATGGATATCCGGGAAATCCAATTCCCTCTTCAAATAATGTCGTCGTCGGACAATTTCCAACATTGAAATTATGAAATTGATTAAAAAACAAGCTGTCGCTAACAGTTACAGAATTATAAGAATCGCCAACCACTCCCTCTGGAGCTTGATATGGTATGTATATATCCTGTTTGTTTCCAAAAAATTCTGGATTTTGTCTAGGAATATTAATATTCCTTAATTTGGTTTTTTTCACCATAACCGAATTTATCTTTCATTATTAAATATCTCGATTGAAAGTTTAATACGCTGTTCAACTATCGGTTTTGTTGTTTTTAAAAATTTAACATTATATTACTGTTTATAACAAAATTGTGATTTTTTAAGGTCTTAAAATAATTGCAATCAGTAATGTTTAATTATATCTTATTAAAATCATTGACTATTTCAATTAAGATTATTTTATAATTTTATTAATCATAGTTATTTAAATCATTTAAATATTTTAGTTAAAGCGGAATAGCTTTATAGGCTATTCCGCTGTTTTATTTAATTATCAATACGAAATTTAATTAAATATTCATAATTCCTTGCCAATTTGGCATTTTCGGTAATTTTCTTTGTAATGAAATAGCTTCAAAAGCGCCAGAAGAAGCATCAATCTGATCATCATGTGAACCATTAGGAAAGTCAGAAAGTTCATCTAAATATGATCTGTTCCAATTAGCTCTCAATAAAGATACATTTCCTATGTTAACCTGTGATGCAAATGGGTCAGCTCTGGCAATTTTATTCCCCGTTTCCCGTATTGCTTTTATTTTATACCCGGCAAGCATTTTGAGGTAATATTGCACCTGAGCCACACCCGCCTGTCCAGGATCCTGTGGAATTACAATTTTAACATCAAAACCATCCTGACTGGCGACAGCCTTGACAGTCTTAATAACTTCATCTGGCAAACCACGAAGTCGCACAACATCAAGCACTGTATATCCACTATCTACATTCCGTTGCATCTTTACCCCCACGGTCCAATCAGGATCATATTTACCAATATCTCTGGAAGCAGCAAAATCCCAACGTCTGACAACCTGGACTGGTTTTGGTGCTGCATCAATAATATTTAGCATATTGACTTTGAAAATTGATCCAGTTGATAGCGTTGGTTCACCTTGATACAAAGCAAACCAGTCTCGTTCACCCACTGCCTTTCGAATCTGTTCAAGCTCATTTCTATCATACGCTTCAGGCCATAAAGGCTCACCTTTTTTCCGTCCTAAAACATCATTTTCATTTGCAATAGCTGGTAAATTAATAACCTCCCATTTTTCACCTGCATCATTTTTCATCTGTGATAATAACCTTCCCGCCAAATCATCAACATGCCAACGAGTCTGAACAATAATAATGGCCCCACCGGGCATAATTCGTGTTCTCAATACAGACTTATACCAATCCCAGACATTATCACGCATTATTTGACTTTCAGCTTCATGTCTATCTTTTACAGGATCATCAATGATAGCAAGATGTCCTCCATAACCTGTCATGCTTCCACCAATACCGGCTGTTAAAAACACACCCCCATGATTGGTTTCCCATAAATCCTTTGCTTTGCTATCAATTGAAAGAGCAACATCAGAAAAAATATTTCGATAATATTTTGATGTCACTAAATTACGAACATCACGACCAAATTTATCTGCTAGTTTAGCTGAATAGCTGGCTGTAATGACTTGTTTTGTAGGATTGCGCCCTAAAAACCAGGCAGGAAAACGTTTTGAAATTAATTCACTTTTTCCATGGCGCGGTGGCATAAAAACCATCAGTCTTTTAACTTCACCACGTTCAACTGCTTCAAGTTTTTTACATAATAAATTCAGATGAAGACCGACACGATAATCCGGTTTTGTATAAATTGTAAATGCCGAAAGATAATGACGCGCATCATGACGTTTTTTTAGTTCTTCAATGGCTAATTTTTTTGCTTTTTGTAGCAAAATCATAAATTATATTTTTACACCTAACAAAAATTTTATCATATAATCGTAATTATTATCTAACCGAAATTTGATTCATTCAGAAAAAAGTATTATATTAAAAATTACCTTAAGGTTTTGAAGTTATTAATTTTTTATAAAGGTATAGACAAATGAAAATTTTACAAACAAACGAATTGTCAAAAGTTGCTGGTGGTCATGGTCACAATAATAACCATCAACATCATAACAATAATCAACAGCATAATAATCATCATGATAGAGTTATTAATCCTCCTCATAATGGTAAAGCTGATGGCTTGGCAAAACTCAATATCATTAAAACCGGACTAGAAAACGGTGATAATTGGGCCACAATCGGAAAAAATATTCACAACTATTTTGCTGAGAAATATAGTTTTGTTGATCATTTTGGCAGATAAGAGCCTTTATGCAACCTTGATAGAATTGCTTCATCAAGGTTGCATCATTTATTAATTTTAATAATTTTATAATAAAACTATTTTAACGCGACCTCGCCAATAAAGTTTTTTAGTTCTTCTTCAGACATATCTTCTAATGTTTTGATTTGTGTCATTTCTACTTTTGCATCATTCAATTTTGGATGACAATACGGTGCTGTCTTATAGGCAATTTCCAAAGCTGTTTCATATTTTTTTTCCTCCAAAGCTTTGTTCATTATTAAAATCATTATTTCTAATGGCAACTTATGTTTTTTTAAAAATTTAATTTTTCTAGCTCGAGGATTTTCCATAATTATTTGCTTAAAATATTATCTAATAATATCAATTAAATTTTTATAGAATAAAAAAATCATTATTTTAAAATAATGATTAGTAATATTAGACCATGTAATAAAAGTAAAATATTAGTTTAATATTATTAATTGTTTTTTATATTCCCTTAATTATGAGTTCACATAATTAAGGGAAAACCAGTAATTAAAAGTATTATTAAAAATTATTGTAAAAATATATTAACTAAAAAAAGAATGTGCTTATTAATTTTCTAATAAAATATATTTATAATTTTTTTTAAGTTATTTCAATGATTATTTCATCACCTCATTAAAATGTTACCTATTGTTATACATCTACTTGACTTTTATTTATATTTAATAAAATTAATTGTTGTTGTACTTAAAACAATTTTACTTTCAACATAATATTAAAAATTTTTAAACGGTAAAATTCCGACGATAAAGACTGGGAGATAATCCTACTATTTTTGTAAATATCTTCCGAAACGCATTTAAATCTTTATAGCCACATTCAATTCCTATCTCATCAATCAATTTTTTTGAAAATTGTAATAAAAATTGAGCACGGCAAATTCGATGATGTTGAATATATTCTGTAACAGTCATTCCCGTAGCTTTAATAAAACGCCTCTGCAATGTCCGTATTTCCAATCCTGTTACTTTCGATAACTGTTTCAATGTAATATTCATATTCTTTTGATTAGATATCCATTTTTGTCCCTTAATTATTGGAATATCTCCATGCGTTAAATTAGGTGAAAAAATATTAAAATAACTTTGTGCACGTCTTGCCGGTTGGACCAAAAAAAATCGTGCAACTTCAGCCATAACTATGGAACCGAAAAATTTTTTCACCAATTCCAACCCAAGATCTATCCAAGATAATGAACCTGCCGTCGTAATAATATTTCTTTCCTCAATGACCATAGAATCAAAATCAGTATAGATATTTGGAAACTGGTTTTTAAATCGATGTTTTAACTGCCAATGAGTCGTTACTGTATAACCATCCAATAGTCCAGTCTCTGCCAATAAAAAAATGCCATTGCCAATAGAGGCAATTGTACAAGGTTGTTTCAAGGAATGTTTTAAAAAATTAATATGCGTATTATATTTACTTCCAGATGGAAATTCATCTGTACAAGGAGGGACAATAATAACAGAAAAATTCAAGTCATTTTTTTTAACAATAAATGAAGGCAGGTCAAAATTCACTGTTGGCTTATCAATTTTTACAATTTTAATTTGAGGTATGGGAAGGTTAGTATTCCAATTCTCCTTGACCAACTGATTTGCTACAGAAAAAAAATCAATTAAACCGAAAATGGCTCCTTGTTGAACATTAGGGTACATTAAAAGACCAATATTAATAAGATCTATTTTTTTCATATATCATTATCCATACTGTTTTTATTACATAAGCAAGCGATAAAAACTGTTTAAAATTTTTTACGTAAAATGTATTTGAAGTCTTAAATTTATTAATTTAAATTAAACATCATAAACTAATTGATTATGGTGAGCTTTGAAAATTTTTTATATTAACTATTCCTTAAAAAATATACTGACTAAAATAAAAATATATTATTTATAAAAATAAGTAACGATATTCAACTCTACGAATATTTATTTTAAAAAAACGTTTCCCTTATAATCATTTCAAAACAAAAATATTAATAATATTTAATTTTTATAACAAAGCAATTCATAATTTTAAATACCATACATATTCATCAAAATTATCATGAATAATAAATATAATAAAAACATAAAACATGTGATAAATTTACTTAATCTATTATCTTTAATTTTTTTATAACAAATAAATAGAGACCAATGAATTATAAAAAAACTATTATTTTTACATTATTAATAAATATCCTAATATCCCCCTTAACTGGACAATCCAGCAATTTACAAAAAGATGAAATTAAAAGACTATTTACTAAATCAAAAAAATTACCCTTGCATACTGATCAATTCGCAAATAGTTTGAAACTTTTACCGTCTCCACCAGATAGAAATAGTCAACTATTCACAATTGATAAAGAAATATATCTCAATACACGCAAACTTATAAACACATCTCGATGGAACCAAGCCATTGAAGAAGCCGCTATTTTTAACGGAACAATCGGAAAGAACTTTTCTAAAACCATCGGTATTGAAATATCCAAGAAAAATACCCCTATCACTCAAGATTTTTTAGAGGATCTGTTAATCATGAGCGGTAATTTTGGAACTGATAAAGCGAAAAAACACTATCAAAGAATTCGTCCCTTTATGTATTATCACACACACAGCTGTACTCCAGAGGATGAAAGCCTACTGCGTAAGGATGGTTCATACCCCTCAGGTCACGCAGCTTTTGGATGGTCCGCCGCCTTATTTCTATCCGAAATTTTTCCAGATAAACAAGACCAGATATTGAAGGAAGGTTATGAATTCGGACAAAGTCGCGTTATTTGTGGTGCGCACTGGCAAAGCGATGTAGACGCAGGCCGATTGATCGGAGCTGAAGTCGTCGCTCGTTTACATGCAAATCAAGAATTCAGAGAAAAACTTAAACAAGTTAAACAGGAACTCCTCAAAAAGTCACGGGAAATCCATTTTAATAAAAATTAACAAACTTCTAATAAGAATGCAATTATAGTTTAACTTTTTCAAAGATTAAGTATTATTAATAAAATACAATTGTATATTTGATTTGATATGTTAATAATTTGATGATAGGTTATTGAAATAAATTATAACCCCTTCTATTCAGGAATATTAAAATGCGAGAAATTACATCACATGAAATCAATAGCGTATCAGGTGGATCTTTTTTGGGTGATATTATCGGGGGCAATATTACACTTCCCGTTTCTTCCGCTTTAATAGGCTCTTTCATAGGCGCTTCAATTGGAGGAATTGTCGATAATCTTTATGGTAGCTTAACAGGAATTAAAACCAACAATGAAGCAAATGCCGGAAGTAAACTTGGCAGTGGTATTGGATCTATTGTTGACGCAGCCAAATCAAAAAATGCCGCCGATATAAGTAGCAATGTTAACAATGCAATTTCTGGGATAGGATTAGGTACAGTTGGAATTATTAATGGAATATCGCAGGGAATTGCTAATCTCTTCCATTAGTTTCAAGATACATAATGAAATTTTCCTGCAACTATTCATTATATTATTTAAAATAAGTTGTTTTTATCGTGTAAATTGGTTCACCTAAAATTAATATAAATATAAAAAATCTTTAGAGAATATATAATATTTCAATCATAAACATTTATGATTGAAATAATGTTTCTCAACATTCTTACAAAATTTATTTAATCTATCAAGATTATTATCCATGAATTCTCTTTTCAGGCATGAAGTTTTAGAAGCAAAACGAGATACATGGTTAGGTCGCGTACAGGATGTACAACCTATTCCTATAAAAATCATCGCGATTATCTCATTCATTTGTGTCATTATTATCATATTATATACTATTTTCGGTGGTTATACGCGTCGTATACATGCTTCCGGCAGCATTATGCCTACAGAAGGGTTAATCACTATAGGATCAAGAACAAATGGCATTGTTATTGAAAAAAACGTTATAGAGGGCCAATTTGTTCATAAAGGCGATAAATTATTCACGATAAGTCTCGAAAACACCTCTATCAATGGACCCACACAACAATTAACTAATAACTTGTTGAAAAAACAAAAAAATATTCTTGAAAAACAGCTTGCACTCAAAGAAAAGGCCGCTCCCATTGAAAAAAACAATATTAAGGAAACACTCTCTAATCTTTACAAACAGCATGACAAAGTTACCCAGCAAATCGAAAATGACAATCAAATAATCCCCTTGGTCCAACAATCGTTACTGATGATTGAAAAAGCCAAGAAAATGTCTTTGGCAACAAATCAGGAATATCAGAATCAATTATATACATATGCCCAAATTCTAGGTACTCATGCACAGTTCTTACAAAATCAAACATCGATTGAAGGCCAAATATTAGAAAATGCATCAAAATATCAACTGTACGATACCAATTACCAACATGATCTCAATGAAATTAAAAAAAGCATAAATGATATTGATCAGAAAATCATACTGGGAGAACGTAATCAAACTATTTTTGTTACAGCCCCCATAAATGGAACCATAACAGCGCTTCGGGGATATATCGGTCAGCAAGTTTCACAAGATTCCGCCTTAACAAGTATAGTTCCAGAAGGTCAAACAATCGAAGCCGAACTTTATGTTCCTAGTTCAGCCGTGGGACTTTTAAAGAAAAATAGCAATGTTATCTTACGTTATGCAGCATTTCCATATCAAAAATTTGGTCTATACAACGGGACTGTTACCGAAATTACTTATACACCAGTTACATCGGATATAATGGGTAAAGACAGCAATCCCAATTTAAAAAATGAAATAATTGGTCCAAACAGTAAGATTGATCGTAACTTTTATAGAATTCGGGTAAAACCTGAAAAAAACTTCATTGCAGCTTATCCCAATAAAAAATATTTTTTGCAGCCCGGAATGCAAGTTGAAGCTGATATTGCCGTTGATTATCGTCGCCTTTATCAATGGATGTTCCAACCCATTATTGAGGTTAACGATACTATTAAAACAAGATTAACGAAACCGAACTCATGATTAATACCTTGAAAAGACTAAATTTTGGTTTTCGCCAAACTGTTCCCGTAATTTTGCAAGTGGAAGCTTCCGAATGTGGCCTGGCATGCCTTGCCATGATTATGAGTTATTATGGAAATTATATTGATCTAACAACATTTAGACAAAGAGAATCTATTTCTATCAAAGGAATTACCCTACAGAATATTGTTGATATTGCGCAACGGAATAACTTGACAACACGTCCTTTGCGTTTGGAAATGGAAGAACTAAACAAATTACGCTTACCTTGCATTCTTCATTGGAGTTTAAACCATTTTGTCGTGTTAACAGATGTAAAAACCAATGGAATTATGATTAATGATCCCGCCCGTGGAAAACGTAAGGTACTTTGGGGTGAAATCAATAATGAATTTACAGGAGTGGCGCTTGAGATTGCTCCCGACCAAAATTTTACCCGAAAAGATGAGCGCAACAATCTTCATTTACGTGATCTTTTCAGAAAAACAGACGGTCTTAAAACAACCCTGTTTTATCTTTTATTAACATCCCTTGGGTTGGAAGCTATTTCAATTGTCATGCCTATGGCCTCGCAAGTCATTATTGATGAAGTCATTGTAACTTTGGATAACGGCTTGCTAACAACAATCACAGTTGGAATTGCCATTCTTATTTTGCTGCAAATGCTTATTTCCACAGCCCGAACATGGATGGTCATGCTTTTCAGCACCCGTGTATCTGTTCAATGGAATGCCAGCCTTTTTGAACATTTATCCAAATTACCGCTGGATTATTTCTTGAAAAGACATGTTGGAGATATATTATCCCGTTTCGGTTCATTAGGTATTATTCAACAAACCATTACAACTGATATGGTACAAGCAGTCATGGATGGTTTAATGGCAATTGGTATGTTTGTAATGCTAATCATCTATGGTAAATGGCTGGCACTTGTAACATTAATTGCTGTAATCCTTGACGGTATAAGCCGTCTTATGGCTTATCGCCCTTACAAGCAAGCCTCTGAAGAGGGTATTGTCTATAATGCTAAAAAGGATTCACATCTTATTGAAACTTTGAGAGGTATGGCAAGTATCAAGTTACTTGGATTGCGGGAGCGAAGACGTGCACGCTGGTTAAATTTATTGGTTGATGCAATCAATGTCGGATTAAAAACACAACGTTATGACCTTATTTTTGGACGTATAAATGATTCCATCTTCGCTATTGACAGGTTAATAATGTTGGTAATCGGGGCACATTACGTCATGGATAATAAAATGACAGTTGGAATGCTGGTTGCCTTTCTATCCTACAAAGACCAATTCACCGGACGCATAGGCAATCTTATCGGTGCCGCCTTCAAACTAAAAATGCTTTCTATCCAGAGTGATCGTATTTCAGATATAGTCTTAACACCTACAGAAAGTGAAGAAAATGCTATAATATCTATATCGAATAATAACAGATTGACGGAACAACTTCATATTAATGATCAAAACCATCTTGTGTGTAAAAATTTGGGTTTTAGATACTCTCCTGCTGAACCTTGGGTATTTCGTAATATAAACCTGAAAATTCCAAAGGGTAAAAGTATTGCTATTATAGGCGCATCAGGATGTGGAAAGTCAACAATTTTAAAAACAATGATGGGTTTAACCCATCCAGAGGAAGGTGATATCTACTTTAACGGTCGAAATATATTAAAAGAATCTCTAGACAATTACCGACAAGAAATTGCTGGTGTTTTACAGGATGATGGACTGTTTTCTGGTTCAATTGCAGATAATATTTGCGGGTTTGATGATAAACCTGATCAGGAAAAAATTATTGAATGTGCACAGAA
This sequence comes from uncultured Commensalibacter sp., assembly GCA_946699565.1. GTDB lineage: Bacteria > Pseudomonadota > Alphaproteobacteria > Acetobacterales > Acetobacteraceae > Commensalibacter. Next base: position 6,008 of record CAMPDW010000022.1, on the reverse strand, counting down.
AGCTGCAATTTTACAAGATATAATGGCAATGCCCATGAAATTTGAAACATTTGTTGGTGATATGGGAAGTTCCTTGTCAGGAGGACAAAAACAAAGGGTTATTTTAGCCAGAGCTTTATATCGCCAACCAGCAATCCTATTTTTAGATGAAGCAACCAGCAGTCTGGATGAACCAACAGAAGCCCATATTGCGACAATACTAGATGAAATGAATATAACACGCATTATTGTGGCACACCGGCCTGCAACAGTTGCGCATTGTGATTATGTTATTGTAATGGATGTTGAAAATGCACAATCTGGAAAAATTGAAATTATTGAAAGACAAGAGCTTATCCACAGACACCAACAGCATAAAACATCATAAACCCTCAATTCAAAAGATAATTCCGGATACGGTTTTTTAAAAGAACATAATTTTATATATTAATCAGTTTGGTTATAATACAATCAGAAAACTAGGAAATTAACCCTGTTACAATTTATTTCAATAATTTAAATATTACCAGATAACCCAAAGTTTCAATTTATCAGTAGGAATATTTTTTATTTAAATATAAAAAGCCTGTTCTAATTAAAAAAACAGGCTTTTATAAACTGTGGAAAAAATTATTGTGCTGAACCAGATTTAAAATGTTTCATACAATCACTATAATAACCGCCGCCTTTTTGAATCCATTTCAAATTGCCATTCTTATTATCGGCTTTGTTCGCTTTATATTGATCCAAACAGGTATGCATCCGAGCAGTACCTTCTTTCTCATTTGAATATTTACTATCAACCGCGTTTGGAAAAACTGCATCACCTGCTGCTATACTTGATGCTGTAGCATCTTGTTTAGCTGGAGATTTAGAAGAAGCATTATTCTGGGATGTATCAGATTTTTTCGCATCTTGCTGATGCATTTCATCTTTGACAGATCTTTCATCTTTACAATTAGCTGCCTTGAATTCTCTAAACGTTTTTTCTTTGACGGTTCCAGCTTTTTTAGCTGCCGTAAACTGCTGATGACATTCTTTGGATGTAACAGCATGGACAGCATTATTTACCAGCAAAGAGGTTCCGACAAAAGAGGTAATAGCTAAACCGGCACCTATAACAGGAAAGCGCGCAACTATGGATTTTATCATTTATAATACCCTTACATAAATAAAAGGTTTAATATTCTTAAACCAATAGTATTAAAGCGCTTTTTGTTAAAAATTGTAAACAAAAATAATTGCTAATATTCAATTTATCTGTTCATTATGTAAAACCATATCTAACCCTTGCCTTTCTGAATCTGTATCCACACGCAATCCAATCAAACAATCAATAATTTTCAATAAAACAAATGAAACAAGACTGCTCCAGATTATTGTGACAGCAACTGCCTCAATCTGGGCAATAACAAGATGCAAAGATGCACTAATACCTACTGGATCTGTCTCTGTAGCGGACAATGGACCAAAGGCAAAAACACCGGTTAAAATTGCCCCGATAATTCCCCCCATTCCATGAATACCAAAAGCATCAAGAGAATCATCATATCCCAATTTTCGTTTTAAATAAGAACAACTCCAAAAACAAATCAACCCGCCTAGAAATCCCATCAATAAGGCCGGGCCAGGCATTACAAAACCAGCTGCTGGGGTAATGACTACCAAGCCAGCCACTGCTCCAGAAACAATACCAAGTACTGTTGGTTTTTTTCGAATAGTCCATTCGATCGACATCCAGCCAATACCACCAGCAGCGGCAGCAATCTGTGTTACAAGTACCGCCATGGCTGCACGACCATTTGCTCCCAAGGCTGATCCTCCATTAAAACCAAACCACCCAATCCATAATAGGGAAGCGCCCATAACAGCATAACCTACATTATGCGGTGCCAAATCACTTCGACCATACCCTAACCGTTTTCCTGCAACCAGAGCACATATTAAACCAGCAATACCGGCATTAATATGAACAACCGTTCCACCTGCAAAATCAATTGCTCCTAGATTGGCCAACCAGCCTGTCGGATTCCAAACCCAATATGCAACAGGCACGTAGGAAAATAACGCCCATAATATACAAAATATACATAGGGCAGAAAATTTTATACGTTCTGCAACCGATCCAACCAAAATTGCCACAGAAATAATGATAAATGTCATTTGAAACATAACATAAACACTTTGTGGGATAGTCATAATGACAGGATTGTTTCCATTGGCTCCTAATATGAACCCCTTATCAACACCCATGTGATAGTTACCAAGAATTCCATTCAACATAAATTGTGATAAATTACCAATAAAAGAATTCCCTGTCGTAAATACAAGACTGTATCCCACTGTTATCCATATTAAAGTAACAAGACAACATATAGCAAAGGATTGCATCATTGTTGCAAGAACATTTTTCTTGCGAACCATCCCTGCATAAAATAAGGCCAATCCTGGAATTGTCATTAATAAAACCAATGCACTGCTGATTAACATCCATGCCGTATCACCACTATCCAAAACAGGCATCACTGGCAAAGCCCCTAATGCAGAGTCTGGAATTAATCCAACTATACACATCAGATACAGAAAAATTTTTTGAATATTCAGAAAATTTTTATTTTTACATTTCATTGGAAACTATTCCCGTACAATCCAAGTAAAACCCACTTTATTCTATCAAATCAATAGTTTGTGCTTATGATACATAGAATGAAATATTATTGTATTAGTCATTATTTAACTATTAAACATTGTTAGACAAAGCACAATCCTTTACAAAAAAATTATATGATTTTTTTTACATGTAAAAAAAATCTGGTCATTTGAATAAAAATATAGTTTCCTTATATGTCTTGTTAACCAAAGTCACATTTTTCCCTAAGGATACTGATAAATTTGCATGAGGGCATGATGAAAAAAAAATTTGGTCAATCTCTTCATCCAATTGCACCTACTCAAAACGCAATGAATGATCCGAATAACCTATTAGCGAGCGGCCCCGACAGCCACGAAATAAACCTTCAAGCCTTGTGGGAAAAAATGGTTCAAGAAAGCAATGGATGTTGTGATCCTTTATTATCCAGTTTTTTTGATACATGCATTCACAGCCATCATGATTTCAAAACCGCCCTGACTTGTATGATAGGACGCAAATTAGAGGATGCCTCCATCCCCTATCAGGCATTAACTGATTTAATCAAACAGGTGTACAGAACCAATCCGCCTCTCATTTCCATAGCTGCAGCCGATTTGATCGCGGTTATGATGAGAGACGCAGCATGCTCCGATTTAATTACACCATTTCTATTTTTCAAGGGATTCCACTCCATTCAGGCCCATCGCATTTCCCATTGGCTATGGCATAATCAAAGACGCTATCTGGCACTTCATTTACAAAGCCGTATTTCGGAAGTGTTTGGGGTTGATATACATCCTGCCGCCCGTCTGGGACAGCGAATCATGATAGATCACGCCACTTCTGTTATTATTGGGGAAACCGCTGTTGTAGAAGATGACGTTTCAATTTTACAAGAAGTTACCCTTGGGGGAACGGGCAAAGATGAAAAAGACCGTCATCCCAAAATCCGTCGGGGAGTCTTAATCGGTGCAGGTGCAAAAGTATTGGGAAATGTGGAAATTGGAGAAGGAGCCAAGATTGGTGCAGGGTCAATTGTTTTAGAAGCAGTCAAACCTTACACAACCGTAGTTGGCAATCCTGCCCGACAAATCGGGGTTCGTCATAAAGATTTACCTGGAGTATCAATGGATTTAAGTCTTCCCCCTATTGATTACGTTATTTAACAACTGCATTATCAACAGAACGCATATAAGGTTCAAGTTCATCAAGTCTCTTCATGACAAATGCTACATCAATTGGTTTTTCCCAGGCACTAAGATGATCTGGCGCCCCATGATCAACACCACTGTCAAATTGATCGGCCCAATAACGCAATCCGCTTTGTAAAGACAAGACCAGAAAACATGGATTGATATGATGACTTGGAATCAATTCATAAATCAATGTGTCTTTTTGACAGAAAACGATATTTGATAAACCTGCACCCAACAAACCAACCACAATTTTTGCATAATGAAAAAGCATGATTTGTTCATCTAGACTGTATAATTCAGGATTTAAAATAAAATATCCTCTTTTCTCCAATGCTTCAACAAGCTTTTCCTCATTAGGTAAATGCCGATTATTCTTATTTACGCGACTAATATATATCTTGTCATATTTCGCTATTGACTGAATAGATACAACAGCATTCTGTTTCATTTTGACATATGCCTGCTCAGAAAGCTTTGAACAGGAATAGCCAAATTTTTGTGAGAGATAATCAAAATAATAAAATTCTGAAAATCTATATTGTTTTTCCTTTTCAATGGGATAACACATGGATAAGTCAAGTCCCAGCAATTCCAAACTGCGTTTACGCCATAACATCAATGGGTAAGGCAAAAGAAATTTGGCTTTTATTCCTGATTGCATTGCCGCATAATAAGCTGGAATGGCATGCATCATCCAATGAAAATAATTGTTTTCCCAATGATCAGAACAACAGAATACAGCTCCCTGATCTCGCGCATCAATCAGTTTATCCGATTGAATGTGGATGGAATTGAGCAAATTTTCCGATAAGTAATAATTGCTGTTGGTGATAACCCGGTTTTGTTTGAAATATACCATATGATAAACATCGAGGGTTATATCTTTCAGATGATAACGGTAAATTGTCTCGGCTGGATGTTTCCAGTGCAAAAAAGGATATGATTGATTGTTTGCAAATTCCTGAATATTCTTCCATCGCGGGCTGCCATAACATCCAATCGTTTTTTCAATCTTAACAGTTTCAATAGAATGGTGATTTATACGATTTTGCTGATGAAAAACTAAATCTTTTATTTTTTCACGCGTTGATACAGACAATCTAAACAAGCTGATCTTTACCTTTAATATTGCATAAAAAGAACAATTTTAAATAAACTAACATAAAATTTCTAGATTAAATTAGAATGGATTATTTCGTACAAGGCAATGGCACCCGCAACTGATACGTTTAAACTGTCAATATCCCCGGCCATATATAATGAAACAATTTCATCACAATTTTGACGGACAAGCTGTCGCAGTCCCTTACCTTCGGCACCCAACACCAATGCCACTTTTCTTTTCTTATAATTTTGACCATTTAGAACCTCACCCTGCGCATCCATTCCAAGAACCCAAAAACCTTTTTCCTTTAACTGCTTCATGATACGTGAAAGATTAACCACTTTCATTACCAATACAGAATCAAGAGCACCCGATGCCGCCTTGGCCAAAACCCCGCTTTCTTCTGGGGAATGACGATCCTGCATAATAATTCCAGCTGCCCCAAATGCCATTGCCGAACGTAAAATAGCACCAACATTGCGAGGATCTGTAACTTGATCAAGGATGAGCACGGGTCCATGCCGTTTCACTATATCCTCTAAATCTGGGTCGGGAAGTGGCATAACCTGTAATGCAACGCCCTGATGTACAGCATCCCGACCACAAAACCTATCCAACATCATACGATCAACAATTTCATAAGATATATTTAAAGGCCGTTCCAATTTGGTCATTAAAGTGTCAAATATCTCTTGTGTAGCCAACAAACGATTTTTTTGACGTAATGGATTTTTCAAAGCCGCTTGCACAGCATGCAAACCATACAACCAATATCCACCCTCTTTTTGATGAGAATTAGAAACAGGTTTTTTACTCATATATGATTCAATCTTTTCTATATATTTAAAAATCAAATGATTATAGAGAAAATCAAAAAAATCTACAAAGAAAAGTTAAAAACTCTGTTGACATCTATCAAAAGAACCTGTTATTTGTTTTCCATCTTCCGATGGAGGGGTGCCCGAGTGGTTAAAGGGGGCGGACTGTAAATCCGCTGACGTGCGTCTACGTTGGTTCGAATCCAACCCCCTCCACCATATTAAATAATTGAATTCTCATTTTTTATTTATTTCAAAAAAATCAATTTATCGTTAAA
>CAMPDW010000021.1 GCA_946699565.1 uncultured Commensalibacter sp. | reverse complement strand
GGGACTTGAACCCCCACGACTTGCGCCACTAGATTCTAAGTCTAGCGTGTCTACCGATTTCACCACATCCGCACATTTGCGCTTTGAAGTTTTTCTATTTATCGCACTATTATTCATAGAGCAACAATTTTTTTAATAAATTCTGATTTTCTTTTTGAATTTCTATTTACTTATTAATTTCTGCATTATCTCTTGCTTTACCTAAATGATGAATAAGATCAACGGCATTTGGCCACGAATTTTCATGCAACAATGCCGCTTCACCATGAATCCATACCCCAGCACAAGCAGCCTCCCAGTTCGGCATACCACAAGCAAGCAATGTGGCAATTATTCCCGTTAAAACATCTCCAGATCCCGCCGTTGCCAAACGTGCATTTGCATGACAATTTATAGCTACCCTACCATCTGGAGATACAATAATTGTATCTGGACCTTTTAATACAATTACTGTATCTAAAGATTTAGCAGCTTCTTTGACTGCTGTTATTCTACAATTTTTAATATCACCAAATACACGTTTAAATTCACCAATATGAGGCGTTAATACAGCACATTTTTTTAATAAGTTAATATTATCTTTGGTCAAAGCGCTTGCATCGGCAACAATAACCTTATTTGCACTAATAAGCTCTGTTAACGCTGTATGAACTTCATCTTCCATTAACCCTGGACCACATACCCATACTTTCCGACGGGCATCTTTTAATGAATCTTTAAGATCGCCTTCATCAACCATAAAACAAGGTGAAGTCATTAAATAAACATCTTTACTACCAAATGCAAAAATATGAACCAATCCTGCGCCCATTGATGATGCTGCCAAAGATGACAACCGAGCTGCTCCTGTTGTTTGACCTCCACCAATAACATTAACAATACCACGGCTATATTTATAATCTTCAATTAATGAATGGGGAACCTCCCATAATCCCGGTTCATTTAACCAAGTTTTAAAAGAGGGGTTGACCAAAATAGATTGAGGAATCCCTATTGTCCCAATAACAAGTTTACCAATATATTCCCTTCCTGGTAATAAATAATGTCCAGGTTTTGCACGACAGAACGTAACTGTTAATTCTGCATGAGGTGCATAGCCTTTGATTTCTCCTGTTTTACCATCAACCCCAGAAGGCATATCAATTGCAATAATATGTTCAGCAGCTTTTAAAATGATTGCTAATTGATCATCAAGATCTTTGGAAAGTCCTGATCCAAATACAGCGTCAATAACCAATTCTGCATCTTTAACAGACTGCTTGTTAAAAGGAACTGTATCACCACCCCACTGTTGTGCTGCTTTATATGCATCTGTACCCTCTCGGGGTGATTTAAGAACTGCAACTTTAACTGGCCATCCTTCATTTGCAAGAATATGAGCTACAACATATCCATCTCCACCATTATTACCTGGACCACATAAAACGAGTATTTTACAAGGTTTATAAAATTGCATGACCGCACGTGCAACTGATAATCCAGCATTTTTCATTAAAACGAAAATTGGTAAATGAGAAGCGGCAATTTGATCAATTTTATTCATTTGTTCTGGATTTATTAATAATAGCTTGGTATTTTTATTTTCAGATTGCATAATTATAAACCCTTCAGTGACATTAATCGTTTGTAATATAATACAATACACTATTATTAATTATAATATTATATGATTTAGAGAAATATTACTTTTTCTTTCCTTTATTGACAAAAATATATTTTATTATTTAAACCAACAATTAATTTTAAATTCAAACTTTAATATAATAGCGGAGTAATCATGATTCACATGACTTTTTTTTGGAAAATTATAATATCTCTTAATTCAATTACCCTTTCTTTATGGATTGGAAGCCTCTTTTATTACATAATAAGCGTAACATCTTCTGTAGGGTTATTGGATAATATACAAAAATCATCGATAATCTTAAAAAATTATACCAATATAATGGTATAAATTCCCTTTTAACCGTGTTATTTCAAATTTCACTCTTTATCCATCTTTACATAAAAAAAGTGATTAACGAAGTATCTTATTTGACATTTCTAACAATTATATTGATGGTTATTCTTCATTTTTATAGCTATAGTTCAATATATCAAAAAGCGAAACGTGCAATTCGCCCAAAAGCCAACCTTTATAATAAAATTAACAATATTTTAAAATTTATTTGCTTTTTAGGAATCATTAATATAACTTTAATTAATATAATTTTAATTCATTTTTAACCACATCCATTATTTACATTTCATAATTACATTATATTAAGTATATTGATTAATTTTAATATTCTTATTATATAAATTAAAAGTAATTATTCTTTAAAAAATGTATACGGTAAGTGTAATTTTGCCTTCTTATATTCAGAAAAATAGTCAAATTAAAAAATCTATTGTAAATACTCCTTTTAAAGAAGTTGAATTATTTGATCAACTTCCTTTATCAAATCCCATTCTTGATGCAATTCATAAAATTGGTTTTACGAAACCAACGGAAATTCAGGCTGCTTTAATTCCAGTTGCATTAGATAAAAAAGATATTGTAGGTATAGCAAGAACAGGAACGGGAAAAACTGTTTCTTTCACCTTGCCAATTCTTGAAATACTTTCCCAATCAAATAGACGGGCAAGAATGCCACGTGCCCTAATTTTAGAACCAACAAGAGAACTTGCCCTTCAGGTTGCCGATAATTTAAAATTATACAGTAAATATTTAAAATTTTCGCACAGCTTATTAGTCGGTGGAGAAAGTATTGCTGATCAAAAAGACATATTACGTCGTGGTGCTGATATTATTATTGCTACACCTGGTCGGTTGATTGATTTATTCAATCAAGGAGCAATTTTACTAAACCAAATCCAAATTCTTATTATTGATGAAGCTGACCGTATGCTTGATATGGGTTTTATTCCTGATATAGAAAAAATTGTTTCCTATTTACCGAAACATAAACAAACGTTACTTTTATCTGCTACTATGCCTGCTGAAATTAAAAAATTATCTCAATCTTTTCTTATTAATCCTGTTGAAATATTGATATCTCCTCCTTCTTCTTTAGCTTCTACAATCAAATCACAATTACTTATTGTACCTCAGAATAAAAAACGAAAAATTTTACGATCTCTTTTGGAAAAGGAAGATGTGAAAAATGCCATTATATTTTGTAACAAGAAAAAAGATGTCGATATATTAACACGTTCTTTGAAAAAACATAATTTTAAAAGTGCTTCATTGCATGGTGATATTGCACAACATGATCGAATTAAAACAATGGATGATTTTAAAAAAGGTAAAATTCAATTTCTGGTTTGTTCAGATATTGCAGCACGAGGTATAGATATCGAGAATTTAACCCATGTTTTTAATTATGATATTCCCTATCAACCCGAAGATTATGTCCATCGTATTGGACGAACAGGACGTGCAGAAAAAATTGGTTATGCTATAAGCCTAGCAACTGAAGCAGAACAAGAATTAGTAAAAAATATTGAATCATTAACCAAGGAGCCAATACCTGTCATTGATCTTGATGATTTATTTAAAGACTCTAAATCGAATGAGAAAATAGCAGAACAAAAATCGACTAAAAAATCTTCACATCAACACAAAAATAGATCAAAAAAATCTGAATCTAGAGATAACGTTACTGTTGCTCCACGCATACCTTTATCACAGTCATTATCCGATGAAGATACACCTACTATTGGATTTGGACAATTTGTCCCTGCTTTTATGCTTTCACCCTTCCGTAAATTATAAAGAATGAAGTGTCGGAAATATAAAATATTGATTATATTTCTAATTCAATCCTTTAATATTAAAACATATTTAAGGTTAGACGGGCCTCATCGGTCATTCTTGAAGGATCCCAAGGAGGGTCCCACACAACATCAACTTTAACCTCAGTAACACCTTTAACATTTTCAATGGCTTGTTGAATCATAATGGGCAATTCTTGAGCACTTGGACAATTAGGCGCCGTTAATGTCATTTCTACATGAACTTTACCATCATCATGTAAATCTATGACATAGATCAAACCAAGATCATAAACATTAACAGGAATTTCTGGATCATATATTGTTGATATTGCATCTATAATTGCATTCTCATCAATTTGTTCAGATAGTTTATTTTCTTGGTCAGGTTTCCAGGATTCAACATGACTTTGTTCGGATTGATTTTCCATTAGTTCACAAGAATTATTAGAGATGTCCGCTTTATTTTGATTTATATCACTCATAAAAAAACTCTATTACTTCAACAACCGTACATTGATTGCATGCTTCATTTTTTAAAAAAATTATTCACCAAATATAAGGCATTTATAAACTTATCTATTTCTTCGAAAGTTGTATAAATAGCAAAACTTGCTCTTGCGATACTTGTTTCACCCAATTTATTTATTAAAGGCTCGGCACAATGTTGTCCTGCACGAATTGCAATACCATTTTGATCCAATATAGTTGCGATATCATGAGCATGAATGTTATCCATCGTAAAAGAAACTACACCTCCTTTTTTTGTTGGATGACCCAAAATTTTTAAACCTGGAACTTGTTTCATTTTATCTGTAGCATAATCAACTAAGGTTTTATCATGTTGAATTAAAATATCATAACCGATAAATAAAACATAATCAATTGCTGCACCTAGTCCTATAACTTCTAAAATAGGTTGTGTTCCAGCCTCAAATTTTGTGGGTACAGAAGCCCATGTTGATTTTTCAAAAGTCACATTTTTAATCATATCGCCCCCTCCCATGAAAGGTGGCATTTGATTTAAAATATCTTTTTTACCCCATAATACGCCAATACCCGTTGGACCATATAACTTATGGCCTGTAAAGCAATAGAAATCAACATCAAGTTCTTGAACATTAACTGATTGATGAACAATCCCTTGACTTCCATCAACAAGTATTTTTGCTCCATTCTTATGTGCCATTTCAGCCAACATTTTAATTGGATTAATGGTTCCCAGAACATTAGACATATGAGTGACTGCAACCAAAGCAATGTCATACTCAATTAAAATCTGTTCAAAAGCCAAAATATCAAGATCACCATTTTCCATTATCGGTGCAACATGCAAACGGATACCTAATCGATCTCTTAACATTTGCCAAGGGACTAAATTAGCATGATGTTCCATCTCAGTGATTAAAATGCTTTGTCCCATTCTAATCAAATTACCATAAGAATAAGCAACTAAATTAATAGCTTCCGTACTATTTTTTGTAAAAATAATTTCATCAGATGTAGAGGCTCCTAAAAAATTAGAAATTTTCTTACGAATTGCTTCATATTGTTCAGTTATAGATTCACTCATCATATAAATACCACGATGAACATTGGCATATTGCGTAAAAACAGATTTTTGCATTGCTTCTATAACTTGAACAGGTTTTTGTGCAGAAGCCCCACTATCTAAAAAAACAAACTCCTTACCATGAATTTTTTGTTCTAAAATCGGGAAATCTTTTCTTATTTTTTTTATATCAAAATAATAAATAGGTTCGGACATTTACAATTTCTTTTCTATTATTTAGCCATAATTGATTGATGTAATAAATTTTGAATAATCGAATCATCAATTTTTTCGATAGATTCATTAATAAATGCATTAATTAACATTTTTTGAGCTAATTCATAAGGAATCCCACGTGACATAAGAAAGAAAAGTTGTTCTTGATCCAATGCTCCAATAGCGGCTCCATGAGAACATTTTACATCATCAGCATAAATTTCAAGTTCAGGTTTTGTGTTTATTTCAGCATGATCTGATAAAAGTAAAGCTTGATTTTGCTGTTGTGCATTAGTTTTCTGTGCTAGACGGTTAACATATACTTTACCCTGAAAAACACCATGGCTAAAATCAGAAAGAATGTTTTTCACATTCTGATGAGATTGACAATGCGGAACATCATGAATGACTTGAGAAGTTATGTCTGCATGTTGATGATCTGATAAAATCTGCACTGCATCAAATTCTGCCTGACTCCATTCACCTTTTAAATGTATGTTCGTTTCATATCTTGAAAATAAAGAACCTTTAATTAACTGAAATTGTTTATATTTTGTATGATCTGATAATTCGATCAAGGTATTCGTACAATAATAGCTTTTTTTAGACGCCTTATTAATATAGGTGTAATTTAATTGTGCTTTATGATCCAATTTTATGTCATAAACAGAATTTGAAAAATATACACCTTCCCCATAATTAATTTCCAATATGGTCGCTTGAACATTATCGAGGATATGAAAATGATATTTAGGCGAAAAAACACAAGGTCTCGATGTGTTTGCATTTCCTAAATTAATACATAAAATCGATTTCATATCATTTTTGGAGCTAAATTTTACTGTAATAGTAAGATTATCAAATATTTTATTTAACGCAACCAAGGCATTTTTTAGATTAATAAATGACTCATTTTTCGAATAATCAACCAACATGAAAAAATTTGGATTTTCTTGAATAGTTGAAAATTGTTTTAGATAACGACCATTATAGCAGACTATTCTTGGTACATTCTTTAAATCGTCCGTTAAAATCGTATCTAATGCTTTTTGAATAAAAATTTCATCAAAAACCGAATTTTGAGTAAATTTTATTTTTTTAAGCCATTTTAAATCACTATATTTCCATTCTTCTGTTTTACGTGTAGGAAAAGAATTAGCTAGTAGGAATCGAATAGCATTTGAAGTCTTTCGTTCTTGTTCAGAAAATGAAAGATTCTCTAAAATTTCTATCCATTCATTACCATATTGATGTTCCTTAACATTACTCATTAACTTCCCCTAAAAATCGCGCATAACCCTCTTTTTCAAGCTGCAAAGAAAGCTCCGGTCCACCTATAAAAATAATACGACCTTTTGCAAGGATATGAATATAGTCAGGTTTAATATAATCCAACAACCTTTGATGATGAGTTATGATTAAAGATGAAAATGACGGAGATTGTAAAGAATTCACACCTTCTGCAACGATACGCAAGGCATCAATATCTAGTCCACTATCAGTTTCATCCAAAATCGCAAAAGAGGGTTGTAATAAAGACATCTGCAGAACTTCATTACGTTTTTTTTCTCCACCGGAAAAACCTACATTAACGTTTCTTTTTAACATATCTGCAGGAAAAGATAAATTTTTAGCCAATTGACGTGCCAATTTTAAAAAAGATACAGCGTCTAATTCAGATTCACCACGTGCCTTACGGACAGAATTCACAGCTGTACGTAAAAAATTTGCATTATTAACACCTGGCAATTCAACAGGTGATTGAAAAGCCAAAAATAAACCTGCTGCAGCCCGTTCATCAGGAGACATTTTTAAAAGATTTTGATTTTTAAAAGTTACTGATCCTGATGTTACTTTATAACTAGGATGACCAGATAATACATAAGATAATGATGACTTACCTGATCCATTCGGTCCCATAATCACATGCGTTTCACCCACTGGAATAGATAAGTTAACCCCTTTAAGAATTGGTTTTAATCCATTTTTAAGTGTGTCATCAATAACAGATGCATGTAATTCTTTAATTTCTAATATCATATTCATAATTCAATCTAACCTACACTTCCCTCAAGACTAATCTGTAAAAGCTGTTGTGCTTCAACTGCAAATTCCATTGGAAGTTCTTTTAAAACATCTTTACAAAATCCATTTACGATTAATCCAATTGCCGCCTCTTTGGTCAATCCACGCTGTTGACAATAAAATAATTGTTCTTCTGATATTTTAGATGTTGTTGCTTCATGTTCTATTTTTGCAGTGCTATTTTTGCTTTCAATATAAGGAACAGTATGTGCCCCGCAATGGTTGCCAATCAATAGGCTGTCACATTCCGTAAAATTTCGACTATTTCTAGCATTAGGCAGCATTCGAACCAATCCCCGATAAGTACTATCTGAATTTCCTGCACTGATTGTCTTAGCAAGAATAGTTGAACGTGTATTTGCACCGATATGAATCATTTTAGTACCAGTATCGGCTTGTTGATGACCATTAGTAACCGCAACAGAGTAGAATTCACCTATTGAACTTTCACCCTGTAAAATGCATGACGGGTATTTCCATGTTATAGCAGAACCTGTCTCGACCTGAGTCCAAGATATACGAGAACGAGCCCCGCGACACGCCCCACGCTTAGTAACAAAATTATAAATACCTCCGTTACCGTCTTTATCCCCAGGATACCAATTCTGAACGGTAGAATATTTAATAAACGTATCTTCCATGGCAACAAGCTCCACTACTGCCGCATGAAGTTGATTTTCATCCCTCTGTGGTGCTGTACATCCTTCTAAATATGAAACAGTTGCCCGATCATCAGCAATAATAAGGGTACGCTCAAACTGCCCAGTATTTTTCGCATTAATACGAAAATAAGTCGAAAGTTCCATCGGACATTTTACACCCTTGGGAATATAAACAAATGAACCATCTGTAAAAACGGCAGAATTTAATGCAGCATAATAATTATCACCTTGAGGAACAACACTACCAAGATATTTTTGAATCATTTCAGGATAATTTTGAATAGCCTCAGAAATAGAGCAAAAAACAACCCCTGCTTTAGCTAATGTTACTTTAAAGGTAGTAGCAATCGAAACGCTATCAAACACAGCATCAATAGCCACGGGAACAACATCTTTATTTTCAGTTTTTTCAACACCAGCTAAAATTTCCTGTTCCCTTAACGAAATACCAAGCTTTGCATAGGTTTTGAGTAGCTCTGGATCAACTTCGTCTAACGATTTAGGACCTTTTATCTTTTTGGGTGCCGCATAATAATGTAAATCCTGATAGTCAATTTCAGGATGAGCTACCTTTCCCCATTGAGGAGGTTCCATCGTCAACCATAAACGATAGGATTTTAACCGCCACTCAAGCATCCAATTAGGTTCACTTTTACGAGCAGAAATAGATCGAATAATATCCTCATTTAACCCTTTGGGTAGAATATCCATTTCAATATCAGTTTCAAAACCCCATTTATAGGCATCTATTTTAAGTTGTTTCAATAAAGCTTGATTTTGGACAGGTTTATTCATACTAAGCTCAAATTCTATATGTTTATTTCTTTTTTAATTTTTTTGATAGTGTTTTTAGCAGAATTTTTTTTTAAATCCGCCAATGTTAATGTTTCGAATACTGTCTTAATTTTATCGTTCAATACACTCCATTTTCCGTATAAAGTACATTTATCATTTTCAATTCGACATGTTTCATTATCGCAATCTACTATTCTTATTGGTCCTTCAATAATGGTAATAACTTTAGCAAGTGTTATTTCATCCAAACGATTTAACAAAAAATAACCACTTCCGGGACCACGTAATGATTTTGTCAATGATGACTTTGTCAACAATTTGAGAATTTTAGCAACTGTCGGCTCTGGTATTCCCGTGTTTGTTGCAAGGGTTGATGATGAAACCACAGATCTAGACTGATCTAAAGATATTAAAATAATTGTCGCATAATCAATTAATTTAGATAATTTTAACATTTTTAAAATTCAATAAGTTACATCACTATTTTATAATATAGGACTGTATAAGTCCATTTTAAAAGATTTAAAAGTTTTTTTATTTTTATATTTTAAAAAAATTAAATTTTTATTAAAAAATGAACCAATAAAAAAAAAGTAATTCCAATTGAAAAACCAACAATTGAACCATTAATCCTAATATATTGTAAATCTTTTCCAATACGGCATTCTAAACGATTAACCAAAGATTGACTATCCCACTTATCAACAACAGATTCTGTAAATTTAACTAACCATTCTTGTATTCCGGGAAGAGACTTCGATAAAAAGCTAAAAATAATAAAATTAATTTTTTTCCGGACAACTGGGTCATGTTGTAATTGTTGAGAAAAATAATTTATGGAATCAACAATAAGATTTTTAAACCACCCTTGATCATTTTTAGCATCTTCATGAATAGAATTTCTAAATTTATTCCAAAGTGTTTCACGCCATTCCAAAACACTTTTATGATTAATAATATTTTTTGCAGATTGAGATAATTTTTCCATTCTTTCTGGATTATTTTCTATCTTATCAATTTCATCTTTAATCCATCCGCCTATTTTACTTCGTACAACTTCATTGTGAGGATCAATTCGATCCATTTCTTTATTGACAGCAATCAAAACTTTCGTTGCGATAGAATCCCCAATCATCCATCCTAAAAAACGACCTCCCTGCTCTTCAACACGACTATGAATCATTTTCCTTAAACTTGCTTCTTTTTCTTTCAACGTTTTTTTAAGAATTTCTAGAATAAATGATATAATGTCCTGATGTTGATCTATATCAAGCATCGATCGTATAATACGCCCTACAAAAGGTGAAAAGGATTCTCCACTTAATAAACGATTTAAAATTTTAGTCATGAAATTAGTGACCCGTCCATCTTCAATTCGATCCAATAAATCAGGTAATGATTTAATTAAAATTTTACTTAATGATTCTATATTTTCAGATTTAGCCAAATAATTTCCCATTAATTCAGGAATATCTATTTTACGTAAAATTAAAGTTAAATCTTTTTTGGTAAATATATATTGAGCAATAAACCAGCCTAATCCACGCCCCAACCTTTTCTTTTGCTGAGGCAAAATAGCTGTATGAGGTATTGGTAATCCCAAAGGGTGTCTAAATAAAGCTGACACCGCAAACCAATCTGCACAGCCACCTATAAAACCAGCCTGACTTCCTGATAAAATAAGTTCAATCCAAAAATTATTTTTAAGTCCTGTATAAATTGGTAAAAAATAACCTAGACAAGTAAGTAATCCCATTACCAATAATAAGAAACTTGCCAATTGATGATAACGAAGATAGATTTTCTTGGTTTGATAGTCTGGATCAGATGTTTTATTCATCGCCTTAACACTGAATAGTTATAGAATTATAAAAAGTTCTGAAATTTTTTCTTTTCATTCTCTTTATTATAATTAATCATAATAAAACAGATTTATTATAAAAAATAGTAATGGATAAATTTGACCATGACAGAATCAACGCCATCCTCTTCGCAGATACTCAATGATTTTTTAAAATTAACCAATCAATTACGCTCCACCAAAGATCATCAACCTACTGAAAATCCAATTTTAACCTTAGCACAAAAAATTAATCAAAAATTAGATAGTGGAGAATTATCCATTGATAATTTAACAGAATTAATTCAGCAATTACGAGATTCTGCTTTTTTATCGCATGCAAAACATTTACAAAAATATCTTGATTATCCTAATAAAGAATCTATCCAAAAAAAAATTGATTCTATCATAGAACAATTAGTTACACATTCAGGTAATCATCAAAATACACCAAAAGCTGAAAGTTTTAAACGATTTAAAAAAAGTGTAGAAACCATCAAATTCGGAGCTATTTTTACAGCTCATCCTACTTTTTCTTTGGCAAACCCTGTTTATACAGCTTTGGCTGATATTGCCAGTCATCCGATTAAAGATGATATTAAAATACCTTTTTTTACTTCTCATCGACGTTCTTTTCCTCCCACTTTGAAAGAAGAATTATGTCTGGCAAATGATGCGATTATTCGCGCAAGAAATGCTTTGGACTTAATAAATTATTCTTTATTAGAAACTGCAAAAAAATTCTGGCCAGAATATTGGACTGATTTAACACCATGCCCTATCATTCTCAGTAGCTGGGTAGGATATGATACAGATGGACGAAATGATATTGGTTGGTGGGATAGCCTGCTTATTCGTTTACAAATGAAAAAATTGCAATTAGAACGGCTTTATAATCAATTAGATAATATTCCAAAAGGTGTTGATAAACTTAAAAATCTGCTTTCCATTGCTTTAAATCATCTTAAAGAACAAATTCTAAATTGCCCAACCAAGGCTGACCCTGATTTATTTTCAAATTTTGCTCGTTTATTAATTGAAAACCGCACAGAATCTATTCTTTCAACAGATCAACTGCTTCCTTTTTTTGATGACGCCCTTAATGAGGTAAATGAAAATTTTAAAATTGACCTTTTAGTCGCCAAAGCTGGATTTATTGCCCATGGATTAAGCCTGTCTCACTCGCATGTACGGCTTAATTCCGTTCAAATTCATAATATGGCACGTCAACGTCTAGGCATTACAAGTAATCCTGAAAATCCTTCTCATACAAGAACGCTATTTAACACAATAAATACCGCTCTTGATAATGTTAATCCGATATCTGTCGATTTTGGTGCTCTATTAGTTGAAAAAGCATCAGCAAGTATTCTCATGATGCTTTTAACGCAAATCATTAAACATATTGATCATCAAACGCCCATACGATTCCTTATTGCGGAAACAGAAAGCGGATTTACTCTTTTAATGGCACTTTGGCTTGCACGTTTATTCAGTATTGAAAATAAAATTGAAATTTCGCCATTATTTGAAACCGACTACGCCCTAAATCATGGAGATAAAATTATTGAACAGGCTTTACGTTCTCCTCACTGGAGAAACTACCTGAAAAAATCTGGGAAATTATGTTTGCAATTTGGTTATTCAGATTCAGGACGGTTTGTAGGACAATTAGCCGCCACCTATCAAATTGAAAAATTACGTAAAAAAATCGCGAAATTACTTGCACAATATAATTTGAACAATATCCAATTAATTCTATTCGATACACATGGAGAAAGTATTGGACGGGGAGCTCATCCTTTTAGCATGAAAGATCGCCTTCAATATTTATCCCCTCAAATCACAGAACATTATTTCGATAAATTAAACATTCATAGCCGTCAAGAAACCTCATTTCAGGGTGGTGATGGTTATTTATTATTTGGAACGCAAATTCTTGCTAATGCAACAATCAGCATCATTGCCCAACATATCTTTAATTTTGAAAAAACAGTGAATGATCCTATTTATGACGAAAAGGATTTTAATGCGGATTTTTTCACTACCATTAATGCGGCGATGAAAGAATTGGTCAATGATGAAGGTTATGGCACATTATTAAGCACTTTTGGTCCATCATTGATTGATCAGACAGGATCAAGACCTGCCGTCCGACAGAATAATGCTGTTGGTAGTAGACACGCTAATATCAAACATCCACGGGAATTACGAGCTATACCTAATAATGCTATTCTTCAGCAATTAGGCTGGTGTGCAAACATTTTGCAAGGTTTAGGTGCTGCAATGTCAGCTAATCCTGACACGTTTCAAGAAATGCTTAAACATAGCAAACGTTTTAAACAATCCTTGGATTTTGCATATCATGCTCTTAAACATTCCGATGCATTTGTTTTAAGAGCAGCCATTTACATGCTCGATCCAAGTATTTGGCTTGATCGTGCTGCATCCGTTGAAGATCCTATCTTACAGGAATCTTATATGGCATTGGCCAATGGCTTACAAAGGCTTGATTGCTGGTCAAGTACACAAGCAACTTTTCATCGTATTCAAAAAGATCATATTATTTTATTATCTATCTGGAAGAATACACCAATTATGGATGATAAAGAGATACTTTTACATGCTATTCGCCTTGCATTAATTGAAAAAATCTGGATGTTATCCACCAAAATTCCTTATTTTTCACCTTTCAGTGGATATACAAGGGAATATCTTGATATCAAAATTCTTTGTCTTGAGATACCATCTGCACTTCATATGCTTGTTAATCATATTTTTCCACAAGCTTCTGAGCATGTTTCAGATCTTTATTTCCATGAACCTAAAGGTCCAAGAAATGAAGGAGCCTATGCGATGGATGATCGTTTAATCTTCAAACCCATGCAACAAAATTTTGATCTTGTACGGGAAGTATCAATCGCCTTAATTCATCGACTACATGCATTTGGATAAACAAATAAAAATAATAAACCTGTTGTTTTAATAAAAATTCATTTAAAATAAACAACAATATAGACTTATATAAGGAGTAGTTCATGTTTTCTTTAATTGGTGCTATTATTGTAGGATTTATTATTGGTGGCATTGCAAAATTACTAATGCCAGGTCACCAACCAGGAGGTTTTATTATTACAGTTCTTTTAGGGATAGCTGGTTCTGCCCTTGCAACCTGGTTAGGAGAGCTCCTTCACTTTTACCATGATGGGGAAAAAGCTGGAATTATTTTTTCAATTGTTGGAGCCGTAATTATTCTTTATATTTATAAGAAAATCATGGAATATAGGGGAACTTCCAGTACTTAAAATCTTATTAAATACGAGGCAATATTCCTAAATTTTTAAGTATATTGCCTTTTGATTATTCAAAATCCACTTTAAATTATATCGATTAAACCAATAACTATTAATATAGCTTATTTAGTAAAGCGGATATATGAACTTTGATTATCCATTAGTCAATATAGTGTAAATAATCGTTTCTTGCAATGTAGTATCTTGTCGAAAAATATGACAATGAAAAATCCATCTTTTTAGCTTCAAATCATTGAACAGCTTTTTAACTTCTAAAACATCATAAATATAACCTATTACTTTAGAAGGATAAGGTATTACAATAAAAAGAAGTTTTTACAAATCACCTTCTTCACTTTTCTGCTATATTCTTTTATATGATAATGTGTTAAAGGTTCTAAATTAACCCATTTAAATATTAATCATGATAATACTTAAACAATTTTTAAAATATTATATTTAAATTCAATTTATTTATGGATTCTGTTAAATATAAAAAACAGCCCTTCATAAGTAAAAGGCTGTTCTTAAAATTTAATTAAATTCCAAAATTAGATTAAGCAGACTGACTAATAATTTCATCTGCAACATTACGGGGAACTGGATCATAATGATGGAATTGCATCGTAAAGGATGCACGACCCTTGGTCATTGAACGAAGGTCAGAAATATATCCAAACATTTCTTTTAATGGAACAAAAGCACGAACCATAACTGTACTACCAGATGTTTCTTGATTTTGAATCATGCCGCGACGACGATTTAAATCACCGACAACGTCACCAACGTGATCATTAGGTGTTGTAATTTCAACGTCCATAATAGGTTCAAGAATAACTGGACCAGCTTTCTTCATTCCTTCACGGAAACAAGCTTTAGCAGCAATTTCAAACGCTAAGGCAGAAGAGTCAACATCATGATATTTACCATCAACAAGGGTAAATTTAAAATCAACGGTTGGAAAGCCAGCTAAAACACCAGTAGATGCCTGGTTTCTGATACCTTTATCAACCGCAGGAATATATTCTTTAGGAACCGCACCACCAACAATTTTATTTTCAAAAATAATACCTTCATTACGTTCAGTAGGTTCAAAAATAATTTTGACTTCGGCGAACTGACCAGCACCACCAGATTGTTTTTTATGGGTATAAGTTTCAGTATGTGACTGAGTAATAGTTTCACGATAAGCAACCTGTGGAGCACCAATATTGGCATCAACACCATATTCACGGCGTAAACGATCGATAATGATGTCAAGATGCAATTCACCCATACCAGAAAGAATGGTTTGACCTGTTTCCTGATCGGTCTTTAATTGTAAAGAAGGATCTTCTGCAGCCAATTTTTGAAGCGCGAGAGTCATTTTTTCAACTGCTTCTTTAGTCTTTGGTTCAACAGAAATATCAATAACAGGAACTGGGAATTGCATACGTTCTAACACAACCGGATCAGCTGGATCAGCCAAAGTATCCCCTGTTTTTGTATCTTTTAACCCAACAAAAGCAGCAATATCACCTGCATGAACTTCTTTAATTTCAATACGTTTATCAGCATGCATTTGAAATATACGACCAATACGTTCCTTATGTCCATGTGTTGTATTTAATACTGTATCGCCAGAACGTAAAATACCACGATAAACACGAACAAATGTTAAAGAACCATATTTATCATTGATAATTTTGAAAGCTAAACCAGCAAATTTTCCATCTGGATCAACAGGAATAATCGGAAGTTTATGTTCGTCAATTTCTTCATCTTCAGGTGGAGCAATACGAATACCTTCGACATTATCAGGTGCTGGGAGATAGTCAACAATCGCATCTAATAAAGGTTGAACGCCTTTGTTTTTAAAAGAAGAACCACAAAGAACAGGACGAAATTCTCCAGAAATTGTACCTTTTTTTATACATTTCTTAAGAACATCAACGGAAACGTCGCCTTTTTCAAAGTATTCTTCCATTGCTGCATCATCAACAGCCAAAACAGTGTCAAGAAGATTTTGACGAGCTTTTTCAGCTTTTTCTTTCATATCAGCTGAAATCTCAACAATGTTATATTTAGCACCAAGATCATCCCCTTCCCAGATAATAGCTTTCATATTTACAAGATCAATAACGCCTTTTAAATTTTCTTCTGTACCTATGGGAAGTTGTAATGGAATGGCAACAATATCTAGCTTATCTTTTAACGTGCTGAATGCATATTCAAAATTTGCCCCTGTACGATCTAATTTATTAATAAAAATAATACGAGGAACATTATAACGATCAGCAAGACGCCAATTAGTTTCTGATTGTGGTTGAACCCCGGCAACACCCTCAATAATGAAAACAGCACCATCAAGCACACGTAAAGAACGGTTAACCTCAATATTGAAGTCAATATGACCTGGAGTATCAATAATATTAATACGATGACCATTCCACTCACAAGTAACAGCAGCAGAGGTGATAGTAATCCCTCTTTCACGTTCCTGGGCCATATAGTCAGTCGTGGTGTTCCCTTCATGGACCTCACCAATCTTATGGGAGACACCTGTATAATATAGAATACGTTCAGTAGTCGTTGTTTTACCAGCATCAATATGTGCGGTAATACCTATATTACGGATTTTAGAAAGATCAGAATGGTCAGACAAAAGAAAAACCTCCACAAACGAAAAAAATATTAAGAAATATATATTCTTCAAATTATAAATTTATAAAGAATATTTTCCTTTATTAATTCAAATAACTTCCTTAAAACTAAATTAAGGAAGTTATGTATTAACGAGATAAATAATTTTTAGAAAATTTAAGCAGCTGTTGCTGATTTCTTTTCTTGAGCTTGAAGTATACGACGTTTAATTACCAACGCTTCTTCAGGGAGCTTACGATTCGGTGTATTTAATAAGAAATTATCTAATCCACCATTATGTTCAATCGTACGAAGACCATGGGTTGTAACACGCAAACGAATTTGTTGTCCTAAAATATCAGATCTTAAAGAATAATCTTGCAAATTTGGCAGAAAACGACGGCGATTTTTATTATTGGCGTGACTGACATTATTTCCTGTCAACACACCTTTGCCTGTAATTTGGCAACGACGAGACATTTGTTTTCATCCTCGGATAGTGAAAGCCAAGACTTGACGTTTGGCAAATAAAAAATATTTAACTTAGCCCTATGACTAAATTTTACAAAATAGTCAAGCAAAAATCCAATATTTAAGCATTAAAATTGAAAAATTTTCAATATTCTAACCTATTTATCAGAGTGCTGACTCTGAATAAACCACATATTGGCATAAAAACCATTTTTTGCAAGTAGGAAATCATGGGTTCCTTGTTCACATATTTCTCCATTCATCATGACTAAAATTAAATCGGAATGAATAATAGTAGAAAGTCGATGAGCAATTGTAATGACTGTTCTGCCATGTGATACTTGAGAAAGTGCCTGTTGTATTTCTTTTTCTGTATGACTGTCCAAGGCACTCGTTGCCTCATCTAGGATCAGGATTCTTGGGTTTTTCAAAACAGTTCTGGCAATTGCAATTCTTTGTTTTTCACCTCCAGAAAGTTTTAACCCTCTTTCTCCAACCTGCGTTTGATAACCATCTGGCAGACCAATAATAAAATCATGAATCTGTGCTAATTTGGCTGCATTTTCAATTTTCTCTTGCGTAATATCTAGTTTGCCATAAGCAATATTATAACCAATAGTATCATTAAACAGTACGGTATCTTGAGGAACAACCCCAATAGATTTTCTTAAATCATCCAGTTTATAGTTACGTATATCTTCATCATCAACATAAATTAAACCTGAGGTTACATCATAAAAGCGGAATAATAAACGACTTATGGTTGATTTACCCGATCCTGTTGGTCCAACAATCGCTATTTGCTGGGCTGGTTTGGCAATAAAACTGATTCCATGCAATATTTCTCGGGCTTGAGTATAACCAAAATGCACTTTTTTAAATTCAATTTTTGCTGGCCCTGCATTGGTCAAACTTGTCGGTAAAGACTTTGCCTTTTTAGAGCTGTAAATATCACTAGACTCAGCAAGCAAAGAAAACATATTTTCTAAATCAACAATGGATTTTCGTAAATTAGAATAAACACTACCGAGAAAATTTAATGGCTGATAAAGCTGCATTAAATATGTATTAATCAAAACAAACATACCTACAGTAAAATGATGGGTAACAATGTCATGAGACGCCATAAACATAATTAATGTCAAAGCAATAGCAATAATAGCAGATTGGCCGAAATTAAGGATATTTAAGGTAATTTGAGTTTTGATTGATGCTTTTTCATAATGTGCTAAAAATTCATCATATCGTTTGACTTCATGCTCTTCATTCCCAAAATATTTAACCGTTTCATAATTTAGTAAGCTATCCAAGGCACGATTATTAGCCTCATTATTTATCTCATTCATTTTTCTACGAATCTGAATACGCCAAGAGGTAAATCCAATAGTAAAAAGAAAATAAGTAATGATGGCCAAGCAAACAACAAATGTATAATACCAATTACATAAATGAGCAATAACACCTAATACCATCAAGGTTTCAATTAAAGTAGGAACAATGCTAAATATACCTACTCTTAAAATTGTCTCAATACCATCACTTCCTCGTTCAATAGCACGCGTTATAGCCCCTGTTCGTCGATTTAAATGAAATTTCAAGGAAAGTTTTTGAACATGTTCAAAACATTGCAACGTAATAATACGCATTACACGAAAACGTAGTGGCGCAAATACTGTATCTTTTAATTCAGAACAAAAACTGTAAATAATTCTTACTAATCCATATCCAAGAATAAGATAAATCGGGATATAAATTATTTGTTGTGCAGTATGTGAAAAATAATCAACGATTTTACTATATAAATATGGGACTCCTAATCCGATAATCTTGGCACCAATCATCAAAATAAGTGCTAAAATCAAACGAATTTTTAATGTGGGATATTGACGTGGCCACAAATATGATAATAATTCAATCAAAGTCGAAATATTTGAACGAGATGTTTCTTTGTCAATAAAAGAAAATTTAGAATATCGTGACATAATATTTTAAAAAAAATTAGAATAGATTTATAATTTATATACTGCAATTTTTTAGAACAAAAATGAATATAAATTGTAATAGATAATTTTAAAATATAATAATTATAATTAAAGTAGTATAAGAGATTATTAATGCAACTTATTGAATTTGAAGGTTTATTTAATCATATTAAAAATTGTAATAACGCATTATTACATAAAGATTTTTTACCTTTTAAAGCACAGAATCAAATTGTTGGATGGGTTCTTCCTTCTATTCTTCCTAATTTACAAAAACATCATGTAATTTTGGATCAGAATAATATTTGTAATCTTCCACTTCAATATTCTCTAGAAGAATTGGGCAATCAACTTATTCAAGATAATATTGTTAATTCAATGAATGAACTTTTTGATGTTTATCCATCCCCCCATGCAAAACCTATTGGAAAAATTGATAGATCTGTCATTCCAAAATTAGGTCTAATTGGAAATGGTGTACATTTGAATGGGTTAGTCAAAAAACAGAATGAAATTTTTTTATGGGTGGCCAAACGATCTCAAAAAAAACGACTGGATCCTAGCAAATTGGATCATATTGCTGCAGGTGGTGTTTCTACAGGGTACACCCATCAAACGACCTTGGAAAAAGAAGCCAATGAAGAGGCAAGTATTCCTCATCATTTAATGATTAAAGCAGAATATAAATCCATGATTACATATAGTATGCTCCGACCTGAAGGTTTACGTCGTGATGTATTATATTGTTACGATCTTTGGTTGCCAGAAGACTTTAAACCTACACCTAATGATGGAGAAGTTGAATCTTTCAAATTGGTTAAACTAAAAGATGTATACAGGCGTGTATATGAAACAGATGATTTTAAATTTAATGTCAATCTTGTTTTGATTGATTTATTTCTTCGAATGGGCATTATTTCAAAAAACACTCAATATGCCCATCTTTTAAAAACGGGTTTAAGAGGTAAATTATTTCCTTAATCAGTAAAAATAACAGTTTTATGTCCATTTAAAACAATACGATCTTCAACATGGTATCGAATTGCCCGTGCTAAAACACGCCTTTCAATATCACGTCCCTTGCGAATAAGATCTTGCGGAACATCTTTATGACTAACCCGTTCAACATCTTGTTCGATAATTGGACCTTCATCAAGATCCTCTGTTACATAATGCGCCGTGGCTCCTATCAGCTTAACACCACGTTCAAAAGCCTGATGGTATGCTTTTGCTCCTTTAAACCCAGGTAAAAAAGAATGGTGAATATTAATGCATTGTCCCGCCAGTTTTTTTACCATTTCTGGAGAAAGAATTTGCATATAACGTGCAAGGACAACAAGTTCAGTTCGAGTTTCCTTAATAATCTCCCATAATTTTTCCTCTTGTTCCCTTTTTGTTTTCTTACAAATAGGCAAGTAGTAAAAGGGAATATTCTGCATATCAATATGATTATATACATCACGAGGATAATTCGCAACAATTGCACAAGGTTTGATTGCCAACTCTCCTATTCTCCAACGGTATAAAAGATCGACAAGACAATGATCAAATTTAGACGTCATCAACATAACCTGTTTTTTTTGCGCTTGGTCATGCAACATCCATGTCATTTTAAATTGCGCAGCTATAGCTTCTAATCTAGAATATAACCATTGATAATTTTTTTGATTATCTTCTAGAACAAAAACAACACGCATAAAAAAATAACCTGAAAGATCATTATGCTGTTGCGATTCAAGAATGTTGGCCTGAGCTTCAAATAAACCGGTTGAAATCGCCGCAACAATTCCAGGCCTATCTGAACAGGAAAGTGTTAAAACATATTGATGCTGTTGGGTATTAATTGAATCATTCATTGTATTTATAACTAATCTTTGATATAAATAATTTATAATGAAACTATATAGATTGCGCCTAAAAATCAAATAAATCCGAATTAAATTATAAAATATTATAAAATTTTAGATTAAAAAAAATTAAATTATGAAGCGTAAGTTTCACAAATAAAAAAATATATGCTCAAAACAATATTATAGAAATAATAAAAATCTATATTCAATAATAAGGAATAATCAAATATCTTATTAAAATTTCTTAGAAAAGGTAAAAAGAACTACCTTTTCTGAAATATAAGTCATTTCATATTAACCGTAAATACAGGCATTTTTACGTTATTTTCAACGGATTTCAAAAATATTTTTGCTGTATTCATTGCTTCAGCAATAGTGACGTCCATATCAAGATAACGATAGGTTCCTAATCGACCAACAAAAGTAATATTTGTTTCTTTTTCTGCCAATTCAATATAATATTTCAACTGATCCATTTTACCTACTAAACGAATAGGATAATAAGGTAAATCTTTTTCAGTACATAACCGGCTATATTCTTTATAACAAACAGAATTTTTGTGATTTTCCCAGGGCGCAAAATATTTATGTTCAGTAATACGGGTATAAGGAACGGTCGTCTCCCCATAATTCATAACGGCTGTTCCTTGATAATCCCCCTGATACGTAAATTTTTCAAAATCTAATGTACGATAAGCCAAGCGACCATATTGGTAATCAAAATAAGCATCCAAAGGTCCACTATAAAAAACATGCTTATAGTTTATCACTTGTTCCTTATCAAAAACTGTATTCAAAGAAACTCTAATTTTAGAATGATCAAGAATATTATCAATCAAATTTGTATAGCCTTCTTTCGGCATTCCTTGAAATTTATGGCTAAAATAATTATCATCATAATTAAAACGTACAGGTAAACGTTTTAAAATAGATGCTGGTAATTCAGAAGGATGGAATCCCCATTGTTTAAGGGTATAACCTTTTAAAAAGGCCTCATATAATTCTTTACCAACAAACTTTAAAGCTTGTTCCTCAAATGTTTTAGGCTCTTTAATTGTTTTATCACTTTTTTCAGCAATACATTTTTTTGCTTGATCAGGTGATAATGCTTTTTGAAAAAATTGATTAATCGTATGTAAATTAATCGGTAAAGAAAAAACCTGATTTTTAACCGTTGTTTTAACACGGTTAATATAAGGCATCATTCCAGTATATTGATTAACAAAATTCCATACTTCTTCATTATCTGTATGAAAAATATGTGGGCCATAAACATGAACCATAACACCTGTAACTGAATCACGCTCAGAATAAGAATTTCCTGCTGTATGGAAACGTTCATCAATAATATGAACATTCCAATTCTTTTCAGCAAGAATACGTCCGATAACTGCCCCTGAAAATCCTGCCCCAACAATTAATATATCTTTTTTCGCCATTAACTCATTACCTATTAATATTTACCACAATAAAAATATTTATATGATTTAATATAACTTATCAAATGTTACAAAATTAAATATTATATCTTTTATTGAAATCAAATATGATATTTTTCATTTTTATACTGTTCTTTAATCAAAAGGAAAAAATAATTAATGTCTTCAGTTCTTCCGCCAAAACCAAAAAAAATCGAAAAAACAATTGAACAATTAGAATTTAAAAGAAAAGATCCATATGCCTGGATTAAAGATGAAAATTGGCAGGAAGTTCTAACAAATCCATCATGTTTAAAAGATGACATAAAATCTTACCTTGAACAGGAAAATGAATATACAAACAATATCATGGCTTCAACCGCGGCTTTACAAGAAAAATTATTTCTTTCTATGAAAGAAAAACTAGTTAATAAAGAAACAAGTCCTGAACTACCTGACGGAGATTGGATTTATTATTCTCGATTTAATGATCAACAAGAATATAAATGCTATTATAGAAAATCTGTTCAGAATTATAAAGAACATTTACTTTTTGATCCTAACGAAGAAGCTCACCAATATAACTATTATAAAATAGCATCCATGACCCATAGTCCCGATCATAAATTATTAGCTTATGTCGAAGATACTAAAGGTTCGGAAGCTTGGCAAATAAGAATAAAAAATCTACATACAGATGAAATTTTGCCCCAAATAATTTTACCTTGTTCAGGATCCTTTACTTTTTCACCTTGTAGTCAATATCTTTTTTGGATTTATCGAGATAATCAAGGTCGCCCAACTAAAATTTACAGACATCATTTGAAATCTATGCAAGATGTATTGATTTATGAAGAAAAAAACCCTGGGTTCTTTCTCAATATTGAAAAAAGTCTTTCTAACCAATGGATTTATATTACAGCCAATAATCATGATACAAGTGAAGTCTGGCTTATTTCAGCAGACACCCCAACTGTTGATCCTATTTGTTTTAGAAAAAGGAAAGAAAATGTTTTTTATAAACTGATTGATTGGGACAAACAATTTATTATTTATACTAATGAAAATAATGCATACAACTTCAAATTGATGCGTGTGACAATCCCCGATCAATTAACATTGGAAAATTTCGATCATAAATATTGGCAAGAATGGATAAAGCATAATCCTACTCATTACCTCATTGAAATTTATGCTTATAGAAATTTCTTTCTTCGTTTAGAACGTCATAACGTTAATACACAAATTGTTATCACTACCCTTGATCAACAAGAAATCCTTATAACCGGTGATGAAGAAGCTTATGTTCTATCACTCGATGAAAATCTTGATTATAATTCTAATTGGTTAAGATATAGCTATCAATCCCCTACTACCCCTCGCTGTTGGTATCGTTATCACGTTCCAACAGGTAAAAAAGAAATTATAAAACAACAACAAATGCCATCTTATTTTGATTCTAAAATTTATCAAACGAAAAGAATATGGACAACTGCCAAAGATGGTAATCAAATTCCCTTAACCTTGACTTATCGAAAAGATATTGAATTCAATGGAAAAACGCCTGTCTTATTATATGGATATGGTGCATATGGATATGCTATTGACCCTATCTTTTCAATATCAGCTTTAAATTATATAGATCGTGGTTGGATTTACGCTATTGCTCATATTCGCGGTGGATCCGAAAAAGGATGGGAATGGTTTTTAAATGGCAGAAAATTCAATAAAACTAACAGTTTTAATGATTTTATCAGCTGTGCAGATTTTCTTGTTAAACAACATTACACCCAACCCAAAATGATTGTGGCGGAAGGAAGGTCAGCTGGAGGAATGATCATGGGATATATCGCCAATGAAAGACCTGATCTTTTTGCGGCAATAATTGCTGTTGTTCCTTTCGTTGATATTTTAAATACGATGTCTGATATTACACTTCCTTTGACGCCTCCAGAATGGCCAGAATGGGGCAATCCAATTAAAGATAAACATGCTTATAAATATATTGCCAGTTATTCACCCTATGATAATATTAAAAAACAAGCCTATCCTTCTATTCTCGCTATGGGAGGATTAACAGATCCAAGGGTTACTTATTGGGAACCTGCAAAATGGATTGCAAAATTGAGAGATTACACCTTATCTAAAAATCTTCTATTATTAAAAATCAATATGGATTCAGGACATGCTGGGTCTGCCGGACGATATGCATCGTTAAAAGATACAGCTTTTATCCAGGCTTTTGCTTTATCAGTTTTAAAAGCAAAAATATGAATACAAT
>CAMPDW010000020.1 GCA_946699565.1 uncultured Commensalibacter sp. | reverse complement strand
GAACCGTAACAATAATAGTCGACATTTCGTTTCCTTTAAATTAGATATTAAAAAACCACCCGTTAAGGTGGTTGGTTAATTTTTATTAATTATCTTTTTCAATTAAATAATCTTTTGTCATCCCTCCCCAAATACGGATATACTTCCCTCTCAGGTTATTAGCCTGTGTAATCATGGATAAAGGCATTCCTTGAATTTGAACAAAAGACTCACCTAATGAGGACAAATGAAAATAACTTAAAGTTATATTCATGATGATATTCAGGGCACCAGAATTCATTTGGCCGTTATCAAGGTGGCTTGTGAAAACAAATTTGGGGTTATAATCAACATCAACCTGTTTAACTATAGCGCCGTTATCTTCAATTATTATCTGATGAAAACTAGCTATTTCGATACGGTAATATCTCATAATTATGTAATTATAATTAGGTTCAAATCTTTTCTGTAAAGAAGTTCATTTTGATGGAATAAATTATAAACTAAATTAATATTTCTTGTTATGGTGGAAGAAACCAATGGAGCGGTCTTTATAATATTTTGCTCCAGATCAAGAATGGTAAAATATAAGCGTTGGGCATAAATATTATAAGATATCCTGAAAATATAATCCTTATTATCCAGGTTGATTGTAATCTGAAAAGGCGGATCATTATTATTACTAATTATTAAGGAATATTTTTGCTGTGTCATAAATTTAAACCTGGTATTGAAAAAATTTTAGTGGCACTTTTCCAAGATGGTTGTGTCAGATTTCCACCCGTCGCTTTACTCATAAAATCATTTAAAACATTTTTTGATTTGGAAGTTGTTACAAGAGGTTGAATAAAATCAAAACGCCAGCAACATTGAAATTGACTTGATCCGTCAACACTTGAGTTCATGTCTGAAACTCTAAGTAAAATACAGTCTCGATATATATAAGACGGTGTTAAAACCGTAAATAAACCCCCATTATTAGCATGATAATTTAATAAATTGATAAGATTGCTGAATTTTAAAGTTTTAACTAAGGCATGATTATTTTCAGAAATTGGACATAGGCATAGTAAAGAAAAGACGTTAGGTTCACTAATTAAAAAATTGGCGGCAGTTGTTTGATTGTAAAAAGGTGTCAAGGCAATTGTATTCTGTATAACTGTACCGCCTACTACAGGTTTAAAGGTTAAAAATGTCTGACCATTAACTAGTCCCTGAAAATTTCCAGTAATTGCATTAGTTAAAACACTCATACCCTCACTGATAGCAATAATGGGAAGAACACCTCCAACCAATTTAGCAATTCCCCCTGTCAAAAGTATAGGGAATTATTCAAAAGCAAGTTTATAGACCGTTCCTAACATTAAATACTATATCCACCTTTTGACATTCTCGGAAAACCAGCCGCCATGCGTGCATTAACACTCGCAGAACCACCAGTGTTATTATTGACATTCAATTGTATATTTTGAGATTGATGATAACGTGACAAATAATTATCAACATTATGTAAATATTTTCTCTGTGGAGCCTTTAAGTTTGCTTCCCAGTTAGATTGATTACGTTTTAAATATTCACTTAAATTCTTTTCTCCCCAATTAAAGGCAACAGCAGCTTGTCTTGGATCATGATATACCCGCATTAAATGCTCAAAATCTTTTCCAGCACCTGTTGCAATATCATAGAAATTAAAGGGATTTTTTACGTTATAATCTGCTCTGGCAGCTTTAGTCATCTGAAAAGCACCAAGTGCAGTGCTTCCTTTCGCACGTGCGAAATCATTACCACTGGATTCAATATGGCGAATTGCCTGCATAAAACCATCGGGTAAACCAACGGTTTTATTGATTGAATCCATATACTTATTTTTATTTTCTTCTGAAAAAGTACCTTTTTTAATGTTAGGTATCGTATAAGATGCCTTTTGAATCAAAGGATGGTTATCATTACTGTATTGATTATTATCATTATTATAATTTTGTAAATCTCTCCATTGTTTTTGAAGTCCATCACCAGTTAAAGGAAGATTATAAGATGCCTTGTGATAATTCCCACTGTCATTTTTTTTCCTTCTGGCCCAGGGTGGCAGTAAATTGTCAAAAAGATTTTTTAAAGGTTGAATAAGATTATTCTGAAAAATCTCTTTTAACGGTTGAATCATGTTTTCATAAAATATTTTTTTTAATCCATCAAAAATATTTCCACCACTCATTAGCTTCTTCATTAAATCTTGCAAAGCATCCCCTGCTTTTTGCATTCCATTTAATAAATTATTCAAGTTTTTTTCGCTAAACATTTTACCAAATAAATCTTGAAGATATTTACCAAACTGTTCAATTTTTGGAGCAACTGCAGAAATTGCCAAAGCAAATTTATTTTTAATCAAATCGGATGTAATACCAATATTTGTATTTAAATTTTGTAATTTTTTTAATGTAGGATCAGACTGATTTAATTTAATACTTTCCTGTTTATATTGTTTTATTTTATCCTCTAATTCTTTAGGGGATAATTGCCCTAATGCCTGTGCTTGCTCTGCTGATATACCAAGATATGGCAATTCTTGATTTTGACCAATAAATCCACGATTATTTTTATTATTACGGGCAATAGCAGCAGCTCTTCTTATAGATTTAATTAAAATATCAGAAGTTGATTCATTTCTTCCATTTATTCTAAAGATTATACTAGCAAGATTTGTTCTTTCTGAATTAATATTTTTAGCTATTCCTTCAAAATCAATATAAGGAGATAGAACATTTTTTCCCGCCAATAATTGTCCACTCGTTAATCCAGTTTCTCTGGTCTGTGTTCTTAAATTAGTTGATCTGTTTGTTGCAGCTCCAATTCCAAATAATCCACCTGTTGCTAAACCAACCGCCATACCACCAATAACGGGAATAGCTTTAATAGCCCCAAGCATTCCATTTAAAGCCTTAGTAAATCGATTTGTAACACCTCTAATTGTTAATCTTGTAATTGCCATAGTCAATTTTTTCATAGCTATAACAAGGGGATTATTATTTACTTTTGAAAATATGCTGCGTGTCTTTTGAAATATTTTCCCCGTTCTTCTTCCATAATTCCAAAAACCATAAGATTGCATAGGAAGCATACGGCTTGAAAATGTGAAAAGATGTTGTATCCCTGTATTGACTGTTTTTTTAATAGAATCAAAAGAACTTTTCTGGAACTTTTTTTTAGATTCACTTTCAATGACTTTACTATAAGTCACATTTTTTAAATCAATATCTTTAAATACATCTTTGAATCTTTTTGAATTACTAATGATTGCGATCTGTATTTGAGAAATAATACGTAAATCACGTGCAATTCCCTGTAAAATAGTTACAGTATCTTTATTAACAGACAACCCAATCGCTTTAGGTGTAGCAATATCTTTTTTAAAACTCTTAAAAAGTTTCGCAAAATCTTTAAATTGCTGAAAATTGGTATTAGTTTTAATAAGTGGTGTTTTTGACATAAATCTTAATTATCCAATAAAAAAGCCACCCGAATGGATGGCTCTTTAATCTCTTTTATTATTTATTTCTAATCATAAATATTTTTACGATGACCTATGGCAATACAGATTAAAATCAACTCATTATCTTTAATTTCTGTAATCAATCTATAATTGCCAATTCTATAACGCCAATATCCTTTTAAATTTCCAGTTAAAGCTTTGCCTTTGCTTTTTGGATCATTGGCATGATCAAGATTTTTCTTAATCCATGTTAAAATAAGACGAGCTTGTTGTCGATCCAGTGTTTTTAAATCTTTATAAAATCCTTGTTCATAAACAACGTTGAACACGTTTTAAACCTCAAATTCTTCATAAAGATTTTCCATATTAAAAACAGGCTCATCCTTTTTACGTCTTTTTTTTGCCTTTAATGCAAATTTATAATCAAATTCGTCTTCGATCATTTCAAGCGTGGCATTTAAAACTAGCTGAGATAAAGTAATATTTTTAAATTTAGCGATTTCTTGAAGAGTTTTTTTAATATTTTCATCAACCCTAATATTTAACATAGGCATTCTTACTTCTCCTTTTTAGTGTTACTATTGTAATACAAAACAAAATTAGAAGCAATAAAAAAGCTCCCTGAATGAATGGATCGATATATTATACATTTTTCCGTATAAATTAATAATGTATTTCTCAGAAAAGCAGGATCATCCAAATTAATAATAGGTTGATATTTTCCCTGAATCAGATCATCATATCCACGAATGACCTTAAGGTGAAAAGCTGGACTAATCTACATTACATGGGCATAAACAAGTTCCTTGACTACATAGATACCGCGATCTTTATTTAAGCCATTTGTTACAATACTTATAGGTGAGCTCATATTTTAGCTTACCTTAATTTAACCAATTAAATCTTTGGTTGATTGTGTTCTGACCCAGTTAGAAGGTCTTTTTGTTTCACCCATACCAGATACATGATGACAATCATTCAAACAGTAACAACCTTTATTATCTTGCCTGATTTGGATCTTAGCGATAATTAGATAATTTGTATTCTTAGAATGATTTGATACATATTTCGTAATAATCATTTCCTATATTAAATGCCTATTTTTATTTAGATTGGCGGGAAAGTTTGATTGTTAAACTGATACTCTTTCATCAATATTTCATTCAAAATATTATTTTGATTTCTTCCTTTAATGTGTTACAATGTAACATGTTAAGATAGCAAAAGGATTGGAATCATGTCTACATTAACCGTTCGTCTCAATAAAGATGAGAAAGAAATATTTAAAGAATACGCTGATTTTTATAACAAACCCTTATCGACTTTAATGAAAGATGTTTTTTTGAAACATATTGAAAATGAAATCGATAAAAAACTGTTAAAACAAGCAATTGATATTAAAAATCATGATAATTCCACTATTTCTTTCGAAACATTCGAGAAAGAATTTTTAGATGAAATACAAGATTGAAATTCATACTAACTTTCAAAAACAATTTAAAAAACTGGATAAACCTGTACAAGTGATGATCTATTCATGGATCAAAAAAAATCTTGTGAATACTGATGATCCGCGACAGCACGGCAAAGCATTAACGGGAAACAAATCTGGTTATTGGCGTTATCGCGTTGGTAACTATCGCATAATTGCCGAAATTAATGGCGATGAAATGATCCTTTATTTAATAACAATTGCCCACCGTAAAGATGTCTATAAATTATGAATTAAAAATGGGTTATTAATATTATTATTAAATTAAAATTAATAAAATCTTCTATATATTTTACACATCAAAATAATTTTTAATCTATTTTTTATCTCATTAAATTATTTTAACTTATTGGAAAAAAAGTTGAACGAAAACCATACTATTTTATATTTTCTTTTAATATTATATTTAGCTACGCCTATTTTTTCTTTTTTTGCATCAAGAAGAAAAGGAAGGAATTATTATTTATGGACACTTTTAACCATTTTATTTAACCCTTTAATTCTAATATTGGAATGTTTACCCAATATTAATTTTAATCAAATTTGCATTGTTCCATGTCGAGCTTGCAAAAAAGAAATATCCTATGCTGCCTCAAGTTGCCCGCAATGTGGACAACCTCAAAAAAATAATGCCTATCAATTAACGTCTTTTGATATTTTCTCTATTATTGGAGAAACAGTTATTTGTGTTTTTCAATTTTCATTAGTAATGTTGGGATTAATTTTATGCCTCTCTTTTTATTTTTTTTATTCAGTATTTTTATTCATTAAAGATATTTTTTAAATATAATATTTCTAACATACTCATGAAATATCTTTGTCTAAAATGCTCCGCACATTCATATTTCTTTTCGCTTTGTTCACATTGCTGTAATATATCTGCGATGATATCAAAACGTTCATTCGTCAATATATTAAATATCAAAGTGAAAAAATTTTCGTTTTCCGCCCTGTAATCTCTTCTTTTTTCGATATCTCTGATGATTTCAGGTAATCCGTATATGGCAATGAGGTTGATCGGATTAATGCCTGTTTTAGAAAAGAGTTCAATCCTTGCTCGTCCTTGTTGGGGATGATAAGCAAGAGAACCGTAAAAAAAACAATAACATTTAAAGCCTTACTATAATCATCCTCATCAAGGATATTCTTTTTTAGAGCTATATCAATAGGGATTGGTTCTTTAACTTTTTGAGACTTAGAACAGGATATTAATGTGATGCGAACAATTTCATCAATAATTTCTCTGCTTTTTTCTTCACCCGCTATATCTTTTAAATCAAGTATGGGTGTTTTATCATACAAAAGACATTCATCTGAATTAACTTGATTGTTAAACCTACCAGCCAGTTCACTAAAAATTTTATAATATTTTTCAAAAAATTTTCTTGTAATCGGTTTTACACAAGTTTCTACATCATCATTAATATCAAAAATTAAATTAAAATGTTTGTCGAAAAACATTATGTTATTCCCCAACATGATTTGTTAATATCGATGCTTCCCGTAACTTTAAAGGGAACATAAGCTGTTGTCCCGTTTAATGCTATTGAATCCAAGGAAGAAATCGCACAGTTTTGAATAGTCAATTCTGTCATTGATTTACTATCACAATACAATGTTACACTTCCGACATAACATGATTGCATAACCTGACTGAACCACTCCATATAAAGATTGGAAGTTTTTAGTATATTGATTGTTATACTCAGCTTCATGTAAGCTTGTACAGATTGAACAACTTGCGTCATACCATCTAGAGGCGTCGTGCTTGGACTATCAATGTTTAATGAAATCCCTTCTGCACTTAAATGTGATGCATTAACATTTAAACTGGGATAATCATTAAAAGCGATTTTAGTTAGTGTTTTATTAATAATATTTAGATTTAAAGGAGACAATGCCATTGATTTCCATCCTTACTGTGCGATTAAATCAGTAACTTGCAAAGAAAACACGATTTTTCTTAATGCTTTTAATGGACTTACCTCAATTGAAATCCCGTCATAAATTTCATTCTTATAATCTTCTTGATTCTGGGTAACATAATCAACAAAATCAATGGCACTTATCTTAAAGTTCGTCTGAATGATACCGTAAGACGCACAGTTGGAAATGATCTGTTTAACAAAAGCCTTAATTCTATCAATACCATCCTGATTATAATATAGAGGATTAGTTTTATAATTTGATGATTGAATAATGAAATTCGTAATCTGGGATATCAGAGAATATCGTATATAATCAACTCCATACCAATACGTAAAATCATTTCCATCCGCAAGAATTCCAGGGTAAATTAAACTCTTTGCCCTGTTCCCATCATTTGGTGGATCTAAAAGCATATTGGTATTAAAATCATCTTGTAAATGTTTATTGTGAAGATAATCATCATCTGTTAAAGGCGATGCGATTGACAACCTACGATAGATCATCGGATTAACTTTATTGACTGTTGAGGGTTGATAATTCGAAAGTTCGTATCCGCAAGCCCCTACACCCGTTTGGGCATCTTCATAACCTTGGTTAGTCGCGATGGTAAAGATAGATTTAATACCTGTTAAGTATTCTTTACTTGCATCATTATATAAAGAAAAAGGAATTGCCCCAACACCGTAACAGGCTTTTAAATTCGTATTGAAATCATTGACTAATTTTGCGTATAAACTGTTATTTACTGTTAGATCAGACCATACATATCCTGAAAGAGCGATATAACACTTATCATTGAGATCATTAAGAATATCAAGAGCATTTTTATCTGCCCCTATATCCCTAACTATTACACTTCTATTACCCTGACCGAACCATCCTCGAACCGTAGCCTGCATTTGAATAACTGCATCAGTATTATTTTCAATCAAATATTTGGAAAGATCACCATAGGAATATAAAACTGCTTCTTTGGGTTGATTATCACCGCCTAATTTTAAGGCTTTATTACCAAAAATAATCGCTTTTTGTTGTGGATTTTTGGAAAGTGAAAGCTGATTTTGAGTTAGGGATATTGTTACAACCTCATTCCCGCTTACATCTGAGAACATTTTTAACCTCGTTATTGTAGTTAAATTTCATTAGAACCATAGAAATTAGTTTATCTCTTAGTTCTTCCAATAATGCTGTTGTCTGTACATATGAAATTTCTAAATCAATTGTTTTCTTTGAAGCAACTGAACCTAATTCAGTCTTTGAATAAATTTCATCTGTCACACATGGTGAGCTCATAAAGCCGATATAATTGTATAATTGGCTCCATTTCTCCAATCTTTTTAAAAAGATAAGAGCTTCATCATGATTAAAACCATATAATACAAGCTTTACTTTTTCCTGAACTAAACGACATAAATAATCTTTATTATTGATTTTAATGTTTTGAAATCCACTATCTAATCCCGTTGTTTCCTCAACTTCAATAGCGATATAAGGAGGTTTTTTATTATACGGTGTAAGCCAGGCTGGATATATTTCATATTCAAAAGGCGTTAAATCGAAAAGTCCTGATGAAAAACTAATGAATAAAGGAATAGAAGAGGTTAATTGAAATTTTTCTTTTTTGATATCATCTTCTGAATCAAGGAAAATATATTGCATTTGGGGTTCAATAATATGAGCGATATGATGATAAACCCCACTTTGTTCCGCGTTTTCACCAGTTTTTCTTAAAAGATACAGGCTATTATTATATTTAAATACTTTTATTTCATCTATTCCATCATTCGAATAGTCAAATATAGCATCTTCTGTAATAAGTATGATTGTTGCTTCATTCCTGAAGTTATCTACTTCATGATTAAATTCTTCCGTTTTATGAACCATGCAATTCATTAAAACTTCATCAGACAACTTAACCCAGTAAATGAATTTATCCAAAGGTAGAACAACACGCCTATAAGTTTTAAATGTAATTTTCTGGTTATCTTTAATAAAATTATAACCACCTCTAATTACATTACTATAAGGAGCAACACCCATTACTCGAAAGTTCCCCAAACTTTGTAAGAACTTTCCATTAATCCAGTATCAATGAAAGAAGGTCTTCGTTGTCCATTCATTTTTTGTTTGATTTTTCTATTCCTCTTAAAACGATGACTTATCCCTTTCAATGCCGCCTGAGTTGGGACATTGGGCATTCCAACTCTTTCCACTTCTTGAGAACTAAGAAATTTTTTCATTTCATGTTCAATTTGAGAAAAAGCGGTTTGAAAGGAGTTGTCACTCGCCTCTTGATGATTGATTGTGTCCTGTATAAAATTCACTAATGCGGTTTTTAAATAAATCACCGCATCATTTTGATAACGTTCAATAAATTTTTGTAAAATCCCATATTTATTTTCTAAAATAGTCGCGATTTTTCCAGTTGTGTTATTACTTGAATAATCATATGGAAAATCAATAACACCGAGATATATTTCTTTAATCAATTTAACCCCCATAATTCACCGAATTGCTGCGTGATCATGAAACAAATACGACCATATGGCGTTCTTAAACTATTCACATCACCAGATGATAAATTTTTGTAGGAATCAGGAACCAAAATGGATGCCGCAGTTGTATTATCGCTGGCATTTTGTACTATTCCATTAACAGACTGCCTATCTATATTCATCTTTTGAAGAATATTTTCTGGAATAAAACTGAGATAATTATCAACACATGAAATGATAAAGAGATGTATCGTATAATTATATAAAACTGATTTATAGATATAGGGGTCTATATTAATCAGCTGTTTTAATGCCACCGCATGTTTCGTAATTTTATAACACTGTTTTAGAAAACTATTAAGATTTTCATCTTGTCTAGGATCATTTATTTCTAAACATTGAGCTTTCAAAAAATTTAAAAAATCATCATAGGATGGTTTTGTTTTGTTCATTTTTCAAAAGCGGGTGAGTAATTTTCATTGATGAAATTCACCCCATCATATGAAGTCTGTTGAATGAGTGATATACCCAAATTTTGAGGATTGTTATAAAGCTCATTAATTGATGAATCTTTATTTACAATCATTGTCAAACCCGCCATTTTGCTCGCATAATCTGAAAGGGCTTTAACTCTTCTTTCACTTCCATTTTTTTGAACACAATGATAATAGTGGATTTTTAATTTTTCCAATTCTTCCTTATCAAAAGGCTGATCAAACCTATAACTGAATCCACAGTAATGAGGATTGTTAAAAGAAGATTGATAGTCCTCAAAACCATAATGATAGATTTGTTTTAAAAAATTATTTAATGTCTCTTGATCAGTATCTTTATAAGCCTGTTTACTAGAAAACATGGATAATTGAATAGGAAAAGAAAACCTTCCATATTCTCCAGGGATGGAAAAAGAAAAATAAAAATTTTGAGGTCAAGCATTCAAAAGAAATAATTTAGACATGTCTATACCTTAAAACCTTATATTATCTTTTATTTAAATTATTATTTTTAGAATTGTTCTCAGATATATTTGCATTTTTGTTTTTCAAAGGATCATCATCTTGGTTTTTTCCAATAGGATCAATTGATTTTAAGCTATCTGCAAAGGTTTTATTATCCTCTGGGGTTTTAATAGGAGCTTCTGCAAAAGCATTAATAATGGTAAAAGCCTCAGGACGCAAAACCCATCCTGGTGTAATTTTCATTTCTGCCTGTGAATGTGTAGTTGTTCCAGCAAGGTTTGTAGTGAAAATCTGTGGTGCAACAGTATCTGTATACATCGCGGAGCAATCTTTTATTGATTCTATATTACCATTCTCCGCGAAATAGTTTGTATTTATTCTATTATTCAAGATATTGCTGAGATTTAATTCTGGCATGCTTACAATTATTATATCAGCCCCATTGGTTCCTTTATTCATCAATGTATCATCATATGTCCAAAATATCTTATCGCCATTTTCCTCAAGAATATCTTTAGCTGTTCCTTTTACCGTTCTCGTTCCTCCACCAGGACGCTGATATGACGTTAATTGAACAATTCTGGATGTCTCTAATTTTTTCAGACATCTTTGAGGTCCTAAAATGGTAAATATATTGGTTTTACCAGATTGATTAGTACGAGCCGTAATTTCAGCAATCGTCTCCAGTAAAAAAGTGACAACATGACCTGCATCTTGTTCTGTCAATCCTATATTGCCGTTCTGATCCGCTGGAATAACAGTTTGTGCAATTCCTGGGCTATTAATAATGCCTTCACCATATTCAGGTTGAATACCATATAACAAAGCATCCCGCATTTGGTTAAAATTAGACTGAAATTGCGTACATCTGATTAACTCGGGTAACGATAAATTATAAGACGAGGTGGCAGCTATTTCATGTCTATTATAAATTGCTCGGTTCTGTACCAAATAAATTGGACATTGAATTTGACTAAGCATTATATCAGAATCTAGTATATCATTTTGTGAATCTTGTGAAATGGCGGATTTTGTTTTAATACCCATCCGATTCATATATACATATTGATCAGCTATATTTAATCTTACTTTATATTCACCATTGGGTAATAATGCAAATGCCCCTGATGATTGACCTTGATCAATTAATATTCCTGGCTCTACATAAGATGGTTCAATTCTATGTCCTTGGAGCTATAATCGCCATATTTTATTTCCTTTTAAATTTCAATTAGAGCACATGTTTCGCCATCGCTCCATTTGTAAGTATTATTTTCAATTTTAACTATTCGGCTATTATTCAATGCAAGACTAATTAATGTAACATCTAATGACGTTGCGTCTTCCGTAGCCTCAATAAGCATGTTTTTCGCAAAATCCCATGAAAGTTTAATTGCGTTAATAGAATTACCGATTTTAGACCGTAGCGTTGGGTCACATTTTACCGCCAACTTGACACGTATTCCCTTTTTAACCGTATTTATTGTTCCTCCCCCTGTGATTATAGGGGCATCATTGCAACCAATGAGAGTTAAGTTATTACTCTGATTAAAAATTGTGAAACCATCAATTTGACTGATATTTATTGCAAGTGATATAGACGGTAAATCTGATGAACCAAGTGATGATGCCAGAATTTGAACAGGTAAGCCGCCATAATAAACATTACCATCATCCTTCGCTATTTTACCAGCCTTGTAAAACCAATATGTATCAGGATTATATACGGCAAATCCCTGAGATAATCCTGAACTTTCAACGTAAAAGCTATTTGTAGGGTTTGTTAACCCCTGTAATGTTAAATTAGCCATTATCAAGCCTTTAAATTATTTAAAATGTGCAATTCTGTCTTCATATCCACCATATGAATTAATATAGGCTTTTGGAGAACCAACGGTTCGGTCAATAATCTTCCCATCCCTGTTTTCTCTGATAACCCTTAATTCATTAGCATCTTCAATCTGTGTAGAGTTTTTATCAATGACCGCTTTTGTAATATCGGGAAATGCCTTATCAAGTAATTTTTTATTTTTGACTATATCGTCCAAACCGATTTCTTCCCAATCCTTGGAATAGGAAATCATTGGCCGTAAAATTCTTTTTGCATATGCTTCAGATGTTTCGTTTTGATAAGGTGGTGGCGTATCTTTTCCCATATATCTATAAGCATTGTCACATTTCGACATTAGGCTGCTGTTTTTTCCCAACTCTTCTTCATCATCTCCATCTTTCGCAAGACTTTTTGATACTTCTATTCCATCCTTTATTTTTTTTTCCAAATTATTATCATCACTTTTGGTTTTTTCTTTACTTTCTTCTGCTTTATTGTCAGGTTCATCAGCTTTTTTGTTATTATCTTCGGCGTCTTTCGTCGCATCTTTTTTTTTATCCATAGCGACACTTGCATTATTTTGTGCGATAAATTTTTCAAATAATTGGTTTAAAGCATTTTCAAGATATTCTTTAGTCACATATTTATCTGACTTTTCTTCATTATTGTCATCTTAACGCTTTTCCTCCTTTTTTTATCTTCCTTTACCAGAGATGGTTCCGCTTCATCACATCGA
Source organism: uncultured Commensalibacter sp. (assembly GCA_946699565.1). Taxonomy (GTDB): domain Bacteria; phylum Pseudomonadota; class Alphaproteobacteria; order Acetobacterales; family Acetobacteraceae; genus Commensalibacter. The sequence continues at coordinate 12,172 of CAMPDW010000020.1, read as the reverse complement.
CTGTCCTTTTTTAATGCACTTTCACAGTCACTTAATGCCTTTTCAATTTTTTCAAGATCATCATTGCGTAATTTATCTTCATCTTCGTAGTCCTGTGCTTCTTGAATTGCATCTCTTAATCTACGTTTCTTCTCAGCGATAAATATTCCGTCACGACGTGCATCACGGCGACTATATTCCTTGTTAAGATCAATTAATTGATTGGCTTTATTATATATTTCATCAAGCCGTGTTGATAAATTTTCATCAGGCATAATTATCCGTATTCCTTTTTTATTTACATGATTGACTGGCGAATTAATTCCTGGTATCGCCCGACCTGCTTTATCCCAAACACCATTGCTTACAACTGCTAAATGATCGACAATATAGGGACTTCCTTCATATAACGCCCTTAATGTGGAATTAATCTTTACTGGAAAACTTTTTCGATTTGTAACCGATGGTGATGTAGAGAAAACTTTTTTTGTTAGTAAAATACCAAAATCAATATTAAATATTTTGGCTATACCCCATAATTCCTTTCCGAATATATAAGGATAAATTATATTACCAATCTGTCTACTTCTTAGATATTCAGTATTTACATCTACAGTTTCTTCAGGATGATTTAAAACAACCTTAATACCCTGACATAAATTAATAAATTTCTGACTTAGAAAAACTCTAGGATCACGATAAGTGACCTCTTTCATATTCTTATTTTTAATTCCTCTTACTGATATTTCAGTCCCAGTGATACGCATATCAAAGAGGAAATTACCATTAAAAAATTGAGGGGATGCTAACTTACCCCTAGCTATGGCTTTTGCAATATCATTTTCATCATATTCACGCCATTCCAATGCCTCCCTGACACTCATCATAAGATTGCCAGGCAGTTTCTTTATATTGAAATAGCCATATTCCGTTAATTCATTATTAAGAAATATATTGTCGGGTTTCTTAGTAAGATCAAATGGAATTATGGATACAAATTTATCCTTTCCTTCCCATATATTGACAAATGAATCACAGGAGAAATTCAGTTCTATTCCTAATTCTTCATGTATTTCCCTTATCGCTCCAATAAATGGATTTTCATTTTCTTTTAAATAGCCACCTGGGAAGCTCCATAAACCATTATCTTTTCGTCTAACCAACAAAATTTCGTCACGATAGATAATCATTGAGCATGATATTAAATCAACCATTGATATATTTTTTTCCTTTTTCTGTCAGCATATCAATTGGTAAATCACGTAAATTGAAAAGATAAATTCCATAACATCGACAAAAAGGAAGCTGACCAAAACCGTCAATATCATCTATATATTGAATATTCATTTTTTTTATAAAACCATTTTTAACAAATGAATTATCTCTAATTAAATAGATATGGCCATCAGGTTTTTTATGATCAGGTCGATAATTATACCCTTCCTCTTTCCAATGGCTTACCCATTTAACCGCAATCGCTCCTTGATCCTTGGCTATCGCATTATTCACCGCGGATGTAAATTTGTGACCCTGATCAATTAATACGCGTCGATTTTCAAAATTAAGACTATGTAAAGGCTTTAATAAATCCCTGGATAAAGATTTGATAGATTGAGAAGGTTTCCCTTCGCCCATTGATGGTATAGATGATATCCAGCCACTAAATCTTCTTAACGTCGCTTGAATTTGTTCATCTCGATGTAATTTAATCAAATTAACTGAAATTAGAACATGTTCATTTAAAAAATCTTTTGCTTGGGCTGATAATCTTGCCCTATTAAAATCAATATTTTTTAATTTAAAGTTCTTTTTGAAAGAAGATAACGACAGGTTCTTTTTTAATAATTGTACAAAACTATTTCTAATCTGATTTTGTGTAAAAAATACGACACTTGTATTTAAAATATTAAATAATTCATCTTGCCAGGAAGATAAACGATCATTCGTGATTTTATTGGATTTGAGTATTTGCTCTTCAACACTCTTAAAAAAATAGAATAATTGTTTATATAGCGACATCATTAATCTTTTGATTGGAAGTGTTTAAAGGTTTCGCAAACATATCATTTTCAATGATACTATTGCTTAATTCACTTTCATCAATATCCAGCCTGATTTTATTCGTACTGCGTAAATTATTAACACTATCAATCAACCAATTCGCTAGTTTAGGCTTTAAATCGGCATCAACATTTGAAAACAGTCGATCATAGACTTCCGTGATCATTGATAGTTTTTTAGCATCACCGTCAGCAATTTGACTTTCTGTTTCGGTTAAAAATGAAGGGAAAGTATAATTAAAACTTTGTTTTAAAGCATAAAAAACTTGTAAATATCTATCAATGGTAATTTTTGCTTCATCTTTTGTCGAAAAAATATCTCCATTATCTTTATTCAAAGATTTTAGGAAATTAAAATTCCAAGCAATCCGCATAACAAAATTATCTATAAACTGATAAACACCCCGTTCCCATTCACGAATTGACTCTATGAAACGACCAACGTTTTTAGTATCTTCTCCACCCTCTCCAAAACCCTGAGTAAATTTTTGCTGCCCAAGAATAATCGTAGGAATATCTGAAGCATTAGCAATATTTTCTAAAACATGATTTCTAACCATATCTAAAGAACCATCAATATTCTGAAGATTGAGGGATTCAATCGTCGTTGAACCGCCAACAGACAAAACATCATTGGTTTTTCCATATTTTAGAAGCGTACGTTTTAAATTTAATGATTTTTCTCTTATCTCAGTGGCACTTCCTATATTATTTTCCTTTGCAATGATCAACCCACATTTACGGGCCACCATTGAATCAGCCAAATCAATATCCAACCATGTTCTTAACAGATGAATACAGTTTTGATAAACAGATCGCCCTGTAAATCCAAAACCACTAGTGCTAAATTCATTATAAAGCGGATCACCATTCGTAAGAATATAAGATCTATCCTTTGCCAGAGCTTGCCCGTTACGTAACACATCCTTAATTTTTAAAAAATCTTCACTCATCACATCCTGATTATTTGATGCGGAACCTGCGATATTCATCGCATCATAAACAAGAGCTGTAATCTTGAGTTCAGACCAATCAATGTCTAAAGGTAATGGCTCATAATCGCTATACCCTTCCACTTTTAAAAATAAGGCCGCTATTCCGCACAATCTGGACATGGTTGCCAACCGTCGGATTATATTTTTAAGATTAAAACTATTCCAAACCTTAATGAACTGTTCCGTTAATTCATCGCTTTTTGTTTCATGTTTTACGCTTATAATGCGTTCCTGACCCATGGATAAATCAATCGGTAGATCAATAATTCTCTTACCTAAGGGATGGTAGATATAAATAGCTTTACATAATCTATAATCTAGATAATCCAAATCAAAAGAATAATTGCTTCGTGAGGATTTATCAAACTCCTTCAATAATTTTGAATATAAACCATTATTTTCCCCATCATCCATATAATTCATATTATCCTCAGACATCTACAATCGCGTCCTTTAATCCTAATGCAACTCCATACGCAAATGCGTCCAATAAATCATCCTGTCTTTTATCGGCTGCTTTATCTGAAAGTTGAAATGATGTTAATTGTCGTATTAAATGATTGGCTGATGCGTTCCTAAACATTTTAACTTTATAAAAAGCTGTCTCAACAATCTTGACCTGCCTGTTCTGAATAACATCGGAAATTAATAAACATCGCCGATCCTTACCTAAGGACGTTAATTTTGAATCAATTGCCCTGACTTTATATTGTTTACGAATACTGTCCTGAATGACAATTGTCCCCGCTGCCTTATCTTCGACATACATATCAAGAAAACCGTTAAGAGCTTTTGTTTTTCTTGACCATTCTTCACCCAATCTAAGAACTTCTGGAACCCAATCAATAATCATTGATCCTTCAAATTCCACTAAATCCCAATCCAGAAAATAAAGAAGATTTGGGTTCTCATATAGATCAACACCCCAAAAACATACCGCCGTTCCATCCTTATCAATACCACCCTTCATAGTGGTATCCATTGTTATGTAAACGGAAGAGATATATTCTGGAATTTTTAACGGCTTTTTATCTTCAAGTAATCTTTCAATTTCAAAGAAATATCCATATGTAACGAAATCACCCTCCCAAATATGCTGGTATTGGCTTGGGCTATCTTTCCTACATCTTATCCTTTCGCTATTAAGCACATCTGGAAACCATGGGTTGTCACGCCACGTAATCTTTTGAATAATGGATTTTTCTTCTACAGAATTTAACAAACTATCTTTTAAACGCTCAATTGCGTCAGTTGGTTCATCGGGGTTCCAACTGAACCATAACTCAGAATTTTTCTTTCTAATTGTAGGAATTAAAAATTCAATACTCTTCTGACTTATGGATTGGGCTTCTTCTACCCAAACTATATCTACGCCTTCCAGTGATTTCATTGAGGATAAATTTCTGGCCATCCCTTTGAAAAAGAAATTACTGCCATTGATTCCATTTATTTCGTTGTCAGTTATTTTAAATAAATGACTTTTGCCAAATTTCTGAATTGTATCAACTAACAGCTGATAAACGGATTCTTTAATGGATTGCTGAAATTCTCTGGAACATAAAACACGAATAGGCTTTTCTAATGAAATCAATATTAAAGCCTGTGCAAAAGCCCATGATTTCCCTCCACCTCTTCCTCCATAATATAATTTGTATCGTGCTGGTTCTTTTAGTCTCTCAAAAACTCTTGGTATTTCAACATGTATAATTTCATTCATCATCTTTATATTTAGGAGGGTCTTTATATGTCACAATAATTTGTTGTGTAGCATTCCTCATCGTTCCATCTGAACTTGAATGATCTATACGTTGTTTCTCGCTATATTTTTTTGGATTACGTAACGCTGCCAATTTAAAAAGGGTGCTAATCTTTACATTCAATACATTCGCATTTTTTGGAGTAATTTCGTCAACAGCCTCAATAATCTTATCCTCGTACCAATCCGCACCAAGTTCCCTCGCGCGTACGTATTGGTCGTGAAATTCCTTATTGTTTTTACACCAGTTCATCACAGTATCACGATGAGGAATTCTCTCATCTTTACAAATACTTCTAAAGCTTGCACCTTCCGCTATTTTTTTACAAATTAAATCAGCTATTTGCTTATTGTATTTTGAGGGTCTAGCCATTTAATGACCAAAAATAAAAAAAGCACGTTTTAAATAAAAACGTGCTTAATATATTACTAAAACTAAATTTTAAAGAAAATTCAAAATAATGGATGATTAAGATTAATACATAACAATCAGTTACAGATAATTTTTTACCATCTCTAGCAACTTAATCGATACAATTAATCTATTCTGATAAAGAAATATCATTTTCGTCGGACGTAATCAAGTATTATTTTTAATTTATTTTATGAATTTTTTATATTGCCGTATTTATTGCTGTTTCATATCGTTTATTCAATTTATTTTTTATCTATATCAAAAAATAAAAAATGAACTGCTATATATCCTAAACCAACAATCTGTAAAAACGTTTCCACAGTAATTGAAATTATAAACCATTGATAATTTTTAAAATCAAGACCGTGCCACCTAATAAGATAAATTAATGTTATATTAAATCCTATAAGTATTGATATCCACGTCGTAATTATTTTAGACCATTTTTTTCGTAACTTATAAAAATCCTTTTTTCCCCTAACCTCAATCCCCAAATCTTTTTTTGTTTATCAAGTGTTAAAAATTATTCTTCATAATATTTCTGTTTAGAAATAAATTCAGCTTCTAATTCTTGAACATATTTCTTATATTTACTTCTCTCATTGATATCATCACTTTCTTTATTACGATCAATATTCGAAAGTCGTCTTAAAATATAATTATAAGAATTTGATTCAGAATTATCAGATAAGATCCAAATCTTTTATACGAAAATATATCGCATTTTTAGAAACACCAAATAATTCTGACAAATTTTCTGGATTTACATCTTTATTAATATTTTTTAATAAAAATACATATCTTTTTATCCATTTATCAGGCATTAATAAATTGTGCTGCAAAAACATCTGCTTCTTGTTCTTCATAAGGTTTACTACCTATTTGCCAATTATTTGTTCTGTATTGTACACTAGAAATTTTATCACTTTTACGAATATCTTTATGTAAAAGTACGTGACCTAATCCATGTGCAATTGTAAATACCATTCTTGAGGGGGAAATATCTTCATTAATAACAATAGCTCCTGTCCTGAATGATAATTAGAGTTAAAAAAACTGAAACTTCATTTTTTAAATCATCAGGTAATTTTTTAAAAACTACTTTAATACCTTCATCTGTAGCTATTTTTAATAAATCAACAGAAGGATCAGTTAAACTATATTTAACTAATATCTCCGCAGCGATATTTTTTGCTTTTACAAAATCAGCTGCCATGATGTTTCTCTCTTATCATTTTTGAAAAATGATAAATATATGTAATAATTCTTTATATCAATAACATTAATTTATCGATACAATTTCATAAACAAAGTGCTTATAATTTGCATAAAACTAGAATAATCATCACACTATTATCTTAACAAACATTTACAAACTTGAAAAATTTTAATACCTAGTTTTAAATATCCTCCATGATCTCTTCCAACCGTATACAGGCTGAATTAATATTACCGTACAGTTTATGTTTTTCAATATTTAATCGTTTCCCTATTTCCTGACAACTCATATTCCCTATTATAAGCATGACAATGATATCGCTATTAAATACACCCAGCATATTTTTAATCTCAAAAAGCTTTTCAAACGCCCGACTTTGCTTAAATGTTGGCTCAAAATTACATCTATATTTCTGCTTGTTATGGAAAAGATCACCTATCATTGCATATATATTCTTTGTCTTTCCAATAGATTGTTCACATAATATCACGAACCTATCCAAGCAATCCCTCTGTTTTTGCGTAATCACACATCAACTTAACAACCTATCATAAGCACATTGTCGACGTATTTTCGTTTCTTTCTGTTTTGGATTATCTCGATTAACTCCTACTTCGAGAACAATATCACCTTTTAAAAACTGACTCTCCAAATGATGGACTTTGATTACTTGAGGAATAGCCCTGTTTCTTTTTTTACGTTTTACTGCTGACATAAAGTTTGCCTCAATCATTATTTTTAATGGATATACGACTTAAATGAACTGTGGGCTTATTCCAGCAATAGTCAAAAAACCATGAATGAGTTTGGTCAACTATTTTCTTGATCATTTGAACCTTTATTTTGAGCCTGAATCAACGATTGTAATAACGCCATTAAAATTTGGAAGAATGACATCCGTTTTAAAACGTTTAACGCCCTGGTCATCAATCCAATCGCGTGTTTTCAATTGACCTTCAAGGTAAAGCCTCGCCCCCTGCCTGATATATTTTTCAGTAAAATTAGCAAGACCTTCATTAAAAACAACAATACTATGCCATTCCGTTTTATTCTGGGATTCACCCGTATGACTATCTTTCCATTTTTCAGTTGTGGTGAATGAAAATCTCGCAATCTTTTTGCCACTCTGGGAAGAGCTGATCTCTGGATTTCTCCCGACATAACCTAATAAAATAACCTTGTTTACGCTGCTGGACATATCAATGCTCCACCAGTTGATTAACTACATTGATGTCCATTGCCATAATCCTTTAAATATCCATCCAAATTCTCCATAGGTTGCAACCCATATAGTTTCATTAATGGAACAAGAAAATTTGTTAAGACGAACATTCTGGTTTGAAGCTCTTTTTCCGAAACCCGCTCTTTTTTATGGATTCCATGATTCCTACATCTTTCCTGTGCTTCTAAAATGATATACGTAAAATGTGCACTAAGTGCCTTGGACAATTTATGATTGTTTTTTAACATTGCCCCTATATCAAAAATAACTTCATCCATTTTTTCTATATTTTCATCAGATATTTTAATATGAAAATTATTTTCTAATTTTTGATTACCCATCATGCTGCCTGACCATTTCCGTTTTTGATTAATCCTTTATGAATCAAGTATTTATATGCGGATGGACATTTATTTTTTATAAATGCTATATACCATCCATGATTGTCCGTATGTTTCCTAAACAATCGAACCACACCTTGATCATCATTGGACATTTTCCGAAACAGTTCATCTTCACCATCATCATCCGAATACCATTGTTTTTCATAAATTTTTTCATATTTTTGATAACATTGCGATGAGTTTTCAATTCTGTTTCTGATAATTGCCGTGATGTAAGCAACTGGATTATTGGCATGAATGCCATCCCTGATTGATTTATTCACCAATTCGGCATTTTTATTGGATTGTGTAAACCATTTTTCAACAATCTGATAACATTGAAGTTCAGATAATCGTATTCGTTCCTGTAAAATCCCAACGCTTTGCGTGAATAATTTTGTACTCGCATTGATTGGAACAACCTTACCAGCTTCTTGAACAAATTGATTATTGGATTCAAAGGGGGTTTGGGGGAATGAATTTATTATCTTATTCTTATTATAAAGGTCTTTTGATTTTTGGCTGTTTTCCTCATTTTTTTCATGTAAGCTTACAGTATTCTTACTGTATTCATACTGTACGTTTGTTGTACGCCTACATTCTGAAAATCATTTTCATCACTATAATCACGTGCCATTCTTCGTGAATAGATCACGCCATTTTCATCAACCGAACAAACGTTTTTCTCTTTCAGTATCCCGATCTGCTTTTTAACGGTACGTGTATCACAATGGATCATTTTTGATATTTCAAGAACTGTCATTGGTCTGCCATTGACCTGCAGATATCCGCGACACTCGCTATTAAACATAAGACACAGGATATCCATCCAAAAACCTTTTGTAACCAAGGAGCATGACTGTAAAAGTCCATCGTTTCTCCAATCATTCCAGAAAAAACGGCTCCATGTATATTCTTTTTTATTTATTGATTTGGACATCTATGACCTCCATTTACAACAAGGTCATTGCCTTCCTTTTCTAAAAAATTGATTACCCTTAAACCTTTTTTAATCTTTACATGCGTAAAATCATTCTCTATTTTTATCATTGCTCTTACTTTCTAAAGAGGGAGCGTTGTGAGGTGTCGCGGCGTTCAAACTTTGACCCTCACAATTAACTATTTTCCGTTTAAGACTTTTCATAATCACATACCCAACGCATGACGGTAAACGTCAAAAAGGCTTTCCTGTTCTTCCAGATCAGAAGGATCCTGTTTACGTGCCTTGATGATGCGTCTTATGATTGGAACATCAAAACCTGCAGATTTTGCTTCAGCATAAATATCCCTTACATCATCTGCCAAAGCTTTACGTTCCTCTTCAATCCGCTCTATCCGTTCAATAATAGTACGAAGCCGATCAGCAGCGATACCTGCAACTTCAGATTTACTTTTTTGTTCTAAATTTTCCATTTAATTTTTCCTTAATTTTTTCTGCCCGATTTTCAAAAAACAAAGCTATTTTCCGAGCTGTTCCAGCAATCCATAAAAAAAATAAAAAGCCGCACTATAAATTTGATGTTGAATTTCTAAATAATAAAGCACGCCTTCTCTCCTCATCTTTTCTAAGCAAATCATCGAAATCTTGTAATTCTGCTTTCATCGCCATTTGACGAAGCTCAATATTACGCAAAGCCCGTTCAATTAATATACGGTGGGCATGTTTCAACTTTTCCCAAATATAAGCGGGAATAACACGCCATTCGCCGTAATAAAGTCGTTTAATTTGTCCAACCTCTAATCCTGTTTTCATCGAAAGCTTGTAAAATGAGGCCTGCAAAGTTGTTCGCGATTCCATTTCAATTAACTCTTTAACCATTTGAGCCGATTCATTAGCTATTATTTTTGCATCCATTTTTTTACTCGCATTTTCTCTCTCCGCAGAAAAAATTTCTCTCATCGTGATAATTCCTTCTTTAAAACTGTTAATGTTGTTGTAGTTTTATGAAGGAAGAAAGCCTTGGATTAAAGACCCATGCTTTCTCCTCTCTTCTTCTTAAAAAAAGAAAGGACAAAGTATGAATAAACGGAATTTGACTCATATATACATTTAATTCATAGTTTTCTTTCTAAATTAAAATGATATGGAATTAGGTTATGTCTATTATGATCGTTGATTGTCCTCATTGTTTCAAACGCAATAATCCCGTTAGAATAATTGGAATTCGAGAAGTAAAGCCTAATAATAAAAGTACAGTTTTTTCGTTAATTGGTTTCTGTTCAAGTTGTAATTCAGGTATAACAATTAACGCCAAACCATCTAAAAATTTTCCCGAAAAAATAGAAATATTATCAATTATCCAAAAAAACGATAATGAACCAATTAATTCTTTTTTTGATGAAGAATACATTACTTTTCCAACTTTTCCTTCTAATAAATACATTATCAATATTCCTATTGAACCAACTGAAATTGCTATTAATTATAAAAATAGCAAAGAAGAACTTTCCAAACGTCGTATTCGTGTCAATTCTATCGAATGCAATGATAAAAATAACAAATTAGTCCCCCAAAAATTAGATGCCTTTTGTTTAGAACGCAAAATGCCACGTAATTTTATTATCAAACGTATTATTCAAACTTATAATCCTGATTCTGGAGAAATAATTGACGACCTATATGACTATTTAGTTAATAAATCCTAACTCATTTTATCCTTTATCCTTTCTTTTAAAAATATGTCTGGACGTAATTCTTCTCTGGGAATACCTGTAATTTTTTCAACATCAGACAAACGTTGCACTGGAATATGTTTCCACCGATAAACTGCTGAATGGTAAATACCTATTTTTTTTGCAAGTTTTACGCCTCCACCAGCCTTTTTTATAATTTCTTTAATATGCATCATAAACCAATAATGTGATTTATTATCACTATTGTCAATATATTTTATGTGTCTTTATATCACACACTTAAAATTGATAAATTTTATAATTTGCAAATAACTTTAATTATTAGGTTCTAAATGGAAAAAACAATCGGCGATAAAATAAGAGAAATTCGTCGTAAAAGTAAATTAAAGCAAGTAGAATTTGTTGCAGCTTTAGACATAGATCGATCATATTTATCAAAAATAGAGTGTAATAAGATTAAACCTGGAAGAGAGCTTCTTATTAAAATGTCTAAAGAATTTAATGTATCACTTGACTGGTTAACTTCAGATCAAGATATACAAGATACTTCATCAGCAAAAAATAAAGATGAAGCTTTATTGCTATATGCTTTTAGAAATATGCCAGAAGATGAAGCAAAAACACATTTACAATTAATGCTACAGCGCATTAAAAAAAAGTAAAGCATTAACTATAAAATTTCAAATTATTTAATTTTTTTATCACGATATATTAGGATAATTTATTATTATTACTTTCATGTAAATAAATTTAAAAACTATAATTAGTGATAAATTTTCACATTTTATTATTGACAACTTATGTGATTTTATGTCACATATATCATTATTAATTACAAACTTTTTTCAAATTAAAGAATCATAAAGGAAATAAAAACCTTTAATACCGTAAGGAAATATACAATGAAATATAATTCATCATAGATCCCCTTCAAGGGAAAGGATATGACTCCAAAAGCCACATCCTAATCTTATTCACAAAATCAATGAGCTATTTATTAACTCATTTATTACTTTAAAAGTAATTTACTTGTCAAGCAAAAATTACGCATAGTGTTATGTTTTCAGAAATACAAATAATTGATAATGCATTAGGAGGAATCTTAATGCAGAATAATATTAAAAAATGGCGAGATAAGATGGGTAAAACACAAGAAGAGCTTGCCGATTATATGAATGTTAGCGTACCTACTGTATCAAGATGGGAAACAGGCGTTAATGATGTTACTTTGACAAGATTAAAGAATATTGCCGAATATTTTAAGATTACAGTCCCAGAATTGCTCTCTGATCCCGAAGATATTGAACGATTCTTCAAAGCTAGAAGAATAAGTAAAAATATGGATAAAGATACTTACAACGCTTGGATTGAAGTTGGAAATATTATGCAAAAGAAAAAATAATTTACTTTTAAAGTAATAAACTATTTGACATTAATATTACTTTTAAAGTAAATTAAACTCATAATCAGGAGTAGATTTTAAATGTCCATCACTTATACATTAAAAAA
>CAMPDW010000019.1 GCA_946699565.1 uncultured Commensalibacter sp. | reverse complement strand
TGCATTTAAATAATAAATAAATCAACAAATTATAATATTGAAAGTTAATTTAGGATAACTAGTTTAGCGTTATTAAAATATTAGGTTTTTATATCTTATTATATTTAAAGTAAGTCAGTTACCTAGAGCGCCGATTAATAAGTTTATTGCTATAAATATAAAATATATCCTTATATAACCACTTATAAATTCATTAATTAATAAACTAATAACTTGCTCCGTATATTGGACGGAAACTGTGTAAATAAGAGCGGTTTTTACAAAATAATTTGAAATTTGTTATTGTATGATCATTATAATGCAAAATATTAAGCTACTTAAGACTAATCCTATTAAAAAACGTAATATAATAAGTTGTCACGTTAAAGTTACATAGGCTTAAGGGATAAGTAATATATTTTTGCAATAGTGAGTATAATGATAATAATTTTTAGAATGTCCGATTTTATTTGCTATATGACCAAGCCATGAAGTGGATGAAATGCTTTTCAATGCCCAAGCATATATAACTAAACATAAAAAGTTATACTTGATTGTTGAGAAACCAATTGGCGAATATATAATGTTATAATGCTTCAACAAACATGTTAGCGATCATTAACAACATGTTAATGTTGAGCATTATAAAGATTAGACCTTATAATGAGAATATCTGACTATTTTCTTTTCATGGTTTTTTCATGTTTCTTGAACAAAGCTAATAAGTAATTTGAAAAGTAATGAAAATTAACAATCCTGATTTCATGAAAGGCAAACGAATTCCTATAAAAGAAGGTAATACTCCCCAAATTAAAGGGATTATTAATTTACAGTCATAATACCTGATGAAAGCATTTCTAGTGCCTAAAAGCAGAGCGATTTTTTGTGATTTGGGCAGCAATCATAATGGTTGCGCCAGATGAATATTCGCCTGCAAAACCAGTAAGAAGTTGTAATCTAATTAATTGTCATATAGATGTTGTATATCCTATTAATATCATTGTTATCGACATTCCAAATTTGTCCGAAACAGCATTGGTTTACAACCGTAATAATTATTTAAATATCCCAAAAAGGAGCAATGATTTCAGCAATAAAAAAGTTGTAATATAGTCTATTTCTAATCATTATATTATATTGCTGAATATAAAGGAGGAGGAGAGAAAATGTAATATCAATATAAATAAAAAAGAAATAAATTTATGCGTGACGTTCTTACACAAGTTTAACATACTGAGATAAAAATTGAGAAATCTTGTTTTAAATATGGACTTCTTATCAAGTGAACGAATAGCCGAACGTTATATTGAAGGTTTTTCTGTATTTTAAGAACTTCCATTCGCACGGTAGTATTTAAATCTTGCAAATTAAGCTTTGATTATTCATAGGAAGTCGAGTTTGATTGTATCTTGTATAACTTTAGAAAGAATTTCTTAAGTTTATATTTATCGGAAAATACTTAAAGTTGTGTCTATTCAAGAGATAACGCAAATTATTATTGATAAAACCGTTTCTGAAATTGAAAAACAATTGGATTTGGTTACTCCTACAACAAGTTATAAACAGTTTGATCAAATCGGTTACGATTTTCATATATGGATTGTAGAATTATCAGAAAATGATTTTATTATATAAGGCACGGTAAATGCAATGATGCGGTTAAGGTGAATACATTGTTTTGAAAATAAATTTGATCATAAAGCAATGAGATGAACATCGTCATATAATAAATTGCTCTGAAAGAAGGAAAGATTAAAAAGCTATATCTTTTATAGAAAATCATATTTTATAATATGTTTAAGTTTGTAAATACTTTAGATTAAGTCTAAAGATCTAAGGATCTATGCTAACATCTGAATAAAGGGTTATGTTATTGCGTTTTTGTAGTTCACTAGAATTAGGTTAAGTCATTTATAGAAACATTCTGTAAAAAATATTATTTTTCTAAATAATTTGTAAATATATTTGTGCAATAAAGAGAATGTGTTTATGGCTTATGTAATTTAGAATTCATTCTCGAAGTTAATTCTATATTGAAGGTTAAAATTATAAAAGTAATTAATTAATAATTATTCTATAGAATAAGAAATTAAAATACTTATTTTATTGAATTTAAATAATAAATAAAAATTTATTACATTTTCAATAACGTTTCTTTTCATTTTAAAGAAACTGTAAAAATAACTTTCCTTAAATAAAAATAAAATTTGAATTTCATATCTGCTTTTTTAAAAAATAAAAGGTTGATTAATTTAATTTTATATCTCATTAACAGAATTAAGTTACAAGTTAATTGAACGATTCCGATTATTAAAAATTAGGTGTGAGATTACTTATTAAAATATGGTTTTATAGAATATTTATATTATCGCTAATTACATAAATAAATTTTTTGGTAATTAGGGTTGGATAAAGGCAGGCATATGAATGAGTTAACGCCGAAAAAAACGTTGTTATCATTGTGGCATGTTATTATTATTGGTGTTGCCTACATGACGCCAATGACTGTATTTGATACATTTGGGATTGTATCTGGTGTAACAAATGGTCGTGTTCCTATGGCCTATTTGTTAGCTCTTATAGCGATTATGTTGACGGCTTTAAGTTATAGTCGTTTGGCTATTATTTTTCCAAGCTCTGGTTCTGCATATAGTTATACCAATAATGTTTGCGGTAAAGTAACTGGGTTTATTGTCGGGTGGGGAACATTACTTGACTATCTTCTCTTACCGATGATTAATAGTTTACTTTCAGGGATTTATTTAAAAGCTTTATTGCCAGATATTCCAATATGGCTTTTAATAATTGTGTATACTTCTATCGTTACGTATTTAAATTGTCGGAATATTAAATTCCTCGCAAATCTTAATGCTTTTTTTGTAGGGGTTCCATTAATCATCATTTTATATTTTATTTATTTAGTTATTCATGATTTGCTATTTCAATATGATGTAAGTCATGTGGTCACGATACAACCCTTATTAAATGGTGATACATCAATTGTTCCACTTATTAGTGGGGCTGCTATCTTATGTTTTTCTTTCTTAGGTTTTGATGCAGTCACGACATTGGCGAATGAAACTCAAGATGCAAAAAAAACGATTCCCAAAGCAATTATCATTTCAGTTCTTGCTGGAGGAATTATTTTTTTTGTTGCAGCTTGGTTTATCCAGCTTTATTACCCAAATAATAATGCTTTTAAAAATCCTATTGAAGCACAACCTGAAATTGTATTGTATGTGGGAGGCAAATTATTTCAATCTGCTTTTTTAATTGCTATTTTAGTTAACACCTTTGCTTCGGCTTTAGCATCACATGCAAGTGCTGCGCGTTTAATTTATATTATGGGTGCGGATGAGGTTATTCCAATTAAAAGTTTGAAATATATTCATCCTAAATTTCATTCTCCAATTTTTTGTGTGTTAATTGTCGGTATTTTATCTTTAAATGCTATTTTTTTTCGTTTAGATACTGCAGTTTCTTTGATAAGTTTTGGGGCTATGGTGGCCTTTAGTGCGGTCAACATATCTGTTTTTGTTTATTATGGTTGTCGAAAAAAGGAGATAACTTCTTTCAAACAAATAATGAAAAATATTTTATTTCCTTTTATAGGAATGGTGAGTGTTCTTGTTATGTGGTGTAATTTAAAAGAAGATGCGCTTTTATTGGGTGGGTTTTGGACGTTATTAGGGATGATTTATGTTCTATATTGTAAAATATGTAACCGTCCTTTATCCAAAAGAAATAAAAATTTTATTGCAAAAGAGAATGATATACAAGTTGCTAAATCAATATTGTGAATAAAGCAAAATAATAGTTTATTATTAAATTAAAAGATTATGAAAAAGCATTTCTAAAAAGATGTTTTTTTTATCCTAATTGGTATTTATAAAATATCAAAAGGTTTTCTAAATATTATATGGGATAGATAATGTTTGTAATCAATGTAATTTATATTCCTACATAAAGATCAAATTGGTAAATAAAAAGCTTATCAAACAATTTTTTTTATTAATTGTTGATAAGCTATAAAATTTTTACAAAAATTATTTTTTAAAAGTTGGTTTTAATTTCATGATAAAATCCCAGCTCATAATCAAGGCCCCTATAGAAAATAGGATATCCCCTACAATACGTAACCATTGCCAAAAGGTTTTAGTATCATAAAAACTTAAGCTTCTTGCAAAAGTGAGCCCATATTCATAAACAGCGTTTAATTGAGGCCATCCCACTGGGAAGAACGTTAAGGTGGTCCAGAGAATAAGGGTTAGATTATAAAGGAAAAGTGCAATATATCCCCATTTTTCAACGAAGAAATATTTATCTCCAGCAATATATCGTAGACAAAAATAAATCATGCCTAAACCTAAGAGACCAAAAGCTCCGAATAAAGCAGTATGAGCATGATTAAGGGTTAGAAATGTTCCGTGTTCATAATAATTAACCAATGGAGCATTTAAAACACCACCACCGAAAACCCCTGCACCAAGAAAATTCCAAACTGCTGCGGCAATAATATACATATATCCTAATTTATATTGAAAAGTTTGATGTGCAGAAATGATTTTATATTCATCAATTGATTCAATAACTAATAGGATTAAAGGTAATACTTCGATGAAAGAGAACATGCTTCCCATAGGAATCCAAATAGAAGGTTCACCAGCCCAATACATATGATGTCCTGTTCCAATGACACCTCCTAGGAAGATCAAAATAAGTTCAAAATAAACTGTGCGTTCAGCAAAACAGCGGGAGATCAAACCTATCCCCATGAGAAGATAGGCCGTTACACAGGCGGTAGAGAATTCAAAGGATTCTTCAACCCAAAGATGAACAACCCACCATCTCCAGAAATCATCCATTGTATAAGATTTACCGATTTCAAACATTGGAATCATGCCGAAAATATACAAAACTGCAATGTTTAAGGTTGATAGCCAAAAGAGATGTTCTAATCTTATATTTCCAATACAAAAAGCTTTAAAAGCTTGTTGCCAGTGATATTTATTTGGCCAAAAAGAACGGAAAACTAGATAACTCCAAAATAATAGAGCGGCGAAAAAGGCATATTGCCATCCTCTCCCAAGTTCCAAATAGGAATTTCCTTGATTACCAAACCAGAACCATAAATGAGGTAAATACCCCATTATTCCCAGATAATTCCCAACAACAATTCCAGCAATGACCAAGACGGACGCATAGAATAAAAGATCAACCAGTATATTTTGATATTTAGCCTCTTTTCCACTGATAATAGGGCCTAGAAAAAGAGCGGATCCAATCCATGAAAAAGCAATCCAGACAATCGGTGTTTGTAAGTGGATGCTTCGTAAAAAGTTAAAGGGTAGATATTTTCCGATTTCAAAACTATAAAAATTGGCGCGTTCTGAATAATAATGCGCCATTAATCCACCCATTAAAAGTTGAATAAGAAAAATTACAGCTACGAATAGAAAATATTTGCCAATTTTTTTTTGACTGGGGGTTAAAGTATTAAATCCATTGATAACATGATCCATAGCCTCTTTATCTTCACCTGAAAGCCAGATACGGTTAATCATAATGACAGCACCAAAACCCGCGAAAGCAAAACAAAACCCGGCCCAGGTCCATGTAAAGGTTTGGCTGGTAGGCTGATTTCCTACAATTGGTTCGTATGGCCAATTTTGTGTCCATGAAACGTTACTGTTGGGACGATGTCCTACCGTTGTAAGTGCTGTATAAATAATAAATTCAGAAGTGTTTTTTGCGTCTATTTGATTCAAAGCATGGGCTCGTGAATAGCCAGCTTTAAAATTATCTTTTATTAATTCTTGAGATAAATTTTGTCGAACATCCAAAATCGCCTGACTAAAAGCTGTAGGAAATTGTAAGGAATTTTGGGTAAGATCAACCGCATGTAACATGGTTTGCATTTTTTTTTGAATAAGAAATTGCTGATCTGGGGGGAGTGCATTAAAAGGTTGATGAAATTCGTTCTGAGCGAGATAATCTTGGGTTGCCATTGCAAGGTTAACTAATGTTTTAGCCGTATAATCCGGGCCAAACATAGAACCCATTCCATAGAGCCCACCATAATCTATTAAATCAGCTTTTTGAAATCCTTGTTTACCAAGAAAAACATCTTCATCGGTAAATAAAACCTGATTTTGAGAAGATATGAAATTCTTGGGAATAGGTGGTGCGTGATGATAAGTGAATGTGGTTGCCCATCCCATAAATAAAAAACATAATGATGCTGAGATTAAAAGTAGCCATTTTAATTTTCGATTAACAGGATTTGTGTTAAGCTTTGTAAGCTTGTCTGGTGTTAATGTGCTGATAACACCATCTTGATAATTATTACTCATAAATTTGTCGATTCAATATTTAAAAATAATTATAGAAAGGAAAATTTTTAACGTTTAAGATGAAAGGTTTATTATAAATACATTTTATATAACTTAAAAATTAAAATGGCAATAAAAGATGTAATATATTTACATCTTTTATTTTAAAAAAATACATTGATAAAATTGCAATTAAAAATTATAAAGTATGATTGAATTGATTAAATTCCTTTAAAAATCAGTAAGGTTTAAAATTTAAAGAATAAAGATAGTACATTTCAAATTTATTTTTTTATGTATGTTAAAAAAAACATAATAATAACTATACTCTAAATGATCAGAAGCGTATTTCCAACAACATAAGTGATTGTATAACCTAGGTTTGGGATATTATTTTTTGCTTTATCACATATCATTCCCAGAGCTGTAGTTGTTGTTCATGTTCCAGCACACCATCCCAGAATAAGGGCCGGATGAAATTTAAAAAGATATTTACTTGCAAGTATACCGCAAATTAAAGGAAGGGAAGTAGCGAAAATACCTTATAAAAATATATTAATACCGAGCATTTTTAAATTTATAATAAAGTTGGGGCCTGCTGTAATCCCTATAACTGCAATAAAGACGTTTAAACTAATCGAATTCATAAACCGTACTGTTGATCAGGAATACGTTTAAAGGTTGGGTGAATAGGGCGTAATTATCCAAAGACAAAACCAGTAATCAAACTTCCCTTAGCAGTTGATAAAATTAAGAGAACAGTATCAACTTTTAACATGATAGTCCTAATTAAGGCATCAATAGCAATGACAGCTGATAAAAAAGTAACATCTGAACTATTGGTTGAACGATCAGTTTCGTCTATAAATTTTATAACACGTTTAATATCTTTGGTTAAACCTGTTAATGTGATAATATCGCCACAATGAAGCTTTATTCTTGCTACAATTGGAATTTTTGTGCTAATGAACCCCCGTTTTATTTTAACAATGAAAACACTGCGAATATCAGGAATATTATTTATATCTTCAAGGATTTTATTGTTAATGGTCTTATTGGTTATAAATACATTCATTCCTTTAATAATTTGAGATAAAATATTAGTTTTATCTTTTTCGAAGAAATGGCTATTATGATTAAAAAATTGATAATGTTTTTATGATCGTCACCAATACTAATAACATCATTTAATTGTAGAGTCGTTGTCGGGCGTACAGTTAAAAGCTGACCGTCATATTTAATAGCTTCTATAAAAATTTGATGATTTAATTTTTATTCATAATTCTTACAGGCTTCTGTGATATTGACTTGTAAAATTCTAGGACTTAATTCAGCAAGGATAAAAGCAGAACTTATTGTACCAAAAATATAAACGACAGCATAAGCCACAGGTATGGTATTAATTATTCAGTACGTTGGGCATCTGGTACATTCTATCAATTAGAGAGAATATGGACACATCGTGTTTCAATCTTTGCGGTGGTGGGGTATTCGCCTTTATCGATTATGTTCTTGTTGATGTATTTATTCATGATTTCTCGGATTTCTTTTTCAATCCATGTTTGGCAGAATATTGTCAAATTTTGTCGGGTAATTTCCATTAAGAAGGAGTTCATCTTGGAGCATACTTAAAATAATATCGGGGCGAATACTTTCTTTATGGATTTCATGTTTATGTAATTTATGTGTCGAAAAACGATCGGCATAAATATCTTCACTACCCAATTTCATCTTTCCTCCTTAACCATTAATAAAATTAATAAGTATGATTGAAAATCATATTAAAGTGAAAAAATTAAAATACAAATAATATTAAAGACATGTGTTTTTAGTGATAACTGATGTTAAAAAATGGTTAAGATTTTTTTCTTTAAAAAGATAAGCTTTTATATTTGCTTGCTTAGCAGCATGTAAATCTGTGTCTTTATCCCCAATCAAGAAAGATCGTTGACGATCAATATTGAATTCTTGAATTGCACGCTCGATCATTCCTGGATGAGGTTTGCGGTCAGGGTGATCTTGTCGATATGCTGTTATAGTAGCTTGTGGATGAAAAGGGCAATAATAAAACGCATCAATAGAAGTGTGATAGGTTTTAAGTTTATCTTGAATATAATCATGAAATTGATGTACGTCATTTTCTTTAAAGAAACCACGTGCAACACCAGATTGATTGGTAACAACAATAGTAAGAAATCCTTTGTTTTTCGCTTGGAAAATAGCTTCTCCAGCACCTTCAATAAGAAATAAATCTTCTTTACGGTAAGGATAACCAATATCTTTATTAATAACACCGTCTCGGTCAAAAAAAATTGCTGGTTTTAATGGATTAAATATGGAATGAGTAAAAACCATTTATTTTTAATTATCCTAATAATGTTGTTTGAATAAAGTGTAATATTTAAATTTATTTTTTTGAATTTATATTCTAGAAAATGATAATTATCATGAATAAAAATATTGGACTTTAAATAAATGATCAAATTAAAGAAATCATATAGTTAATTTTTTTTAATATGATATTTAATTCAAATAATTAAAATTAATTTAACAATCATAATTTATTTTCTTGGTTTTTCATACAAGGATTATCTGATGCCTCAATATCGTTCGAAAATTTCCACACAGGGTCGTAATATGGCGGGTGCACGTGCATTATGGCGTGCAACTGGAATGAAAGATAATGATTTTAAAAAACCTATTATAGCTGTGGTTAACTCTTTTACACAATTTGTCCCGGGACATGTTCATTTAAAAGATATAGGTCAGTTAGTGGCTAGGGAAGTTGAAAATGCGGGGGGTGTGGCAAAGGAATTTAATACGATTGCCATTGATGATGGAATTGCGATGGGGCATGATGGAATGCTTTATTCTTTACCAAGCCGGGAAATTATTGCTGATTCTGTGGAATATATGGTGAATGCACATTGTGCTGATGCAATGGTATGTATTTCGAATTGCGATAAAATCACCCCAGGAATGTTAATGGCTGCTATGCGGTTAAATATCCCTGTAATTTTTGTTTCGGGTGGTCCGATGGAGGCAGGTAAAAGTAATCTAGTCAATCATAAGCTTGATTTGATTGATGCGATGATTGCTGCTGGGGATAATCATATTCAGGATAATCAGTTAAAAGAATATGAACGCACTGCTTGTCCAACCTGTGGATCTTGTTCAGGAATGTTTACTGCAAATTCTATGAATTGTCTAACGGAAGCGTTAGGTTTTTCTTTTCCTGGTAATGGAACTTTACTTGCTACACATAAAGATCGTCAGTTTTTATTTAGAAGGGCTGGTAAAAAAATCATTGAACTTTGCAAACAATATTACGATGAAGGAAATGATAAAATTTTACCGCGTTCCATTGCGATAAAAGAAGCTTTTGAAAATGCAATGGCATTAGATATTGCGATGGGCGGTTCAACCAATACAATTTTACATCTTCTGGCTATTGCTCAGGAAGGTGAAGTTGATTTTACTTTACGCGATATTGATCGTTTGTCGCGAAAGATTCCTCAATTATGCAAGGTAGCACCTAATACACAAAATTATCATATAGAGGATGTTCATCGTGCAGGCGGTGTTTATGGAATTCTAGGGGAATTAGCGAAAGCAGGTTTATTAAATTTAAATGCTCGGACCATTCATTCAGAAACAATCAAAGATGCAATATTACATTGGGATATTATTTCAACTCATGAGAAATCAGTATCAGATTTTTTTAAAGCTGCTCCAGGTGGTGTTCCGTCACAGCAGGCTTTTAGTCAAAATGAACGTTGGAAAAATTTGGATCATGATCGTTCTACAGGTTGTATTCGTGACCTTAAACATGCTTATTCCAGAGACGGAGGCTTAGCCGTTCTTTATGGAAATTTAGCAGAAGATGGTTGTGTTGTGAAAACGGCGGGTGTTGATGAATCTATTTTGGTATTTGAGGGTAGGGCTAGGATTTTTGAAAGTCAGGATAGTGCAGTAGAAGGTATTTTATCAGATCAGATCGAACCTGGTGATATTGTCATCATTCGTTATGAAGGTCCTAAAGGAGGACCAGGTATGCAAGAAATGCTTTATCCAACGAGTTATTTGAAATCAAAAAATCTTGGTAAACTTTGTGCATTATTGACAGATGGGCGTTTCTCTGGTGGGACTTCTGGTTTATCTATTGGTCATGTTTCACCGGAAGCGGCAAATGAAGGAGCAATCGGTTTAGTTCAAGAAGGGGATCGTATTAAAATTGATATCCCTAATCGTTCTATTCAACTGGATGTTTCAGATGAGATATTGAATCAGCGGCGTCAAGAACAGGATAAAAAAGGCTGGAAACCCTCTAAACCAAGAGCACGTAAAATTAGTACTGCGTTAAAGGCCTATGCTATGATGGCAACAAGTGCAGATAAAGGGGCAATAAGAAATAAAAAATTGTTTGAATAATTTGGAATGAAATTGAATTAATAGGGTTGTTAAGGTATGATTCTATTAAAATAGGTGGCAAAAAATTAATAAATAATTGAAATGAATTATAATTTTTGAGGCTTATAAAGTAATCCGTCTTTCAACCCGCTTAATAGATATTTAAAAGATTGTATTTTATTGTTTTGCATTAAACAGCATATAAAGGCTGCTAAAATTCGAAATAAAACAGTTGGCAGTGTAAAAAAGGGCTTATCTTTAAAACTTTTATAGGTAATGATTAAATTGCGAATAAGATAATATAATTTTTTATTTGAATAAATGTTTGAATGTAAAATAACATCATGAATAAAAATAAGGTTGGATACGTATAAAATTTTATGATGATGTTGTGATAAATAATAAGAAAATGCCAAATCATCAAAATAGATGAATAAATTCTCCATAATTGTATGAGCATATTTTTCCAATATAGTTTTGTGTATAATTGCTCCGACAAATGAAAAGGTCTGAACTTCACAATTTTCATTAGGATTGGGTAAAAATTGACGAGGATTTAATTTATAGCAAATTGTTTGAAAAAGCGTAGAAGGTATTTTTTTGAAAGGTATGTTCATGAAAGATATTTTATGTTTGGGTGTTAATACCTTACAGCTAAAAATTTGGTAATTATTCTTTTCCAATATTGAAAAATTTGAAAGAAGATTTTTTTCTGGATAAGCATCATCATCAAAAAAAAAGATCCAATCTATGTTTAATGATGAAATATATTGCGCTCCATATTTAAATCCACCCGCCCCTCCTAGATTATTTTTCATTCGAAGGATTTGTAAACGGGATTCATTAAGTGAAGCTAACCATTGTGCTGTGCCATCATAAGATGCATTATCGATAACAATAATTTTGTCAAATTTTAAAGCACAAGTTGCTTTTATACATAATTGTAATTTATCTAAACGATTATAAGTTACAATAAGGGCAGCACATTTCATATAGGGGAAGCCATTTTCGGGAATAATTAATTTTTTTATTGATTGTATAATAAATTATATATTAAGGAGAAATAATTATTTAATTTTGGCAAAAAATAAAGACAATAATTTCTTAATAAACTATTGGCGTCCCGTACGGGAGTCGAACCCGTGTTGCCGCCGTGAAAGGGCGATGTCCTAGGCCTCTAGACGAACGGGACAGAGGCAATGAAGGTTTAATACATGGGCATGATCTTTTGGTCAAGTAAAAAATGTTAATTTTTTACAAAACTAGCATCTTTTATAAAAAAAGTTATGTTTTCTCGTCCATTCCATCGACTGTTGCGTAAGCATCCAGCCAAATGGAGGGGTTGGCGATTTTGAGAGTCCTCTAAAAATGGAACAATAGGATTCTGATCGGCACGAAAAAGAAGGGCTTTGAGCGATTGCCCATTTTCTCCTTGAATAATTAATCGTAAGGTGTTGCCGTCTTTTCCTATTCGATCCGTGCGAATAATATGGACATGGGATAATATAAGAATAGGTTCTTCATTTCCATTTCCAAAGGGTGCAAGACTTTCAATTTGTTTGGCAAGTTCTATAGACGCACCAGCAGGGGTAATAACACCTTCAATTTCTAAATCTGCAACAGTGGGATAATGTACAGTCCGTTCTAAATAATGGTTAAGAAATGTATGAAGCTCTTCAGCCTGATTTTTGTGGTAACTATATCCAGCAGCCATTGTATGACCACCACCACTTATTAATAAATTAGCTTGTTTAGCTGCAATAATGGCAGCTCCTAGATCAATACCTGGAATAGAGCGACCTGATCCTTTAATCGTTCCATCAGGCAGTTCTGAACCAATTAGAATAGGGCGGTTAATTTGTTCTTTAATTCTTCCTGCAACAATACCGACAATACCGGCATGCCATTTTGGATTGCTGAGCATAATCACGGCGTTTCCCTGTTGATATTGCTCCAAGGCTTGATTTGTAGCTTGTTTTAAAACATCTTTTTCAATATTTTGTCGCTGTTTATTAATTGTATCCAATCGTTCTGCGATAAGTTTAGCATCAAAAGGGTTTGTATTGATTAGGAGTTGTAGTCCTAAACTCGCTTCTGAAATACGTCCACCTGCATTAATTCTTGGACCTAAAGCAAAACCACAACTGAAGGCGTTAGGTGTATTTGTAATTCCAGCTACGTCTAGTAAAGAGGCCAATCCTATGCGCTCACGTTTTGCCAAGATTTTTAGACCTTGTGTCACAAAGGCTCTATTTAAACCTGTTAAGGGCATTACATCACAGACGGTCGATAAAGCGACTAGATCCATAAGTTTAAAGAGATTAGGTTCTGGATGATTTTGAAAATAATTTTTCTTTCTGAGGCTTCTCGTAATTGCAATGGCCGCAATAAAGCTGACACCACCAGCACAAAGATTATCAAGATTGGAATTACAATCTAAACGATTAGGATTAACGGTTGCATAAATGGCAGGGACGGATTCCGATTTATGATGGTCAAAAACGATAATGTCTGTTTTTTCCTGATTGATCTGATTAAAGACAGCGTGAGATGTCGTTCCACAATCGACGCAAATAATAAGGCTGACTCCTTGTTGAATAAGCTGTTTCAGAGCTTGAACATTAGGGCCATAACCTTCTTTGAATCGGTCGGGGATATAGGTAAAGGCTTGATTACCTAACATTGCGAAGAAATCGCTTAGTAAAGCGGTGGCACATCCACCATCCACATCATAATCACCAAAAATAGCAATTTTTTCTTGATGAAGAATAGCATCAGCAATACGTTCCGATGCTTTATCCATATCTTTCAGACAAGATGGATCGGGTAATAAGGATTTAAGCGTAGGAGATAAAAAAAAAGGTAAGGTTTCAGCCGAAACTCCTCTTATAGCCATTATTCGACCAACAATTTCATATAAAGAGGCTTTTTGAGCAATAGCTTGAGCCTGACGCTCAAGAAAATGTTGGTCTAAAGATGATTGACGCCAAATCCAACGGCGTCCTGAAAGACTTTGTGTAATATTGAGGATTAAAGAAGATGTTTCAGACATAAAAAAGAATGAATTTTATAAAATTTTAAAGAGTTGTTTGAGGTTTGACTTTTGGATCATGACATGCATTAATGAAACGAATAGTTTTAGAAACTGAACGTGTTACGATTGAGTTGGTCCATACATGATTATCTTTCCAACGTACGCCTTTTAAGATATCTCCGTTTGTAACACCTGTTGCAGAAAATAAAACATTTCCATTTGCCATGTTATGCAAAGATAATTTACGTTGAGGGTCAAGTGGATTCATCTTCTTTGCTCGATCAATTTGTTCTTGGTTTTCAAATAATAATCTACCTTGCATTTGTCCATCAAAGCAACGTAAAGCAGCGGCAGCAAGAACACCCTCTGGAGCTCCGCCAGAACCTATGACAATATCAACATTACTTTTGGGTAAGCATGTTGCGATAATGCTTGCGACATCACCATCAGAGATTAATTTTACATGTACTCCTGCTTCACGAGCTCTAGCAATAATTTCCGCATGGCGTTCACGTTCTAAAATGCTAAGGGTTAAGTCAGAAACATCAACCTTTTTTGCTTTTGCAAGATTTTTTAGGTTGGTCTCAACACTATTGTCAATATCAATAATACCTTCAGGATATCCTGGTCCAATGGCAATTTTATCCATGTAAACATCAGGGGCGTGAAGAAAATTACCCTTTTCAGCCAAAGCAACGACAGTTATCGCATTGGGCAGATTTTTGGCAACTAGATTTGTACCTTCTAATGGATCAACAGCAATATCCATTTCTGGACCACCAGCTCCAACTTTTTCACCGATATAAAGCATTGGTGCTTCATCCATTTCACCTTCTCCAATTACAACTGTGCCAGATATTGCAACTGTATCAAAAGCTTGTCGCATACCCTGAACGGCTGCAGCATCAGCCTCATTTTTTTTACCTCGACCAACCCAATGAAAGGATTTTAATGCAGCAGCTTCTGTAACACGGACGAGTTCAAGGGCAAGGTTACGATCAGATACCGTATAACCTGTTTGAAAAGGGGCTGTTATAGTCATGAATTTATCCATTTCTTTTTAAATTTTTTATGGTTCTTCAATACGAATCACAATTGGTTTTTCTAATATAGCAGGAAGCTTATGAATTTCTTTTAATGCTTTTAATAAAGAATTTTCTTTGTTTTTATGAGTCACAAGTACGATAGGAACCGTATTTTCAGCGTTGTGAATTATATGATTTTTATGTTGTAATAAGCTGCGAAGTGAAAGGTTATAATCTTTAAAAACCGTAGCAATATCAGCAACAACACCTGGTTTATCTTCAACAAAGAGACGAATATAATAAGCTTTGTTAAAATCGGTATTAGGAATAAGATTGGTGGGACGAAGTTCATTCCAATCCGTTCCCCACATTGGAATTGTATTGCCTCTGGCGATATCGATAATATCAGCACAAACGGCTGTTGCTGTTGGCCCTTCACCAGCTCCTGCACCTTCGAGCATCAAATATCCTGAAAATTCTCCTTGGGTTGTAATGGCATTAATTACCCCATTAACTCGGGATAAGGGTGATGTGTTTGGTAAAAGGGCAGGATGAACACGTAATTCCAATTTATTATTTTGATGATGTTGGGCAATGCCGATTAATTTAATAGTATAGCCTAATTCTTGGGCATAATGAATATCATAAGGGTTAATATTTCGAATGCCTTCAACATAAATATCATCAAAATTAAAAGTATATCCAAAACCAAGGCTTGCTAAAATAGAAAGCTTATGGGCGGTATCAAGGCCATCAATATCTGTGGAAGGGTTGGCTTCTGCATAACCTAATTTTTGCGTTTCTTTTAGAATGTCATTAAAATCACGACCTGTTTTTGTCATGGTTGTTAATATGTAATTACAGGTTCCATTTAAAATTCCGCCAATTTGTATTAAACGGTCAGCGGCTAATGCTTCTTTAATTGTTTTAATAATAGGGATTCCACCAGCAACAGCCGCTTCGAAAAGTAGAGGAACATTTTGACTAGCTGCTTTTTTTGCGAGCTCATTACCATGCAAGGCAATTAGTGCTTTATTTGCTGTAACAATAGCTTTTTTATTTTCAATAGCACTGCAAACAAGCTCGTAAGCGGTTCCGTGTGCCCCACCAATTAGTTCAATTACTACATCGACATTGGGATCTTTAGCAAGATTTAATGGATTTTCGTGCCATTTTAGATTTGATAAATCCATATTACGATTTTTTTGACGATTTTTGGCACTAATTGCATAAATACGAATAGGACGTCCAGCTCGATTTGTGATTGTTTTTTCATTATTTTGTAACAATCGTAATACACCAATTCCTACGGTTCCAAGACCAGCGATACCAAGGTTTAAAGGTTTATTAACCGAAGGGTTATCCATATAATGTCTCCAAGTATTATTTTAAATAATTGTTCTAAATAAATTTAAAGTAAATTTTTATTTTACATAGGTTTGTATAAAATTTTTAATAGAACGACAGGCTTGTCTTAACCTTTGAGTATTTTCAACTAAGCCAATTCTAACATGATCATCTCCATATTCCCCAAAGCCGAGACCTGGGGCAACAGCCACCTGAGCCTCTTTTAAAAGGAGTTTGGAGAATTCAACACTACCCATAGATTTGAATCGTTCAGGGATGGATGCCCAAGCAAACATGGAGGCTTCAGGAGAAGGAACATTCCATCCGGCTAAATGCAAACCTTTAATAAGTGTATCTCGTCTATCTTTATATAGATGACGTATTTTTTTGATATAATCTTGAGGATTATTTAAAGCGGTTGCCGCTGCGACTTGAATGGGGGTAAAGGCACCATAATCAAGATAAGATTTAATTCGGGTTAAGGCGGCAATTAATTTTTTATTTCCCGCGGCAAATCCAATACGCCATCCAGCCATAGAATAGGTTTTTGACATGGATGTAAATTCTATGGCAATATCTTTTGCTCCTGGGATTTCTAAAATTGAGGGCGGAATCTTATCGCTAAAATAGATTTCTGCATACGCAAGGTCGGAAAGAATCCAAATTGATTCTTTTTTTGCAAATTGTACAAGTTCACGATAAAAATCCAAATCTGCCAAGTAAGCCGTTGGATTAGAAGGAAAATTAACAATCAAAGCCGTTGGTTTTGGCACTGAATGTCTCACTGCTCGATGTAATGCTTCCAGCATATGTTCGTCTGGTTTGGCTGGAATCGATCGAATGGCAGCCCCAGCAATAATAAAACCAAATTGATGAATTGGGTATGAAGGATTGGGAACAAGGATTGTATCTCCAGGACTAGTAATAGCAGATGCCAGATTAGCCAATCCTTCTTTAGAGCCAAGAGTTACAATGGTTTCATGTTCTGGATCTAGGGCAACGTTAAAGCGTCTTTGATAATAATTAACTAATGCTTTGCGGAGACCTGTGATACCACGACTGACTGAATAACCATGAACACGAGGTGCTGAGGTTGTTTCAATTAATTTTTGAATAACATGTTCAGGAGGACGACTGTCAGGATTACCCATGCCTAAATCAATGATATCCTTTCCTTGTGTTCGGGCAGCTTTTTTTGCGGCATTGATTTCAGCAAATACATAAGGAGGAAGACGACGAATACGATGGAATTCTTCAGTCATGATTTAGGCTCGCTTTAATAAAATAAATTCAAATTAAAAAATAAAATACTAATTGTCCATACGAATCCGAACACCATGTCCAAATGCATTAGCCCGAATGACAATAGCAGATTCTGGTACATTATGAGCAATGAGTAATTTTGCAACTGTTTTAGCACGTAATAAAGCTAATGAAATTGCTGCTGCCTGAGCATTAGGTTCAAGTGAAGTTGTATCCCCATATCCATGGACGTAAAGAATTCTTCCTTTTCTTTGCCAGGCAATATCATTAATAATATTTTCTTGTTTTGCGTAAGGTATATCGGAATCAATCGGAAAACGGATAAGTTCCCCCGTGGGTTCTTTGAAGGATAAACCTGAAGGATGCGTTGGAGGGGGGAGATTAATGTCAGCAGGTACGTTAAAGTCAGGAAAATAAGAGGGCGGTGGAGGGTTAACAGGAATAGGTGGGATAACGATATTTTGATCATCAATTTTAGCCCGTAATTCAGGCATGACGACAGGTTCAGTTTTTGTTTGATTATGAACCGGACGTTCAACTTTTTGTTTTTTCGTTTTATTCATTACATTTTTATCTTGATTTTGATCGGCAGATGGAATTTCTCCAGCCGCATCAAAATTAGCAGAAGAAACCATATTTTCGCTTGGTTGCGTATTGACTCCTTGATTAGATTGAGTAGTGGTTTGAGGTTGAGAGGGTGATTTGGGAGGAGGATTTTTTTGTTCAGGAATTGGGGGAATATCAGGAATGATAAGGGGATTTTTAATGTCTTGCCATTGCGACAGATTTCGATCTTGTGCAAGAGAATCAGTAATTTGATTTCTTAAATCTTGTGAGGGAAGTGGTGGGGGAGAAGTTGGGGTCAATCCAACATAAGGATATTTTTGATCATTTCCTGGAACTGGTAATCTGGGTTGGGATACAATGCCACCTTCGATGTTATGATACGTGTCTACAGGTGTTTTGACAAAGATAGATTGAGAACACCCCCCTAAATAAATTAGATTTATGAGTAGAAAATATCTTAAAATTGGTTGTTGAATGGAAGACAACTCTATACCCTCAATTTATAAAATAAAAATAGAATTAGTGAATTCTATAGTGTTTATTAGGTTTTTTTTTAATACGCTATTTTATTTTTATAATACTATTTTATTTTTATAATATATAAAAATTATCCTTCTCTTTTGAAAAGTAAGATAAAATTTTAATGCTTTATACAAGACTGTTGTAAAAATGATAATGAGATTAGAGGATAAATAAAAATTAAATTATTAAATAAAAAAAATTTTCATTTATTCATGCAAGGTGTATAAAAATAAGACAATAAAATAAAATTGTTTTTTAAAAAAGATAATTTAGAGGAAAATATTGGTGAAGCTTATGCAGCTTTCAAAAAGCGGACAAAAATATTTCTATGAAATAGATCCAGAGGAAGAAGATAAAAAAAAGGAATTTCAAAATTCTTCCGAAACTGCGACAAGTAATGAATTAGAAAATAAACTTTTTAAAGAGCGTACTATTCTAATTTTTGGTGAAGTAAATGATAAGCTTGCTAAAGATATAAGTGGGCGTTTGTTAGCTTTGGCTTACGAATCTTCCAAACCAATTAATATTTTTATTAATTCACCAGGAGGTCATGTTGAAAGTGGCGATACAATTCACGATATGATTCGTTTTGTTTATAGTCATGCTCCTGTTAACATGATTGGTACGGGATGGGTTGCTTCGGCTGGCGCTTTAATTTATGCCGCGGGACATAAAGAAAGACGTGTTTGTTTAGCTAATACACGTTTTTTACTTCATCAACCTATGGGTGGTGTTAGAGGTCCTGCAACTGATATTGATATTGAGGCTCGAGAAATCATAAAAATGCGTGAACGTTTAAATGCAATATTTGCAAAAGAAACAGGGCATACTTATGAAAAAATTGCTAAAGATACGGATCGGAATTATTGGATGTCCGCCCAAGAGGCAATTAAATACGGATTGGTTGATCGTATCATTTACAAATTATCTGATTTAAAATGATTTTAGCAAACTAATTATTTTAAAATAAGGAGTTGTTATTCGAAATGTCTGACTTGAAAGCAATTTATACAAAACTACCTGAAGATTTGCGTACTTTACCTCAGCCAAAATCAGATAAAGAGCTTGAGGAGATGAATTATCGAGTACGCCATTGGATGAGTAATATTCCAGGGTCAATTAAAATTGGTAGTAAAGAACATAGACAAATGGTTTGTCAGATGTTTCGGGAGACTTTTAACCCTTATAGACCAACTTTTATGGATTGGCCAAAATTATCAGATGAGGAAATTAATCGTTTAAAAGTTTTGCCAATATGGGATATAGCTGTGCAAACAGAAGGTAAAGCACGATTAAGAATGGCCGCTTATGTTAAAGAGATTATGGATCCAGAATGGGCTGATTCTATTGCAAGGAATGCATGGGAAGAAAATCGTCATAAAGAAGTTTTGGCAGATTTAGTTAAATTTTATAAGATTCCTCTTTCATCAGAAGCCCCCTATCCTGTTCCAAAAGATCCAGAATGGGCTTATCTTGTTACTGGATTTAGTGAATGTTGGGATAGTTTTTATGCTTTTGGTTTATTTGCTATTGCGGAAAAATCTTGTTTTTTTACTAAAGAATTAATTGAAACTTTTGAACCTGTTATGCAGGAAGAATGTCGCCATATTCTTTTATTTGCAAATTGGCTGGCATGGCACCGTGCGAATTTGCCTGTGGGCAAACGTATTCTTTTTGAACTGAAAGTTATCGCTGTTCACGTTTTTTTAATTTATGAGCGGATCGGTTTAATTAAAACGATGGACGCAGAAGGTGAAGAGCATTATCAAGATAACAATTTCACAATCAATGGGGTAGCTGAACTCGGAAAAGGTAAGATTACATTGGCAGATTTTCTTCATTTGTGTCTTTCGGAGAATGATCGTCGTTTTTCTGGGTATGATCGTCGTTTATTACGACCAAAAACTGCTCCGTTTATAACGAAAATGGCTTTATGGCTTCTTCCTAAAAAATTGCTAAATAAACAATTGGTTGGTTAATTTTAATATAGACGCTTCTAAAAAGAAGCGTTTATAATTTTATACAAAACTCTTTGGCTGAACGGCTTGATTTTAAATTATTTGGGATTTGACCTAAGAGCTTGAATTCATCTATATATTGAGCTACTTGTTCCCATAAATTATTATTTGTTTTTGCAAGATTTTGATTTTCATTTTGAAACATCGTTAAAATATCTTTAGGACTCATTTTTGTCCATTGATCAGTCAAAATTTGGCTTGCTTCTTGTAAATGCTGTGCCTGCCATAATGCTGAATCATGGATCAGTATTGCAAAAGATTTAACGGCAAGAAAATTTGTATGTAGAAAATTATTGGTAACTCCTACAACATAGTTAATTCTTTTACTCCAGCTACCTGTTTGGCTGCCAGCCAATTCGAAAACTCTTTTGTCGTTATGGTGAAGAATTTTCCAGATAAAAGGATCCGAACCAATTAATGCCTGTATTTGATTAGATAAAAGTGCAGGAAGTAATTCATCTTTTTCCATTTCAATCCATTTGACGTTTAAATTGGGATTAATCCCCTTACGTCTTAATAAAATGGAAAAGAATAGTTTTTCCTTATCCGAATGGGGCTGAATACCAATGGACAAATCAGCAAGATCCATAAGTCTTTGTATTTTTTGTTTATGGGTAACTAGTAAGCGAAAATCTCCACCATTCAAGCCAATAAGTAATTTGCCTGCTACTGATTCAGATGTTAGATATTGGGAAAGCCAATCAAGGATAGATAAAATAGCCATATCACATTGATTCGTTTTGAGAAGATTGAAAATTTCAGCTTTATTTTTAATATTAAGAATAGGAATAAGATTAAGTTTATAATGTTCCAAGAACCTTTTTGCCTGTGCGATTGTTAGAAGTTGGTTTTTTTCATTGTGAAGATATGCAATTCGAATCGTCTGAGGTGTAAGTTCTTTCATAGGAATTTTAGGGTTGTGTTTTTTAGTGGAATGATAGATGTTCATTCCAGTTAGAGTTCCTATCGTACCTAATCCAATCAGTAAATTACGGCGATTAAATAGCTTTTTATTTTCATTTGAAAAAGAGGTCATGGGATGAATTTACAAAAATAAAAAAATCTATAATTAATATAAAAAAAATACTTTACCATTAATAGTAAATTAGGTATACAAAATCTACCAAGTGATCCCGAATAGCTCAGTTGGTAGAGCAAGCGACTGTTAATCGCTCGGTCGTAGGTTCGAGTCCTACTTCGGGAGCCATTTCGTTGAAAAATGGCATAACTTTTTAAAATAGAAATTTTTTTTCTTCAATATAATATTTTAAAATTTTATTAAATGACGGTAATTTTTTGATTATGTTAATAGTTAAATAATTTTGTATATTTAACTATAACTATTAAAATACTCATTAAAGATCAATGGCCTGTGTGTCATTTCAAAACTTTTGGTTATGTTGGTTTTTACAATTTGCATTTATTTTAATAAAGTTCCTGTTTCTAAATATATAATTTGGTTCCATAAATTATCTGGAAATTGATTTAATGTTTCGATCTGTTGTTCTTATGGGTCTTCATAAGACAGCCGAATGTGATAAAGGCACATGAATGATTATTTTTTCCAAATGGGATCTATTAAGGCTTAAATCAGAAGAAAATATTCTTGTAAATACGATTAACAGGTTCTGTTAGGTAGGGGGTGTTTTTTCACTTTGATGTGTTGTTTGGTTTTCAAGATAAGGTAAATTTTCTAAATTATGAATATGAATTTGACGAATGTCCCTTACAAAAAAATAATTATGTAAGGCTTGGGTAATGGCTAAATCACGATTATTGTTGTTGGTTATTGTTAGTCGGATTTTTAAATCTCATAAAAATGGATGAATGATTTTAATTTCCGTTTCATA
This sequence comes from uncultured Commensalibacter sp., assembly GCA_946699565.1. Taxonomy (GTDB): domain Bacteria; phylum Pseudomonadota; class Alphaproteobacteria; order Acetobacterales; family Acetobacteraceae; genus Commensalibacter. The sequence goes on along the minus strand of CAMPDW010000019.1, from coordinate 11,305 downwards.
TGGCCATTCTGAAGTAAGAGTAGGTGAGGTGAATAAATTATTTTTTAGAATAATTTGACTTTGATGCGTTTCAATATGATGGTTATTTCTATTCAAGAAAGCGGGTAAAACTGTGTGAAGGTGCTGGATAATTTGAATTATGCATAATTATCTTTGGATTCGTATCGAATGATCTGAGCCTTTTGTGGAATGTATTCATGATATTTATTTAAAATAAAAATACGTAGTAATTGATAGTTTCTATATTGAAAATTTTCAATTTTTATAATTAATTTCTTTTTAATAAATCTTTGAAATCATGATTATTTAATTCAATGGTTATAAATAAAATTAATTTTTAATTAACATTAGATGTGATAGGAAAATATACACTCTATGAAAAATAATTAGAAAAAGTTATCCAAATTTATTCTTATTATTTACTTTTTGTTATTATAAAAGATTACGAAGAGGTTTTAGTGGTATGTTATATTTATTTAATTATCTTATTAGGTAAAATTTTTGAATATTGGAGAGTAGATTGGTATCAAAGTACAAAACTAGCTTTGAAATTGATGAAATAGATTGATTTTGAATACCCAGATGAATATTGTGGATTTTTAGAAAATTTTCATCTTATTCTTCCTAATTAAATTATTTTATATTATTTAGTTATACTCAGCTATAAAATGAATAAATTATGTAAAGATAAAAGTTAATGATTTACTTCGTAAAGAAAGTAGAGTTTTTTTCATTTTCGTTTGATTATTCATTAGACTTTAAAAAATTAATTTTCGAGAACATCCTGAATATTATTGTATTAGAAAAAGGGAGCATAGTGTTTTATTGGCTGAAGCTTATAAATTGGCAATTCTGTTATATTGGCGATTTATTATGGTTGAAAAAGGAAAAAGTAGTGATAAAATTTGTCAATTATTTCTTAATTATTTGGAAAAAGATGATTTTGTAGGTGCCTATATGGCATATAAATTTTTACAGATGGTTATACACATGCAAGGCGATATGTTAATCATAAAGGCAGAAAAAATATAGAGGATCTGCCTGATAGTAAAAAAGGATTAAGTGGTGCGTATAGACGATGTGAGTTGTCTCGAAGTCAAGAGGATCCAATGAAGGCTTAGGCGATTCTGTTTTTAAAGAAAAATGGAAGCAAGCAAAAGAGTATTCTTAATGTTTAAAGTTAAAAAATGAATTTAAAATAAAATATGAAATGGAAAAATAAGTTTTAATTTTTAATTAATTTATTTCATAATATGAAAATTCAATTCTTTAGATATTCAACGGTAAAGAACATGATATGATTTCAGATTAACAGGTTTTTTGATTTTTGTTTAATATATAATAGTTGTTGCAAAAGATAATCCTATCAGATTTTCCAATCGGATATTGTTTCTTCAATAAGTTGATAAAATTTTGTGCTGTGATTAAATTCGATTGCATGGCAAAGTTCATGTAAAATAACATAATTAATGGCAGGAATTATTGCTTTGATAAGATGTTCATTTAAAGTGATAATATTATTTTTTTACGATTAAAACTTCCCCATTGGCTTTTCATTTTTTTGATTTTAAATAAGGGTGGTTTGTTTTGTTAATTAATCCAAGGAATATGAGATTTTAAAATTTGTAACCGTTCTTTAAATATATGTAAAATTTGTAATTTATATCAATGATGCAGCATATATTTTTAATGGATAATAATTTCCAAGATAAAGATGTTTTTTCTTGATTGATATAATGATATGAATCTTTTTGAAATATTGGGTGAAAATAAATCCATTCTTTAAAATGATCTAATATTTTAATAATATCACTATGAGAAATGGGTGGAGAAACCTTAATTAATGTGACTTGATTCGCATGAATGAATAATGAGACTTTATTTTTATTTTTGAATGAACGTGTTAAAGCAAACTGATAGTTGAAGGTTCGATTTTTATATGAGAATTTAGAACATTTTATCGGATTATTCAAAATAAATCTTAATAGATTTTAATAAGAAACCTTATATTATAAAAGATGGCTGGGGTGGGAGGATTCGAACCTCCGCATGGCGGAATCAAAATCCGCTGCCTTACCGCTTGGCTACACCCCAAAAGCTTGTAAAGCAACTTTTAAAGGACTTCTTATCTTTCGTAAAGAGGAAAAATAAAAAAAATAAAAAAAATAAAAAATTTTTGTGTTTATTTTTCTTTTTCATTTGAAAAATAGGATGTATCTGTCTGTTGGCTATCTTGGGTATCCGTTGTTTTTACTGTGCTTTTAACGCAATAATGTGCGAATTTTCTCGCTTTTTTAAAGCTTTTATCTAAAGATGCCATAGTTTGAGCCATGTCTATACTATCATCATGTAACCAGACACGCATATTTAAAATCCAAATGGCTGTTAATCCTTTAATGCAAGCAAGTCCACGTAGACCACGCGTATCAATTTCGGCAGCTTCGGCAAACCATTTCATGCTATTTTGAATACTTAAATGGAGAAAAAGGGCCAAAGGTAGGTTGAGCGGTAAAACATGAACAGCAGATATAAAACCTTGACGGTAACATTGAAATGTATCAAAGCGTTCCATGAATAAATCAAATAAATATTCTGGAATTGGTTGTTGTTGGTATGATTGTTTCAAGGCATTTTGGTCGGCTAGACGATTTAAATAAATGATTAAAGAGGATTTGCAAGGAAATAATTTACGAACAACATCAAGGGAAAGGTCAGCATGTCGAGCTGCATCGCTGAGGGTCATTTGATTCCAGCCTTTTTGTGCAGCAAGTTCCATTGCACTTTGTAAAACGCGTTGACATAATTCTTCATTAGACATGATTATCTCCTATTTTCTTTAAATTTCAGGATGATCGAACGATTTTACGAAGATAATGTTTTTGATCGATCTGCTGCAGCTTGTAAGGCTTTTTCAAGACTTGCTGGCCAAGCATCAGGTTGAATTAAAACATTAACAGCTTGTTCTGTTATTCCTTTTGGTGTTGCAACTGATTTTCTTAATGTTTCGGCCTCTTCTTTCGAGTGTTGCAGTAACGCTGCTGATCCAATAACGGTTTGGCAGGCTAAAAGACGGGCCAATTTTTTGGATAGACCTTTTTCTTGACCAATTTTCTGAAGTAATTCAGTAAGTAAGAAAATATAGGCTGGACCACATCCGGCAATGGCTGTAGCGATATCCATTTCTTGTTCGGAATCAAGCCATGCAGTCTTTCCAATAGCATTGAATAATTGATCTGCAACTTGTTTTTGATCAGCTTGGATTCGAGAATTAGCAATCATGCTGGTCATTCCTAATCCTAATTCTGAGGGAGTATTAGGCATAACACGGATAATTGATTGATGATTTCCGAATTGTTGTTGTAACCAGGCAAGCGTCTTTCCACCAAGAACAGAAATAATAAGTGTATTTTTATACCATGGTTTTAATTGGGGAATAAGTTCGGCAGCTTGATTGGGTTTGACGGCAAGAATAATTGCTTTTGGCTGAAAATCTTTTGGTACATCTTGTGTGGAATGAACTAGATGATGAGGAGGGGAAAGGTCAAATTGATGACGATTAATAATATAAGAAGGGGAAAGTCCTTTTTGCAGCCATCCTTTCAGCATTGCTTTTCCCATATGTCCACAGCCAATTATTAAAAGGGAGGGAAGTGGTGACATTATAAACCTCGATTAATAGTGAATAAAATTAAGATTGTTTCTTTAGTATATGAATGTAAGAATTTTAACATAAAAATGTTCAAATAAAAATATTTGTACATTGCCAAAATAATTGGATATTTATTTTGTAAAAATTGTTATTAAATGTTTATATTTTTATTTCATAAAAGAAAATTGTTCCATTATTTTTTAAGTTAAGTGCATCCTAGGGCATATATTTTGTAAAAGTAATTCTTGCTATATTCGTTGCAAGGGAGACATCCTAGATAATTTTGCTTAATTGAGGGATGGTTATTTTTCCTTTTACGTTATTAAAAAGCTTGTGGTGTAGTGGAATTATTGGAGAATTGTGAATAAAAAAATCGGGGATTGAGGACATTCTCATATTTACATGAATAGTTAGATGTTCGTAATTATTTTTCCTAATTCATGTCAAAATGGATTTATTATCTGGGGTAAGATCAGGGCTGACGAGGATTTGTAACCTTAAATCATGCACATTTTTTCTTCACAAGTGTTGTTATAATGATGAAAGCCTACGATTAAAATTTGATTAGCATGAAAAGGAAACTTGACTTTTTTCGTAAGATAAAGAGCCCTTTTTTTTCCAGTAAATTTCTCAAAATCATTGCATGTTCTCGGTTAAAGTATTTGGGGGTGGAAATATCGGGGTGTGCATCAATTTATAATAATCCGATTTTTCTATGATAATACTTATTCAGATAAGCAAAAAAGAAGCTTGACTGATAATACAAGAACCGCCGAATGTAATAATTTGATCTGGTTCGTGCTCATTTATATTTTTTGTGTCGTTTTTAATTGATGGATAATAACATCCTGCTAAACAATACTATTTTGTTTGGTTCGTTGTTGTTGATGATAAGGTTCAATGAGATCCTCAATAATTGAGAATATATTATTTTTAAGAAATAAGAAAGTGAGTGGACGAGCTCCAGAGGGATAAATTTTGCTTGAAGATTGATTGTTACAATCACCACTTTGTCATTCAGGAATTAAAAGTTTGATAGTTTTGTAACGCTCAGTTTTTGGATCATAACTACTTCCTTTTTAAAAAAAATTAATAAAACTAAATTGTGTATAAAAAGGAATAAGGGATTAATAAAAGAGGGGGAATTTAAGATATTTTTGTGCCATTAGGTACGGGTCGTTCTACCGTTGTAATGACGATTCCTTCTTTTGTTTCAAAACCTGTTAGTAAGAACTGTGAACGAAAGGGTCCAATTTGTTTTTCAGGAAAATTGATAATTCCTATAATTTGTTTATGAATTAAATCTTTAGGTTGGTAAATTTGAACAAGTTGAGCACTTGTTTTACGTTCACCATAGGGGCCAAAATCAACCCATATTTTGTAGGCGGGTTTATGAGCTTCAGGAAATTTTTGTACTTTTATAATGGTTCCTACTACGATTAAAATTTTTTCAAAATCTTTCCATTCGATTAAATTCATCAATAAAATTTCCTTAGATTAATTAATATAAAAGGGGTTTTAAATATGTCCCCTTTTATAAATTTTTTGGATTAACTTTTTGTTTTTTTTTCTAATTCTGCGACTTTTCCCTTAAGTTCTTTGAGATGTTCTTCTAGTTTTTCTTGAGCTGCACGAGTACGACTGGCAATTTCAGTAACAATTTCAAATTCATCTCTTCGTACAAGTTGGAGAGTTGATAAAACTTCATCAACACGCCCTTTAACGATAGAGGTTATTTCTTCTTTGATACCGCTAAAGATAGAAAACATACTACCAGAAACATTAGAAGCATCATCAAGTATTTTCTTTGGATTAGGCATGATTTTTCCTTATTCTTATTTTAAAATTTACAAATTAGTATAAGTTAATCTGATACGTTATTAAAGTTTATAATAGGTTACGATTCTATAATTTATAAATTATTATGTTTGAAAATAGTATGATCATTATCACAGGTGCAACAGGATTTATCGGTTCTTGTCTTCAGGAAAAACTTTATCATTTAAAAGAAAAAACTGTAATTGTTGATTGGATAGGAAGGGATGAAAAATGGCGTAACATTGCTAGACATTCACCTGAAGAGATTATTTTCCCGCAAGATTTAGACACTTTTTTAATTGAAAATAGTCAGAATATTAAAGCCATTATTCATTTAGGAGCGATTAGTGAAACAACAGCTCGAGATGGAGATTTGGTTTGGAAAACCAATGTTGATTTATCCAAAAAACTATGGCGTTGGTGTGCTTTACATCAAGTCAGGTTTATTTATGCTTCATCTGCTGCAACTTATGGGGGTGCTAATCAATCTGAAGAATTTACAGATGATCTAAATCATATTATTACGTTAAAACCTTTAAATTTGTATGGTTGGTCAAAACAGGTATTTGATTTATTTGTTCTGGAACAAATACAAAATCATCAGTCTATTCCTCCGCAATGGGTAGGGTTGAAATTTTTTAATGTTTATGGACCCAATGAATATCATAAAGGAAAGATGATTTCTGTTGTAAAAGTTAAGTTTGATGATATTCAACAAGGACACTCCCCACGTTTATTTAAATCTGATCAGAATAGTTTGTCGGATGGTGCACAAGCCCGAGATTTTATTTGGGTTGGTGATGTCATTGATGTTATCGTATGGCTTTTAGAACATCCAGAGGTTAATGGCATTTATAATTGTGGGACTGGAAAAGCCAGAACTTATTTGGATCTAGCTTATGCTGTCTGCAGTGCGATGGGATGTAAAAAAGAGGTTGACTTCATTGATATGCCGCAGAATTTAAAGGGGCAATATCAATATTTTACCCAAGCGAATATGACTCGTTTACGACAAGCTGGTTATCAGCGTCCTTTTACCTCGTTGGAAGAGGGTATTTCAAAATATATTCGGGATTATCTTTTACAATCTGATCCTTATTTATAAATCAATGTATCATATCGAAAGATATATTTTATGACATCTACTCCTTTACACTTCCCGAATTTTAATCCTGTAATGCTGTATATAGGTCCCTTATCAATCCGTTGGTATGCAATGGCTTATATTACAGCGTTGATTATTGGTTGGATTTTGGTACGTCAATTAGTTCGAAAAGAACCTATTGTTGCAACGGTAACGCAAGTTGATGATTTTTTAACCTGGGCAACCTTAGGGGTTATTTTAGGAGGTCGTTTAGGATATGTCTGTTTTTATCAGCCTGTTTATTATTTTACGCATCCTTTGCAAATTCTTGAAGTCTGGCATGGTGGGATGTCATTTCATGGTGGAGCTTTAGGGGTTATTGTAGCTTTAATAATATTTACACGATTTAATCATTTAAGTTTCCTTGGATTTTCTGATCGTGTTACGACAGTCGTGCCTATGGGGTTAGGATTAGGGAGATTGGCTAATTTTATTAATGGTGAACTGGTTGGTAGAACGGCACCTGATTGGCTTCCATGGCGGATGATTTATCCAGGTGTAGATGGGGTTCGACATCCATCTGAGTTATATGAATGTTTATCAGAAGGTGTTTTACTTTTTTTCATCATGCTTTGTTTAATTCAATTTAAATCTATTCGTGAACGAGCGGGTTTTCTTTCTGGGGTTTTTCTGTTTGGCTATGCGGTGATGCGTGGTTTTTGTGAATTATTTCGGGAGCCGGATTCTTTCTTGGGTTATTTTGCTATGGGTTTAACGATGGGGCAGATTTTATGTATTCCCATGGTGATTGCTGGAATATATTTTATGTGGCAGTCTTATCGTATGCCAAAGTTGCAAAATTTAACAATTCCTAAAAAATAAACGTTGAAATGACGGATTTTCCAGAAATGCGATTGGATAAATTTATGGCAGCGGCAAATTTAGCCTATTATGCAAAAAAGGATCCTTTTTCTGATTTTATAACAGCCCCCGAGATTTCACAGATTTTTGGGGAATTAATTGCGGTTTGGATTATAACAGTCATGCGTTCTATGCCTTGTTTAGGTCGGTTTGCATTGGTAGAAGCTGGGCCTGGACGCGGCACATTAATGGCAGATATTTTAAGAGTAATATCACGTTCTGCACCAGAAATTTATCAAGATTGCTCCGTATTTTTAATCGAGATTTCACCACGCTTACGGCAAATTCAAAAACAAGCTTTGCAATCTTATGATCTTGAAATTCAGTGGCTTGATTCTGTTTATGATTTGCCGACTTTACCTCTTATGATGGTAGCAAATGAATTTCTTGATGCTTTACCCATCCGTCAGTTTATTTACAAAGGTGAACAAAAATGGGCAGAACATTATGTTTATCAGGGTAAACTTGTTCAAAAACCTATTGCCAAAATACCTCTTGCTCCAATTTTTCAAAGACCTATACAGCCAGGCAATATTGTAGAAATATGTGAAGCGGCACAAGATGGCATTGTTTCTATTTCTAGGCATATTTACCAATATGGAGGAGCTGCCTTGTTTATTGATTATGGGTATGCTTCTCAAGTTTGGGGTGATACATTGCAAGCCATTGCAAATAAGCAAAAAGTATCTCCTTTTGTGTCTGTTGGAGAGGCTGATTTAACAGCACATGTTGATTTTGCAGCTTTAAAAAACCTTGCGGAACACCAGAAGGTCTGTGTTTATGGTATACAAACTCAAGGAGAATTTTTAAAACAATTAGGCATTCTTATTCGAATGAAAATTTTACAGGATAAAATTTCACATTCTTTGCAAAAAGAAATTCTACAATCTGTTCAACGTTTGATTGACCCATCCGAAATGGGAGATTTATTTAAGGTGATGGCAATTTGTTATTCTCATTTGCCTGTCCCTCCTGGTTTTTCGTTGATGGAGTAAAGAAATTTAATTATAGAGTTAATTATTGTTATTTTGATTAAAAAAATAATAAAGGAATGACTAATTTTATGACAAAAACTCCGATTGCGATTCAATATCCTTTATTATCTCATATTGTTCGTCATGGATTCTATACAAGAATAGGTGGTATTTCCCATGGGGAGTATGCGTCGTTAAATTGTGGTTTTAAATCGGGTGACAAACTAGGATTTATTCAGAAAAATCGGCGGCGTGTTGCTGAACATATTGGTGTTGCCCCCCAATATTTATGGGGTGGAATACAAACCCACGGTAATACACTATTTCACATATCAAAATCGAATTGCTTTCCAATGGAAGGGGATGGAGCGATTACAACAGATCCCGATGTTGCAATAAGTATTGTCACAGCGGATTGTGCGCCTATATTATTTAGTACTAAAAAAGGTGATGTTGTCGGGGTCGCTCATGCCGGATGGCGCGGTGCAGCTAGTGGTATTTTGGAAAAAGTTATAGATCAAATGAATGCATTTGGCGCGAAAAGTAAGGATATTCTTGCTGTAGTAGGCCCTTGTATTGCCGTAGCTCATTATGAGGTGCAAGATGATATGCGTAATGCAGTTTTACAGCAGGATCCTGATGGAAAGATCTTTTTTACGCCAATACGAGAAGGTTATTACCTTTTTGATCTTGGACATTATTGTGTTGATCGATTGAGACGTAAACATGTAGGGATTGCAGCCTTATTAGGAAGGGATACCTTTATGGATTCCACTCATTTTTTTAGTCACCGTAGACAGGTTCAGGAAGGGAAGGATGTATTTGGACATCAAATTTCCGTGATAGCTTGTCGTAAAACTGTATAGGGAATAAAAATGCACTTGATATTTTCAAAAGCTTTTAAGAGTAGTATCTGTTTTCTAGGGTTTTTGTCTTTAATTGGTTGCGTTCAGGTTCCACATCCATTTGAAAAAAACAACGGAAAATCAGCTTCGTTTTTGACTGTACCTCCTCCATCACGTTTGATTATTCCTCCTCCTTCCAATTCTATGTTAAAAGATAAGGATTCACAGGCATTTGCTGAAGAAATGGCCAAAGCTATGTTGGAGCAAACAGTTCCTGCTGTTGCAAGGCCGGTTCAAAAAGGGGATTGGATTTTATTGACAAAAATAAAATCTGATGTAGATATGGTTACGCCTTCTTTTTCGATCATTGCGCCAAATGGTAAAGTGGAAGCGACTAGGGAAGGGATGCCAGTTTCAAAAAAAGATTGGATAAGTGGGCAGCAAATAATCTATCATGACATTTCGGAACAATCTGCTCCTGTTATTAATCAAGTTTTAACAGGGTTACAGGCACGTCAGATGGATTCCGATCCCCATAGTTTAAAACATCGACCTGCTAAAGTATATTTTAAAGGTGTATTTGGTGCCCCTGGGGATGGAAACAAGGTTATAGCTCAACAATTTGCTATTTCATTTGCGGATAAATTTAATTCTATTCAATATAAATCTGATCAAGTGGATTATACTGTTGAATGCCAAGTAAGTGTATCTAATGGTGCACAAGGAACTCGTGGAAATCCAGTTCAACATGTAGAAATTGTTTGGCGAGTTACTGATAATAAGGGAAAAGAAGCGGGTAAAGTTTCGCAAATCAATGACGTGCCAGCGCATCGTTTGGACAAATATTGGGGTGATATTGGTTCTGCAGTTGGGGAAGAAGCAGCTGGTGGAATTAAACAAGTTATTACCAACTATTCTGGACGTGAAAATAAACCTTTACCTGTTAATAATGCAACAGCGCAATCTTCTTTTGCGTCTCCAGAATTGAAAAATATTGATAAGCAGCATAAATAATATATTTTTCTATAGTATATTATCGTTTTAACAGGTTCTGTGTGTTGGAGTTCGTTAATGAAAATCATTGCAGGAAATAGTAACCGTCCTTTGGCAGAGGCAATTGCAGCAGAGTTGAAAATGCCTTTATGTGATGCGTCTGTACAGCGTTTTTCAGATAAGGAAGTTTTTGTAGAAATCTATGAAAATGTCAGAGGTGAAGATATCTTTGCTGTACAAAGCACAAGTTATCCGACGAATGATAATTTGATGGAATTATTGATTATGTTGGATGCTTTGCGTAGGGGTTCTGCACGACGTATTACTGCAGTCATGCCATATTTTGGTTACGCTCGGCAAGATCGTAAATCAGGACCAAGAACACCTATCAGTGCAAAGTTAGTTGCCAATCTTTTGGTTGAAGCGGGAGCAAATCGTATTTTAACCCTTGATTTACATGCAGGACAGATTCAAGGTTTTTTTGATATTCCTGTTGATAATTTATATGCGGCTCCTTTATTTACACGTGATATTAAACATAAGCATGCTGATAAATCGACTTTAATGGTTGTTTCGCCAGATGTGGGGGGGGTTGTAAGAGCCCGTCAATTGGCAAAAAGACTTGATGTTGATTTAGCAATTATTGATAAACGACGCGAGCGTGCTGGCATTTCTGAGGTTATGAATGTTATTGGACGTGTTAAGGGTCGTCATTGTTTATTGGTTGATGATATTATCGATAGTGGTGGTTCACTTTGTAATGCAGCTCAAGCTTTGATGGATGCTGGGGCAACTGGTATAGATGCATATGTAACTCACGGGGTTTTATCTGGCAGTGCCGCACAACGTGTAGAAGATTCTATCATTGGGGAATTGGTCCTTACCGATAGTATTAAAATGACAGATGCAGTGCGTTCCGTTCATAAAATTCGTCAGATTAGTTTGAATAATTTGATTGGTCGGGCTATTCGTGCCGTAGCGGATGAAAGCTCCGTTTCTTCTTTATTTGATTAATTATTTG
>CAMPDW010000018.1 GCA_946699565.1 uncultured Commensalibacter sp. | reverse complement strand
TGTCTTGCAGGATACATGCGACTTATAACCCCATTTTTGATCAATGAATGGAAAGGTAAAATTCTTAATGTTCATCCAAGTCTATTACCTGCCTTTCCGGGTTTAAACACCCATAAAAAAGCACTTAAAAAAGGGGTAAAGATTCATGGCTGCACAATTCATATTGTTACTGAAAAAATGGATGATGGACCTATTCTTGGACAAGCAGCAGTTCCAATTCTTGCAAATGATACAGAACAATCTTTAGCAAAGCGGGTTTTAGAACAGGAACATATTTTATATCCACGGGTATTAAAAAATTTCTTACTGGGTTTTGAATCTGATTCATCATCTGATTTTTTAATCAATGGATAGATTCTCAAAAAGGTTGGAGAATTTATTCTCCAACCCATATTATATTTACGTGCATATTTCGATATTTGAAAAAAAGAAACGAATTTCATTTGCAGCATTTTCAGTAGAATCAGAACCGTGAACTGAATTAGCTTCAATTGATTCAGCAAATTGTGCACGAATCGTATGAGCTTCAGCTTTTTTTGGATCTGTTGCACCCATAATATCACGATTTTTTTGAATAGAGTTTTCGCCTTCAAGCACCTGAACAACAACTGGGCCACTAATCATAAATTCAACCAAATCATTAAAGAAAGGACGTTCCTTATGAACAGCATAAAAAGCTTCTGCCTGCTTTTTGCTTAATTGAATCCGTTTTTGTCCAACAATTTTCAAACCTGCACCTTCAATAAGAGCATTGATTTTACCTGTCAAATTACGACGGGTTGCATCTGGTTTTAAAATTGACAAAGTTCTTTGTATAGCCATATTGAATTTTCCTTTCATCTATCAATATATTGCAGAGAAAAAATACTCTATTGGTAAATAGAAGTATTTCCCTTATCTTGTCGATAGTTTTTTATCATATTTTTACAGGAAGATTTGTGAGTACTCTGGTTATTAATCATTTAATTCTTCGAATTTTAGGGCGTTCTCTTTTAGAAGATGCTTCTCTCAACATTGAAAATGGTCAAAAAATTGGACTTGTAGGTCGAAATGGAACCGGTAAATCAACCTTATTGGCCGCAATAGCTGGAGACATCTCAATTGATGGAGGTGAAATCCTTTTATCAAATCATATCAAGATAGCCAGAGTAAAACAAGAAACCCCATCAGGTAATTTATCCTTAATCGATACTGTGTTATCCGCTGACCAAGAACGCACTCGATTATTAAAAGAGGCTGAAACAACGCATGATGGTTATCGCCTCGCTGAAATTCATGAAAGATTAATAGCCATACGGGCTGATAGTGCCCCTGCCCGTGCAGCAACCATTCTTGCTGGATTAGGATTTAATGCTGAAAATCAACAACGTCCCATTGCAGATTTTTCAGGCGGATGGAAAATGCGAGTTGCCCTAGCTAGTGCTTTATTTTTAAATCCTGATTTATTACTTCTTGATGAGCCAACCAATCATTTGGATCTTGAAGCATCTTTATGGCTGCAATCCTGGTTGGACAATTTTTCAGGTAGCGCATTAATTGTCAGCCATGACCGTAATTTGCTGAATGAATCTGTTACTGCAATTGCACATCTATATAACAAAAAATTATCTTTAACAATTGGGGGTTATGATGAATTTATTCGAATACGCAATAAAAAAATCCTTCAACAAAATCGCAACGCTGAAAAAATAATCGCAAAACGTGCACATATACAGACTTTTGTTGACCGATTTCGTGCCAAAGCAACCAAGGCCAGACAAGCACAAGCCCGATTAAAAGCCTTAGAAACACTCCCGCCTCTGGAAGAAATCATTGAAGAAAGAGCTATTCATTTTAAATTTCCTCAACCCTTACAGTTACCACCTCCTTTAATCACATTAAATCAAGTTAAAATAGGTTATGATGATCATGTTGTTCTTTCTAATTTAACCTTAAGAATTGATCCCGATGACCGTATCGCTCTTTTAGGTGCGAATGGAAACGGAAAATCAACCTTCATTAAATTTATTGCTGGTCGTTTAAATCCAATGGAAGGTAGCATCCATCATCACATCAAACTTTCTGTTGGTTATTTTGCTCAACATCAAATTGAAGACCTCAACGCAAACCAAACACCCTTTAATCATATCGAAAAAGCTTTCCCTAAAGCTAATCCCACTGAACTACGAGCACAACTTGCCCGATTTGGGTTGAATGCCAAACAAATTAACACACCGGTTCAATCTTTATCGGGTGGTGAAAAAGCTCGACTTGGTTTAGCACTTGTTACGCATAATAATCCCAACATTTTATTGCTTGATGAACCAACCAATCATCTGGATCTTGATACAAAAGAATCTCTTATTCATGCTTTATCCTCTTTTGCAGGGGCAGTCATACTAATTTCTCATGATCCACGTCTAATTGAATTAATTGCTGATCGTTTATGGTTAGTAAATCAAGGAACCATACAACCCTTTGAAGGTGATATTAATGATTATCGCCAATGGTTAAATGATATAAAACACGTTAATGATTCTTCTCCAAAAAACACAGATACCATTACTTCTCAAAAATTAATCCGTAAAGAAAGAGCTGAAAAACGCAAACAACTCCAACCTCTAAAAAATAAAATTAAAGCTGTTGAAACACTTATTCAGAAAAACAGTTCTGCTTATCAAAAATTAGAAGTTAAAATAGGGATCCCTGATTTTTATTCATCCGCATCAGCCGAGGAAATCAAAAATATACAGATTGAAATGGCAGAATATTTAAAACATAAAAATCAGGCCGAAGAAAGTTGGCTTATTTTACAAGATGAACTGGAACAAGCTGAAAAAGACTTATAAGTTCATTCTAAATCTTTTAGAAAAGCAATGATATAACCATTATCATCACTACTTGTATTTTATAATCAATCTAACTTAGGATGTTGATCAATCAAAATTTGTCGTCGCTTTTCAAGTTCTGCAATTTTTTCATCAATTTCTTCAACTTTTTGTTCTATCGTATCAAAATGCTCTGACAAAATTTCTCTTGCTTCCTTACGATCAGAAGCTGTTGGTGTTTCCCCTCTTAAAGGTTTATTTGCCGTTTCCGGCATTCTCAGACCTGTCCATATTCCTACCAATGCAATCGCCATAAGATAATAGGCAGGCATAAATAAATCATGCGTAGCCTCTACACGCCAAGCGACAATTGTAGGTGTCATTCCTGCAATTAAAATTGAAATGTTAAAAGCAATAGCCAAAGCACTATATCGAATTTGTGTTGGAAAAATAGCAGGTAAAATTGAAGCCATCACACCAATAAAACAATTTAATATAATTGCCAAAAATAAAAGACCAATAAATATAAGTCCTACTGAATTTGACTGAATTAATAAAAAAGATGGATAAGCAAGGACAAAAAGTCCAATACTTCCAATTAAAATAAAAGGACGACGACCAATTTTATCACTTGTCAAACCAATAACTGGTTGGACAAATAACATACCAATCATGACCGCTATGATAATTAATACCCCATGATTTTCAGAATAATTTAAATTATGAGAAAGATAACTCGGCATATAAGTTAAAAGAACATAATAAGTCACATTGGATACGATTACAACTCCAACACAAATCATTAAACTTTTCCAATATTTTGAAGCAACTTCTCTATAAGATAATTTAGGTGCTTTTTTAAGGTTTTCTTTACTTTCTGCCTCCATTTCCTCGACATGTTTTTGAAAAGCAGGTGTTTCTTCAAGCTCATGTCGTAAATATAAACCTATACCCCCTAAAGGTAAGGCTAGAAAGAAAGGAAGACGCCATCCCCAATTTTGAAATTGTGCATCTGTAATCATACTAGATATCAGTACAACAACCCCTGCACCGATTACAAAACCCGCAATTGAACCAAAATCAAGCCAACTTCCCATAAATCCACGTTTACGATCTGGAGAATATTCAGCAACAAAAATAGCCGCGCCTGAATATTCACCACCGACAGAGAAACCCTGAATCAATTTTGCAATTAATAAAATAATTGGGGACCAAATTCCGATGGATTCATAACTTGGAATAAGGCCAATACTACACGTCCCAAGAGACATAATAATAATAGTTATGGCGAGTACTTTCTGCCTTCCATATTTATCCCCAAGAAAACCGCATATAATACCACCCAGAGGACGTACGAGAAAAGGAACAGAAAAAGTTCCAAGGGATGCAATCATTTGCACACTTGGCGAGGCATCAGGAAAGAAAACTTTACCTAAAGCAAAGGCTAAAAATCCATAAACCCCAAAATCAAACCATTCCATAGCATTTCCAAGTGCAGCAGCGG
This sequence comes from uncultured Commensalibacter sp., assembly GCA_946699565.1. Taxonomy (GTDB): domain Bacteria; phylum Pseudomonadota; class Alphaproteobacteria; order Acetobacterales; family Acetobacteraceae; genus Commensalibacter. Next base: position 29,496 of record CAMPDW010000018.1, on the reverse strand, counting down.
TAATAGCCTTTTTTAATTTATCATCATCTATAATAGTAATATCGTTAATATTAAGGGGTTTATATTCTTTCTTCTTTAGCCTCATAAATTATTTCCTTTAAAAATTTTATTTATCTTCATGAATCAATTTTTATTCTTCATTTTTCTTGATTAAATTAAGATAGTTATCTTTTAAGGAAAGTCCGTCCTTTCATAATTATATTGGTCAACCAGTTTTCTTAAAGGATCAAATGAACTCTCATTACAATCTTTTATAAAAACCCTATTTTCATTATTATTAATAATTTCAAAAAATACCCTATTGTTCCAATCCGCTTGGCTTATTCCTAACCATAATACGAATGTAAATGGATACGGTCTTTCAACTTCCGATTTATTTGAATAAGAAGACAGATCAATATTACGATTAAACCGAATTTCCACATCTCCTGTAGATGGCGGATTTTTATGTAAGAGTCCCCAGCCTTTTTGATTTTCTCTTATCCATTTTTTTACAGATTCAAGTTCCAAAGGCGTTAAACTTCGTTTTTTATGCAATGGTCCAACAACAAGATCTGCATTTACAACTGGAGGGAATGTTACAGGTTGAATTTTATCCCTTACCGAAAGCCATATAATCATTACAATAGCAAGACATACAATTAATACAAGTGTTAAAATTATATTTTGTTTTCTCATTCTTTTATTTTTTTACTTTTAAAATGGTTTGAATAACGCGATTAACCTGCTTATTTGTTAATTCTGGGTGAATAGGCAGTGCTAAAATTCGTTTGGCAATATTTTCAGATACAAACAATTGACTTCCATTATGGTATGACTGGTAAGCTGGTTGTAGATGTAATGGAAGAGGATAATAAATCGCTGAATGAATATTTTCAGATTTTAGAGCAGCTTGCAGCTTATTCCGTTCTTCCTCATTCTTTAACAGAATTGCATAAATTGCCCAAGCGCTCTTACTATTTTTAACTCTAATTGGTGTTTGTATATAAGAAGATAATGCTGCATCATACAAAGATGCGATTTCATCGCGTCTCTTTAACTCGTCATTCAAGAAATTTAATTTAGTCAATAATATAGCAGCTTGAATAGTATCTAATCGTCCATTCATTCCTGTTCGAAGAACTTGATACCGTGTTTTCCCTTCCCCATGTGAACGTAATGATCGATATAATTCAGCTTTTTGGATATTGTTAGTAAAAATCGCACCGCCATCGCCATAAGCTCCAAAAGGCTTGGACGGGAAAAAAGATGTAATAGTAACATCAGCTTCATTACCTAGTTTACGATTATGATATTCTCCGCCAAATGATTGTGCACAATCATCCAATAAAAACAAGCCTTCATTTTTGGCTATTTGACGTAATTCATCCCATGGGGCTGGTTGGCCAAATAAATCTACGCCAATAATTACTTTAGGATTTAATTTCTTTTCGTTTTTTACTTTTTCTATTGCTTTTTTTAAACTAAATATATCTATTTGAAACGTTTCAGAATCAACATCTACAAAAACAGGAGTAGCTCCTAGTAATAACGGAACTTCTGCCGTTGCCGTATATGTAAATGCTGGTAAAAATACAGCATCCCCACTGCCTATATTTTCTGCCATTAATGCAATTTGGATTGCGTCAGTCCCTGATGAAACCCCAATACACGCATCAGCACCCACATAGTTTGCCAAAGAATCTTCCAATTCCTGAACTTCAGGTCCCAAAATAAATTGACCATGTAAAAAAACATTCTCCACACGCTTTTTTAAAATTGAACCTATACGTTTTTGTTGTTTTTTTAGATCAAGAAATAAGATTGATTCATCCATATTTTTACTTTCTTACGCTTATACTTTGGTTTAATTTAACAAATGCTGAAATTCAGGTACTAATTTTTGAATTGCTTTAATGGCTTTGCCTGCATTATTTTGAATACAAGCTTGCTGTATTTCATCAATATATTGGTCAACTTGATAAAGATCCATTGCTTTGGGTGTTGCCATAAGTAATCCATTATGATCTGTAGGTTCGGGTGCCTCACGACCATAAAAAAGTTCCTCAAATAATTTTTCACCTGGTTTTGCACCTATAAATTGAATGGCAATATCTTTATCAGGTTTTAAACCAGCCAAACGAATCATTTGCCGTGCAAGATCAAGAATTCTAATTGGCTTACCCATATCAAGAACAAAAATTCCCCCTTCATGTAACATTTGATCCGTTTTATCCCCTCCTCCAAAACGGACTGTTGCTCGAACACTAGCCTGTAAAACAAGACCAACAGCCTCAGGAATAGTCATAAAATAACGCTGCATATTTGGATCTGTAACTGTTAAGGGCCCACCATTTCTTAATTGACGCTGAAACAATGGAACAACAGAACCCGTTGAACCTAGTACATTCCCAAATCGCACAGTAATGCAACGCATTGCATTTTGGGTTAATAATTTTTGGTTTTTTGAAGATTGATTCCAATCATAAGCATGAAGCGATTTATCCAAAGATTGACAGTAAATTTCAGCAATACGTTTAGAAACACCCATAAAACTAGATGGATTTACCGCTTTATCAGTAGAAATCATGATAAATGCTTGTGTTCCACATTTAACCGCGGCATTGGCTACAAAACGTGTACCAATAATATTAGTTAAAAATCCTTCAATAGGATTATTTTCAATCATGTAAACATGTTTTAACGCAGCTGCATGAAATACGATATTTGGTTTATATTTTTGAAAAATTGATTCAATTCTATCTTGTTCACGAATATTAATTAATACAACTACTTTTTGCTTGTCAAAGTTTCGTTCATTCAATTCAATATTTATTTTCCAAAGTGCATATTCACTTTGATCAAGCAAAAGTAATGTTTTTGGTGATAAGTTAGCAATCTGACGAACAAGTTCAGAACCGATACTACCCCCTGCTCCAGTTATAGCAACTATTTTTCCCTTGATCATTTCACCCATACCCTCATGATCCAATACAACTTGAGGACGATTTAATAATTCTTCTAAAGCTATTGGTCTAAGCTCGACATTTGCAGCAGGAGATAAATGAGTTAAAACAGGAGTTCTTTGAACCTGTATGTTCCATTTTTCCGCAATCGACAAAAGATCTCTTAATTCTTCACCTCTTAAATCCTGACCAATAATAACAAGCGAAGAAGGCATTTTTTTTTGTTTTGTCAAGTAAGTCAATATTAAAGGAAAATCATTTAAATTACCCAAGATGGGTATATTATGAATACGATGACCTTTTCTACTCTGACGAAAAGAAATCAATCCTACAACCGTTAATAAATTAGACGGATCAAGTTGGATCGCACGCATAAATAAATCAATATCTTCGTCATTCCCGACAAGAATAATTTTTTTCTTTTTATCAAAATGATTTTTTAATGTTTCTGAAGAAAAGATACGGTAACCTACCCTGCTTCCCCCCATCAAAATTAATAAAACCATAGCATAAATAAACGGAAAACTTATGGAAGGTAATGGATATCCTGTTAGGTATAATGTGATTGTAAATAAAATTGAACTTCCAATTGAAGCTGCCGCAATATTTAATAAATCAACAATTCCTGAAAATCGCCAATATTGCTGTGGGATATGAAATGGAATACCACTCACTAATAAAGTTAAAACACCACCAGTTAAAAACCACAAGGGATGCAAAAATCCACCTTGTGGATCAGACAACCACCGAGCTAAAGGTGCTGCAATAGCCGCAAGCAAGCCATCCATCAAAATATTGATTATAATACGATTAAATGTCTTTTTTTGTTGATTAGAAAAAGTTACATTAGACTGTTGCAAAATCAATTTTCCATTTAAAGAACATAAGATAATAGATTTATAAAAAATACAAAACGATGAATTCTACTCATTTCCAAATTTTATTATTAATATGGTTAATCATTAATACTATATTATCTGCAACAATTGTAAAATATATCGCTTCAATTGGAATTATGGATAATCCCAATCAACGAAGCTCACATACCATTCCTACCCCTAAAGGAGGAGGAGTTGGTATTGTTTCCGCCTTTTTAACAGGCAGTATAAGTAGTATCTATTTTTTAAACCAGCATTATTCTTTATCCATAATCGCTTTACTTTTAACTGTAACTTTCATATCATTTTTTTCATGGCTTGATGACATAAAACAATGGTCTGCTTTCTACAAATTGATCATACAATCTATCGCAGCTTTATTTTTATGTTTCTGTATAATACCTCTTTCTTTTCTCCAAAACCATTTATATATTTTACTGTTTTCAATTATTTGGATCATCTATATCACAAATGCCTATAATTTCATGGATGGATTGAATGGACTTGTTTCAGGCGTTGCAACTATTTGCTGTATTTTTATTTATTTTTATAGCAGTTATCTCGAATGTAAAATATTTTCATTATCTCTTTTAACCGGCCTTATTGGATTTTTACCATTTAATTTCCCTAAAGCAGAAATTTTCATGGGAGATGTCGGAAGCCAAGCATGCGGGTTAATATTAGCCTTTTTTGCCCTTATTCCTTTAAGTTTCAATGAATATCCTCAATTACTGCATTTACCTAATGAAACATTATTGATGTTTTTCTTACTTTTTGGTTTTATTTATGATGTAGCGTTTACATTAATAAGAAGAATTATTAATAAAGAAAATTTTCTTCAAGCACATCGAAGCCATTTATATCAAATGGCCCATCGTTGTCATATATCTGCTGTGTTAATTACTTGTACCGAATGGTTCTTTTGTATTTGGGGAGGTAGTATTTTCTATCTTTTTCCATTGGTAACGTTGCAAAATATTGAAATAGCTTTTCTTTTATTGATTTTACCTCAAATCCTATGGACGCTTTTTGTAATTTATAAAACACAAGTTTTTCAAATAAAAAAATGGTAACTAATAATATTTAGTCACCATTTCATAACTATTTTCTACAACAGCTTATTTTTTAATTTTACTAAGTTGTTTACCATTTAATTCATCAGCAGTCATGTGAGTATTTTTGGTTGCTTTTGTCAAGGTCGTATCTTTTTGTCTATTGATTTCCTTTTCTCTATCTTTACTTGCTTCAGAAGCTTTTTGTAAACGCTTATCCTTAAACTTAATTTCCACACCACCTGGAGCACCAGCTAATCTTCCACCGACAGTACTAGCATCTAATTTAATAATAACGTTTTTCGCATTTTTCAAATTACCAGTGCCGATACCGACACCTGCAGTTGCTTCACCACTTGCGGCGGCATATTTACCTGCAAAATCATATAATTTTTTCAGTTGATAAACTTTACCTGTTGCTTGTGATTTTGAAAATCCTACAGCAACAACATCACCACCTTTAATTTTGAATTTATAGACATGACCCTTATAATGCAGAATACCATCACCCCATGTATAACCAATACCAAGATCAGCAGAATGAAATGTCATTTGTACAGTAGCTACTGGCTTCTCTGATATTAACGAAGTTTGTGCAGGTTTATCCGTATTTGAAGCAAAAGCTGGATTGAGCAACATTGAAGAGCCCATCAAAACAGCTGCAAAAAGTAAATGATTTTTTTTCATTATTTCCCCCAAAAATAGTTTTTTTTAAAATAACATGTTCATAAAATTAAATAAATATAATAAATTAAATTATTATTACTTAATAACAATAATAATAAAAAGCAATTATTTAAATAACTGCTTTTATAAAAATTTATATTAAACGCAATAATTAAATATTACTGTTTCGCTACATCATCCATAATAGATTGGATATTTCTAATGTAATCATATCCTTCTTCAGTACGTTGAACCAAAACAGAACGACGATCCATAGGATCAGTTTTTCTACCCAAAAGATTTAATTCTTCTAAACGATCCAAGGCTCTAGTGATGGCTGGTTTTGAAACTTTCAAAGCAGCTGCCAATCCGCGAACAGTCTGAACTGTATCATTTAAATAACAAATGAGAAAAACAGCCAATTGACGTGCCGAAAGGTCAGGTCTATCCTGACGCACCATTGTTGTAATGGTATTTTGCAGCATCATAATTGGTTGCTCACAAGAATTTTTTTTTGTAGTCATTTTTAAACCTTCGAATAATTACATACATTTAACGTTATGTCAGTTAAACAAATGAGTATTAAGATGAAAAATATCAACCGTCTTGATAAAAAATAATAACAAATTAATATTAATTAATTTGTTATTATTTAAAATTCATTGGAAATACAAGTATAAGAACAGTTCTGTAATAATTAAAAGTTAATTTTTTTACTCAATCAGCATTCAATTTATTTTGATAATCGAATTACTGGTTGATTTTTTATTTTTTTACAACGAAAATATAACAAAAACTAACTAAACAAAACCAAATGAAACCAATATACAATGCTACACGTGTATTAATTTGAAGTGTTAAGGTCAAAAGTGTAAAGAAAATAAAAATAATACAAGTCCAGCACGACATATAACCACCAGGCAATTTAAAAATTGAAAATTGATGTTTTTGCGGATATTGCTTTCGATATTGTATATAAGCTAATAAAATTAATAACCAAGTAAAAAGTGAAATAATTGTTGCTACAGATGCAACCAGAGTAAAAATTTCAATAATATTTTTATTGTTAAAAATTAATAATATAACAGCTGGTATCAAACACAAACATGAAAATCTTAAACCATTAATAGGGACAGAAGATTTAGATAATTTTCCAAAAAAAGCAGGTGCCTTATGAAGCATTGCCAAACCATATAACATTCGACTACTGGAAAATATACCACTATTTGTTGATGAAGCCGCTGATGTTATAACGACTATATATACAATAGCTGCTGCTGCTGGTAACCCAGCAAATAAAAACAACATGATAAATGGACTTTTGGAAGGATCAATATTTTGCCATGGAATAACAGCCATAATCACCATTACAGAAAAAACATAAAACATTAAAATTCTTAATGGAATATTATTAATGGCTTTTGGTAGATTTTTTTCAGGATCTTTTGATTCTGCTGCTACCGTTCCGATAAGTTCAACACCGATAAAAGCAAAGGTAGCACTTTGAAACCCTGCCAAAAAGCCATGAAATCCATTAGGAAATAAATTACCATGATTCCATATATTAGTAAGGGATGTAACATCCCCTGACGGTGATTTAAATGAAGTTATAATAAAAAAAGCACCTACAAGAATTAAAACAATAATAGCAAGTATTTTAATAATTGCAAAGCAAAATTCCATTTCACCAAATATACTTACTGTTAAACGGTTTAAAATATAAAATAGAGCTATACACCCTAAAGCTGGGATCCAAGATGGCAAACTTGGAAAAAAGATCTGAGTATATCCAGAAATAGCGATAAGATCTGCAACGCCTATAACAGCCCAACATAGCCAATATGACCATCCAAGCACAAATCCACTAAAAGGTCCCAAAAGATCTGCAACAAAATCCACGAAAGATTTATAATTAAGATTAGATAATAAAACCTCACCTAAAGCACGCATTACCAAAAAAACAATTGCACCAATGATACAGTAAATTAAAATAATCGAAGGACCAGCAAGTGAAATCGTATTTCCAGCCCCCATAAACAAACCGGTACCAATACATCCACCAATAGCAATTAATTGCATATGTCGATTATTTAACTTCCTTTTTAATTCCGTATCTGTATTATTATCCATAAAAAACCTTTTTAAATGATTATTTTCTAAAATTATGGAGAAGGTAAATTTTATCTTCTTTTTAAAATTAACTTTTAATACGTTTATTCTATAAATAAACTAAAAACGCTATACAATTGTATTGTATATGCCATTGAATGTATCACAAATCATTTATATCTGTTAAATATAAACCAATCCTTGCCTTTCGTAATTAATATGTCAATTCATTCTCAAATCAAAGCTATTCTTGGACCAACCAATACAGGTAAAACTCATACCGCTCTTGAACGACTTTTGGCATACCCATCCGGTATTATTGGATTTCCTTTAAGATTGTTAGCCAAAGAAAATTATGACCGTATGGTTAAAATCAAGGGGGTGAAATATATTGGATTGATTACAGGAGAAGAAAAAATTGTTCCACCTCAGGCTAAATGGTTTTCCTGCACTGTAGAGACAATGCCTGTGCAGCTACCTGTTGACGTTATAATTGTTGACGAGATACAACTTTGTGCTGATCCTGATCGAGGTCATATTTTCACCCATCGATTACTTCATTGTCGTGGTCAGTATGAAACTATCTTTTTAGGTTCTAACATTATTGCGCCCATTATAAAAAAACTTATCCCGAATATTGAAATTGAAACTAGACCCAGACTTTCTTCATTAATCTATAATGGTTTTACAAAACTTACCAAATTAACACCTCGTAGTGCCATTGTAGCTTTTTCAATGCAAGAAGTTTATGCCATTGCTGAGTTGATAAAACGACAAAAGGGAGGATGTGCTATCATTATGGGAAGGCTTTCTCCTCGCACGCGAAATGCCCAGATGGAGCTTTACCAAAATAAAAAGGTTGATTATTTAATAGCGACTGATGCCATTGGCATGGGTTTAAATATGGATGTAAATCATATAGCTTTTGCAAGTTTATTTAAATATGATGGACGACAACTCCGTAATCTTTATCCAAATGAAATTGCTCAAATAGCTGGTCGAGCAGGACGAGGATTTCAAGATGGAACATTCGGAACCACTGCGAACTGTCCAATCATAGACGATAAAATTATCAAAGCTATTGAAAATCATAGTTTTAAACCTTTAAGACAAATTTATTGGAGAAATCATCAACTTGATTTTAAAAATCCCTTGACATTATTTACAAGCCTTACTGCACCATCCTCGCTTCCACAATTAATACCCAGTCAATATTCTTCAGATTTACAAACACTTGCCTTTCTTATTCAGGATCGGGAAATACGTTCTATTTGTAATTCATCTTATAAAACTAAATTATTATGGGAATGCTGCCAAATTCCTGATTTTAAAAAATTGGAAATGAATATCATACACGTATCTGTAAACAGATCTTTTTTTTTCTAATTAAGAAAAAACATATTCCAGAAACTTGGATTAATCAGCAAATACAACAACTTAATTATCTACAAAGCGATATTGATACTTTAATGCAAAAGTTAGCCAGTATACGTATATGTTCTTTTCTAACAACCAAAAATGATTGGGTTGAATCTTCACTTTACTGGCATGCTCAAACTAAAGAAATTGAAGATAAACTATCAGATGCATTGCATGAAAGTTTAGTTACAAAATTTGTAAACCAACGAAACACAAATCTTATGCGACATCTCTTCAATCAAAAACAAAAAGAACTTTATACCTTCATTACAAATAGTGGAGAAGTTATTATTGAGAATCAGCATATTGCCTCAATAAAAGGGTTTAACCTGGAAATTCTTAATCCTATTTCTAAAGAGGAAGCCATCTTTTTACTTAAAAATTTACAAAAAATAATGGGAAATTATATTCCACATCAAATTCATAAACTTATTCATGATGATGTTAAAAACTTTAATTTTGATTATAAAAAAAAATTAATTCTTTGGCAGAATACATCTATTGCTTATTTCAAGCGGGGTAATGATTTTTTTCATCCAGAACCTATTCTGATAAATAAAGAAATTGTTCCGAAAAATTTACAAAATCTTATTATTAAACAATTAAATAATTTTATTGACTATTATATCCACTCTCTTTTTGATAATTTTTTTAATCTTTATGAAAATCCTAATAAATCACCTGAAATAAGAGGGATCTTGCATCAATTATACGAAAATGGAGGTCTTATCAATTTTCAAACACCCATAAATTTATCAAAACAAACCGTTAGATTATTAGCAAAACACAATATTCATTGTGGTAAACACGCAATTTATTATACAAAGATCTTTAAAAATAAACATTACCAACTGCGCCAAATGCTCTTAATATTGTCTAAACAAATTATAAATCCAACTTTAATAAATCCTCAGCAAGTATCATATAACTTAACATCTATAATGAATAAAAAATTTTTAAAAGAAATGGGATGGCTTATTGCAGGAAAACAAATAATAAGATTAGATATAGCTGAAAATTTAACCTCAAAACTTCAAAAAGCTATAAAAAATAATCCTATTGGTTTCCATAAAAAATTAATTTCTCCAATTCCTTATCAAAAAAATAATTTATCAGCATTATTCAAATCTTTAAAATTAACACTTAGAAAACAAAAAAAATTACATGATAATTTTTTCGGTCCCCCTACTCCTTTACTCATTACTAAAGAAATCATAAATAAAAAACAAAAAATAGTAAAAAAACAATCTTTTATTAAGAATAGTCCTTTTATAATTTTAAAAAATTTAACTCTAAATTAATAATGAATGTTCAAACAGCTTTAATATTTTAAAGAATTGATATCTGACTTTGGCATGCTTGACTTTTTAAAACAAAATCAATTTACTAAGAAATTATTAAGCATAAAACGATTAAAATTAATCATAAAACAATAGTAAAACCAGCAATACTTATAAAAAAAATGATATCATAGCTATTCCATGGAAAAATTATACACGAGTATTTCAAGTTTTAAATTTTTAGTCTCAAAAAGTTTCTGCGAAATTATATCCACTTTTGTATAAAGAAATTCTTGAAAAATAAAAAATGATGTAATAAAGAAAAATAAATAATTTCTTGTTAGTAACTCGAAGAATAACTATTTTATATAAACAAGATATTTTGTGTAATTACAAAATCAAATATATATATATATATAGGGATTTCCCTTTATTTAAATTGAAATGAATCGGAGAAAACAATGGCCTATGTGGTCACAGAAAACTGCATCCGTTGCAAATATATGGATTGTGTAGAGGTTTGTCCTGTTGATTGTTTTTATGCAGGTGAAAATTTTCTGGTAATTAGTCCAGATGAATGTATTGACTGTGGTGTATGTGAACCTGAATGCCCTGCTGAAGCTATTTTTCCAGATAGTGATGATCGATCAGCTGAATGGATTGAAATCAATGCTGAATTATCTAAATCATGGCCAAATCTTACAAGAAAAGAGAATACTCCTGCTGATGCCGATGAGTGGAATGGAAAGCCTGATAAAAAAACATTGTTATCAAAAGAACCTCATAAAAAATAATCTATTCTTTTCACAAAAATAAAAAAACCCTTTATCAATATTAAGATAAAGGATTTTTTTATTTATTTTATATTCTGTTTTATTAAAAATAAAACAGAATAGCTAAACATATTATCGAGACATCATATTGTAACTAGCATTATGCATAACAAACAATGTTCCAAACACAATAACAATTGCAACAAACAATGAGAACGTATAACTAACCAAGTCAACACGTTTTTCAGGTGCAATACTTACATGCAAGAAGAACATTGATTGAACGATTACTTGCAATGCTGCCAATACACCAAGAGTTGTTGCAGTAGCCATTGTTGATAATGTATGTTCCATAACAATATAAAAAGCAATTACCGTAAAAATAATCGATAAAACATACCCGACAATGTAAGATGCTACAGAGCCGTGTCCTACCCCTTCTGAGGCTGTAGTGTGATTTTCTGTCATTATGCCATACTCAACAAGTAAACAAAACTAAATACGCAGATCCAAACAATATCAAGAAAATGCCAAAACAAACTCATACAAGCTAATCTTGGCATCATTTTTTTGTTTAAACCTTTTGTTACCAATTGAATCATCAAAACAATCATCCAGATTAAACCCAAGGTAACATGCAAACCATGTGTTCCAACCAAAGTAAAAAATGCTGACCAATAAGCACTTACAGTTGGTGAAGCACCATGTTGAACAAAAGCAATAAACTCTTGAATTTCTAAAATAAGGAACCCAAGACCAAGGATAGCTGAAACAACCATCCATAAAAGTGTTCCATTTTTACTATTGTGACGCGCTTGTAACATTGCGAAACCAAAAGTAAGAGAGCTTGTTAACAACAATGCTGTTTCAATAGCCACGCGGCTCAATTCAAACATTTCTTTACTGGTTGGTCCACCAGCAAATTGATTTCTTAAAACTGCATAACTTGTAAATAAACATCCAAAGACAATGCAGTCAGACATTAAATACATCCAAAAACCAAAAAATGAATGATTTTCATGTTCATGTTCATGAACATTTTGAGACGTATTTGCTGTCATTGTACCAGTGTTCTCAGCCATTATTCAGCCACCTGTGTCATAAGTTTACGAGAATGTTCTTTTTCAATACGTTCAACTTCTGAAGAAGGAATAACATATTCTTTATCTTCTTTGAAACTATAACCGATAGCTAATACTAAATTAAGAATAACAGTAACAATTACAAGCCACCAGATATGCCAAACCGCTGCAAATCCAAGAACCAATGCAAACATACCATGCCAGAAACCAGCTGATGTATTTTTAGGCATCAAAATATCTTGATAAGGTTCGTCCGTACGACGTGTATCAATGCCATGCTCTTTATTATAAGCAAACGCATCACGAGATTGAACAACAGGAATATGGGCAAAATTATAAGCAGGAGCTGGAGAAGAAGTTGACCACTCAAGGCTACGACCACCCCATGGGTCACCCGTTACATCAACATTTTCAGGTTTTTTCGCATTAAGAATACCAAGAAAAATTTGTAGTAATTGGCAAACAACACCACAAAGGATACAAAATACACCAACGCAAGCAATCTGTAACCAGAAATGCCAATTAGGATTATCATAGTGGTTCAAACGACGAACCATTCCATCAAATCCTGTGATATATAATGGAATAAAGGATAAAAAGAACCCAAAGAACCAGAAGAGGAATGCAGCTTTACCAAGTTTTTGACTCATTTTAAAGCCAGTAACTTTTGGAGCCCAGAAATTCATACCTGCAACATATCCAAAATAAACACCACCAATAATGGTATTATGGAAGTGAGCAACCAAGAATTCACTGTTATGTAGTACAAAGTCACTTGCTGGAATAGCCAACATAACCCCTGTCATACCACCAATAACAAAAACGATCATAAATCCGATTGTCCAATACATTGGTGCAGTAAATTCTATACGCCCTCTGTACATAGTAAATAACCAGTTAAAGACCTTAACACCCGTTGGAATAGCAATGATCATTGTCATGATTCCAAAGAAAGTATTAACATTTGCACCAGCACCCATTGTAAAGAAGTGATGAACCCAAACTAACAATGACAAGGTTGTAATTGCCAAGCTTGCATAGACCATTGTTGCGTATCCAAATAATGGTTTTCTACAAAAAACTGGAACGACTTCAGAAAAAACGCCAAAAGCTGGAATAACAAGAATATAAACTTCGGGATGTCCCCAAGCCCAGATCAAATTTAAATATAACATCACATTTCCGCCACCATCATTGGTAAAGAAATGCATGCCACAATAACGATCTAATGCTAATTCAGCAACAGCAACAGTTAATGCAGGGAATGTCGTAAAGATCATGATACATGATGCAATAACAGTCCATGTGAAAACAGGAATACGCATCCATGTCATACCTGGTGCACGCATTTTAACCACTGTTGTAATAAAGTTAACAGCCGTTAATAAAGTTCCAATACCAGAGATCTGCACCGCCCAAATATAGTAGTCAACACCGACACCAGGACTAAATTGTAATTCAGAAACAGGTGGGTAAGCCAACCAACCAGCCGTTGAGAAATCACCGATAAACAAAGAAATATTAACAAGGATAGCACCAGCTGTTGTTAACCAAAAACTTAATGAGTTAATAAATGGAAAAGCAACATCACGAGCACCAATCTGTAAAGGAACAATAAGGTTAAATAAACCTTGCATGAACGCCATGGCCATAAAAAAAATCATGATCGTACCATGAGCAGTAAAGATCTGATCATAATGTGATGGTGGCAAATAACCAGGACTGTTATAGGCCATGGCCTGTTGCAAACGCATCATAATGGCATCAGCAAACCCACGGAACAACATAACAAGTGCAAGCACAATGTACATGATCCCGATACGTTTATGATCCACTGAGAAAAGCCAGTTTCTGAACAATACACCCCATTTACCAAAGTATGTTATTGCACCAAGAACTGCCAATCCAACTATAACTACCCCAATAAATGTTCCTACCAATATAGGAACATGATAGGGAATAGCTGAAAGACTTAATTTACCTAACATTTACCTATTCCTCTGCGTGCTTCATTTCACCAGATTGATTTGAACTGATATGAATCATTTGTCCTGTAGCTTTATCCATAACCATGCCGTTATTATATTTAGCAATAATTGTGTCAAATAATACAGGTTCTACATGAGCATAATATTCAACTGGATTTTTAATACTATCTTCATGCAATTTTGCATATGTATCATTATTCAGCTCTTGAGAAGACGCACGAACTTTTTCAATCCAATCTTGGAATCCTTTATCGTCTTTAACTAAAGTACGAAATTTCATATCTGAATAACCAGTACCGCTGTAATTATTAGATTCACCCAAGTAATCTCCTTGACTATTTGCTAACAAATGCAATTGGGTCTGCATACCAGCCATAACATAGACTTGAGAACCCAGCTGAGGAATCCAGAAAGAATTCATTGTTGCATCAGATGTCAAACGGAATGCAATTGGAGTATTAACAGGTACTACTAATTGATTAACACTAGCAATTCCATATTCTGGATAAATAAATAACCATTTCCAATTTAACGCAACCACTTGAACATTTATTGGTTTAACATTCGGATTATCAGCAGGTGCAGCAATTGGTTTATAAGGATCCAATTCATGACATGATACAAAAGTTTGATATGCAAGGAATGCAATCAAACACATAGGAATTCCCCACATGCATATTTCGATTGGAAGTGAAAAATCCCATTTAGGTGAATAAGTAGCATTTTTATTAGATGCTCTATAACGTCTTACAACAAATAATGTTGCAAGAATAACCGGAATAACAATACATAACATTGCTCCGGCACACATCATGATCAGATGCTTTTCACTTTGTCCTATAGGTCCTTTTGGATCAAATAAAACCAAATTACATCCACCCAACATTAAGGTGGATGTTAAACCCACTACCGATAATGTAATTTTCGGTAATAATTTTTTCATTCTATGCCTCGTTGATTCTGACATCGCTCAACTCATCAGCGTGTATATTTTATAAAATTTCTTTTTTTGTTTGAAATATTATAAAATAACAGATTTACATTATTAAATTTTTTATAAAATTCATTTTTCACAAAAAGACCATAATTTTTTCTAAAATAAAACATATAATTATGATCTCAAGTTAATGTCATTTTATATATAATTATTTACTATAAATAATATCCTATTACAACTCACTTTATATCATATTAAATTAATTAAATCCTATTTCATTTAACTAATTAGATATTGCAAATATAAAAAAAAGTGTTGGATTTTCCAACACTTTTAACAAAATCTATCAAGCTATTTTCTGATTATTAATTTAAGTTAATAATTCATTGTTAAGAATATATTAATTATCATTTTGGCGAATACCCATAAATTGTAACATAAACTGAAATAGGTTGATAAAGTTTAAATACATCGTCAAAGCGTCATATACACTCGCTTTCACCACAACTTCATTACCTTCATATTGATAAAGATTTTGATATGAAAGTTTGATGCGTTGAGTATCACTTGCTGCTAATCCCGTAAAAATAACAACACCAATAATATTGATGATTAATCCCATCTGACTATTTTGAAAAAAAAGATTAACAACCATTGCTAATATAAGTCCAAAAAGCCCCATCGCAAGGAAAGAACTAAGCCCGGTCAAATCTTTGTGAGTTATATAACCCCATAAAGACATACCGGCAAACATTCCTGCAGTAACAACAAATGTTCTGACAATCGATTCACCCGTATAAATATAGAAAATATTTGCCATGCTGACGCCCATAACCGCACAAAATAACCAAAATAAAGTTTGAGCAGCTTGCGTAGACAAACGATTTACACCAAACGACATCACAAGAACAAAAACCAAGGGCAAAAAAATTGCCATATAGCCCAATAAAGTTGGACTAACCCCAAGAACTCGGTAGCCAAGAACAACTTTATGATAAAAAATATTACCCAAAGATGTGTTAACAACGAGATATGAAACTAATGCAGTCAGCAATAACCCTGATGCCATCCAATTATAGATACGAAGCATATAATTTCTGAGACCAACATCAAATGCAATTTGAGAATTGACATTAGCCGTATTGTTATAAGAATCAGGACGAAATACCATTTACTTTACTCATTAAAATTGTCATAGACATATTATATATAATATATTTCATTTATTGTCTAAATATCAAGCATTGAAAAAAAATATGTTATAATCACAATTAATTTAAACCTTTTTAATTAAGATACTAAAATAATATGAAATTATTTACAGGAATTAATTTTCAAGATAACGTGATTCGACAATTAGCTTTATTAAAAGGAAGTTTACCGTATGTTCAATGGTATTTTTCTGATACCTATCATCTTACTTTAGTATTTATGGGTGAAATCAATGATTACGATCTCATTAATGATCTTGATTTAGCTTTTAAAAAAATATCACTCTTATCTTTCAACATTACCATTGAATCTGTTAATTTTTTTGAATCTTCACTTGATCAAATTTTTTGGGCAGGGGTTCAGTATTCAGAGGAATTAATTTACTTACAAAAAAAAATAGAACAATGTCTAAAAGATTTTAAAATAAAAGTTCCAAAAAAGAAATTTGTTCCTCATATTACTTTAGGTCGTGGAAGTAGTTTATCTAAGAAACAAATACAAAATTGGTTAAAACAATATAATTTATTAAAAATTCAAAATATTCCAATTACACATTTTTCTTTATTCAGTTCTTACCCTAACAAAGAAAAACCTCATTATATTATTGAAAAAAATTATCCTTTAAAAACAAAACATAATTAAATATTATGCTTTACCAATTAATTCCATCATAAAATTTGCATATTTCACTTCACAACATACATAATAATTTTTTTGTTTCATTTTTAAACTTGCTAGACCCAAATCTTGATAAACTGACAAATACTTACTTCCGACCCCCCAAAATCCAATAGAACGATTTTCCTGTCCCGCCAAATCTCTTAATCGCCAAATTGTATTAACTATTTCCTGTTCATTACCAACAGGATCCCCCATTCCCACTAAAAAATCATCTTTACGAATAAATGGTATAGCCGTTCCTTCTTTTGAACAAATTAATATTCCATTAGCTTTAATTTCAGATAATATTTTTTTATCAATGTTAGACATTATTCTATATAATCTTTGAGTATCCTTCGACCATGGCCAAGAACTTATTTTAGCAGGCAACATGAGTTTAAATAAAATTATCAATCCACATATACCTAATGCTATAATTAAAAATTTAGTAATAAATGAAACGCTGTTTGAAAAAAAGACTTGAATAATACCATATTGTGCTTTTGATTGTGGAATTAACCAATTAATAATCAAAACCGTTGTAAAAAAGAGAACAACTTCAACAATGATTTTTCGGGAAAAAGGAGCTTCGGTCAAACTTGCAGAGCGATAATAACATTTTCTAAAAGGTGCAATAAAAAATGCAACAAGCGTCAAAGCGGCTGGAACATATAAAGTGGTCCACATAATAAGGGTAATAATGGTTGAAGCAATTAATATACAAAGACTAAGTCCCCATGCAATCGTTATTCTCCGTGCTAAAGGAACTGTTAAGCTTAATAAAATAAATCCCAAAAACGATAAAATATAATTCCCGGCTACTTCTATAAATAACGAAAAGCGATTATTATTTGGGATCCACATTCCAGTATCAATTAATGGAACTGCCAAAACAATCAAGGCACAAATAAAAACAGCCGCCGCGGCAATTGTTACTGAAAAAGCAGCATCGCTATCCCTTAAATTTTCATTAATAAATACAGATGGTTTAAATCGTAAAAATCTTTTTTTCTTAGGTTTATCAAATAAGTTTTTACTTCTTATTAAAATTTCATGTGCAGCAAACATACTACCCGCTAAAAATAACGGCACTAAATAATAAAAAAAACGAAAAACAAAAATAACACACATTATATTAGCTACAGGCATATAACCTTTAAGCGCTAATAACATACTACCTTCAAAAACCCCTGCCCCACCTGGTACGCTTGAAATCAATCCAGCCATATAGGATGCAATATAAATTGCTAAAAAAGATAAAAAACCAAGATGCGGAAAACCAGTCAACACTTCATGAGAGGGAATAACACAATAAGGAATCGCCGCAGTTATAATCACTTCGGCTGTTGCCACAATAATTTGGGAAAATGCCATAAATGGTTTTGGAAAGGAAATGTTGTATTTCCATATTTTCAATTCACTGGATTTAAAAGAAAGTAAAAAGTAAACAATTACTCCAATCCAAGCCAAAATACCAATTAATATAAACAACCACCCTGGTAGGGCTTGACCAATAAGTGGTAAACAAGTGGATTGAAAAATTAATAATCCACCAATAAGAACAGCCACTCCAATAATATAGGTAATCGAACAAAAGGCTATAACCTGCAAGATTTCTATGGGTTTTAAACCCCAGCTCCCATAAAGGCGAAACCTAACCATTGCACCAGATACAGCTGACAAACCAATATTATGTGAAAGAACATAAGAACAGAAAGAAGCAAAAGCCGTTTTTAAAAAAGATAAATTATATCCGATTTGTTTTACCGCCATTTTATCATAAAAAGATAAAACAAAAAAAGATAAAATGGTAAATCCTCCAGCCATCAGAATGGATAATGTTGGAATAGTTTTAAAAGAATTTTTAATCTCATTAAGACTTAAATGTTTAAATTCTTTTTGTACAACGAAAATTGCAACCACAAATAAAATAATACCAGCTATACGGGAACAATATTTTAAATATATTTTCCAGCCTTTATTCTTGTATTGACCTTTATTATTTTGGGAATCTTCAGGTTTGACAAAATCTAATGGCTGCATAAACTTTATTATTATAATTACAATTATTAAAAAACTATTAAATTCTTTTTATCGTTTTAATGCATTATGAATCAACTGAATTGTTTCATGAATGCCATAAACTGCAATAAACATTCCAAAACGAGGGCCCTCTTTTTGTCCCAATAAAACTTCGTATAAACAACCAAACCAATCTCTTAAAGGTTCAAATTCATATTTTTTTCCAATTGCAAAGACTAAATTTTGTAGAAAATCTGCTTTACATTCATCTTTTGGTAATTTGGACAATTCACCTGCTAAATCTTTCAAAGCACGGGATTCTCTTTCATCAGGATTACGATATACTTTATGAGGACGAATAAAATCTGCATAATAAGCCAAAGCATTATCAACAAGCTGAGACAACATGGAATTATTTTCAGGTGATACAGTTGCATCATAACGTTTTAAAAAGCCCCATAGAATTTCAGCTCTTTCTGCATTTGCAACACTGGCAAGATTTAACAACATCGCAAAAGAAATAGGGCTCCCTGTTTTTTCTGGTAATTTCCCACCATGAATAAACCAAGCTGGATTTATAAATATTTTTTCCTTTTCATCAGATTCAACAACTATTTCCGATTGTTCAAGCTTTTTCCAGTTCTCAATATGTTTCAAATATTCATCTGTTGCTTTTGGAATTACATCAAAAAACAATCGTTTGGCGCGTTTAGGCGCATTAAACATATATTGTGCAAGACTTTCCGAAGGACCATATCGCAACCATTCTTCAATAGAAAGACCATTCCCCTTTGACTTTGATATTTTTTGACCTTGATCATCAAGAAATAATTCATAAGTTAAATTGGTTGGAGGATTCCCGCCAAGTATTTTACAAATTTTACTTGAAAGTCGAACACTATCAATCAAATCTTTTCCTGACATTTCATAATCAACACCCAACGCATACCAACGCATTGCCCAATCCGCTTTCCATTGAAGCTTTGCATGTCCACCGGTTACAGGTGTTTCAAAAAGTTTGCCATTCTCATCTCGCCATTGAATGGTTCCAGCGACAAGATCTATTTTTTCCATAGGAACCTGCATAACAATTCCTGTCTTAGGATGAATGGGTAAGACAGGAGAATAAGTAGTGCGTCTTTCTTCGCGTAAAGTTGGCACAATAACGGCAACAATTTTATCATAAACTTCCAATACTTTCATTAAAGCGGCATCAAATCGACCTGAACGATAATATTCCGTTGAAGAGGCAAATTCATATTTAAATCCAAAATGATCCAAAAAAGCGCAAAGCTTGGCATTATTATGGGCACCAAAAGATTCATGCGTTCCAAAAGGATCTGGAATACAGGATAATGGTTTTCCCAAATATTCTTTCAACATTTCCTGATTCGGAACATTTTCAGGAACTTTACGCAATCCATCCATATCATCTGAAAAAGCAAGAATTGCAGCCTTGTTTCCAGTAAGAACATGATAGGCCTGACGCACCCAAGATGTACGAGCAACCTCACCGAAAGTACCAATATGAGGCAAACCAGAAGGTCCATAACCTGTTTCTAATAAAGCTGGTTTATCCGATTTATCTTTTTTATTCTTAACGTGTTCTGCTAATTTAACAGCCTCTTCAAAAGGCCATATTTTAGGAATTGAAGTAAAAGAAGAAAAATCGTTATTAGTCATTATTTTACAGACACTATACAAATGCCTGCCCTCTGGTTAAATAGAAATATAAAAACACTCTAATCTGTTAAAATTAACAGAATAAAAAATCATAATATAGTATGATATACGCATAAAATATTAGAAAATAAATGATTTTAAAAGATTATTCAGTATTAATTAATCATGATCACTAATTTTTAATACTTAACAATGATGATGAAATTTTAAATTTACCCTTGAACAAGCTTATTACTGAACTTAGAAATATTTCTAAACTTATTGTTGTTCATACGCCTTTAATGCTCAGAAAATTAAAAAATTCCAAATCTATTTCAACCAAAGGGTGGCTGGATTTGCTAGAGCTTGCTGCTTTTATTTATCCTACACGATCCTTTGGGTATACAATTATAAATTTTCTAAAGCTTTAAATTACCCTTTCCATCCGTAATTGAAGCCGATTTTCTTTTTTCATTAGTCGATCAACTATTTATTGATTTAAAAATAGTTGTTCGTAAAGGTCGTGAAAATTATTTGTATCTTTTAAACTTAGAAAAATATATAAATCTTTATTTTAATAAATCAGCAAATAATCGCAATAAAATAGCTGTTATATTATTATGTAATTGGGCAGAAGCAAGTAATGATGGTGATTTTATTTGGCGGTGATTTACCAAGCTGGTTCTATAATCTCTTTGACAATAAATTTATTTATATCTTTGCAGAAAGCAGAGGTGAATATATTCATGCTAGATGTCCGCATTATCAAACGTGTTTTATTGAATATTCCATTCGTAAGACAGAGCAATCAGGCATCATCATTGCTAATCATGCTTTAATAATTAATCACTTTGCTTGGTCATTAGAAAATATCTATCCTGATTGGGAAAAATCTTTACCGTCACGTCTTATTTTTGATAAAGCACATCATTTGGCTGATGCTGCAGATACTGCTCTTTTCATATACTTTTCCATTATTGAAACAAGTGAATTACAGCCATGGTATTGGGTCATGAAGGAAATCGTACGCTCTCCAAAGAATTAAAAAACGAATTCACAATATTATTATTGGAAATCAGAATTTCGAAAAAATTTTTGACGATATTCTTCAAACTACTTCTATTCTACCCTCCCAAAATTGATCAACCCATTATCATTTTTCTAAAGAAAAATATAACGAATTTTCTTTTAATAATTTATCGGAACAATTTTTCTTTCTTGTTTTTTAACAGATTAGAACAAAATCTATTTTTTCAACATTTCAAAATGGATGTAATCTTTATCCTATTTTTCCTGAACTTAAAACTATTTTACCTCAATTAACTCAAGCTTATCAAATCATGCTCCATCATATAAATTAATTTATAAAAAAATTATTGATAAATTAATCAAAAAAAAAAGATAATCTTAATAAAATTTCTACAGATAGCTTGGAAAGCTTCCCCGTCAATCTTATTAGACGTGCAATCAATCCATTAACGCAATGGATAACTTTATTAAATCAATTAAATTATCCTAATTATAATCATTTCGATTCCAATAGGCACGTTTCATTTTTAAAATTCAAACATTAAAATAATCATATTCTAGATATAGGTCTATATCATCATTGGCTTAATCCAACTATTCCGTTAATAAAGATGTTGGCTCCATCGATTCAGGGTATAATAATTACCTCTATAACTCTAAGAAATGAAAGCAATAATGATACCGAAGCTATCTGACATACAGCAGAGCAACGTATTGGAACTGTTCATTTTCCTGTTTCCCCTCTTAGAGCTGCATTAAACTGTCCATTTGCTTATACAAATCAAACACGT
The DNA here is from genome assembly GCA_946699565.1 of uncultured Commensalibacter sp. Taxonomy (GTDB): domain Bacteria; phylum Pseudomonadota; class Alphaproteobacteria; order Acetobacterales; family Acetobacteraceae; genus Commensalibacter. Next base: position 6,991 of record CAMPDW010000018.1, on the reverse strand, counting down.
GTCTACATTATCAATGATATTAATATTCAATCAATCAATAATCTTTCCCTATGCTTATCTTAAACTTGTAAGAAATCTCGAAGTAATGCATTAGGTTTATTTACTGCCATTCAGCGTTTACATGCAGTTTATAAACAAATTATTAATCTTCTAGAAAAGAATAATATTTCATTTTTTGCTCAACATATCGATTCTCTAAATAATAACAGTCTTATTAAACTGTTTAAAAAACAACGTCAATTCATGTCTTTTTGAAACAGATGCTATGAGAGATGGCATTAATATACCCAGAAATTCATTGCAAATGGTAGTCTTTGAAATGATTCCATGAGCTCGTCCAGATTATTCTATTTCATGAACAAAAAAATATTTTTATTTTAACCAAATCCAATCTTTATGATAATTAACTTATCAGTTTACATATAAGACAAGTATTTGATTGATTAATTCATAACCAATCCGATAAAATCATTTTTGAATTTTTGACCAACCCTAAAACAAAACCGGCTCTTCATTTGAAGAACCGGTTTGCTTACGGTAAATAGACAACTCTAATACCAGTAATCTTATGCTTCGATCTTACAAAGGCTTGAGATTAGCTGCAGCAGCTTTTCCTCTTTCTGTAACTATATCATAGCTTACACGCTGATTTTCCTTCAGATCACGAAGGCCAGCAGCTTGAACAGCCGTAATATGAACAAAAACGTCCTTGCCACCTTCTTCAGGGACAATAAAACCAAATCCTTTTGTAGGATTAAACCATTTCACGGTTCCAGTATACATTATAACCGCGTATCCTTATCATATAAAGAATATCAAGCTATGAAACATAGACCTGATATAGAGTTAAAAATCAAAACGAATATTTTCGTTTACCTATTCAGAAAGATTGTCTTTCCGTTTACTATTTGACACATAAATTAAATAAACTGTCAATATAATTATTAAATTATAAATAAAAAAAAGATTAATTTGTTATTTATATCATATATATAAATATTTTTTAATATTTTTTAATATTTTTTAATATTTCTAGAATATAAATATTTAATTTTACATATAAATAGATAAAATTAAAAAAAGATTACTACCAAATATTTGGTAGTAATCTTTTATAAATAATTTAAATATTATTTTTTACTAGTAAAATAGAGGAATTAGAAATCCATTCCACCCATTCCACCCATTCCACCCATTCCAGCTGGCATTTCAGGAGCTTTTTTCTCTGGACGTTCAGCAACCATTGCTTCGGTTGTAATTAATAAACCTGCAACAGAAGCTGCATCTTGTAAAGCACTACGGACAACTTTTGTTGGATCGATAATACCAGCTTGAACAAGATCCTTATATTCACCAATTTGAGCATCAAATCCAAAATTGTATGAATCATTTTCGAGAACTTTACCAGCAATAACCGCACCATCCTCGCCAGCATTCTCAACAATTTGACGTAATGGAGTTTGTAAAGCTTTACGAACGATATCAACACCAACACGTTGGTCATCATTTTCATGAGAATGATTAACAAGTTTTAAAGAAGCACGCGCCAATGCAGTACCACCACCAGGAACAATACCTTCTTCAACAGCCGCACGTGTTGCATGTAAAGCATCATCAACGCGGTCACGACGTTCTTTAACTTCTACTTCTGTAGAACCGCCAACACGGATAACAGCAACACCCCCTGCTAATTTAGCAAGACGTTCTTGTAATTTTTCACGATCATAATCTGAAGTTGTTTCTTCGATTTGAGCGCGGATTTGATTACAACGTCCTTTAATTTGTTCGGTATCACCAGTACCTTCAACGATAGTTGTATTTTCTTTATCAATATGAACTTTTTTAGCATTACCCAACATTTTAATAGTAACGTTCTCAAGTTTAATACCAATATCTTCGCTTACAACCTGACCACCTGTTAAAATTGCGATATCTTCAAGCATTGCTTTACGACGATCACCAAAACCAGGAGCTTTAACAGCAGCAATTTTTAAACCACCACGCAATTTATTAACAACCAAAGTTGCCAATGCTTCACCATCAACATCTTCAGCAATGATCAATAATGGACGACCACTTTGAACAACACTTTCCAACAAAGGAAGCATTGGTTGTAATGAAGAAAGCTTCTTTTCATGAATCAAGATTAAAGGATTATCAAGATCAGCTGTCATTTTTTCTGCATTAGTTACAAAATATGGAGAAATGTAACCACGATCAAATTGCATACCTTCAACAACATCAAGTTCAGTTTGCAAGCCTTTTGCTTCTTCAACAGTGATAACCCCTTCTTTGCCAACTTTTTCCATGGCTTTACTGATCATATCACCGATTTCTTTTTCACCATTTGCAGAAATGGTTCCAACCTGAGCAATTTCAGATTGTGTCGAAATTTTCTTAGTTTTAGTTTTTAATTCTTCCACAACAATAGAAACAGCTTTATCAATACCACGTTTTAAATCCATTGGATTCATACCAGCGGCAACTGATTTCAACCCTTCACGAACAATAGACTGAGCTAATACAGTAGCGGTTGTTGTTCCATCACCAGCAACATCATTGGTTTTTGAGGCAACCTCACGAACCATCTGAGCACCCATATTTTCGAACTTATCTGCTAAGTCGATTTCTTTTGCCACAGATACACCATCTTTGGTAATACGAGGAGCACCAAAACTTTTATCTAAAACGACATTACGACCTTTTGGTCCCAAAGTCACCTTAACTGCATCTGCCAAAATATCAACACCACGTAACATACGTTGACGTGCATCAGCACCAAATCTTACTTCTTTGGCTGCCATAATATTAATCTCCTACAAGAATTTCTTTAAATAAAGTCAATACTAAATAATATTATAAAAAATTGTGGCCTAACCAACAATCCCCATAATATCGCTTTCTTTCATAATTAACAGCTCTTCACCATTTAATTTGACTTCGGTTCCTGACCATTTACCGAATAAAACCTTATCCCCTTTTTTAACATCCAAAGGAACAATTTGACCTTGCTCATTACGAGCGCCTGGGCCTACGGCAATGACTTCACCTTCTTGAGGTTTTTCTTTTGCTGTATCTGGAATAATAATTCCACCAACAGTTTTTTCTTCACTATTAAGTCGACGTACGACTACACGGTCATGTAATGGACGAAAATTCGTCATTTGGATCGCTCCACTTTCTATATAATGCCCTCAATCAAAGCAGCATTATGGGTTTTAACTACGCGCGTTTTGCCGCGTTACTCCAAATATTATAGCGACATTATTGCCACTTATATTTAGCTTCAATGTAAGGGTAAATGAATCAAATGTCAACAAAATTTAATAGTGCTATAATGCAAAAAATTATAAAAATTATAAAAATTATAATTGCAAATTTTATTTATTAATATCATATAAAAATGACTCCTATTAATTACCAATATTATAATAAATTAAAATTTAATAAGCATTCAAAACTATTATAATCAATGAATTCACAAAATAAAAAAATTCTTTTATTAAAAACAGGACAGATTTTTTTTGCAACCCAAGGTTTTACAAAAGTTGGGTTAGCAGAAATTTTAAAACAAGCCAAAGTACCTAAAGGTTCTTTCTATTATTACTTTAATTCCAAAGAAGATTACGGCGTTCAGGTTATTCAATATTATGTTGATAATTATGTAAAAAATTTGCGATCCTTATTAGATATGACAGAAGTTACCGGCAAGAAACGCCTGTTGATTTATTGGAAAAAATGGCAAGATACACAATGTAGCAATAATTATTGCGGGGCATGCCTAACGGTTAAGTTAAGTTCAGAAGTAACCGATTATTCTGAACCTATGCGACATGCTTTTTGTTTTGGGACGGATCGTATTTTAAACCTTATCGCAGCCATTATTTCTGCAGGTCAAAACGATCAGTCTATTGCAAACACTTCAGATCCTTTTTTATTGGCTCAACAATTATATCAACAGTGGCTTGGTGCAAGCTTAATGGTCAAAATCCAAAAACAATCTGAACCTTTTCAGCTTGCATTTCAATATACTAATTTTATTGTTGACAGTAAGATTTAATTTTTTTAACACTATATAGACGACTGGTCTACTATTTTTTAAATGTGTATAAAGGTTTATCGCTATGACTACTCTATTTGATCCCATTCAGTTGGGTGCAATAAAAGCATCGAACCGTATCATTATGGCTCCGATGACACGTGCAAGAGCAACAAAAGACCATATTCCCACTCCCATGATGATAAAATATTATGGTCAAAGAGCGACCGCTGGCTTAATAATTTCTGAAGGAACAGGAATTTCTCAAGAGGGGCTAGGATTTCCCTATGCTCCCGGTATATGGAACAAAGAACAAGTTAATGCATGGAAACCCATAACCCAAGCCGTACATAAAGAAGGCGGTAAAATTATTTGTCAGCTATGGCATATGGGTCGCACAGTACATCCTTTATTTTATCCCATTCCTATTTCTGCCTCTGCAACAACAGCTCCAGGTTATGCACATACGTATGAAGGTAAAAAACCATACATGCAAGCAAAAGCATTACCCAAAGAAGAAATTCCAAGATTGCTTAAAGATTATGCCAGAGCAGCCAATCATGCTATGGATGCTGGTTTTGATGGTGTGCAAATTCATGCTGCTAATGGCTATCTCATTGATGAATTTTTGCGTGACAGCAGTAATTTTCGTCAAGATGAATATGGCGGTTCCATTGAAAATCGTATACGTTTACTTATCGAAATAACAAAAATAGTTTGTCATAGCATTGGATCAGATCGAACCGCTGTACGTCTTTCACCAAATGAACGCGTTCAAGGCGTTTTTGATAACAATGCTCAACTTCTTTTTATTGCTGCCAGCCAAGCTTTGAGTAAAGAAAATATTAATTTTCTGGAAGTTAGAGAACCACAAATCGGTCATCAAAATAATTATGTTGAAAAAGATCTTACAGATGCTGATTTTTACCCAGCAATTTTCCCTTCTATGCGAGAAAATTTCAAAGGAAATTTCGTTATTAATGGAACATATGACGGTCAATCAGCCCAAAAAATTGTTAAAACAGGTCAAGCAGATGCAGTTTCATTTGGACGTCCATATATATCCAATCCTGATCTAGTCACAAAAATAAAAATTGGTAAACCCTTCGTTTCTCACGATCAATCCATTTGGTACACACAAAATGAAAAAGGCTATACAGATTTTTAAAAGAATAATGAATAAATAGCTTTCTCAAATCTTTAATGATAAAATTGTCATAATCTTTAAATTAAATAATTATAAAAATTAAATTATCATCATAAAAACATTGGACAAACGTAAATGGTAACATTATTTGATTCTATTCAATTGGGTGCGATCAAAGCATCTAACCGAATTATTATGGCCCCTTTAACACGTGGAAGAGCCACAAAAGACCATATTCCAACCCCTTTGATGATTGATTATTATCGTCAACGTGCAACTGCAGGATTAATTATTTCTGAAGGAACAGGGATTTCTCAAGAAGGATTAGGATGGGCCTATGCACCAGGTATTTGGAATAAAAAACAAATTGAGGCTTGGAAACCCATTACTCAAGCAGTTCATGCGGAAGGTGGTCATATAATTTGTCAATTATGGCATATGGGCCGAACCGTTCATCCTTCATTTTATTCATCTCCTATCTCTTCCTCTGCAACTACTGCCCCCAAATATGCTCATACATATGATGGTAAAAAACCATATGCACAAGCACGTGCTTTACCAAAAGAAGAAATTCCAAGATTAATTAAGGATTATATCAAAGCGGCAAATCAAGCCATGGATGCTGGTTTTGACGGTGTTCAAATTCATGCTGCAAATGGTTATTTAATTGACGAATTTCTAAGGGATAATTGCAATTTCAGAACTGATGAATATGGTGGAAGTATTGAAAACAGAATTCGTCTTTTAATTGAAATCACACAAGCAGTGTGTAAAACAGTCGGATCAGACAGAACATCCGTAAGACTTTCTCCGAATGAAGAAATTCAAGGCGTTCATGATAGCAATCCCGTGCCTTTATTTATTGCAGCATCTCAAGCTTTAAATAAAGAAAATATTAATTTTCTAGAAATTAGGGAGCCAAGAAAAGGTGAAGATAATTTCATAATGTCCACTTTAACAGATCAAGATTTTTATTCACCCATTGCACCTTCTATGCGTGAGAATTTCAAAGGTAAATTTATTATTAATGGTTCGTATAATGAGAAATCTGCGAATAAAGTAATAACCAGCAATGAGGCAGATGCTGTTTCATTTGGCCGCCCTTTTATTTCAAATCCTGACCTTGTTTATAGAATTAAAAATTCTATTCCTTTTGCTCCAACGAATGCAAAAACTTGGTTTACACAAGGAAAAGAAGGCTATACAGACTATCCCTTCGTCCATTAATTAAATGATGATACTCTGATTCATGAATTGTGAATTAGAGTATATATGCAAAATTGATCTTTTATAAAACACGAGCTGCGATAAGCTTTAATTTTTCAACTAAGACAGGATCACGTTTTTCTGATTCTGTTATCAAAGCATAATCTAAGGCATGTTTACATTGACAATAATTTTCTTGATTTCTTTTTCCTAAAGCAGAAATAAATTTCTCAATCAATGTACTGGCATATTTTGCATTTTGATTCAAAATTTTAACCACCGCTTCAACACTCACCGCATCATGTTCCTCATGCCAACAATCATAATCAGTAACCATTGCAATAGTGGCATAACATATTTCTGCCTCTCTTGCCAAAGCGGCTTCTGGCATATTGGTCATACCAATAACGGATGCACCCCATGAACGATAAAGCTGACTTTCCGCTCGTGTTGAAAATTGAGGCCCTTCCATAACAAGATAGTTTCCTCCTTTAACGACTTTAATATCTAGTTTTTTTGCTTGTTCATACAACACTTGACTCAGTTTAGGACAAAATGGATCAGCCAGAGATACATGGGCAACCAATCCCTTTTCAAAA
>CAMPDW010000017.1 GCA_946699565.1 uncultured Commensalibacter sp. | reverse complement strand
GTGCTTTGCCCTGTTGTTTGACGATATTTTTTAGCCTCCTCAAAAATTTTCTTTAATTCAGCAACGCCTGAAAAAATAGCTGATAACTGGATAAATCGTAAATGAACGTAATTTGCTAATATTCTTGCTATAGTAGTTTTACCTGTACCAGGATAACCCCATAAAATCAGGCTTGATAAAGTATTATTCTCCAACATCCGGGTAAGGATACCCTTTTCCCCTACAAGATGCTCCTGTCCTATAATCTCGCCTAGATTTTTTGGACGTAATTGATCAGCTAAAGGTAATCTAACATTTAACAAATTATTAATATTATGTTCATTTTTTAATGAATTATTTGATTTTGTAAGATCAGCAGCAAATAAATCATTATTATTATGTAAAAAAGAGGATACTATCATACTTTCTTTACTGCTTTAAATTTTTAAATAATTATTTTACATGCACATTACCATAAGAAGGAGCCCCTAAGCCTGGGCAACTACATGGTGAACCTAAAGGAACTTGATAAGGTGTATGACATGTATAAAATCCTGCTTTACAAACCGAACCATATCCTGTCTGAGATTGAGTTCCAGCAGGTACAGGGGTTTCCGCCGTTCCTGAACATGCAGAAAGAAAAACTGTAAAACTCAGTATACTTATAGTAAACAATACTAATTTTTTCATTTTTATTACTTTAAATCTTGTTTCTATTTTACTCATATGCAAAAAGTTCTCTTTTAAAATAACCATATTAACTTTATCTGACAAAAACGATAAAGTTATCCACAATTTCGGGGATAAAGCTGAGGAACACCCTGTGTATGATTATAGAATAAGATATCAAAAAACTGTATAAAATAATCTTATATGTTATAAATATATAAAAAATAAAGATTTTTAATCCAGACTTATATCTGGATTGAATTAGACTTACTCTTATGAAATTAAAATCCTAATGAAAATCAACCTTAAAATTTTATCATTATTATTTTCTTATATTATTGTTCTTTCACCTATTTCAATTCATGGACAATCAAGCGATGAAAAATCCATAGATTATTCATATACACAATTGCAATTCATATTTAAAATTCTTAAAATTGATTCACGTGATATAAGTCAATCCTGTCTTGAATCTTTAAAAAAACTTCATAATTTTAAAAATCAGCTTTCAAATTCAAACGACATAAATGATAAGGATCTTAATAATGCTATATTAAGATCCTTATATAATAATGCCTATGAATTTTGCAAAGTCGATGCTCTATCACTGTGTAATCATCAAGTTCCATCTTTTGTTCGATTGGAATGTAGAAAATTAAGGGATTAATTTATTTCCAACGCCAATTTTTAATTTCTGGCATATCCTCTCCATATTTTCGAATATACAATCCATGTTCAACCAATTTATTCCGAACAAATTGATCAATATAAGCAATTTTTGATTTATAACGATCAACTCTATTCATAATATTTGATACTAAATGAAATCGATCAAGATTATTTAATACAACCATATCAAAAGGTGTCGTAGTTGTACCTTCTTCCCTAAATCCATGAACATGAAAATTACGTGCATTATTACGTTTATAAATAAGAGAATGAATTAACCTTGGAAAACCATGATAAGCAAATATAACTGGTTTATTTATTGTAAATAAAGCATCAAATTCCTGATTCGATAATCCATGAGGATGCTGTGTATCCGTCATTAAAGTCATTAAATCAACTACATTAATAAAACGAATCTTAAGGTCAGCAACATATTGATTCAATATTTTAGTGGCCGCCAGTGCTTCAAGAGTTGGAACATCCCCTGCACAAGCGATAATAATATCAGGTTCTTCCCCTTTATCATTGCTTGCCCATTCCCAAATACCAATCCCTTTATAACAATGCTTGATTGCTTCATCCATAGTAAGCCATTGTGGTTCAGGTTGTTTTCCAGCAACGATGACATTGATTTTATTTGTACTTTTCAAACAATGGCTTGTCACTAATAATAAAGTATTTGCATCGGGTGGTAAATAAATTCTACTTATTTTTGGTTTTTTAGATACAACATGATCTATAAAACCAGGATCTTGATGACTAAACCCATTATGATCTTGTCGCCAAACATGAGATGTCAATAAAATATTCAAAGAGGAAATAGGTCGTCGCCATTCCACTCTGCTAGCTTCATCCAACCATTTGGAAAATTGATTAATCATTGAATCGACAATATGAATAAAAGCTTCATAACAGGAAAAAAGTCCATGTCTTCCTGTTAAAAGATAACCTTCAAGCCATCCTTCTACCGTATGTTCACTTAAAATTTCCAAGACTTGTCCTTTATGCGCAAGATGATCATCATAATCATAAATCTCTGCATTCCAAATACGATTAGTGACCTCAAAAACATTATTCAGCCGGTTAGAGTCATTTTCATCCGGTGATAAAAGCAAAAATTTATCTGGATTAATTTTAATAACATCGCGTAAAAACGACCCCATTATTCGGGTAGATTCAGCAATGACATGTCCATGTTTCTCTAACTGAACAGCATATTGCGTATAATCTGGGATTTTTAAAGGATGTCTTAATAAACCACCATTACCGTTTGGATTAGCACTCATTCGCTTATCTTTTTTGGGGGCTAAAGCTGCAATTTCTGGAAAAAGTGTGCCGTTTTTGTCAAATAATTTTTCAGGATGATAGGATTTCATCCATTTTTCCAGTAATTTCAGATGCTCAAGTTTAGATAAATCACCAAAAGGGACTTGATGAGCTCTCCAATAATCTTCAACTTTTTGGCCATCTATTGTTTTTGGACATGTCCATCCTTTTGGGCTTTTAAATATAATAACTGGCCATAAGGGTCGATTTGTATCATTATTTTCACGGGCATTTTTTTGTATTTTTTGAATTTTATCAAATGCTTTATCCATGGCTTTGGCCGTTTTTTGATGCATTTGATCTGGATCATGATCTTCTATGAAAATAGGATCGTATCCATATCCTTTCATAAGATTTATCAATTCTTCATGATCAATACGTGCAAAAATCGTTGGATTAGCTATTTTATATCCATTTAAATGAAAAATAGGTAAAACAGCACCATCAGTTTTCGGATTAACAAATTTATTACTATGCCATGAAGTTGCCAATGGTCCTGTTTCTGCTTCCCCATCTCCTATAACACAAGCTACAATTAAATCTGGATTGTCAAATATTGCACCATATGCATGAGAAAGAGAATAACCTAATTCACCTCCTTCATGAATTGAACCCGGTGTTGGTGCACCTGTATGGCTGGGAATACCTCCAGGGAAAGAAAATTGTTTAAACAATTTTTTCATTCCCAGTTCATCTTGTGTAATTTCAGGAAATAACTCTGTATAAGTTCCTTCAAGATAAGTAGATGCAACTACACCAGGTGCCCCATGCCCTGGACCTGCGATAAAAAGTATATTTTTATTACGCTTACAAATGATGCGGTTTAAATGTAAATAAATAAAATTAAGTCCAGGTGTTGTTCCCCAATGTCCAAGTAATCGAGGTTTAGTATGTTCAATTTTTAAGGGTTGTCTTAATAAAGGATTATCCATTAAATAGATTTGACCAATGGATAAATAGTTAGCTGCATGCCACCATTTATTAAATAATTCGACTTCTTGATCAGTTAATAACTTTTTATCAGTCATTTTTTACTCCCAAATAAATAGTAACATTCAGTTCATTTACATTAATTTTAAACTTAAAGGTTTAACGAGTGTTAGGATTGTTTTTAAGGTGTTAAAATCAAACGTTGAATTTCTTTTAAGATAATATATTCCTCGTTTGTAGGGATTGTATAGACTTGAATTTTACTCGTTGGCAAACTGACCAGTTGATAACCATGTTTATTGGCCTCTTCATCAAATTCAATGCCTAACCATGACAATGAATGACATACAACGGATCGGACATAGGTTGCATGCGCCCCGATACCAGCAGTAAAAATCAACCCATCTATTCCTTTAAGAGCAACAATCAACCTCCCTATTTCTCCGATTAATTTATAAATGAATAAATCAAGCGCTTGTTTCGCAAATTTTGATTTAGGGCCATTCTGAGCGATCTCGTGAATTAACCCACGCATATCGCTTGATACCTCGGAAACTCCTAATAATCCTGATTGTTTCCATATAATATCTTCAATTTCATCAGGTGTTTTTTTCTCTTCCCGTGTCATATAAAGAACGACATTTGGATCAATTTGACCCGTTCTTGTCCCCATTATTAAACCATCTAAAGGTGTAAAGCTCATTGAAGTATCAATGGATCTACCTTTACTTATTGCCGTAACGCTTGAACCATTTCCAAGGTGTGCAACAATTATTTTTCCCTTTGCTAAAGGAGATTTGTTTTTTTGTAAATAATGAATGATATAATGATAAGAAAGTCCATGGAAACCGTATCGTCTTAATCCGCTCTCATAATATTTTCTTGGTAAGGCAAAACGCTTTGCTTTGTCAGGCATTGTGGCATGAAATGCTGTATCAAAACATGCAACTTGGGTAATGTTTGGATAATTATCCATAATTACTTTCATCGGGGCAAGGCTGGCAGGTTGATGTAATGGGACAAAAGGAGTTAATGAATCAAGGTAATCATAAACTTTTTGGTTAATAACGACAGGACGGTAATATTTCATACCTCCGTGAACAACACGATGACCAATGGCAATAATTTTGTCATTTTTAGTGAAATCAAAAAGCCATTGTAATACTTGATCTAAAAGTTCGTCCCTTAAACTTAGTGTAGCATATTTACTTTCTTTCCAGCTTTTTTCATGTAGGGTTTTATCATGGCTGTCTACAATTTTTAAATGAGGTTCTGATCCAATTCCCTCTAATAATCCTTTGGAATATAATACAAACTCTGAAGTAGGTTGATTATTTCCGTTACGATATAAAGAAAACTTTAAACTTGATGAACCCGCATTAATAATTAATACGACCGATGCCATACTATAACCTTTCTAAAAAATATTATTTGATATCTAGTAAAGCGTAAAGTTATAAAACTGTTTCAATAATCTTATGTCATAAATAATACGTGACAATTTTATTTATTGTAAAAATTGAGCATTCAGTTTATCTTTTACCTTTCACAAAATTAATGATTAAACGTAATTCTTTTTTTGTCAAAAGGATAGTATTAAATTTTATTTCTCAGCAACCTTGCTTGATCTCTTTTCCAATCACGATCAGCGATAGCTTGACGTTTATCAGCTTTTTTCTTGCCCTGCCCCAAACCAAGTGTAACTTTGGCTATACCACGATTATTGAAAAAAATATCAAGAGGAACCAAGGTCATATTACTTCGTGTAATGGCTCCTAATAATTTAAAAATTTGTTTCTTATGGAGCAATAGTTTCCGAGGTGCTCTTGGATCAAATTTTGAAAAAATACCACCTTGATATTCAGGAATATAGCTATTAAACAGCCATATTTCCCCCTCTCGTTCCCCAGCATAGGCTTCATTAATAGTAGCGTGACCAAAACGTAAGCTTTTTACCTCTGGTCCTTTTAACATCAGACCAGCTTCAATTTTTTCAATAATAGAATAATTGAATGTTGCCTTACGATTTTTGGTTACATTACCAAAAGAAATGAGTGTGCTTTTCTTTTTTTCTGCCATCTATCCCAATAATCCTATTTGAGTTAAAGCTTCCTTAACTTTTATACGTGTCGATTGCATGATGGGTGCTAAAGGTAATCGACAAGTTTCTCCTGCCAATCCTAATACGGAAGCGGCATATTTAACAGGTCCAGGGTTACTTTCAATAAATAAAGCATCATGTAAAATAGATAAACGATCTTGTAATGCAATGGCATTAGCAATATGTCCATCTTTCCAGGCTTGCTGCATTTCGGCACATAATTTTGGCGCAATATTTGCTGTAACACTAATACACCCATGTCCACCTGCAGCTAAAAATGAAATGGCAGTTCCATCTTCACCAGATAATTGATTAAAATCTTTTTTAACATTACGTCTTACTTGAATAGGGCGAACAAGATTGGCTGTAGCATCTTTTACCCCAACAATGTAGGGATTTTCAGCAAGCTTTACCATAGTTTCAACAGACATATCAATAACTGATCTTCCAGGAATATTATAAATATATATAGGAAATTCTGTTGCTTCAATGATGGCCATATAATGACGATATAAACCGTCTTGAGTTGGCTTATTATAATAAGGCGTTACGACCAAAGCGGCAGTTGCACCAATTTTTTTTGCAAATTTAACCATTTCAATCGCTTCAGAAGTACTATTTGATCCAGCACCTGCTAGAATGGGAACTCTACCATTGGCAACTTTAACGGCAACTTCAACAATTTTTTTATGTTCATTATGCGATAACGTTGGACTTTCACCTGTTGTTCCAACAGGTGCCAATACAGATGTTCCTTCTTGTATTTGCCAATCTACAAATTTTTCAAATATAGGTATATCTAGAGAACCATCTTGTTTCATAGGTGTAATTAGAGCAGTAATTGAGCCTTCGAACCAAATACCCATCTTGTTTGTATCCTTTGCCATTTATTAAATAAAATTATTTAAAAGTTTATCGAAAAAAATTAAGAATCAATATACAGACTATATAGTCTGACGATATTTTGATGCAGGATAAACACCCAAAAGAACGTAATCATCAGAATAAAATCTTAATTCCGTTACTGCTCGTTTCAAAGATTGGTCTTCGATGTGTCCTTCCACATCAACCAAAAATTTTGTAGCAGCAAATCCACCCTTATCCATACAACTTTCAAGACGTGTCATATTAATATTATTTGTTGCAAATCCACCAAGTGCTTTATAAAGAGCAGCTGGAATGTTTTTAGTTCTAAATAATAATGTAGTTATCATATGATTATGTTGCAAAGGTATTTTTTTTTCTTTTGAAACAATATAAAACCGCGTAGTATTACAGCTTTCATTTTCAACATTATATTGAATAATATCCAATCCATTCAATTCTGCAGCAAGCGATGATGCAATTGCCGCATCTTCCCTATTATTCATTTTTGCTATAATTTCTGCTGCACCTGCTGTATCGAATTCTACTATAGATTCAAAATTTTTTGTATGAATAAGATCTGAAACTTGTCCCATGGCAACAGAATGAGTATGAACACGCTTAATATCTGAAATCTTAGTTCCTTTTATTCCAACAAGACAATGTTCAACACGTTGAAAATGTTCATCAACAATAAATAAACCCGAAGCGGGTAATAAATTATGAATATCAGGAACCCGTCCTACCAGATTATTTTCACAAGGTAACATTGCCTGATCAGCCTTACCTATTTGAACAGCTTTAATTGCCTCACTAAAATTCTCACATGGCAAGGTTTGCCAACCTTCTCGCGCGAAACGACACGCCATATCCGAATAAGCCCCTGGCCGTCCTTGAAATGCAATAATTTTTGCAGTCATTTAAATTAATCCCGTTTATCTAAAATATTTCTCACTCGCTCAAGATCAGATAGTGTATCAACACCCAATGGAGCTCGATCAATAATTGCACAACCTATTTTCATTCCTGCTTCTAACGCCCTTAATTGTTCAAGTTTTTCACGTTTTTCCAAATAAGATGGCGGTAAATGAACAAAATGTTCAAGCGATTTTCGCTTATAAGCATAAACTCCTACATGATGCCATAATTCTCCCTCTCCCCATGGGATTGTCGCACGAGAAAAATACAAAGCCCTAGCAAATAAAGCGTCTGGTCTAAAACTACAAGCCACTTTTACAACAGATGATATTTTTTTTTCAAAATCATGATTAATGGGAGCAATCAATGTTCCTATATCTATATCTTGATCTTGTAATGGAATAAAGGATTTATGAATATCTTTTGGATCAATTAAGGGCAAATCTCCTTGAAGATTTATAATCCTTTCAATATGGTCATATTCTTTTAATTGTTTCAATGCGTTATAAATACGATCTGAACCTGATGAAAGATCAGGATCAGTATCAATCACATTTCCACCTGCACCCCTTACAATTTCTGATATTTCATGATCCCCCGAAGCAATAACTACAGGACCTATATTTGTTTTTAAGGCTTGTTCCATAACATGCAATATCATTGGTTTACCCCCAATATCTGCAAGAGGCTTTCGTGGTAGTCGTGAAGAAGCCAATCGTGTTGGAATCATAATTAAAGCAGGAATCATATGGAATTCTCTATAAATTCTGTATCCATCATATCTTTATCTTGTATAATTAATAGTAAGCTTTTATCTTATAATCAATTTAATAATCACTTTTAATTGGTTTAACTACAAAGATAATTTCATTATGGATAGTTACGATTGGAATCGTTTAGCAGCAGCAAGTGTTTTATCTTGTTGTATATTAATTAATTGCTGGTTTATTAGCAAAATATCCATTCCCTATTCTTCTTTTGAATTCCCTGCTTACGATAAAGATACTCAGATAAATTTAAATCTTAAAACAGCGAACATTTCTAGAGGAAAAATTATTGCAGCACAACAATGTGGCGTATGTCATACTTTTAATTCTAATGAACCCGATAAAATAGGTCCTTCACTTTTTAATATCAAAAACAGAAAAATTGCATCACTGCTTAAATTTAATTATTCTACTTCCCTTAAACTGCATAAACAAGAACGGTGGACAACGGAAAATTTAAATAAATGGCTCTATAAACCTCTTCAATTCGCACCAGCAACATTAATGGCATATGGTGGTCTATCTTCGAAACAAGATCGAGCAGATATAATAGTTTATATAAATTCATTAACAGATCAACATTCGGAATTTGCAAAAGGTAACTAATCAAAAATTAAACCATATTTATTCTATTTAAACGCATTGCATCACTTTTAAATTCTAATTATGCTAAAGGGAAATTTATTATTTTAAGTTTAATGAACCTATTATTAATTATAAAATCGTTGGTAAACAATTCAATAAAAAAATGAATATTAAAAATTTAATTAGTTTTCAATATATAATTAATTGTAA
Source organism: uncultured Commensalibacter sp. (assembly GCA_946699565.1). GTDB lineage: Bacteria > Pseudomonadota > Alphaproteobacteria > Acetobacterales > Acetobacteraceae > Commensalibacter. The sequence continues at coordinate 42,016 of CAMPDW010000017.1, read as the reverse complement.
AATATTTTATTATTGAATTTAAATCAGGAAATAATTGTGAAGAATATCAAAACCTACCTACAAGTTGCGGAACATGCGGTTCAAGAAGCTGGGAAAATTATTCGTCTCTATTTCCGTCAATCAGTTCATGCGGATGACAAAATTGATGAATCACCTGTCACTCAAGCAGATAGAGAATCAGAACAAACCATACGCTATATTTTACAAAAAGAAACGCCTCATTTCAGTATTATAGGTGAAGAATATGGATCAACAAATACGCATTCAAAATTTCAATGGGTAATTGATCCTATTGATGGAACAAAAGCTTTTATAACAGGAAAACCCATTTTTGGAATTTTAATTGCATTATTATATAAGGATTATCCTGTTCTTGGTATAATTGATCAACCTATCACTCAGGAACGTTGGATTGGATTAGAGGGGGAAAAAAGCAAATTTATTTCAAATTTTGGCGGAAAAATTGGCACTAGATTATGTAAAAATATATCTCAAGCTGAAGCTTCCTGTACTGCACCTGATATTTTAGAAGATTCTCCTAATCAGCGATGGAAACAACTTTGTCAAAATGTAAGAGAATGAGTTGGGGTGGTGATTGTTACAATTACGGTTTGTTAGCTCTTGGGCAAATTGATATTGTTTTCGAATATGGAAATAAAATTTGGGATTGGGCTGCTTTAGTTCCAATTATAAACGGTGCAGGTGGGTCTATAACCGATTGGAAAGGAAATCCTTTAACTCTTCAAAATAAAAATAAATCTGTATTAGCTTTAGGTGATCCAAACCTAAAACAAGATGTCATTTCAATATTAAACAGTTAAATATTATTTAAATAGGATTTATAATGACTTCACATTTATCACTTCCAAAAGACAAAATTCACATTCTTCTTCTTGAAGGTGTTCACCTAAGTGCTGTCGATTTATTAGAGAAAAATGGATATCACAATATAACATACTTAAAAACTGCACTTGAGGGAGATGCTTTGAAAAAGACAATCAAGGGTGTACATCTTATCGGTATACGTTCCCGCACTCAACTTACCAAAGAGATATTGGAAGAAGCTGATAAACTTATTGCAATTGGTTGTTTTTGTATTGGAACAAATCAAGTAGATCTAAAAACAGCACGTAATCTAGGAATTCCTGTGTTTAATGCACCTTTTAGCAATACACGTTCCGTTGCAGAATTAGTCATGGGCGAGATTGTTATGCTACTAAGACGAATCTTTGTTCGCTCTATTGAATGTCACAATGGATTATGGGATAAAAGTAGCGTTAATAGTTGGGAAGTCAGAGGAAAAACGCTTGGCATTATTGGATATGGTTCGATTGGTTCACAACTTTCAATCTTGGCGGAATCTTTCGGTCTTCATGTTCTTTATTATGATATTGTTGACAAACTAAATCATGGAAATGCACACCCCGTAAATTCTTTAGAGGAATTACTAAAGAAAAGTGATATTATTAGCTTGCACGTTCCACATAATAAGGGAACCATTAATTTAATTGGTGAAAAAGAAATTGCAATGATGAAACCTGGATCTTTTCTCATTAATAATGCAAGAGGTCAAGTTGTCGATATTAACGCTTTAACCGCAGCTTTAAAATCAAAACATCTGTTAGGTGCAGCTATTGATGTTTTTCCATCTGAACCAAAAGTTAAAGATGAAGAATTTTCATCATCTTTACGTGGTTTGGATAACGTTATTTTAACTCCTCATATTGGAGGTTCAACCATCGAAGCTCAAGAACGTATCGGACGAGAGGTTGGGAATAAATTTATAGAATATTCTGATATTGGTTCAACCTTAAGTGCAGTTAATTTTCCAGAAGTTCAACTTCCAATCCGTTTAAAAGGCACACGTTATATGCACGTACATAAAAATATTCCTGGCATTATGCAAAAAATTAATCATATTTTTACCCAGGTTAATGCGAATATTTCCGCCCAATATTTACAAACAGATGGTGATGTTGGTTATGTCGTCATAGAAGCGACTACAGAAGGAAATAAAGAAACTGATATTAATATTTTACGTTCATTAAGAAATTTGGAAGGAACTATTCGGGCGCGTATCTTGTATCGTCCCAATGAAAATAAATATTAAAACAACTTTAGGATCAATAAATATCATAATGATAATCAGAATTCTAGCTTTCGCTTTTTCTAGTATTAATCGCATTTCTATTAAAATTCAGATCCTAATTTCACGAGGTTTACCCACCTATACAATTGTGGGTCTTGTCGGTACAACTATAACTGAATTTCATGAACGGTTTTAAGGCAGCCCTCATTTCAATAGAAATTGCATTACCTGTCAATTACAAGTATATATTAGTTAATCTTTTACCTGCGGATATTGTAGAAAAGGGTACGCATTATGATTTTCTATTCCTCTAGAGCTTTTAGCTACTTTAGATATAATATTTAATAAAACATTATAAAAATATGCTTTTATAAGTGAGTTATATCTTGATGGTAAATAAAGACTTTCACCGACGTTATTCTCATAACAATTAGTGCTTCATTAAATTTGATTTGTTTTAGCATTGGGATTAAAAACAGAAGTGTTTCTTGCGTGTGGTGAGTATTATCTATATTCATATAATCCTGAAGGTTATTCGTCCCAAATGTTCATTATACACGAGTGTATCAAAGACGACATAGAACTTATATTCGTGGTCATTATGCAACAAATCCTAATAATATTAGACAAGATAGCTAGAGTAGTAGAGGAAATATTAATCGTTATACAGAGCAACTGACCCTCATCCATAATTTATAAAATTTTATTATAATGATTCTGGTAATTATATAAAATTAATTTATATTGAGCGAGTAATAAAAATAATAGCGAGTAAAATAAGTTTGGCATATCAAACGTATTATTTTTGAATGAATTATCAGAATTTAATAGAAATAGTTTATAAACTTTACATCAACCATTTAAAAATAGTAGCATCTTAACTGCTCAAACAACAAATCAATAGCGTTTCCAGTAAATTTTCAACTTATTGCTACAATGAACCTTTGTCGATGTGCGGATATATAGGAGGTATAAGACAAAGAGTATCATTGTGTTCCAAAATGTAGCAAAGAATATACGCGTAAAATATCATGGCCAGGGCCATTAACTGATCGTATAAACCTTATTGCCTATGTTGAACCTGTTCCTCCGAAAAATATCATTACGATTGTCAATAGCAAAAAAGTGTAAATATAGCTAAACGTGTTTATAAATCATGAGAAAGACAATTTAAACGCCAAAATTATTTAAATAATACTTTAAAAAACATTTAAATTAATTTTACCTCTTAAAATAGATAATTTTGTTAAAAAAGCATCCTCACACCTTTGATTATCAGCAGGCGGCACAACACATTTATTAAGAGTAGCAAAAGCAATTACTAAGCTCTCAAATGAATCTATAATTGATATAACGTGTATTGCTGATGCTCTGACTTTTAGAAAAAGAAATCTAACCTAATATTTTTTCAAACGCTTGTTTTAGATCTTGAATAAGATCATCTTTATCTTCCAACCCTATATGTAAACGGAAAGCTGAACCCGTAAGTGTTCTGCTTTTAAAATTTCTTTTTATTTCCCCATCAGAAAGCAAAACCAAGCTTTCAAATCCACCCCACGATGCTCCAATTGAAAAAATCTTTAAACTATTGATGATTTGTATAAGTTGTTCTGTTTTAATATTTTCTTTAAATACAATACCAAAAACACTACTTGCTCCTGTAAAATCACGTTTCCAAATTTCATGTCCATAACAACTTGGTAAAGCGGGATGTAGGACACGTTTTACAAAAGGTAGTTTACTACACCATAATGCTAGGTTAAAACTAGTAATGGATTGCTTTTCTAATCGTGCAGCTAAAGTACGTAATCCCCGTAAAGTTAACCAGCAAACATCTGATCCCGCAACTTCACCTAAAGCAACAGCAGTATTCCTTAGTTGATGCCAATCTTCATTATTATTAACGGTAATTGCCCCCAAGACCAAATCTGAGTGACCATTCGCAAATTTCGTTAAAGCTTGCACTGAAATATCAACACCGTGTTCAAAAGGTTTAAAAATACCAATTCCCCACGTATTATCCAAAATAAGTTTAGCACTATGGCGATGTGCAATTTTAGCCGTTCCTTGAATATCTTGAATTTCGAAACTATGACTTCCTGGACTTTCAGTGAAAATGATTTTTGTGTTCTTTTGAATAAAAGTTTCTATTTCTTCCAATGAAGAATCCGCTGGATAATAACTAATTTCAACCCCAAATCGTTTCATAATGTTATCAGCAAACCGACGGGTTGGTCCATAAATACTGTCAATAATTAAACAATGATCACCTGAAGATAAAAAACTCAACAAAGGAACAGTGCAAGCAGCCAATCCCGAAGAAACAATTTGACAATCTCTTCCACCTTCAATCAAAGCAATGGCCTTTTCAAGTTGATGTTGATTAGGCGATCCCATGGCTCCATACAAGGTTTCATGATTATAAAAACCTATATTAGCTTTTTGCATAGCCTCAACAGATGGATAAATAACGGTTGAACCTCGTGCTAAAGGTTCATTTACAAATTTACCCTTCAAAGGTAAAGGTAAATTATGTCTCCCCAATTGTGTTAACAAAGTTGATAAAACTTTCCAACCATAAGATACGGCTTTTTCTTCAATTGACAGCGACATAAATTTACCTTTTTTCAAATATAATTGTATACACAATAAAACTAATTCCAGTTACTTAAAGTAACGTTAAAATTCTATTATTTAAATTGACTTGATATTTATAAATTAAAACTTAAATTACTTATTAATCAATAACCTATCTTCTTTTTAATTATGTTTTAATTTTGTCCATATATTTCAATTTTACTCATGATCTTATTAATGTCGTCTCATACTACATTTGAAAAACCTTATGATTTTTTACAAATGAAAATTATTAGCTGGAATCTTTTAAGAAAAAAAGGTGCTTCTGTTGAGGATGTAGCTTTTTTAATTAATAATCACAACCCTGATCTTTTATTGATGCAAGAAGCTACTGAAGAAATTAATATTCTTCCCCAATTAGTTGGAGGATTTTATAGTCGTTTTCCATTACCTAGAAGAATTCATGGTGTAGCTTGTTGGAGTCCCTATCCTTTCCTTGCCCCTCCATCCTTTTATGATTTACCTCGAGGAACCTTAATCAGACGTGTTGCCCAAATTATTAATTATAAAAATTTTTGGATTGCAAATGTTCACTTGTCTCATGGACAATTTTTAAATCGTAAACAATTGCAAGCTTTATCAGATTTTTTACCCCCTCATTCAGCAATATTAGGAGATTTTAATCAAATAGGTCCTGCAATGATACATGGATTTAAAGATGTTGGTCCGAATCATCCTACGCATAAAATGATCAATCTTTTACCCATTCGATTAGATCGCTGTTTAATAAGAGGAATGAAATGTGTTTCTAGCAAAGTTTTATCCCGTTTTACTTCGGATCATCATCCAATTATGGTTATACTTGAACCTAATTTATAATGAATTATTATAAATAAGGTAATAATAAACGTGTAGTCGCATCCCTTAATTTGGCTAAAACAAACCTTTTTTCTAATTCATTTAAAGTTAATAATTTATTTTTATGTATAGAAATGAAATCATCAATGTTAGAAGCAAATTGTTCATGATAAACTTCCATATTAATTTCAAAATTAAGACGTAGACTTCGCATATCAATATTAGAGCTTCCTACAAAAGACCATAAACGATCAATAACCATTAATTTTGAATGATTAAAAGGAGGTTTCGCCAACCAAATTTTGCAACCATAATATAAAGGTAATATATTATTTATATTTCTTGCCCAATCAACTAAAAATTGATTACTTTTTTCTGGAGTTACAATATCAATTTCAACACCACGTATTGCAGCCATACATAATAAAGATAAAAAACGATCATCAGGTAAAAAATAAGGTGTCATAATTCGAATTGATTTACGCGCTAAACTTATGGCTTGCATCATTGTATATTTAATTTTTTCCATATCTGAATCTGGACCGGCAGTAATAATACGACACACCATATCTCCCTCTTCCTTAACTTCAGGAAAAAAGATTTTATTATCCAATTTTTCAGAAGTGATAAAAAACCAATCCTTTAAAAAGGCCTCAGTAAGTTCATGAACAATAGGTCCCTTTACTTTAAAATGTGTGTCAGAAACTGGATTTTTAGGTAATCTTGACAATTCATTTACGGCTGCTATATTTAAACCACCTATAAAACCAATTTTTCCGTCTACAACTAATATTTTCTTATGCGTTCTTAAGTTTATAAATGCCATTTTCCAAGGTAGAAATGTATGCATAAAACGGTCAATTTTAACACCATATTTTTTTAGATATTTTGCAATTGGGCAATAAAAATATCCGCTTCCTATCCCATCGACAAGAACACGTACTGTTGCACCTCTTTGATGGACTTTAATAATAGCATCAGCAAATTTTTTACCTATATCATCACTTTCAAGAATATAACTAGATAAAAAAACGCATGTTTTTGCTGTATTTATTGCATCTATCATAGCAGGATAAGCTTCATCCCCATTATGATAAATATCTATATTATTTCCTTTTAACAAAGCTCGTTGTGTAAAACTTTCTACAACTTTAGCTAAAGGAAAAAAATGTCCTTGAACATTATAGATAAAGTGATTTCTAATTAGTTTATGAGACCATGGACGATGAGTAGCAAGTTTTTGCGCCTTTCGAGTAACACGATTAATCCCAAACATAAAATAAAGAATAAACCCAGTAATGGGCATAATCCATGAAAAACCAATCCATCCTATTGCTGCTTTTGTATCACGAACATATTTTAATACATGATAAGTCACAGTTATTAACAGAATTATTCTTACAATTGCCATAAACCAATCTTGTTTTATTTCGATAAAAAAAAGATAAGTATAAAAGGCAGTCATAAAAAAATTTCCTTAACAATTGATATGTACTAATTTTATAAATGATAAAGATAAATTATGAATTAATTGAGAATTTAAGTCATGAATAAAATGAAAAATTCATCAACAAAATATAATTATATGAATAAACTTATAGCTAAAAATATTGATGCTAATTATTTAATAAATCTAAAATAGGAAATTCTTTGTAAACGATATCGTTTTTGGAGAAATTAATCTAATTTCAACAAGTTATTATTAGATTTTAACAATGTTCAATTTGACTTAATCACATTAAATAATCATAACCAAATTCAACATAAAGAAAATATAGCTTTATTATTAACTGCGATGACGACGCGTTTTAGATTTTTTATGTGCAGAAAGGTTATACACACCACCTCTAATTCTTATTTTATCTAGAGCTTTTTGTTTATAAGAAATTTTATGAATTAAAGATATATATCTTTTATTGGATGTTGTTTGATAGGAAACTGTTCTATATCTTACATGTTTTGAATTTTTATATAAATGTTTTGCAACATGAGAATAATGTATAACAGGAGCTGCAGTTAATGAAGCTAGTGTTAGTTTTCCTGCTTCAGACTCGGTGACAATATGTTGAGCTTTAACCAAAGATGGTGATAAAAAACCAAAAAACGCTACACCCGTAAATACATAGAAAGATTTTTTTATATTCTCAAACATCATTTAATCCCAAATCACAAAATTCAATTCTTATAAGAAACAACTTTAAATTAAATAAAGCAAGAACAAAATTACTTTACTATAAAATTATTCTTGCATTGTAGATTTTCTACATCTTTATTCAATTCAGAATATTTTCATTTTGAAGTAATTTTTTAAGTTCCCCAGAAGAATACATTTCACGAACGATATCACATCCACCAACAAATTTACCATTAACATATAGTTGAGGAAAAGTTGGCCATTTAGAAAAATCCTTAAGCCCCTGTCGTAAATTATCATCTTCCAAAATATTAATATCCTTAAAAGATACACCTAGATCAGAAAGAATATGGACAACTTTAGCAGAAAAACCACAACTTGGAAAATCTGCAGTTCCTTTCATAAATAATACGACTGGATTGGTATCAATTTCATTTTGAATATATTTAAATATAGAATTACTCATTCTTTTTTTCCTTAGTTATACCTATTTAAGAATTGAAGTTTGTAATGCCAAAGCATGCAAATCTTTATCCATAAAATTTTCTAGCGCTTCATAAACAAGTTGATGTTGTTGAACTTTACTTAAGCCCTTAAATTCTTTTGCGCTAATTTTACAATAAAAATGTCTGCCATCATTTTTCAATGCACCAACATCAATAATAGCATCTGGAAAGACTGCTACTAATCGATCTTTAATTTCTGAAACATTCATCGTTAAACTTTCATTAAATTTTCAAAGAAAGACATTGAGGCTGCTTTCATTCGTATAATGGTTATCATGGCACCAGAAGGCATAACAATGCAATCGCCACCAGTATATCCAATTAATTTTGCAATAACATCTTGCTGTTTGGCTTTTTGAATTAATTCATCTGAATCAGAGGTCATAATAATATAACGACCTTGATCTTCCCCAAACCAATAAGCTTCAGGACGCATTCCGCATTCTGGAGCATCCAAGGTACAACCGATATTACCAGCCATTGCCATTTCTGCTATTGATATCAAAAGACCACCATCAGAAATATCATGACATGCAGCAACTAAACCTTGGTTAATCACTTGACGAACAAAATTACCATTCTTACGTTCTGTTTTTAAATCAACAGTAGGGGGAGGTCCTGCCTCTTGTCCCATAATTTCTCTTAACCAAAGAGATTGCCCAATATGACCTTTTGTTTCACCAATTATTACTAATTGAAAATTTTCCTTCAAAGCATTACCAACAGCTCTGGAAACATTATCTAATACCCCAAGACCTCCTATGGCAGGTGTAGGCAAAATAGAAATATTTTCACCTTGAGCATTGCATGTTTCATTATAAAGCGAAACATTTCCACTCACAACTGGAAAATTCAGCGCATTACAAGCATCTTTTATTCCTTCAATTACAGAAATAATTTGTCCCATAATTTCAGGTTTTTCAGGATTACCAAAATTTAGATTATCCGTAATTGCCAAAGGTTTTGCACCAACGGCAGTAATATTTCTCCATGCTTCAGCAACTGCTTGAGCAGCACCCTGATAAGCATCTGCTTGACAGTAACGTGGTGTACAATCTGTTGTTAAAGCAAGTCCAAGATACGTTCCTTCTACCTTGACAACTGCCGCATCACTCTGTCCTGGACGATAAACAGTTTGTCCACCGATTGTGCTGTCATATTGATCCCAGATCCATGAACGAGATGCTAGATCTGCACATCCTAATAATTTAATCAATGACCTTTCAATATCCATCGTAATGTTTAAAGGTTCAATGGGTTTAGGTTTAAAATAGGGAGAGAAAGAGCGTTTATAGAATGGAGCTTCATCAGCTAAAGGAGCAAGAGGAATATCAGCTTCTATTCGTCCATGATGTTTAACAACAATATGTCCCGTATCTGTTAAATAACCAATTATGGCAAAATCAAGCTCCCATTTTTCAAAAATTTGTTTGGCTATATTAATCCGATCAGAACGTAGAACCATCAACATTCTTTCCTGACTTTCGGAAAGCATCATTTCATATGCTGACATCTGGGTCTCACGTTGAGGCACATGATCCAGATTTAATTCGATTCCAACACCACCTTTGCCTGCCATTTCAACAGCAGATGAAGTTAAACCTGCCGCACCCATATCTTGAATAGCCACAATAGCGTCCGTTGCCATCAATTCAAGACAGGCTTCAATTAAAAGCTTCTCTACAAAAGGATCACCAACTTGCACGGTTGGACGTTTAGTTGCTGCATCCTCGTCAAATTCTGCAGAAGCCATCGTTGCTCCATGGATACCATCACGTCCAGTTTTTGAACCAACGTAAATAACAGGGTTACCAACACCGACAGCTACGGATAAAAAAATACGATCTTTTCTTGCAATTCCAACTGTCATTGCATTTACCAATGGATTACTATTATAACTTTCATGAAAATTAACTTCGCCACCAATTGTAGGGACACCAACACAATTTCCATATCCACCAATACCTCGAACAACACCATCGACAATATGACGAGTCTGAGAATTTTCTGGACTACCAAATCGCAAAGCATTCAAATTGGCAATGGGTCTTGCACCCATGGTAAAGACATCACGTAATATACCCCCTACTCCAGTTGCTGCACCCTGATATGGTTCAATAAAAGAGGGATGATTATGACTTTCCATTTTAAAAACGGCCGCTAACCCTTCACCAATATCAACAACGCCAGCATTTTCGCCGGGTCCATGAATAACCCATGGTGCTTTAGTAGGTAAATTTTTTAACCAAACACGGGAAGATTTATAAGAGCAATGTTCAGACCACATGACTGAAAAAATTCCTAATTCAGTCATACTTGGTGTCCTTCTCATTATCGACAAGACCTTCTGGTATTCATCAGCTGACAAACCAAATTCTTTTGCCAAACTTTCATTAACTACCAATTGCTGTGCTTTATTCATCAAGCCAATGTCTCCATAATACCTTGAAATAACGGTTTTCCATCTTCACTTCCCATCAAAGGATCAACCATATCTTCAGGATGTGGCATCATTCCACAAATTCTTCCATTTGCACTTACAATCCCTGCAATTGCATTAATACTTCCATTCGGATTAGTCTGATTATCTTTAGAATTAACAAATCCATTTGCCGCACTATAACGAAAAACAATTTGCCCTTCACCTTCAAGCTGCTTTAGAGTCTCATTATTACAAAAATAATTTCCATCCCCATGTGCGGTAGCTGTTTTAAAAACATCACCTTTATTCCATCCCCGCGTAAACGCCGTATCATTACGTTCAATTTTTAAATAACAATCCCGTGATAAAAATCTTAAGCTCGCATTTGGTAATAAAGCACCAGGAAGTAATTTAGCTTCTGTAAGAATTTGAAATCCATTACAAATTCCCAAAATATAACCACCTTTAGCAGCAAAAATTCGAATTTCATTCATAATCGGAGAATGAGCTGCCATAGCACCACAACGTAAATAATCACCATAGCTAAACCCGCCAGGTAAAATAATCATATTCAATGAAGGTAAAGTTGTTTCACGATGCCATATAATTATAGGTTTAATCCCCGTTACTCGTTCAAAAGCAATCACAACATCCCGCTCACGATTGGTACCTGGAAAAACAACGATACCTATTTTCATTACTTAACCCCGTTTGTTACATTCACACATGGATAAGATTCATGCAAAGCAGTAAAAACAGTGGCACCTGCAGGCTGATTTAATTGATCAGTGTGTGAATTTATATAATTAACAACTTTTTGTCTCATCTCATTTCCTGAAACAGAAGGATTTATACAAAAACCAGATGGTGCTTTTAAATCACCTTGATTTTTTGCATACACCTTTGAAAAAGCAACTGAATCTGCAATTCCGCTAATATAAATATTACATGCTTTTACAGTTTGATGGTTTTGACATAGTTGTAAAAAATCTATAGTTCTTACTTTGCTAACGCGTTGTGCTTGAATTGATGTTAATGATAAAGTTGTCAATACAGCAAAACTTAATAAAACGATTAATATTTTTCTATTCATAATCATGATAAAACCTCGATTTCAAAATTTTCAATAACGCTATTAGCCAACAAATCTCTTGCCATTTTCGCTACTTTTTCTTTTGCTTCATATACTGGCATATCGGACAATTCAAGATCAATAACACGTCCAACTCGAACATATTGAATTTCTTGATAAGAAAGATTATGCAAAGCATGACTAATTGCTTTACCCTGAGGATCAAGAACCCCTTTTTTCAATTGAATAATTAAACGAATTTTCACGCTTTATTCTCCAGATTATTTTTAATAACTTCAAAATTCTTTTCAGGAATAATTCTTAAACGCCGAGCAATTTCTTGATATGCTTCTTCAACTTTGCCAAGATCACGACGAAAACGATCTTTATCTAGTTTTTCACCACTGACGACATCCCAAAAACGGCAGTTATCTGGAGATATTTCATCGGCCAATACAATATTGAATTCATCATCTTTCCAAAGACGACCAAACTCTAATTTGAAATCAATCAATCTAATACCAATACCTGAGAACAAACCCCGTAAAAAATCATTAATTCTTAATGTATAGCTTACAATTTCATCCATTTCTTGCAAGGTTGCCCAATTAAAGGTCGTAATATGATCTTCCAGAACCAATGGATCATTTAATTCATCATTTTTAAGGTAATATTCAATAATGGGGCGTGGTAATTTTTTCCCCTCTTCCAGTCCAAGACGTTTGACAATACTTCCTGCTGCAACATTGCGAACGACTACTTCCAAAGGAATAATCTCAACGGATTTAACTAATTGTTCACGCATGTTTAAACGTCGTATAAAATGAGTTGGAATGCCAATATCAGCAAGTTGAAGCATTAAATATTCACTAATACGATTATTTAATACTCCTTTACCTGTAATTACCCCTTTTTTTGCACCATTACCAGCCGTCGCATCATCTTTAAAATATTGCACTACAGTTCCTGGTTCTGGACCTTCATAAAGAATCTTTGCCTTACCTTCGTAAATTTTCCGTCGTCGGGTCATCATGTCCTTTAATCTTTTAAAGTGAATGAAAAATTAGAAATAATAAATGCTTTCAATCTAAATAAATATTCTATGAACCTTTTCATATAATATTGCTAGAATTATTGGATTTACAAGCTTTTTATTGTAATAAACCTAGTTCTGATGAGGACCTATTTCACCAAAAACATTTTGATAGATATAATCAAGGTTTTTAATATGCATTTTACCATCCATGACTTTATCCAAAATATCTGAGCTAATTTTACCCATTATTTCTGGATCATTTTCAAGGTTTTCCCTAAATGTTTTTCCATTTGGTTCATTTAATTTACTCCATGTTGCCATTGCACAACGTTGAACAATATGATATGCTTGTTCACGCGATAAACCAGCACGAGCCAATACTAGTAACACTTCTCCTGAATGAATCACACCACCAAGACTTTCAAGATTCGAAAGCATTTGATTAGGATAAACAACCAATTTTTCAATTACACCTGCCAAGCGATTCAAGGCAAAATCAAGTGTAATGGTACCGTCTGGACAAATCATTCTTTCAACTGATGAATGACTAATGTCTCTTTCGTGCCATAAAGCAACATTCTCCAATGCAGGAATAACATGAGAACGCACAATTCTCGCTAATCCTGTTAGATTTTCAGATAAAACAGGATTACGTTTATGTGGCATTGCAGAAGAACCCTTTTGATCAGGATGGAAGTATTCTTCTGCTTCATGCACTTCAGAACGTTGTAAATGTCTTATTTCAATGGCTAAACGTTCAATAGAACTTGCAATAATTGCTAAAATTGTGAAAAAAGTAGCATGACGATCTCTGGGAATAATTTGTGTGGAAATAGTTTCTTTTTCCAATCCTAAATGTTTTGCAACATAAGCCTCAATTCTTGGATCAATATGAGCATAAGTTCCCACTGCCCCAGAAATTGCACATATAGCAATTTCTTTACGTGCAGCAATCAAACGTTCCTTGTTCCGTTTAAATTCTGCATAATATCCGGCCATTTTTAATCCAAAAGTAATGGGTTCGGCATGAATACCATGACTTCGACCTATTGTTAGCGTATATTTATGTTTAAAAGCTTGCTTTTTCAAAGCATTTAAAACACGATCTATATCTTTTAATAAAAGATCAGTAGCTTGAGTTAACTGGACCGACAAACATGTATCCAAAACATCTGAAGATGTCATGCCTAAATGTACAAAACGACTATCTTCTCCAACCTTACCAGCTAGCCACGTTAAAAAAGCAATAACATCATGATGTACTTTTGCTTCAATTGCATCAATGGCCTGAATATCTTGTTGATTAAATGTCACCATTGCCTGATCACCATTATATCGAATGTTCTTGGCAGAATTTTCTGGTATAAATCCATATTTTTCCATGGCTTCACAAGCCAAAGCCTCAATTTCAAACCAAATTCGATAACGATTCTCAGAGTCCCAGATTGCTGTCATTTCAGGACGACTATAACGTGGAATCATTCTCTGACTTCCTTTCTTCTTTTCGATAGCTTAAAAACAGTTTATATCATAAATTTTATAGATTTCGTCCAGCCTTATTTTTAATAACTTTTAGGTTGATTATATAGAAAGCAATCCATAAACCCATGTTTGATTACATCCTTATTGATTTTATTGGTCTTATACGTATCGTATTTTTGGATATAACCTTGGCTGCTGATAATGCAATTGCTATAGGAATGGCTGTAAATGGTCTACCTGAATATCAAAAAAAGAAAGCAATATTTTGGGGATTAGGATCTGCAGCATTTATTCGAATTTTTTTCGCTGTTATTGCACAATTTTTATTGAAAATTCCTGGACTTAATTTACTTGGTGGGCTATTACTTTTATGGGTTTGTTGGGAACTTTATAATGGTATAAAAAAACATCATCATGATCAACTTTATATAACAACACCACTTAATAATACATTAAAAAAATCTATTCGAAGTATCATCATTGCTGACGTTTCCATGAGTCTTGATAATGTTCTTGGTGTTGCTGGAGCAGCAGGCAATAACGTATGGTTATTATCAGGAGGAATAATTCTTTCAGTAGCTTTAATGGGTATAGTATCCACTTTTATAGCCAAACTTCTTAATAAATATAAATGGCTAACTTGGATTGGTATTCTAATAATCCTCAGTGTAGCAATTGAACTTGTCTATAAAGGTATTATTCAAATCTATAAATTATTAACGTAATAATGCAATATCACATCAGAAAGATAAGGATTATTTAACTATGCCTAAATGGAACATAAAAAAATTAAGTGTTTACATTCTTACTTTAACAACTTGTATATCCTTATCAACAATTGGATGCAGTCAACCTCGTTCTAAAAATTCTGTCCAAACTTATCCAGCCATAAACCCAAAAAAAAATTTGGATGTTAATAAAAATTTAGTATCAACAAATATTCGTTTAACTGATAAAGTTAAACTTTATCTTCAACTTTTACAATCAAAAGATATATCAGCTAATAGCTACACTGAATTTATTAAAAATAACCCAACATGGCCTAATCAAAAAATTCTTGCAACTTTAATGCAAAAAGCTCTTTTGAATGAAACAGATCCAGATATTATTAGTTCTATATGTAACAATCAATCAATTTATCTTGCTTTTGCATTAAATATTTGTAACCAGCATTTAAAAACTAATCAAAATTTAATTCAAAAAGCTAAAAAAGCTTGGATCAATTCAATAACTTCGTTGAATGACGAACAAGAAATTCTATCCATCTTTGGTCAATTCTTTTCTAAACAGGATCATTGGAACAGATTTAATAGGCTTGAAAATGCTGGATTGATTGTATCAGCAACACGTCAGGTAAATAATTTAACCGCCGAACAAATAAATCTTGCAAAAGCACGATTAGCTTTTAGAAAAAAACAAATTAATGCAGAAAATTTTCTTAATAATTTAAGCTCTTTTCAACTTAATGACCCAAGTTTGATATATAATCGATTACGTTGGTTAAGATTACAAAATAGAGAAGATGAAGCTTTAAAGTTATGGCAATCTTTAGGATTACAAACAGAACAAAATATCAATCAAAAACGTTTTTGGGATGAAAGAAGTAACTTAATTCGTGATTTTTTACAAACTGACCATGAAAAACAAGCTCTTTCACTTATTTCTGACCCAACTTGTTCGTTGGATACTTGTCAATTAGATGAGTTTTTTCTTGGGGGATGGATTTATTTAAGAAAGTTAAACAATGCTAAAAAATCAATAAGTTATTTTAACAAGTTAACTCAAACTGATAATATTACAATTAAAAGTAAAGGCTATTATTGGCTCGGTAAAGCTTATGATATTTTAAATAATCATAAGGTAGCCTTTCAAGCGTGGCAAAAAGCTTCCTCTTTTCCAACAACATTTTATGGTCAAATATCTATTGCTAAACTTACCCATTTAGATAAACAAAATATTTTACTTCAACCATTTTTACTTAAAAATAAACTTCAAAATTATTTAGATAATATTCAAGAAATTTCTTATACTAATGATCAGTATAAATTTTTTAAAAACAATGAGTTGTTACAAGCAGCTATTATATTAGTTAAACAAAATGATTTTAATCATGCACGCCCATTTTTACTTGCTTATAATCTAATAAATTCTGATCCGCTTCAGCAAGCCATGAATGCCAAGCTTGCTAATGAAATAAAATTACCTGAAGATGCCGTAACATTATCTCGTATTGCAGCAAGTAAAGGTAATATAATTTTTAAAAACGGTTGGCCACGTCCATATTCTGAATATAATATTCATTTACCTAAAGGGCTATCGCTGTCAATAATGCGTCAAGAAAGCAGTTTTAATCCATTCATTGTAAGTCATGCTCATGCCTATGGTCTAATGCAACTTTTACCTTCAACTGCTCGTGAAATATGTCAACAGAATAATATTCCGCTTAAAATGGGAAACCCTAGTAATTTAACAGTTGCTGAAAATAATATACGTTTGGGAAACGCTTATTTAACTAAACTAATGAAACGATTCCATAATAATATTGTTTATACAATTGCAAGCTATAATGCTGGCCCTAACCGTGTAAGAAATTGGCTTAATTCTTTAAATGAAAATAAATTACAAAATCAAGATGACCTTTTAGATTGGATTGAGATGATTCCGATTACTGAAACAAGAAATTATGTCCAACGAGTGATGGAAAATCTTATGATTTATCAAACTGATTACAATCAATAATTTTACTTTATAAAAAGAATGTGCAATATGAATATATATATATTAAAATATCAACTGAACAAATTATGCGAAGAAATATCCCTTCTTGCTCACCAATATCCTTTGAAAATTGTTACAGCTGAAAGTTGTACTGCAGGACTAATTTGTGCTAGTTTAACTAATCTACCAGGATCATCAAAATATATTGAAGGTGGATTCATAGCCTATTCTAATGATATGAAACACTCAATGTTAAATATTTCCACAAAAATAATCGATGAATTTGGTGCTGTTAGCGAGCAAGTTGCTAAAGAAATGGTTAATGGTGCACTTAAAAATTCTCAAAATGCAAATTGTGCGATTGCTGTAACTGGAATAGCTGGACCAGATGGCGGAACCACAAATAAACCTGTAGGTCTTGTTTGGATTGGATATCGACATAAAAATCATCCCTTAATAACACAAAAAAATATATTTTATGGAAATCGAGAAAATATAAGAATTCAAACAGCCATAAACGCACTGGAATTAATCAAAAAAAATATTAAAAATCGAATTTTACAATAAATAGAATTATTTGCAAATTTAAATAAAAATAAATTTGCAAATAACATTATTAAAATTTTATTAGTTTGCAGGAGGCATATTATTAGGATTAACAGCACCTGGTGCATTAGCTGGTCCAACAGGAGCACCCATTCCAGATGGTGGTGTAGGTTGATTGACTGTATTATTTACAGGAGATTGAATAGCTGGATTACCTACTTGACCACCAGAAGTCAAAGACTGAGCTTGTGCTCGTCCCTGAGGAGCAAGAACACCTGTATTAGGATCTCTGTTTACAGATTGTGCAGTTTGTAAACTACGTTCATTTAAATCACGAGTTGCTTGATCCTGACTTGATTTATCTTGTCTATAAGAAGCATGACGTCCTCTTACTTTCTTGGATCTGTTATGATGGCTTGCTTTATGTTTTGTTACATGAGATGCATGATGTCCATGAGTTGCAGCTATTGCTGCACCAGGTAAAACAAAAGTAAAAGCTGCAGCTAAAAGAGATAATTTAAACGTAGAATTCATAATTCTATCCTTTAATATTGAACTAACATTTGACTCTTCATTTTTAATTAAAATAAAGAAAAAGTTATGTTTAATTCGTGTTATTTTTAAGTCACGTAATAATTATACTTTATTCTCATTTAATTAGCTATATTTAGCACAACAAAAAAGTTAAATTTCACTAAAAAACATAAATTTAAAATAAATTACTCTAATGTTGCATAGATATCATCAGCTCTTTTAATAAAGGCAGAAACCATTTTTTGAACTGCTTCATGAAAAATAATACCCATGGCTTTTTGCATTATTTTAGATTTAAATTCAAAATCTACAAAAAAATCAATCATACATCCTTTTTCATTTCGAATAAAAAACCAATGATTACTTAAATATTTTAATGGTCCACGATCATAAGTAACTACGATTTTATCTGGGCGATGCAATTCAACACGGCTTCCAAAAACTTCTCTAAATGGGCCGAATCCTACCCTTAAATCTGCTAATAAAAGTTCTTTATCTTTATATCGAATATAAGCTCCGTTACACCAAGGCAAAAAATCTGGATATTGATCGACAGCAGCAACAAGATCAAACATTTGTTCAGGGGTATGGTTAATAACCCGTTTTTCAGTATGCGTTGGCATAATTTAATTACTCCAGAAATCTTACAATATTAATGCATTGCATAACGCTTACGTTTGAGCTCCATAAAATCCGCATCAGCATGGTAAGAAGATCGCGTTAAAGGTGATGCACTCACCATTAAAAATCCTTTTGATCTTGCTATTTTTTCCAATGCTTTAAATTCATCGGGATGAATATATTCTTTTACAGGAGCATGTTTTGGGGAAGGTTGAAGATATTGACCTAATGTTAAAAAATCAACATCGGCACAACGTAAATCCTCCATAACCTGAATAACTTCCTCCTTTGTTTCACCAAGTCCAAGCATCATTCCTGATTTTGTAAATAATGTAGGATTAAAAGTTTTAATTTCATTTAATATTTTTAAAGATTGAAAATATCGAGCCCCTGGTCGAATAGAAGGATACAATCTTGGAACAGTTTCTATATTATGATTAAAAACATCAGGTTTGGCAGAACCAATGATAGGTAAAGCCTCAGCTTTTTTTAGGAAATCCGGAGTTAAAATTTCAATTGTTACCGTTGATGAAATGGATCTTATTGCATGGATTACATCTGCAAAATGATGCGCCCCACCATCTTGCAAATCATCACGATCAACAGAGGTAATAACGACATGGCGAAGACCAAGTTTTTGCACCATTGCAGCAATTTTCTGAGGCTCTTCATGATCAATAGGATCTGGTTTCCCCGTTGCAATATTACAAAAACGACATGATCTCGTGCAAATATTTCCAAGAATCATTACTGTTGCATGTTTTTCTGACCAACATTCACCTATATTTGGACAAGCAGCTTCAGCACATACAGTATTTAATTGATAATGTTGAATTAATTTATCGGTTTCACTAAAAATCGCATCATGCTTAACCCTGGTTCTTATCCAAGCAGGTTTAAGAATTTTATCAATTGTATCAAGTTTAACAGTTGTCTGATGACGGACAACAATATGTTTTAAAGTCATTTTGTGTTATTATTCCGAATACATATAACGAGTATGTAAAACACAATAAAACAAATTTATTTAATTCCTAATAAATTTCTGGCAGCAACTCCTGCATTTTTTTGTGATAATAAGCTTTCACCAACTAAAACAGCTCCTGCACCTACTTTTTGAACTGCCTGAATATCTTCGTGTGTTTTCAAACCACTTTCAGAAATAATAATCCGATCAGGTGGTATTAAAGGTGCCAAATGCTTAGTTATAGAAATATCAGTCGTAAGTGTTTTTAAATTTCTGTTATTAATACCAATTAACGATACATCTAAAGCTAATGCTCGATTTAATTCTTCCTGATTATGAACTTCAACCAAAACATCTAACTCCAGACAAGTAGCCAATTCAAGCAAAGCTGTTGCTTCCTTATCTTTTAAAGCTGCCATAATCAATAAAATGCAATCAGCATCAATAACCCGGCTTTCATAAACTTGATAAGGTTCAAGAATAAAATCTTTACGGAGAACTGGTAAAGAGCATGCATCCCGGGCAATTTTCAAGTCTTCATTATTACCATGAAAATATGCATTTTCCGTAAGAACAGATAAACAACATGCCCCTGCATTTTCATATTGTACGGCAATCATTGCAGGGTCATAATCTGGTCGTATAATTCCTGCTGAAGGTGAAGCTTTCTTACATTCCGCAATTAATCCAATCTGCCCTTTTGCAACTTGCTCTTTAATTATACTTGCAAAACCGCGTGTAGGAATTTTTTTGTTTTTTGCCTCATTTATAATTTCTTTAAATGATTTTTTTTCTGCTCTTTTGGCGACTTCAGCACGCGTTCTAGCGCAAATCCGTTCTAAAATATCAAAAGGTTGATTTTCGGATTGTAAAATTGCGTTTAAGACAGAATTAGATTTTTCTTCGTCATTCATGATTTCATCTAAATTTTTGTTAAATTTTTACATTGTATAGATTGGAGAACAGATAAAGCAGAACCACTATCAATAGCTTCCGTAGCTTGAACAATAAGATTTTTTAAAATAGTAATATTAATTTCACCATGTGAATTTATTAAAGAATAACCTTTTACGATATGTAGTGCAATAGCTGCATTAATCAAAACTGTATCTCGATAAGCCCCCTTTTTTCCATTTAATATACTTAATAAGGCTTTGGCATTTTCAATAGGGTTTCCCCCTAGAATTTCTGAAAGTGGAGCTGGCTTTAACCCAACAGATTCAATAATTGATAAAGTTAAGTCAACAGGAATAATATGATTATTTTCTAATGCTAATATTGTAGAAGGGCCTGCCAAAGTTATTTCATCCACACCATTTTCTGATTTATTTGGATCAATATATCCATGAACAGCCCAAATTCGTTTGGAACCTAATTTTTTTAAAACCTGAACCAAAGGATAAAGCCATTTTTCCTGATAAACACCTATCATTTGATAAGAGACATTTGCAGGATTTAATAAAGGACCTAAAAGATTAAAAATGGTTCGGACACCAAGATCTTTGCGAACAATATTTATTTCCTTAAGGGCTGGATGATGAATAAATGCTGATAAAAAAGCCAGTTTATGTTCAGATAAATTATTTTGAATAACTTCAAAATTATCTTCTGGAGGAATACCTAAAGCAGCAAGAACATCCACGCCACCACTTTTAGAAGACTGAGCCCTATTACCATGTTTGGCCACAGATATCCCCAAAGCGGCCAATACAAAACTTACCGCTGTAGAAATATTCAAGGTACTCCGACCATCCCCACCTGTTCCACAAACATCAATTGTTTCTGAATCCATTAATTGAATTGGCAACATTCTTTGACGCATAGAACGAACTGCACCCAAAAGCTCGTCTACTGTTTCACCACGCATCCGTAAAATAATTAAAAAAGCCGCAATTTGCGCATGAGGAACCCGTCCAGAAAAAATTTCCTCAAAAATTTCATAAGACTCTTCAGAGGAAAACTTTTGTCCTTGCAATGCTTTTTGTAATATATATGTAAAAGACAAAGTTATACCTTACTTTTTTAAATCCTGTTTTTCATTCCATTTCTCGGCTAATAAAAGAAAATTTTTTAATATTTCGTGTCCTTTTTCAGAAGCAATACTTTCTGGATGGAACTGAACTCCATATAAAGGAAAATATTTATGTTGCAAAGCCATTAAAATTTTATCGTCTGTAAATGCTGTTAATAAGAAATCATTTGATAGGGTATCAGCTTGTATAATAAGCGAATGATAACGTGTAATATTAAGTGGATTGGGCAACTCTTTAAATAATCCCTGTCCATCGTGATAAATAGCAGAAATTTTGCCGTGCATGGGGTTAGTTTTAATGATTTTTGCACCAAAAGCCTGACCTATTGCTTGATGACCAAGGCAAACACCTAAAATAGGTATTTTAGGGGCAGCAACTTTAATTAAATCACAACAAATACCAGCTTCAGTTGGTGTACAAGGACCAGGCGAAATAACAATAGCTTCTGATTTTAAAGCCATAACTTCTTCAACGGATATTGTATCGTTTCTGTAAACCTGACATTCACATCCTAAATCCCCTAAATATTGAACGAGATTATACGTAAAACTGTCATAATTATCGATAAGTAAAATCATGGTATCTTTGAAATCCATAAATTTTTTTATTATTAAAACACACGATCAATTTGCTTTTTTAAAGAAAGCTTTATTAGAAGATGCAAATCGCCAAGCCTCTTCTGCCGCACGAAACAAAGCTTTTGCTTTTTGTCTTGTCTCTTGATATTCAGCTTCTGGATCGCTATCCGCAACAACGCCACAACCCGCTTGAACATACATTTTTTTATCTTTAATTAAGGCAGTACGCAAACTAATGCAAGTATCCATACTCCCATCTGCTCCAAAATAACCAACACAACCTGCATAAGTGGTTCTTCGTGTTGGTTCTACTTCGTCCAAAATTTGCATAGCTCTTATTTTAGGGGCACCAGTAAGTGTCCCCGCTGGAAATCCTGAAATTAAAGCATCCAAGGCATTTAATCCTTTTTTCAAAGTACCTTCAACATTGGAAGAAATATGCATAACATGGCTGAAACGTTCAATAACAAATTTTTCCGTTACATGAACAGACCCTATTTCACTTACACGTCCCACATCATTACGACCCAAATCAATAAGCATTAAATGTTCCGCTCGTTCTTTTTGATTAGATAAAAGTTCTTTTTCAAACCTTATATCTTCTTCGTAATTTTCACCTCTTGGGCGTGTACCTGCCAAAGGACGTACTGTAACCTTGCCATCTCTAAACCTTACCAAAATTTCAGGAGAAGAACCAATCAAGGAAAAATCATCCAATTGAAGACAAAATAAAAACGGGGCAGGATTTATCCGCCTTAAAGCACGATATAAAGCAACAGGTGATAGAGTAAAAGTAATTGAAAAACGTTGGCTTGGTACAACTTGAAAAACATCTCCATTAAAAATATAATTTTTAATATCTGCAACAATGCTTTTAAATTGTTCTTTTGTAAATGTTGAAACAGGTTCTGAAATTGTTTTTTGGTCTCGAATTGGTACTTTTTGCTCCAGAGAAAGCGGTTCATTTAAAGCATTTTGGATTTTTTGCAATGTATTTAATGCCTTATTGAACGTCTCTTTAAATTGATCTCGTAAAGGCGCAGCCAAAATCAACTCATCTTTAACGGTATCAAAAATTGCAAAAGCTGACGGTCTTATCATCACACCTTCTGGTAATTGAAGATCATTAAGCGGTGGACAAGGTAAGTTTTCCATTTGTCTTACCATATCATATCCTAAATATCCAAAAATCCCTCCAACCATTGGAGGCATTTCTATATTGCTTTCCAATTGACTTGCGGAAATTAATTTTCTTAATGAGTCTAAGGGTTTTTCATGTTCTTGAATAAACGCTTCTTTATTTTTCGAAGGATTTCGATTGATATATGCAACGCCGTCAATTGTTTTCCATATCAAGTCAGGTAATAACCCTATTATAGAATATCGCGCCCGAGAAATTCCCCCTTGGACACTTTCTAATAAAAAAATATTTGCCGGATTTTTACCTATTAAATTGGATAATTTTAAAAATGCTGCAACAGGTGTTAATAAATCAGCCGATTTAATTGAATAAATTACAGTTTTTTGATGATTAATCTGAAAATCTTCCTGCAACACGAAATATAAATCCTTTTAATGTTAATGACTCAGCTGATTGATAAGTGCATCCAGGGCTTTTTGATTGATAATAGATTTATTGAGCTGTTCTAATGAAATTGCATAACTAGCTTGAATATCAAATTTCATGGAATCGGTTAAATTATCTTTTAATTGTTGATAAGATTCCATGTTATCTTTTGGATTTGGCGTCTTAATAGATTTTAAACTAGCAACAATAAAACCATCAGGTGTTTCCATCATAGTAACATCCCCTATATTCATTAAAAAAGCCTGATTTTGTACGGCAGGAACAAGATTATAAACTGCCTTTTGTCTAGAAAAAGGTTGGCTTACTTGCAAAGCGAAATCCGATTTTACATCTTCAATTCTTTTTTTCTGTAATAAAACAGTTTTGTAAATTTCAGTTGCAGCAATATTAGCCTGTCGCTGAATATTAGCATTTTTCCATGTTTTTATAACTTTATTTTTAGCCTGCTCATACGATTCCTGATGGGCGGGTAAAATATTTTCAACAATGAAAGCATAGTAAGCATTATTATCACCAGCTATTAATGATGGATAAGCATTTTTAGCACTAGAGAAAATTTTATTAAGCATATTTTGTCTAAATTTCCCTTCTGCTGGAATAGGAGCAGGATCACCTTCTAAAGTCAATCCCTGTTCATTCAAAGTTCCCTCTATTGCAGCAACACCAATATCAGAAGTAATTTTTTCAAGATCCTTGCTTCCAGCAATAATATTTTGCAATTGACTTACACGATTTCCAAGTGTTTGCATTGCCTGTTCATTGACCATTTCCTCTCTTAATTGAGATTTAGCTTGTTCAAAACTAATATTTTTAGGTGGAATAATTTGTGTAACCTTTATAACAGACCAACCTGTTGTCGTTTGAAATGGTTTAGCAACACTTCCTGAATTTATACTAAATACAGTTTTTCCTAATTCTGGTAAAGGAATCGCTGATTGTTGCAAATTTTTCATTTCAATGGCTGTTCCCTTATTTCTTTGAGCAAAATCCATAACCTTGCTCCAATCATTATGAACTTTCCAAAAATCAAACAACAATTGGGCTTGTTTTTGATCATTAAAAGTTACAATCTGAAAATTTCTTGCCTCAGCACGAACAAAATCATTTTTTTTTGCATCATAATATTGAAGTAAAGTTTTATCATCAATTTCTAGGCTTTTTGCAATTGTTTTAGGAGTCAAAATAACAAGTTTTACTCGTCTATATTCAGGGATTGTAAATTCCCAAAGATGATTATCGTAATAACGTTTTAAATCTCTTTCTTGAAAAAGCTCATTAGCGTGAAAATAATTAAAAGGAACAAAAATAAAATTTAATTGTCGTGTTTGATTTAAAAATTGATAGTAAGGTTTTATAAAACTTTCAGAAGCTTGAATCCCAGAAACCATTGGATTAATCATGCTTTGAATTGATAATTGATCACGAACATCTTTTAAGAAATTAGCTTCTGAAAGATTAGCCCTCCTTAAAATATAATTAAGTTTTGCACGATCAAATTTACCATTTGTTTGTAATTCAGGCGTATTCCAAATTTCATCACGAATAATCGCATCAGGAACTTCAACAATTAATGAATTCGATTTATTTACCAATATATTTTGAAGAATTAATTTTTGCAATGTTTCTCTTACTACCATACTTTTTTCAATTGGTGGAATTTGAGTAGGATCAGAAAAACCCTGTTTAGCAACAAGTTGGTTTATTTCCTTCTGGGCAAAATTATCTAGTTCTTGAACGGAAATTTTTCGATCACCAACCGTTGCAACAATATTTGGGTCTCCATTAAAGCCGTTGCTCCAAATATTCATGAAAATATCACTGACACCCCATCCAACAAATACAACAAAGATAAGTCCGATAAGAATTCGTCCAAACCAGGAATCAATAAATAAATGCCTTAACCGAGATAACATGTGATATAATCCAACCGCGTTATTTTAATTAACAATAAATCAATCTATAAATGATAAGACTAAACTGATCTACAAAAACATTTAAAAATATTATTCATAGATAACTTTAAAAAACATTTTTTATAACATATCCACTTTATATACTATAAGCTTTATATCTAATCTATCCTGATTATTAAACGTTACTTTATTTTAAGGAGTATATCGAAATGAGCAATCCGATTATTATTGGTAATTGGAAAATGAATGGATTAATAAATGAAACAAAACATATTGTTTCAACATTACTCACCTATACAAAAAAACATCAGAATTTTGCTAAAACTATCCTCTGTCCACCTTTTACACAATTGCAACTTGTTAAGGAAATGATCAAAAATAGCCCTTTGGGTTTAGGCGCACAAGATTGTCATTACGCTAATAAAGGCGCACACACAGGAGATATTTCTCCCGCAATATTACAAGATATCGGTGTAAACTATGTTATTCTTGGACATTCAGAACGCAGAAAAGATCATCATGAAAGTAACCAACTTGTTCTTAAAAAGACAGTGGCTGCACAAAACAACGGATTATTACCCATTGTCTGTATTGGTGAAACCCAACAAGAACGTAATGCAAATAATCAGGAATCCATTGTTGAAGTCCAATTAAAAGGTTCCTTACCAGAACAATTTGATGGTTTGGTTGCTTATGAACCTATTTGGGCTATTGGTACAGGTTTAACAGCTAATAATGAACAAATTACCGAAATGATTCAGTTCATTCGTAAAAAACTTGTTGCTCAATATGGAGAAAATGGTAAAAAAATATCTATATTATATGGAGGTTCTGTGAAACCTGATAATGTCAAAGATATTTATGCTATCCCTGAACTTAGCGGTGTGTTAGTTGGAGGAGTTAGTATTATTCCAAAAGACTTTATTAAATTAATTGATATTGCCCAAGAATTTATCAGGTCTTAACTTTTTATTCCTATTGATTATGAAAGTATATAAATACCATGATGACTGTTTTGTTAATTTTACACATATTCGTAACTTTTGCTTTGATTGGAATTGTTTTAATTCAGAAAAGTGAAGGTGGTGGATTGGGTATCGGATCCAGTCAAGGTATGGGTGCGTTTATGACAGGTCGAGGAACCACAAATCTCTTAACAAAAACAACGGCAATTCTTGCCGCTATTTTCATGATTTTATGTCTAACAATGGCAATCATGAACAAAGGCGCCTCAACGAAAACAAATGATATACTTGCGCAACCTCAACCTGTACCATCAAATCAAAATACTCCTCATAAATAAATAATAATTACTAACTTTTAAATATAAACTACTCCACAAAAAGAAAGCTGCATGACACGATTTATTTTTATTACTGGTGGTGTTGTTTCCTCTCTTGGAAAAGGCATTGCCTCTGCCGCTTTGGCCAGTTTGTTACAATCCAGAGGCTATTCCGTTCGCCTTAGAAAATTAGACCCATACTTGAATGTTGATCCTGGCACCATGAGCCCTTATCAACATGGGGAAGTATTTGTCACGGATGATGGGGCTGAAACAGATCTTGACCTTGGACATTATGAGCGTTTTACAGGTGTTAATGCTAGCAAGGATGACAATGCAACCACTGGCCGCATTTATTCCGATGTCATTATGCGTGAAAGACACGGTGATTATCTTGGGGCAACTGTTCAAGTAATTCCCCATATTACCAATGCAATTAAATCTGTCATATTAAATAATTCCGAAAAAGTTGATTTCATGCTTGTTGAAATCGGTGGAACCGTAGGCGATATTGAGAGTCTTCCATTTTTAGAAGCAATTCGACAGTTGAAAAATGATCTTGGATATGATCATACCTTATTCATTCATTTAACCCTTGTTCCCTGGATTGCCTCAGCAGGGGAACTTAAAACAAAACCTACACAACATTCAGTTAAAGAATTACAAAATGTAGGAATTCAACCTCAAATTTTATTATGTCGTTGCGACCGCCCAATTCCAAAAAATGAACGACAAAAAATTGCTAATTTCTGTAATGTTAAACCTGAAGCTGTCGTCCCTGCTTTAAATGTGGATACAATTTATAATTGCCCAATAGCTTATCATAATGAAGGTCTTGATACTGAAGTTTTAAAGCATTTTAATCTTCCCTATGAAAACAAACCAGACCTAAGTAAATGGCAAGCAATTGTAGATGCTATTCGTTATCCAAAATCAGAAGTAAACATTGCCATTGTAGGAAAATATACAGCCTTACTTGATAGTTATAAGTCCCTTATCGAAGCGTTACATCATGGAGGGATTGCAAATAAAGTTAAAATTAATTTCCTATGGATTGCAGCGCAGAAAATTGAAATGACAGAGGACCTGTCAGAAATTTTTAAAAATACAAACGCAATTTTAGTGCCAGGTGGTTTTGGTGAACGTGGCAGTGAAGGTAAAATCAAAGCTATTCAATATGCAAGAGAACACAATATCCCTTTCCTAGGAATTTGTTTTGGAATGCAAATGGCTGTTATTGAATGTGCCCGCCATTTAGCTGGTCTTTCAAATGCTTCATCTTCTGAATTTGGACCTACAGAAGAACCTTTAATCGGTATATTAACTGAATGGATTGATGCTGACCAAGTTAAACACCGATATTCAGGAAATAATATAGGTGGAACAATGCGTTTGGGATCCTATCATGCTATTTTAACACCAGATTCTAGGGTGGCTGAAATCTATGGAAATTTAAAAATTCAAGAACGTCATCGTCACCGTTATGAAGTTAATATTCATTATAAAAATCAAATTGAAAAAGCAGGATTGAAATTCTCTGGGCTTTCGCCTGATGGTGTATTACCTGAAATCGTTGAATATCCTGATCATCCTTGGTTTATAGCGGTTCAATATCACCCAGAACTTAAATCTAAACCCTTTTCTCCCCATCCTCTTTTTTCAAGCTTTATTAAAGCCGCAACAAAACAAGCAAATCCAAAATGAATTTAAACAAATCAGTTCATATTCAATCCTTAACCCTTGCTAATAATTTACCTTTTGTTCTTATTGCAGGGCCTTGTCAAATTGAATCTTTAGATCATGCCATTGAAACAGCTAGAATTTTAAAAGAAATTTGTCAAAGATTAAATATTGGATTGATTTATAAAAGTTCTTTTGACAAAGCAAATCGTACAAGTATTGAAACCAAAAGAGGATTAGGACTCGAAAAAGGTTTATTTATTCTCAATAAAGTTAAAAAACAATTGGCTTTACCAATTTTAACTGATGTCCATTTACCCGATCAATGTAAAGAAGTAGCTTCAATTGTAGATGTTTTGCAAATACCTGCATTTTTATGCCGTCAAACTGATTTATTGATTGCAGCTGCTGAGACTGGTAAAACTATTAATATTAAAAAAGGTCAGTTTCTTGCACCTTGGGATATGAAAAACGTAGCTCAAAAAATTGCCTCTACAGGTAATGAAAATATATTATTATGTGATCGTGGAACTTCATTTGGTTATAACACTTTAATAAGTGACATGCGTGGTTTACCCATTATGGCTCAAACTGGTTATCCCGTCATTTTTGATGCAACACATTCCGTTCAACAACCTGGTGGTATGGGTGGATCATCTGGAGGGCAAAGAGAATTTGTTCCTTATCTGGCAAAAGCTGCTATTGCGATTGGTGTTGCTGGTTTATTTATAGAAACCCATGAAAATCCAGATAAAGCCCCAAGCGATGGACCCAATATGATTGAACTTAAAAATGTTGAACCTTTATTGAAAACATTAATTAAAATTGATCATATTATTAAATCAAACGAGCAATAAATACTCCTATAAAACATGTTTCCATGAGGCAGGTTATTATCCAACGTACAGAAAAATAACCATTAGGTAATTCAGTGGGTAAATAACTATTTTTTTCATAAAATAACAAAAAGTAATAACTTAACATTAAGATTATTAATGATGTTAAAATATAATTATATAAAATTGCTAAAATTGTTATTTCACCAATGATACAAGGAACAACTGATAATAATAATCGTTTTATACTCGTTTCTCCATCATCCTCTTGCAAATAAACAATTGGCTTTTGTATTGCTAACATCCAATGAATACCACCCATAAAAGATAAGATAACCGCTGCATAGCTAACAAATAGAACCATCAATTTTGGTAATGGTATCGATGCTGGATAAAATAATATAAATAAAGCCATTATAATTAATGGTAAAGGCGATAAGATCCCCAATACAAAATAAATAAAGGGAATTCGCTTCATAAAATTTCTCCTGCTATTCATTTTATTACTTAAAAACTGCTCGTATATTGTAAATAACTAGTAATTTAACTATTTGTTGTTTATAATTGGTATTGTTTTATACAATATCTATTTATTCGATATTTTTGCAAGTTAATCAATCTAAAGAACTAGATTTGAATACAAATTCATACGCTAATTAAAAAATAAAAATGTAAGGTTAAAAAATGAGTACGATTGTTGATATTCATGCAAGAGAAATCCTAGATAGTCGCGGGACTCCTACGATTGAAGTTGACGTTGAACTTGAAACAGGTATAATTGGACGTGCTGCTGTTCCTTCTGGAGCTTCAACAGGTGTTCATGAAGCTGCTGAACTGCGTGATGGTGATAAAAACCGTTACAATGGTAAAGGTGTTCAAACCGCTGTCAAAAATGTAAATAGCGAAATTTTTGAAGCAGTTGTCGGTCTTGAATCATTGGATCAACTACAAATTGACCAAACCATGATTGAGCTTGATGGAACTCCAAATAAAAGTCGTTTAGGTGCAAATGCACTGTTAGGTGTTTCCATGGCAACGGCAAAAGCTTCTGCTGAAGAAGTAGGACTTCCATTATACCGATATATTGGTTCTCCCTATTCTCATATTCTTCCTGTTCCAATGATGAATATCCTTAATGGTGGTAAACACGCTGATAACCCTATTGATATTCAAGAATTTATGATTGTTCCTCATGGTGCATCCTCTATCGCTGAAGCGGTTCGTATGGGTTCAGAAGTTTTTGTTGAACTAAAAAAAGATTTAAAAGACGCTGGTTTAAATACCAATGTCGGTGATGAAGGTGGATTTGCTCCTAATTTGAAATCTGCTCATGAAGCTTTAGCCTATATTGTAAAATCTATTGAAAAAGCTGGTTATAAAGCTGGTGAAGAAATTTCATTAGCTCTTGATCTTGCCTCTTCTGAATTTTTTAAAGATGGTAAATATAATATGACTGGTGAAGGCAAAGTTTTCAATTCCAGTCAAATGGTTAATTATATTGCTGAATTATGCAATAGTTTCCCTATTATTTCTGCTGAAGATGGATGTGCAGAAGATGATTGGGAAGGATGGACAGAATTAACTCAAAAATTAGGTAATAAAATCCAACTCGTTGGTGATGATTTGTTTGTTACTAACCCAGAAAGACTTGCAAAAGGGATCAAAGCAAATGTTGGTAATTCATTATTGGTTAAGGTCAATCAAATCGGTACATTATCTGAAACTTTTAAAGCTATGGAATTAGCGCATCGTCATGGTTATACAACTGTTGTAAGCCATCGTTCCGGTGAAACTGAAGACGCCACAATTGCTGATTTGGCTGTAGCTACAAATGCTGGACAAATTAAGACTGGTTCCCTTTCTCGTTCAGATCGTATGGCAAAATATAATCAATTAATTAGAATTGAAGAAGATTTAGGTAATACAGCAAAATATGCTGGACGTAATGCTTTCAGAGCGTTAGAAACCTTATAATTTTGATCAGGGTTGTAAAAGATTGAGGGAGAGTATTGTGCATATATTTCATGCAATTAAAAGATTTATAAAGGCAACAATACCTCCCCTTTTCTTTTTAATGCTAACCGCTTATTTTGTGAAAAATACATTTGATGGTGATTACGGGCTTAAAAGTTTTCGTATTCAGCAAGAGCAAATGATTAGAGCTCAACAAAGTCAAAAAGATGCAATATCTGAATTTAATGCCTGGAACAAGCGTGTTAAGGGATTAAAAGAAAATGCGCTTGATGCAGATTTGCTAGATGAACGAACAAGAGTTATGTTGAGTTATGCACATAGTGATGAAATTGTCATCCCTTATAAAACTAATGAACATTTATATTAATTTTTTAAAAAAACTTGTTTAATTATCACAAAAGTATAAATTTTATAAAATAAAAAAACCTTGACTAAATTGAATAGCCAAAGTTTTTAAATTGTACAATAATTTTATTTTAAAAAATTATTTGATTTTTGCTTCGCGAAAAACAACATGTTTACGTACAACTGGGTCATATTTTTTTAATTCCATCTTCCCCGTATGTGCACGTGCGTTTTTTCTAGTTACATAAAAGAAACCTGTCTCTGCTGTTGAAAGCAGTTTAATTTGTATCGTATTACTTTTCGCCATTATGTCCTCATTATGATTAGGCTATTTTATCCAATATAACTTTTCAGATATAAGTTAATATTGTATATATAAAAGCAAGTCCATTCTTCAATACTATTTTTAGTTACAAATTTTAAGAAATTTGTCAAATTTTTTTTAAAACAAAATAATTAATAATCGTAACCAAAATATTTCATAGGTATATTTATTTTACGACATGAGATTTCTAATTCTTTTAAATTAATAGATGGAAAAAAAGGAATTTCACCTATAATTTTAACTTTTCCATGTTTAATAATAGCTTGTTTATTCGCTTCATTCATTTCTCCATTTAAAACTATTCCCGCAATAGAAATATGACGCTTTCTTAAAGCTTCTATAGTCATTAAAGTATGATTTAGCGTTCCAAGAGTTGTTCGAGTAACTATGATAACAGGAAGATTAATTTTTTGAATCAAATCAATCATCATTAAATTTTCATTAATTGGAACAAAAACTCCACCTGCCCCTTCAATAATATAAGTATTGTTAGAATTAAGATTAATTCTATCCATAAAATCAGAATTAATATATCTATTTTCAACTTTTGCAGCTTCTTCAGGTGATAATGGTGCCTGTAATTCAATTATCGGTTTTAAAAAGTCATAATTTTTTAAATTTAACAATTGGCAAATTCTATGGGTATCCCCCAGATTACAATTTAAACCTGTTTGGATAGGCTTCCAATAAATGGCATTTAATAATTTTGTTAGGCATGCAGATATAAACGTTTTGCCAACATCTGTATCAGTACCAGTTACAAAAAAACCTTTAGCAGAAAATTTTCGAAAAATTCCAAAAGCCAAATGATATGTGCAATATTTATAATAATTATTAAAATCTGAAATTATCTTATTCAGTTGGAAACGCTTTAAAGGTACTGAAGCTTTATTTGGCACCGATGCCCCTATAAATCTTAATTCTCTAAAAAAATCAAGACCATGATTAAAATGATCTATTATCTTTTCATATACCCAATAACCTGAACCTGTTTTTGGCCAAAAAAACTCAAATTCTTCTTTTTTAGGATAATTTTGTAAGGTACATTCAAATTGATGATGCAAATAGATTGATCGCCATTCTTTAAAAGTTTCTGATGCGAGGGTAGAACAAATAATATAACCATTAGGTTTTAAATAATTTGTTAATTTTTTTAAAGCACATGCAAGATCATGAAACCATTGTATAGATAAATTTGAACATATCAAATCAAATTTTTTATCGAATTGAGGATTTTCTCCATCCATGATTTTAAAAATTATATCATTGGAACATTTTTTAATTTTCTGTTCTGCTCTTTTTAACATTTGTGAT
The DNA here is from genome assembly GCA_946699565.1 of uncultured Commensalibacter sp. Taxonomy (GTDB): domain Bacteria; phylum Pseudomonadota; class Alphaproteobacteria; order Acetobacterales; family Acetobacteraceae; genus Commensalibacter. Next base: position 8,586 of record CAMPDW010000017.1, on the reverse strand, counting down.
GATATATCCGTTATAACGAATTCAGCGTTTGGAAATAAATATAACAAATGTTCCGTCAAAAATCCGGTTCCACATCCAATTTCCAATATTGAAATTTTGTGATCTAATGAATTGTAATCCATACAATTATTTTTAATATATTCTGAAAGTTTTACAGCAACAATTTTCTGAATTACAGCATAATCATCATATTGATCAGCCTGATCAAACGAATGAATAATTTTTTCTTTATATGATTTAAGCATTATTAATAATTTTTCGTATAATATCAGCACATTCTTTTATTTTATATAAAGGTAAAAGATGCGTATTATCTTCAATCCAGTAACAATGACAATTTTCAAAAGAACCCAATGTCATTTCTCTTGATACAATAGGATCATCAGTTGAAGCAAGAACTGTCAATTTTTGCTGAATAGAAGGAATTAAATTGCGAATATCTTCTTTTTTTAATTTTTCTATTCCTTTTATAAGATTATCATTATTAAAATGAGGTAGATTGATCCAATGATAACCACATTCTAGATAAAACTGAGTCATCACTATGTTAGGATTAAGCATTAATCTTCTGGACATACGATCCAATACTCTTAATGCAATACCCTGAGAAAAATCTTCATCTTGGGCAAATTTAGCAAAACTATTTACTGCAATATAATGATAAAAATATAATGGAAACTTTTTTAATAAATAAATAAAACCTAGAGAATGACCAATTACAATATAATTTTTTTGCTGATTTAAAATATTTTCAATGAAGGGATTATTTTCAGAATTGCTATGAATATAACCTAGGTCAATAGTAAGGCTATCATATTCATTCAAATTTTTCCTAATATCAGACCAAAAAGATTCAGAAAAACCCCAACCATGAACGAATAGTAATGATTTAAACTTTTTCATTCTGTATTATTTTCTTAAGAGAATTAAAAGAGTTTAACAAAAGCCCTATTTCATCATCATCATGGGCTGCACTTAACGTTAATCTTAATCGACTACTTTTAGGTATTACCGTTGGTGGGCATATAGGCATAATCCAAATATTATGATCACGTAATATTTTTGAACATAAATAAGCATTTTCAGCAGAACCTATAATGATTGGAATAATTTGAGAATTTGTGTTCCCACAGTTAAATCCTAATAGAGTCAATTGATTTCTAACTTTTAAAATATTATTTTGTAATTTAACACGTAGATTATTCAAATCAGGCATAATATCAAGAGCCGCTTTAATACTCCCAATGACAGTAGGAGGTAAAGCTGTTGTATGGATAAAAGCAGAGCAGAAATTAATCAACCATTGACATAATAATCTAGATCCAGCCACATATGCTCCAAAACTTCCCCATGCTTTACTAAATGTTCCCATTGTTAAATCAGCATATGCGGGTGCTAAACCTTGTCCTTTATTTCCATAAACACCTGTTGCATGCGCATCATCTAAAAAGAGAAATGCTTTATGGTAATTGGCAATTTTTCTTAAATGTTCTAAATCTATCATATCACCATCCATACTAAAAAGCGTTTCCGTAAGAATAATTTTTGTACCTTTTTCATTTGCAAATCTATCAAGTCTTTCTTGTAAATGAATTAAATCATTATGATAAAATCGTATTTGTTTAACCTGTCCAGCCTTGCATCCATAATGTAAGCTCGCATGATTTAATTTATCGGTAAATACCCATACAGGTTTTGGAAAATTTTCAATTAATGAAGCAACAACTCCAACATTTGTTTGCCATCCTGATGGAAAGATCAATGCGGCCTCTGTGCCTAAAAAATCAGCTAATTCTTTTTCAAGATCCTTATAATAGGCCGCATTCCCAGTAATTAATCTTGAAGCCCCACTTCCTGCTCCAAATCTTTTTACCCATTCCTGACTTTTAGATTTAATTCGTAGATCCTGTGATAGTCCTAAATAATCATTACTGGCAAAGTTAATGTATTTTTTATTTTTATATTGAATTTGAAATAAATTATTTAAATAAATAGATTTTAAATTCCGTTCTATACCTTTTTTAGCACGTTTTTTTAAAGAATTATAAAAAAATTCATCAAATTGATTCATTCAATTTATCTTTTCTATTATAATTTACATAAAATTCTAATTATCAATTCAATTATAGGCAAAACCCTATGACTCAATCAACTTTAAAAAATATTTGGTTACCTTATACACAAATGAAAACGTGCAATGCTCCACTTATTGTAAAAGCTACTTATGGTACTTCAATTATTTTAGAAGACGATACAGAATTGACAGATGGTATAGCCTCATGGTGGACAGCGTGTCATGGCTATAATCACCCTTATATTGCTCAAGTAGTAAGAAAACAACTTGATATTATGCCTCATATTATGTTTGGCGGCATCATCCATCAACCTGCCATAGATTTATCAAAAAAACTGGCTAAACGATTACCAGGTGATCTAAATAGAATATTTTTTTCAGAATCTGGTTCTGTTTCTGTGGAAGTTGCTTTAAAAATTGCCATTCAATATTGGCTCAATCAAAAAAAGCTCGATAAGACCAAAATTGTTTCCTTTTATGGTGGTTATCATGGTGATACTATGGCAACTATGGCGGTATGTGATCCGGAAGAAGGAATGCATAATTTATTCAAAAATATTTTACCAAAACAATATAATGTTCCACTTCCTAATACTTTAGAAAAACAACGAGCCTTTACGCAATTTCTTGAAAAAAATAATCAAACCATATCTGCCATTTTAATAGAACCTTTAGTGCAAGGTGCTGGCGGTATGTTATTTCATTCCCCTGAATTATTAAAATTTCTACGCAAACAAGCTGACCATTTTGATATTTTATTAATATTTGATGAGATTTTTACCGGATTTGGACGAACAGGAAGTTTTTTTGCGTGTAATCAAGCAGAGGTTATTCCTGATATTATAACTTTATCCAAAGCTTTAACTGGTGGAACAATGGCTTTGGCAGCCACAATAGTCAGGAATTTTGTGTTTGATAAATTTATATCTGAAAATGAACAAAACGCTTTAATGCATGGACCAACTTTTATGGCTAATCCATTAGCTTGTGCTTGTGCAAATGCCTCACTTGAGATTTTTGATCATTATTCATGGGATGAAAATGTTGCATCCATTGAGTTACAATTACAAAAAGAACTTGCACATTGTAAATCATTAAAAAATGTCAAAGATGTAAGGGTTAAAGGAGCTATTGGAGTGGTTGAATTAAATCATATTCCAGATATGAATAAACTTAAAAAAATGTTCCTTCTTCAAAATGTTTGGATACGCCCTTTTAGAAATATTATTTATCTTACCCCATCATTCATTATCACAGCAGAGGCACTATCATCTTTAACTTATGCCATATATAATATAATAAAAAAGGAATGTTAATTAATTATTTTTTGATTACTACGATCAATCACATTTAGCTAGTTTTATTTTGATTTTTTCAAGAGAGGTAACTTATTGTTAGGAATAATTTTTACAACTCCTTTTGCGTCAATAACCGTATTCGTACCATCTCCATTAGGTACAATCACTATTTTATCTTTATTTTTTTCTATATATTTTGCACCCTGATCTTTAATTGAATCGGGTAATCTTCCACTTGTAAAATCAGACATACCATTTTTAATTTGATTTTGTTCACCAGCTGTAATTTTTCCATCTTCAGGAAAATCAACAGGTACAGATTGTTTGTTGGTCTGATCATGGGTTACACTGTCAACATCTCCCCCTGCGGCTTTACTGTAATCAGATAATGAAAAACTTTTATCATCATTTGCAACGTCACTTAAAGTAGGTAATGCTGGTGGACGTGATGGCCAAATATTCTCACTTTGAGGTAACAAGGGTGTTGTTGCGATGGCAACATTTCCTCTTACTCTTTGCATATTTTCTGCATATCCATCGGGAGCTTCTGGATTCGCACCTGGCAAAGTAACGGTATCATCAAAAAATTTATCTATACCGGAGCACCCACTAAGCAGTAACACCGTTGTTATAAGCGCAGCAAAGCCCCGCATATGTATTCTCCATCCTTTCTAAAATTAAGCAATTTAATACTTGATCTCGTTAAAATTAACGATTTAAAACTCGTATATATTTAAAACTCGTATATAAAGTAATCTTCAATTTGTATTAAAAAATTTTATACCTGTTTGAATATATCCCCACCCTGTTATAATCGTTAAACATGCAGCAATCCATAATAAAACCGCACCTATGATGCCAACAGGCAACCAGTTTATGTTTAATAATTCTGCACTACTATCACCTGCCAATAAGAATCCAATAGCAATCATCTGAACAGTTGTTTTCCATTTTGCTAATTGAGTAACAGGTATACTTACTTTAAATAAAGACAAATATTCTCTTAAACCACTTACAAGTATTTCCCTTGATAAAATGATCATTGCAGGAATTAAACCCCAATAAGGAAGACGACTATAACCTGCCATAACAATTAACAAAATACCAACTAATAATTTATCAGCAATAGGATCCAACATCCTGCCAAAATCTGAAAGTTGTTGCCATGCTCGAGCTAACTTTCCATCTAAATAATCTGTAATTCCAGCTAGAATGAATAATATACATGCTAAAAAATCTGTAATAGGCTTATGAATCATTACAAGAACTGCCAACACAGGAATTATAATAATACGGGATAATGTTAAGCAATTTGGTAAATTATTAAACATATTAGATTTAATTCACGGCTTTACAATTTCATTACAATTATTTATTTAGCATTTTATAAAAAAAAAGGAATAAAAAAACTAGATAATCTTTATTTTTCTAACCTATATCACTTATATACACCAAGTCTAAAATGATCATAAATAGTTTCTGCTAATGCTCGATTAATTCCAGATATATTTTCTAGATCCAAAACACTAGCCTCTTTTATTGCTTTGGTCGAACCAAAATGATTTAAAAGACTTCGTTTTCTTTTGACACCTATTCCTGGAATTGTATCAAGTTCTGATTTTTTGATACCTTTCAAACGACCTGAACGATGTGTTGTAATTGCAAAACGATGTGCTTCATCCCTTAATCGTTGTAAGTAATATAAAACAGGATTTCTTTCGGGTAATTGAAATGGTTTTTGATCATGCGTAAAAAACCATTCTTTACCCGCATTACGATCTGAACCTTTTGCAATACTAACTAATGTAACATCATTAATATTTAATTCTTTTAAAATTGAATCAACAGCAGAAAATTGTCCTGCACCTCCATCAATCAATAAAAGATCAGGATAATCTTTTTTATCCCAAATTTTCCCTTTATTGAACCGCCTATATAAAACTTCGCGCATCATCCCAAAATCATCACCTGGGGTGATATCCGATTTGATTGAAAATTTTCGATAAGCAGATTTTATAAATCCTTCTTGCCCTGCAACAACCATTGCTCCATAAGGGTTCGTTCCCATAATATGACTATTATCATAAATTTCAATACGTTTGGGTATTTTTGGTAATTGAAATAGTAATTGTACTTCTTCAAGAAGCTTTTGTTGCGAAGCTGTTTCAGCAAGTTTACGATCTAAAGCCATAAAAGCATTATGAATGGCATAATCAACTACAGCCCTTTTTTCCCCAATTTTTGGAACATTTAATCGGACTTTTTTCCCTGCCTTCAAACTTAAAGCTTTACACATTAAAGCATGATCAGCTAACTTTATATTTAAATATATTTCTGATGGAGGGGGTTTATTTTCATAAAACTGACCTAAAAATGCATCAAGTACCTCCTCATCACTTTGGTCTTCTGACTGAATTATAAATAAAGCCCGATTTCCATTATTACGACCACTCCGAATAAAAAAAACTTGAATACAGCATAAGTTTCCTTTTTGAGCCAAAGCTATTACATCCGCATTATCAATTGTTGAGGGATTAATTACACTATTTGTTTGAACATAAGTAAACGCTTGAATTCGGTCCCGCATTACTGCAGCTCGCTCAAAATCTAATTTTTCAGCAGCTTTTTCCATCTCTTCCGCTAATTGTTTTTGAATAAAATGTGTTTCCCCTGAAAGAAATAATTTAGCCTGTTCAATTAAATGATCGTAATCTTGTTTTGTAATACGATTATCACAGGGTCCAGAACAACGTTTAATTTGATATAATAAACAAGGACGTTTACGAAATTTAAAAATACTATCTTCACAGCTTCTTAATAAAAATATCTTTTGTAATAATTCCAATGTTTGATTAACAGCACCAACAGAAGCAAAAGGTCCCCAATATGAATTTTTCTTGGAAATTTTACCTCTATGTTTATCGATACGTGGCCATTTTTCTTTCGTTATAACAAGCCATGGATACGATTTATCATCTCTCAATAAAATATTATAACGCGGTTTAAGGCTCTTAATAAGATTGGCTTCTAATAATAATGCTTCAGCCTCTGTATAAGTTGTAATGATTTCCATTGATCTTGTTTGTAAAACCATTTTACGTATACGTTCGGATAGCTGTGTTAACCGCGTATAAGAAATAACGCGTTTTTTTAAATTCTTTGCCTTTCCAACATACAGAACTTCCCCTTTATCATTCAGCATACGATAAACACCTGCCGAAACAGGCATCGTTTTTAAAGCATGTTGAATGACTTTTACTCCAATAACAGACTCCAACGACTCTATTTCATCTGAATTTATTTCTTCTTTTTGTTTTTCTTTTTGCAATGAAATCTACTATCCTTTTATTTTCTAGGGCTTATCATACTTCTCCACTGATCTTGTGGATAACTCTCTGGATGAATATCTAAAATATGGACATAAAAGGCTGTTTATCAAGAGCTTATATGTTTTGCTTAAAAATTAGGCAATTTTTATAAACTATTGAATTTTAAGTATTTTAATTATATGGATGTTTTAAATCAGAAAACAAGGTTATTTTTCTCCAAATAAAAAAATACTGTCAAGTCCATAAGTGGACAAAAATCAAATTAATTTTTTATTAATAATTTTTACACTACCGATTCAAATACTAATAATATAATTTTGAATAGACATCTAAAAAAATTAATTATACTTTACTTCTTTTGTTGCTTTTAAACCGAAACTCCCAAATGCGTATAATAAGTTGGAATATAAACTCTTTAAGATTAAGATTATCTTTACTAAAACAACTTATCGATATATCTAATCCCGATATAATATGTTTACAGGAAACAAAAGTTCCTGATCTTTTATTTCCTTTAACTGAAATAAAAAAAATTGGTTTTATGTATAATATTTTCAAAGGAATGAAAAGTTATAATGGTGTATGTATTTTATCCAAATACCCTTTAGAAATACATGATGCAAATTCAATAGAATGGTGTAATAAGAAAGATTGCCGACATTTAGCAGTTTATTTTAATTATCTGAATCAAAAAATAACATTACATAATTTTTATATCCCAGCAGGAGGTGATGAACCAGACCCCAATATTAATCCTAAATTTCTTCACAAATTAAATTTTCTTCATGAAACAACCCTATGGTTTAAGCAAAATAAAGAACCTAATGCTATTTTAGTTGGTGATTTTAATATTGCCCCACTTGAACAAGATGTGTGGAGTCATAAGCAACTTTTAAAGGTTGTCAGTCATACACCCATAGAAGTAGACAAACTAAACCAATGGATAAATACAGGGTTTCTTGATGCTATGCGGGAATTTATTCCTCCAAATAAAAAACTTTATACGTGGTGGTCATATAGGAGCAGAAATTGGGAAAAATCTAATCGAGGACGTCGCTTAGATCATCTTTGGATTACCCCAGCCCTGCGTCCTTATTTATCAAATATATATGTTTTCAAAGAAGCTAGAAACTGGGATAAACCCTCTGACCATGTTCCAATCATGCTTGAATTAGATCAATAAATTATTCTTCATCTTTTTTATCAGAAATTGAACTTAACCGATAACCACCTGCTTCAGTAATTAAAAGTGTAACATTTGATGGATCAGGTTCAATTTTTTGACGTAAGCGATAAATATGAGTTTCAAGGGTATGGGTCGTTACAGCTGAATTGTAACCCCAAACCTCGTTCAATAAAACCTGTCTCGGAACAGGTCTTGAACCTGACCTATAAAGGAATTTAAGTATAGCTGCTTCTTTTTCAGTTAAACGAATACGCCGATTTGTATTCTGTTCTTGCAATGATTTTGCAGAAGGACGGAAAATATAAGAACCAATTGTGAAAACAGCATCTTCGCTACTTGCGAAAATACGCATTTGCGCACGTAATCTCGCAAGCAATTCAGCTATACGAAATGGCTTTGATACATAATCATTTCCTCCAGCATCAAGCCCCCTAACGACATCTGCCTCATCATCCGAGCCCGTTAACATGATAATAGGTGTTCTGCAACCTTCTTTACGTAAATAAGCACATAAATCACACCCATCGCCATCTGGTAACATCACGTCTAAAATAATAGCATCATAATGTTTGTCTGATTTTAATATTTTTTCTTTGGCTTCAGCTACCGTGTGCGCACTTGAAACTTCAAATTCTTGATTTTCTTGTAATTGTTCGGTAAGCGTTTCAATTAACTTTGGATCATCATCAACCACTAATA
>CAMPDW010000016.1 GCA_946699565.1 uncultured Commensalibacter sp. | reverse complement strand
CCTGCATTAAGCGAACCGCCGCTGTTTTTAACAATTCACCCGCCATATCACGAATACGCGCTTTCATTATAGCCTTTCGTTTTTGCCAAGCAGAACTTCCTAACTTATCTAAGGCTACACCTGATTGATCAGATCCAAAACGGCTCAGCAATTCAATATTTTCGATGGGTAAAAAGAGTTTTTCTTTACCATTATAGATTAAAGCAAGACAATCATGTGGGGCACCACCAATCTCTAAATTAACAAGGCCTTGATATCGTCCAATCCCATATTCCTGATGAACAACCAAATCCCCTTCACTAATTTCAGAAGCTTCAGATATAAATTGTTCTGCTTTTTTCCTTTTCCGTTGTGGACGTGAAATACGATCTCCTAATAAATCGGCTTCTGAAATAAGGGTGAAATCTTCAGCAATAAAGCCACGATCTAACCCCAATGTAAGAAGCCCAACTGAAAATTGTGTGAATTTTTGAGTATCTTCCCATTTTTCAATTTTTTGGGCAGCTATCTTATGCTCTTTCAATAAAGTGGCAATACGTTCTCTTGACCCATTTGTCCATGCTGCTAGCAATGTTTTGCGTCCTGCTGAATGCCATTGTTTAAATTGATTATTAAAGATCTGAAATACATTTTCTGCTTCAACAACAAGATTGCTTTTTGCAAAAATGATTCCAGGCCTACCTCCTGCATCTATTCCATTTGATCCTTCAGGCATTGCAAAAGGATAAAAATAAATACCTTTGTATTTTGAAATAAGTTGGTTCCATTCAGTTTGATTCAAATATATCATTTCAGGCGGTAAAGGATGATAAGGCACTTCTCCACTTCTAATCGGCTGTTGTCGAGCAGCATAATGATCCAAAATCATTTCTAATCTTGGCTGCAACGTTTCTTCAGCCTGATAGGAAAAAGATAATTTAGGGTTTGGAACATAGTCAAAAAAATTTTCCATATGCTCATGAAAAAGCGGTAACCAATGTTCCATCCCTTGTACCATCCGTCCATCAGAAACCGCTTCATAAATTGGATCATTTATTGAATTTTGACCAAATAATTCACGCCATTTGGAACGAAATCTAGCAATACTCTTTTCATCTAGAGAATAAGCGGCGGTAGGTCTTAATACAAGTTCCGTAATATTTTTCGTGGATCTTTGAGTTAATGGATTAAAACAACGAATAGAATCAATCTCATCCCCAAACAAATCCAAACGAACAGGATCTTCTTCTCCTGCCAGATAAATATCAAATAAACTTCCCCGTAAAGCGAATTCTCCCGGTTCCATGACCGTATCAGTCCGATTATATCCTTGTGCAATAAGAAGCTCGACCATAAATTCATGATCTAGATTATCTCCTTGTTTTAACAATAAAGCCCTTCCTGCAAAAACAGATTTAGGTGCTATTTTTTGCAATAAAGCAGGTATTGTTGTCAGTACAATTCTTGGTTTGATTAAAGGTTCCAATAATTGTGTTAAGGTTGCAACCAGTTCTGATGTCACTGACTTATTAGGAGAAACCCGATCATAAGGTAAACAATCCCAAGCGGGGAAATTTAAAATCTCTAAATTAGGAGCAATGTAGGATAATAAATCCGCCAATCGTCTCATGTCAACATCATTTCTAGCAATATGAACTAGAACCTGTTGATCCTTTTGAAAACATTCAATGGTAAATTTACTGAGTAAAAAAGCATCATACCCCTCTGGGACACCCCATATCGACAAAAAATTTTCATATTGATGTTCAGAGGTAATTCCCATTCCTTTTCTCCTTTAATGTTTGTTAATTTTATTCTTTTGTGCAAATTGATATAACAATTGAAAAAGAGAACTATTAACGTTTTTAGGAATAGGCTCAAAACCTGTTAGCCATAACATTAAATCCGTATCCGCTAAATCCATAATATGTTCAAATTCTTCAATTTCAGAATGAGTCATTTTTGAAACATATAAATTAGCGAAATTACCCAAAATAATATCTGCTTCAAAAGTCCCTCTATGCGTCGCACGATAAATTAAGCGTCGTTTCCGAGCCTCCAATGGATCGCTATTTTCTTTTTGCCCTGTCATCAAATTTATCCTATACTTACTTTTAAATTTTAACAAATGATCTTGATCTTCATTTAAATCTGTTATGAACCTTCCATCATCTTCATCTTCTTTACAGCATTCAATTACTTCATTATTATCGCCTTTATCCTATTTAAATGGGATAGGACCTAAACTAAGTCAATTAATCACTCATGCAATTGGTGGTAATCGTATTATTGATTTACTCTTTCATTTGCCAAATTCAATAATTGATCGACGATATCGTCCAAAATTGCAAAATGCAATCCCTGGAAAAATAGCTACTCTTCAAATTGAAATTACCCATATTGAAAAACCTCGTCATACTAAACAACCTTGGCGTATACATATAAACGATGAAACGTCAAAGGGAGAACTTATCTTTTTTTCCCCCTGGCAAGCAAAAAAACTTATCCTTCATTCTCAATTTATCGTTTCTGGTCTTTTGGAATTTAAAAACAACAAATGGGTAATGACAAACCCTCATTATATCGAACCCCTCGATAATCAACAAATTATACCTTTAATTGAACCTGTTTGGCCTTTAACTGCAGGACTTTTTCCAAAAAATCTTTCTAAAGCTTTGCGACTTGCTTTTAATCAATGTCCCGAAATGCCTGAATGGATCAATTCAGCTTTACTTCATCAACATCAATGGCCGAGTTTTAAAGAAGCACTACATTTGTTACAATTTCCCAGCGATTTTCCACATTTATTTGAAAATCAAACCTATGAAGCTGCAGAAAGTCGTGCCCGTTCACGCCTTGCATTTGATGAACTTTTTGCCGAACAGCTCGCCATCAATAAAATTAAACATTCTAATCAACTTACCCCTGGAAAATCCTTAATCGGAAATCAACAACTCATTCATCAAGCACTTCAAAAATTCGAATACCCATTAACCCAATCTCAACAAAAAGCATTTAAAGAAATCCAAACCGATATGGAACGTCCCTTTCGTATGTTGCGTTTATTACAAGGTGATGTAGGCTCTGGTAAAACCATTATTGCCTTAATGGCGGCTTTACAAGCAGTTGAAGCTGGTTATCAATCCGTTATTATGGCACCCACAGAAATTCTTGCTCGGCAACATTATGAATCTTTTTTAAAACTTACCTCTGTTGATATTGCTTTTTTAAGTGGTTCAATAAAAGGTGTTGCTCGTAAAGAAACCTTAGAACGAATTAAAAATGGAACAGCCAAAATAACTATCGGCACACATGCCTTATTTCAAGAAAAAGTCGATTTTCATGATCTTGCCCTCGCTATTATTGATGAACAACACCGTTTCGGCGTTGAACAACGCATCAAATTGGGGGAAAAAGGAGAAGATACAGATATACTTGTTATGACAGCCACACCCATTCCAAGAACATTATTATTAACATGTTGGGGTGAATTACAAGTCAGTCGGCTTACAGAAAAACCTGCAGGTCGTAAACCGATTCACACAACCTTACATACTTTAAGTAAAATAGATAAAGTTTTAGAAGGAATAAAACGCGCAATTAAACTAGAATACCAGATATTCTGGGTATGCCCTTTGGTTGAAGAAAGTGAACGGCTGGATTTGGTAGCTGTCAAAAACCGTTTTGTAAGTTTACAACGTTATTTCGGAATCGAAAAAGTTAGTTTGGCACATGGTCAACAAGCAACTAAAGAAAGACAATTTGAGCTGGATAAATTTACTCGAAATAAAACTAAAATACTCGTTGCCACAACCGTTATTGAAGTTGGTGTCAATATTCCCAATGCAAATATTATGGTAATTGAACATGCAGAACGTTTTGGCCTTGCACAGCTTCATCAACTACGCGGACGAGTTGGAAGAGACGGAAAACAATCTTATTGTTTAATTTTACATGATGATCAAGTCAATTATACAGCCAGGAAAAGATTGACGCTTTTACGTGATACTGAAGATGGTTTTTTAATTGCTAATGAAGATTTTAAAATCCGCGGCGGTGGAGAAGCAACTGGGCGTCGGCAATCGGGATTACCCAATTTTAAAATGGTAGACGAAATCAGATTAGATCAATGGCTTACCACAGCTTGGAAGGCAGCAAAATTTTGGTATACCCAACAAGATAAGGCAAGCTCAACTGATAAAGAAGCTATACAAACTTTATTACTCATATTCGAAAGAGACAATATCAAAAATTTAATTAAAGCAGGTTAATATATCTGACCAAATAACAAATCATTACTTGATTCTTCGCTCCATTAAAATCTAGGATTATTTCCCTTTTTCATCCATACAGTTTGCAATGGAACAACAATTTATTGCAGCAAAATGCTAATAATATAAAATTCTTGAAGTGACTACAGCTGGTAAAAACAAGCTCCAATTCTAGAAGCTAAAGAAATTAAACAATTGATTATTCTAAAAACTAGAACGAAATAAGAAACAGCTCTGAAACAAGCAACTGCTATGGTTTCTATTGCTAATAAATCAAAAATTCAATCAGTTATTAACAGAAAACATTTAACAAAAAGAAAGATAGACCACCATTAATTTCCAATTTGTTACGCGTTATGTCCAGACTTTAATTTCTCTTACTCAAAGTCAAAATACTAAAATTATCGCAATAATATCAGAACTTATTCAATCAATTGTCGTGGATTCATTAACGCAGGTATTATTTGAACCAAAACCAATAAAAATCAAAAAGAAACTATATTTTATCCTACTTTAGATCTTAAATAACGCATTAATAAAGCATAATCCAAGGAAATAATATCTCCAATAGGAATGTAAACAATATGGCTATTTCCTGGAGCAATTTCTATGCTTTCGCCTTTGGTATTTTCCATTTTCTCTAAGGTAAAACTTGTATTACCTTTTGGAGTCATAACCTCTAGCTGATCACCAACTTCAAAACGATTTTTCACAGCTACTTCAGCAAAACCATCCCTGACATTACCTGTAAACTCTCCTGCAAATTGCTGTTTAACAGAAATTGATGAGCCTGTTTCATAATTTTGATATTCACTATGTCCATGACGACGCAAAAACCCTTCTGTATATCCGCGATGAGCCAAAGATTCCAAACTGGTCATTAAACTCATATCAAAAGCTCGTCCAGCCAAAGCATCATCAATTGCCTTGCGATAAATTTGAGCAGTACGAGCACAATAATAATGAGATTTTGTTCTTCCTTCAATTTTTAAAGAAAAAACACCAATCTTAACCAACTGTTCAACATGCTGAATAGCCCGTAAATCTTTAGAATTCATAATATAAGTACCATGTTCGTCCTCAAAAGCAGTCATTTCTTCATCCGGGCGTTTTTCTTCTCGCAAAATAAAAACCTTATTTGTAGATGCACCTTCTCCAAGAGTAGGTGGAATATTATTAGATTGACAATATGCCTTGGATTTATCTTTATTAATGATTTCCCCTAATTCGTTTTCTGTCGCCTCTTCAACATTATATTTCCAGCGACAAGAATTTGTACAAGTTCCCTGATTAGCATCCCTATGATTGATATAACCCGATAACAGACAACGCCCTGAATAGGCCATACAAAGGGCGCCATGAACAAAAATCTCAAGCTCGATATCAGGAACATGCTGATGAATTTCTTCAATTTCCTTTAAAGAAAGTTCACGCGATAGAATTACACGCGTTAATCCCATCTCTTTCCAAAACTTAACCGTAGCCCAATTAACGGCATTAGCTTGAACGGATAAATGAATAGCCATTTCTGGAAAATGTTGCCTTACCATCATAATAAGTCCAGGATCAGACATAATTAAAGCGTTAGGTCCCATTGCAACTACAGGTTCAAGATCCTTGATAAAGGTCTTTAACTTGGCATTATGAGGGGCAATATTAACAACCACATAAAAAGATTTACCTTGTGCATGTGCCTCATCAATTCCTATTTTAAGATTTTGATGATTAAATTCATTATTTCGAACTCGTAAACTATAACGTGGTTGCCCTGCATAGACTGCATCCGCTCCATAAGCGAAAGCATATCGCATAGCTTTTAATGTGCCAGCAGGACTTAACAGTTCAGTTTTTTTTGGATGAAACATAACAGGATAAATACTCTAGATGAACAAAAATACTTTTTAACAAGGCCCAAAAATTTTGTAACTCTTTTAAAAATATAAATAAAGGTAAAAAGAAAAACATAGATTTCTTTTTACCATTTATTATTAAGTTTTAATTAAAATTAACAACAAGCTTCTTTGAGACGTTTTACAACACGATTACGTCCAATCAAAGGCAACAATCCCTTCATTTCCGGACCTTTCTCTTCACGTGTCAAAGCAAGGCGTAGTGGATGAAATAAAGATTTACCTTTGCGCTTGCTCACTTCTTTTATTGCACATATCCATTTATTCCATGTATTTTCATCCCATGGTTCCTGAGGCAAGCATTCCAAAGCCAAATAAAGATAAGTTTTATTTTCTTCTACTACTTCAGGAATGATATCCTCATGAACTAGATCCCACCAATATCGAGCTTCAGATAAAATATCAATATTTGGACGTACGATCTTCCAAAATTCTTCAGTGATATCTTTAGATAAACGATCTTTGACTTCAGAATATTCCATGGTATGAAGGCATTTCTTGTTCAATGCCAACATTTGTTTAATATCAAATCGTGCAGGCGAACGTGAATAGGTTGATAAATCATAATCTTTGGCAAGATCATCAGCACTTAATAATTGAGGATCTCTGGAAGTTCCCAATCTTGCTAAATAAGAAACCACCGCTTTAGCTTCCAAACCATCTTCACGTAATCTTCTTAAAGAAATGCTTCCTAGACGCTTTGAAAGTTTACCACCATCATCATCAAGCAATAAAGGTAAATGAGCAAATTGAATCGTATTTGCTTTACCACTTAATGCCTCGATTAAATCAAGCTGAACCCCTGTATTAGTAACATGATCTTCGCCACGGATTATATGGGTTATATTACTTTCAAGATCATCAACAACAGAAGCAAGCGTATATAAAATTGTTCCATCTGCCTTAATCATAACAGGATCAGAAATAGAGGATAATTTAACATGGCAATTGCCCATAACTAAATCCTTCCATTTCATTTCACGTCCAGAAAGTAAAAAACGCCAATGGGGCTTTTTACCATTTACTTCGGCTTCTACACGTTGTTCGAGGGATAATTTAAGCATCGCACGATCATAAATTGGCGGTTTATTTTGTCGACGTCTTAATTCCCGTTTAAAATCCAACTCTTCTTTTGTCTCAAAACAAGGATATAAACGTCCAGACTGTTTTAATTTTTCAATAGCCATATGGTATCGATCCATACGTTCTGATTGACGCATGAATTCATCCCAGCCAAAACCAAACCATTTTAACGCTTGATAAATTTCCCGTTCATATTCTTTTTTTGAACGTTCCACATCAGTATCATCAATACGTAACATGAATTTACCGCCAAAATGACGGGCATAAAGAGCGTTAGCAACTGCTAACCGAGCATTTCCTACATGCATCAAACCAGTAGGACTTGGAGCAAAACGTAATTTCATCATTAAAACTTATTTTTTATATAAAATAAAACTTGATTATTTTTCATCTTCAAAAAATTCATCCTCTTTAATCAAACGACGAGGATCAAGCGCACGCCAATCCCTTTCCATTGGCGTTGCAGTATTTTCAATAAACATCATAATAGAATCTGAAGAATCCCATCCCTCATCATTTTCTGTATTTATAACTTTAACATCCTCACCAAATGCCAACCATGCATCAAAGATTTCTTGACATGAAGCACCTGATATACGACATCTTTCTACACTGTCATGAACATACGATTTTGCAAAAGCATTTGCATGTTCTAAACTATAAAAACCTGTAACAATTTCCATTACCTCGTCTTTATGTTCATTCGAAAGATCAAAAATATAAACCATATATTCCTTATCATTTAATAACTGTTTTTGATCTCCATGGTTTTGTAAATTATTTTCATCTTTCATTGAATCTTTTACCTTAAAAATCAGAAATATATTGTTTTGCTAAATTAATAAGGAATTCACGTCCCTTTTTTACCAACGGTTTTCCATTATAGGAAATTATATCAGCTGTTGCATAAGTTTCATTCCACCAAGTTGGTAAAAAAGAACCTGTTCCAATAATATCAACAGGTGCTTTTGCTTCAGCAATAATACGACATTTTTCAATATCAAACCCAGAAGATGCTATGATTTTAACTTTATCAAATCCTGCACCATCCAATTTTGTTCTTAAATACCATATTGCTGCGGCTGAAACTCCTGTTCCCGCCAAATAGGTTAATTCTTTTTCAGAACAGTAACGTTGAATTGTTTCCGGCGCATAGCACATTAATAATTCATAGGAAGATTGTCTATTTAATCCTTCAACATATCGTCCACCATGAGTATCAATTCTGAGCGAGATTTTACCCTGGGCAGCAAGATTCGGAAAAGCACGACATACTGCAAGACTATCAGTAATTTCTTGACCAAAATAATCAACCAGCACTCCTAGTTCTTGATTAGGAAATTGTTCATGAAACATTTCTGCAGCCCGTAACGTCGATCCAGCATACCCAATCAGAGCGTGCGGCATTGTTCCCAAACCTTGATTTAAACCAAAAAAACTTGCTGTAGAATTACTTGCCGTTCCTACAAAACCTTTGGCATTATTTTTTTTATGAGCAGCTTGACTACCCACCCATGCAGCATACTCAACCATTTCCTGCATTTCATAACCAGCACAATGTCGTGCATCCATTGCCAAAAAATCAACATACGGTAAAAGTTGTATCATTTGAAAAGCATTATAAGCAGCAACACAACATGCACCAAGTTTTTGCAATAAAAACGTTTCCAATATAACAAGCTGTTTAAATGAACCTTTTAAATAAAGGATCGGCAACCCAGCACCAACCCACTCACCCTCTGGAAAAGCGAGTTTATAAGAAGCATTTATTTTTTCTTTAGCAAATATATGATCAAGCCATTTCAGTGCTAAATAAGGCGCAGAAATAACAGGTCGACGTAAAAAAACTGCATATATAACCTCTGCATCCCCATAAGATTGAAGAATTTGATGCGTACGAACAAAATACATATCCGTATGTTTTATAATTTCTTCGTGATTGGAAGGTTCAGTTGCGGCAATTGTAGATGACAAAATTTTATCCACATTTTCATTTTTTATTTTTTGGACCATCCATTTAACTTTCCATTCAATATTATAAAATAATAAAAACCTATGAACCTGTTGTGAAATTTCTTTTGGTCAGCTCATCTGCAAGAAGAAAAGCAATTTCCAGAGATTGTTCCGCATTTAAACGAGGATCGCAAAAAGTCTGGTATCTTTTACCTAAATCAGATTCTTTTAAATGATGAGCACCACCAATACATTCCGTAACATTTGTGCCCGTCATTTCAATATGAATACCGCCAGGAATAGCATTAACAGAAGCCATCACATCAAAAAAACCGATAACTTCTGCCAAAATCGAATCAAAAGAACGCGTTTTTATTCCGTTACTCGTTGATATCGTATTTCCATGCATCGGATCGCAAAGCCATGTAACGATATTACCTGATTTTTGAACACCCTGCACAATCTTGGGCAAATATTCTTTAATTTTTGTTGATCCCATACGACTAATTAAGGATATACGTCCTAGTTCATTATCAGGATTTAATAATTTCAATAATTCTAATAGACTATTCAATTCTGCAGTAGGTCCAACTTTTATCCCGATTGGATTTTTAACACCTCTTAGAAACTCTACATGCGCACCATCAGGTTGCCGTGTTCTGTCGCCAATCCATAAAAAATGAGCGGAACAATCATACCAATCTCCAGAGGTTGAATCAATTCGAGTTAAGGCTTGTTCATAAGGTAATAATAAAGCCTCATGAGAAGTGTAAAAGTCAGTTTCATGAATTTGTGGGGTATTTTGAGATGTTAACCCACAAGCTTTCATAAATGCCAGAGTTTCATCAATCCTATGAGATAATAAACCATATTGTTTTGCCAAGGGTAAACGTTTGACAAAATCAAGATTCCAGCGATGTACTTCATTTAAATTGGCATATCCGCCATTTGCAAAGGCGCGAATAAGATTTAATGTTCCAGCAGATTGGAAATAAGCAATTTCCATTCTTTCAGGATCAGGCATTCGTGAAGCTTCTGTAAATTCAACCCCATTAATAATTTCCCCACGATACGATAAAAGACTTACCCCATTTTTTGTTTCATGTGAGGAAGAACGAGGTTTTGCAAATTGTCCGGCAATACGTCCAATTTTAACAACAGGAACCTTAACACCGAAGGTTAGAACAATTGCCATTTGCAAGATAACTCGAAACAGATCACGAATAATATCAGCGGTAAATTCCTCAAAATTTTCTGCACAAGGTCCCCCTTGCAAAACAAAGGCTTTTCCCTGAGCCGCAGCAGCAAGCTGTTGTTTTAATTTACGTGTTTCACCCGCAAAAACGAGGGGAGGATATCGATGTAATTTTTCTTCTATTAAATGTAAAGCGAATTGATCTGGATATTCAGGTACATGTTTAATTGGCGAGAAACGCCAAGAATTTGGTTTCCAACTTTTAATTTTTTTGGTAACAGAAGATACCTTATTATCCATAGACATTTATCCAATCTAATTATAAAATTAAAATAATAGTTTATTTTATGTAGTAGTTTAAAAACTATCATACAATAATATTTTCCTAAAAAACATATATTTGCTTTAACTCAGCAAAATTAATCCTATTTATATAATAATTGTAAATAGATATATTATAAAGACGATTTATATAATATACACTATACATATAAATTTTTTTTTATATAAAAACTTTCCTCAATATCTTTGACCATATAAATATCATAAGGATGACTATTGATGTTGTTAAAATTATTACATCGAGCATTTCTTGCTACTTTAACTGCATTTGCCTTATATGCTATTACAGCTAATCAATCACAAGCTGAATCACCCTTTCAAATGATACGTCTTGGCATTATCAATGGTCCAGAAGAAGAATTGGCACTTGTAGCAAAAGACGTTGCAAAGACAAAAAATCTATATATTCAACTTGTCAATTTTGATGATTATAATATTCCTAATGAAGCACTCGTTGGTAAGGATATTGACGCCAATGCTTTCCAAACCATTCCATTTATGAACGCACAAGTTAAAGCTCGCAATTATAAATTGATTATCCTTGGGAAAACATGGGCTGAACCTCTTGGTTTTTATTCAAATAAAATAAAGTCAATTCAAGAACTATCTGATCATGCTAAAATTGCCATTCCTAACGATCCTTCCAATCAAGGTAGGGCTTTAAATCTTCTTGCCAAAGCAAATCTTATTCAATTACGAAAAGATGCCCCTTCTTTACCAAAATTGGGTGATATTGCTGTAAATCCTCATCATTATCAACTTGTTGATCTTGATGCTGCCCAACTTTCTCGTTCTTTAGATGATGTTACCATGGCAGCAGTTAATACTAATTTTGTTATTCCAGCAGGTATTAATCCTCAATCTGCCCTTTTAAAAGAAGATATTAAAAACAATCCCTATGATAATATCATAGTCGTACGTCAAGGAGACGAAAACCGTCCTGAAATGAAAATTTTATTGGAAAGCTTTCAATCAGATGAAGTTAAAAAAGTAATGAAAGAAAAATTCCATGGTGCTATAGTGCCAGCTTGGTAAATCATTATAATTTTGAACTTGAATTACTTTAATCCATATGGCTTCTCAATTACCTGTTATTGAATTTAAAAATGTTTGTCGTCAATTCGGCAAGCATGTCGTCCTATCTGATATTTCCTTTTCCATCCAAAAAAGTGAAATTGTTGGAATTATCGGACATTCAGGTGCAGGTAAAACAACCTTATTACGCTGTCTGGCTGGTCTTGAAAAACCAACAAGTGGTCAAGTTTTGATTGAAGGTAAAAATATTACCAATTTACCTGAAAAAGCATTGATTCCTTTACGTCAACGTATAGGTTTGATTTTTCAGTATTTTAATCTTCTTAATTCAAAAAATGTTCTTAATAATATTGCCTTACCATTGAAAATCTCTGGTGTTTCGAAAACAGAACGTATTAAAAAAGCAAAAGAACTTCTTGAACTTGTCGGTATTCCCGATAAAGCTTATAATTATCCAGCACAGTTATCAGGTGGTCAAAAACAACGCGTTGGTATTGCCCGGGCTTTGGCAGCCAATCCAGCGTTATTATTATGTGATGAAGCTACTTCGGCCCTCGATCCAGAAACAACACGTTCAATTATTGAGCTTTTAATACAAATCAACCAAAAACTAAAACTAACTATTGTTTTAATTACGCATGAAATGAGTGTCATTCGCCTTTTGGCAGACCGCGTTATAGTGCTGCAAAAAGGTAAAATCATTGAACAAGGATTGGTTAGCAAGGTTTTCTCTCATCCTCAATCTGAAACAACACAGCAATTGTTACAAGAAGAACAACCCACTCTCCCTGACAGTATTTTAAAAAATATTCATAAAAATCCTCTTCAACATGATCATGCTATATTACATGTTATCATGATGGGTAAGGTAGTAAGAGAACCCTTGATAGCTAATCTTCAAAAAAATTATCAAATTTCAGCAATATTATTAGAAGGAAATATAACGCATATTCGCGAAACACCGATTGGTACAACTTTTCTTGCTGTACCTGCTGATCAATGTCAACAAACAATAAAAGCCCTAACAAATATGGGTGTTGAAACAGTAAATAAGGTTGGATATGTCAATTTTTAATCTTGAACAAATCAATACGACTATAAGCCAATTAACTCATATTTCTTCTTATCAACTTGAGCAATTATATATATCCATTGGTCAAACGCTTGAAATGACCTTCACCTGTGGCTTATTTACCTTGATTGGTGGACTACCCTTAGCTATATTTTTAGTGATTACTGCCCCCAACAGCTTAAAACCTGCACCTCTTCTTAATCGTGTTATTGGTTTTATTATCAATATTTTCCGTTCAATTCCTTTTATCATTTTATTGGTAGCTTTAATACCCGTTACTCGATTTTTGATCGGCACAGCCATTGGAACCGAAGCAGCAATTGTCCCTTTAACGATTGCAACGATTCCCTATTTTACCCGTATTGCAGAGGTATCACTTAAAGAAGTTGATCATAACTTGATTGAAGCCGTTAAAGCTATGGGAGGAAACCACATTACAATTATTAAAGAAGTCTTATTACCCGAAGCCTTACCTGGTTTAATTTCAGGATTTACCGTAACAATCATTTTAATTATTGGAATTTCTGCGATGGCTGGTACAATCGGTGCTGGAGGATTGGGACATTATGCCATACAATATGGGTATCAACAATTTCGCTCTGATATTATGGGAATTGTTATTGTTTTATTGGTTATTATAATTTCTGCCATACAATGGATTGGTGATTATTTGGCCAATTATTTTAATCACCGTTAGATCATCAATCAAATCAAAATTTTACTAACATTGTAAAATTTATTTTTTTCTTTCTTTATGATATAATCGTTTTAACAATATACAAAAATAGTAATAAAGAATTTTCTTCTTTAAGACATAAATTTAACATTTTTAATAATATGATTATATAAAAAACTTAAATTTCGAGCCCGTTCACTTCTTAAAGGATAAAGGATAAATAACAATGAATTGGTTTAAAACTGGACTGTATACATTTTTACTGTCAACATCTTTACTTACGGTAGAAACCTATGCACAAACCACGCCAATGAACCAAGAAGAAAGCGGTAGTTTATCAGGTTTGTCTAACGAATCTATGAAAATGCAAGCTAAACAAGCCGAACAAGGTAGTGAGCATATTACAGTACGTGGGCATAGAACACCTCCTCCAGGTTATACTTATGCACCATCTATGAACATGCAAAACGGTCCTGATCCAGAACATCAACAAGTTCTAGCTGAATCTAAAGATAAAATAAGCGGCGCCAATCTTTCAAAATATGGTACAGCTTATCAAGAAAGTGGCCCAATGGGTCAAGGTAAATTAGGGGATTCAACGGGTAATGGTTGGTTAATCCCCAGATAATTTAACTGTTTAATTTTTTCGAGATGTAACCCGTGTTAATTGATGAAGGGTTACAATTTCCTCAGCAGAGGTAGGATGAATACCAATCGTTTCATTAAAATCTGCTTTAGTTAATCCTGCTGCAACAGCAACTGAAAATCCTTGAAGCATCTCAGGTGCATCATCACCTACTATATGTAATCCAACAACTTTTTGTGAAGCTTGGTCAACAATCATTTTGATAAAAGTTTTGACTTTACGTTTCGTTAGGCTATAACGCATGGCTGTAAAATTCGAAATATAAATTTCCACAGTCCCACTTTGTGCAGCTTCATCTTCAGATAAACCAACGCTTCCAATTGGCGGATTGAAAAATACAGCCTTGGGAATATAATCATAATTGCTTTTACGAATTTTATTTCCAAATAAACGATCCGCCAATGCATGTCCTTGTGCAATGGCAACAGGTGTTAGGTTTACAAAATCAATTACATCACCAATGGCATAAATATGAGGGATGTTTGTCGCAAAATCCTTATTAACAACAAGTTGTCCTTTTTTACCTTTTTCAATACCTAATTTTTCAAGATTTAGTCCAGTCAAATTGGGATGGCGACCTGTCGCAAAAAATACACAATTGGTTTTTATAATTTCACCATTATCAAGATAAAGATGATATTGATCACCTTCTTTAATAATTTTTTGCGGATGCGTCGTAACATGTTGTTTAATATCTTTACGTTGTTCTATTACATCATATAAAACTTGGCGAACATCTTGATCAAACCCTCTTAGTGGAACAGGTTGACGATAAACCAAATCAACTTTGGAGCCCAAACCAGCAAATATACCAGCAAATTCAATTGCTATATATCCTGAACCAATAATAGCAACATTTTCTGGGCGTTTAGGTAGATAAAAAGCTTCATCTGAAGTAATGCCAAACGCATTCCCTTCAATATCAAGTTTAGTTGGAGAAGAGCCTGTCGCAATAACAATATTTTTAGCTGTAATATTTTTTATACCAGCCTGTTTTCCAGATAATACAGAAGGAGAAATTTTGATTGTATGCTCATCCTCAAAAGAAGCATGACCTGTAAATAAAGTCACATCAGCCTTTTCCAGCATAGAAATATAAATACGATTTAATCGTTTAATTTCCTTATTTTTTGCAGCAATAAATTCTGACCAATGGTGATGTCCTGGAACTATATCCCATCCATATCCACGACTATCTTTGACTTGACCGTTAAAAGTGCTTGCATAAACCATAAGTTTTTTTGGAACGCAACCGATATTAACACAGGTTCCACCCCAATATTGTTTTTCAATCACTGCAACATGCGCACCATAAGATGCTGCTATACGAGCACAACGAACACCGCCAGAACCCGCTCCAATAACAATCAAATCAAAATCATATTTCATGTATTATTGCTCCGCAAACGCTTTTTCAATAACAAAAGATCCAGGGGAAGCCCCGTTTCCTTCAATAAAACCTCTTTTTTCCAAAATTAATTTTGTATCCACCAACATTTCCGGAGAACCACAAATCATAGCACGATCATGCTTTGAATCCATTATAGGTACATTAATATCGGAGAAAAGTCTTTCATTTTCAATTAAAGTTGTAATACGATCCTTTACTGGAAAATCTTCACGAGTAACTGTAGGATAATAAATCAATTTTTCTTTAACATATTCACCCAAGAATTCATTCTTTGGCAATTCATTTAAAATATAATTATAATATGCCAGTTCACCTTTAATTCTTACAGTATGAGTCAAAATAACTTTTTCAAAATTTTCATATACTTCTGGATCACGAATAAGACTCATAAAAGGTGCCAACCCTGTTCCTGTTGAAAAGAAATATAAATTCCTACCTGGTTTTAAATTAGGAAGCACCAAAGTACCAGTTGGTTTACGACCAATTAGAACAGTATCTCCAACTTGCATATGACATAATCGGGAAGTCAAAGGCCCATCAGGAACCTTAATGGATAAAAATTCGAGATGTTCTTCATAATTCGCACTTGCAACACTATAGGCCCGTAATAAAGGTTTACCGTTAATCTCGATACCAATCATACAAAACTGGCCATTTTCAAACCGTAAACTAGATGTACGAGTACAAATAAAAGAAAAAAGACGATCCGTCCAATGATGAACAGATAAAACTTTTTCAGCATTTAAATGACTATATTCCTTGGAAGGCGGGGTAAGACGAAAAGAATCATCAATCACCACTGATTCAGACATTAGAAATTATTCTCCTGCATTATTGATTATTTTTTATTAAGGAAAGATTGTCCTATATTTTTAAAACTAATCTACACACTTGTAAAAAATTATATATATTTCTAAATAATATTCTTATAAGAAAATACTGATAAAATTTTTTGATTCAATCTAATTTAATTATTTTTTTCAAATTATACAAAAATATAAGGCATTAAAATAAAAAACTTATATTATAAGTATAATATATTATGAAAAATGTTAATAACCTCTTTTTCTTATATATTCGCTTTGAAAAATAATCTTGAATTTTCTGTTTGTTAAACTTTATGACTTTATTCCCTGCTAAACTTGCTTTAAAAAATGTTCTTCAAGAAACGCAACTTGACATTACACCTCAAGAAGAAAACCGCTTATTAAGGTTAATTGAACGTCAACTGGAACCCGATTCTAATAATATAGCACCATCCAATTTTATTAAACTTCTCTGTTCTATTCGAAAAAAAGGATGGGTAAAAAAATTAACCCAACTTGTTCAACAAAAACAATATATTTGGATTCAACCTGAAGATATTTCCTGGGCAGTTTCATGTATTCATATACCCGAACCTAACAATACCAATCTTGAAAATGTATTGCAACTTGCCTTGAGCAATCGTTTGAAGCGAACAAGTGACAATGCATATGAAGCATTACAAAATTTACGTTTTGAAATTGGTCATAGTCAAAGAAGACAACTTAATAACGAACAAATCATAGCCATGGCTGATACAATAGCCGTTACATTTAATATTCAAGATAAAGAAGCTTTTATTGATCAAGTTTTTACTGAAGAAAAAATAAACAAGGAAAAAGAAAAACAATTACAACAAACAGCTAAAGCGCGTAAAAAACAGGAAATCAAAAGACAAAAAGAATGGGAAAAAAGCCTGATTACCTTTAAGGAAATTCCTTCAATTTTACATTGTTCGTCTAAAGATGCTTTAAAATGGATTGGACAAAACAGAATTCCAATTGCTCAAAAAATCAAGAAAAAAGGTCGGGACATTTGGAAATTTGATCCTGTTGAATTAAAAAAATTACGCAATCAGGTTTCTAGTTTAATCGAGGAAATCCCTAAAAGAAAAAAAAACAAATATATAAATCTTGGTGATCTTAATATCGAAAATAAGGTTCTAGCCAACGTTGCAGCAATGGATCGATATGCTTGGCACTTCGTGACAGCACGATCCCTCAAAAGACACATCACTATTGTTACAGGACCAACCAACAGCGGAAAATCCTATACAGCCTTGGAGACAATAGCTAAAAGTGAAAGTGGAATAGCTCTTGCTCCCTTACGTTTGCTCGCTCATGAATTTAAAGAAGCTTTGGCAGAACGCAATATTGAAGCATCCTTGAAAACAGGTGAAGAACGAAACATTATTCCTAACAGCCGTTTTTTAGCCGCCACTGTAGAAATGTGTCCTATGGATAATCCTATTGACGTAGCCTTAATCGATGAAGCGCAAATGCTAACAGATCCATATCGAGGGGCTGCATGGACAGCCGCAATTATGGGGGTTCCTGCACGTCAAATCTTCGTATTGGGTTCATCAGAATGTATTCCTATAGTCAAACGCATTGCTAATTTATGCGACGACCCTTATGACGAAATTATCCTTCAACGAAAAAATCCACTCATCACTGCCAGCTCACCAATCAGATTATCCAAATTAAGAACGGGTGATGCCCTTATCGCTTTTTCAAGAAGAGAGGTATTAAATTTACGCTCTCTTCTTATACAAAAAGGCCACCGTATTGCTGTCATCTATGGTGCTTTAAGCCCAGAAGTCAGACGGGCAGAAGCAAAACGCTTCAATAATGGCGAGGCAGATATTTTAATTGCAACAGATGCCATCGGTATGGGATTAAATTTATCCATAAAACGTGTTATATTCAGCACGATCTTTAAATTTGATGGTCAGAATAGACGTCCCCTTACTTCTCAGGAAGTCAAACAAATAGGAGGACGTGCAGGTCGATATGGCAAACATGAAAACGGCATTGTGGGTATTCTAGCTGGTACGGGAGACCCTGTTTTCATACACCGTAATCTTGAAGCACCTCCAATACAGGAAGAAGATTTGCGACCATTTGTACAACCTGATAGCGATATTGTTCAAGCAATTGCCAATGAAATCAATTCAACGAGTTTATTTGGTGTTTTAACACGTTTGAAAAGGGCTGTATTACGTTCTGATGATCCAAATTATAGATTAGCTGGAATGGAAGAAACATTCGCTATTGCTTCTTCTTTGGAAGGAATAGAAAACCTTTCTCTTAAAGATCGATGGATCTATGCTACTTGCCCAGTTGATAATCATGATAACGGTATACAACGTTTGACTCATTGGGCTGCGGATCATGCTGCTGGAAAAACTATTCCTGCCCCAGAATCTGGTAAACTCCCCAATCCAGTCCAAGCATCCCGACGTGAGCTTGAACGTGCTGAAAAAATGCATAAACGTTTAGTAAGCTGGCGCTGGCTTTCTCTTCGTTTCCCAGAATTTTATCCTGATTTGGAAAATGCTGAAAAAAATACCGAAAAATTAAATGAATGGATTGAATCTGTTCTTCGCCAAAAACATAGAAAAGTTGAATTGTAATTAAATCTATATAAATAATTCATTAACTATTTTAACAATATTTTCAAATCAATCTAAAGTTTCCTTTGGTAATTTATCACAAAATGTAAAATTAATTAAAAACTGATAAACAAGTGCATAATGATTAAACCTTTTTTACCTATAAGATTATTCCCCTGTTTTGTAATACCTTCTACTCTTCATCTAAATTTTTTATTTCTGTTTATTCCTGCTGATTTGCCTTATTAAGTATATTTTATATACTCTTCTAGCTGAAAAACATCCCTAATACCCGTTTTTTCCTATTCTTTAAAAATTCATAAAAAATTTTTTATTTTTTTAAACGAATAAATTTTTCCTGATTCATTTTATCTAATTTTGTTTTTACCTTTTGATCTTCAAAAGAATTATTTTAAGTTTAGAATCTTTTAATAGAGAAACAAAAGTTGCAATTTTATCCAAACTACCCATAGGAACTATCGATATATCCTCATTCAAATCTTCTCGGTTTTGCATTTTTTAAAAACTCAGAAATCGTTTTTAAATATAATAAATCAGATATAACTAGCAAATTCTTAAGGGATATAAAATTTTCTACAAGATCATATTCTAAAGTAGCTGGTAAAGAAAATAAAATATCTAAATTTTTTGTTGAATTGCATCTTGAATAATAGACCCCTTATCATGGTAATAATCATCAAAAACAATTTTAACTCTATATAAATGGTCTATGTCCACCATAAAAGGTGAATATATTGTATAAATAATTTGGTATCTATTTATTAAACTATTTAAAAATTGCTAAAAATCTGCTTGAACAAAAGCATATAAATTTAAATTAGGCTCATCTAAAAGTAAAATATAAGAAGATAAAAGATCAGCTTGATTTTTTGAAAGCAAACAAAAAATAATAAAAACCATTTAAATCCTTTACTGCGATTAAACTAAGAAAAAGTTAATATTAGATTCTAAATTTTCTACACGTAATTAATTAAGTAATGAATTTGACTAGATTGATTATTCCAATTTTCTATTCAACTTGATATACCTAACTAATTTTTAAGTTAGGATTTTGTTGCCAAAATTTAGAAAAGCTACCAAAAATATTTTTTATTGCAATATCTAATTCTGCTTTCAATATCTAATTCTACTTTATATATTTCAATAATGATCTCATATAATTTTACTTGGATCTATATCAGCTAATTCATAAAAAGCTTTAGCTAAATTTAAATTATCATCAGCAACTTCATTTTGAAAATTTTCTAATCGAATTTCACAAGATAATTAAAAATGTTTGTTATAGTAAATAAATTTATGAATTCAAGATTGTATAATTTCAAAAAATATATTTTTCTATAAAATTACTCCATTGAACATTCCTTATTTCTAATAAAAAGAATAAATTTAGCTAAACTATCAACAGAAACTATATATTCTTTCTTCATTTTTTCAATTCTTCTAAAAAATTGATATTAAAAGAATGTTTTAAAAATTGTTGAGCATTGACTTTTATTCCTTGTATAAAAGTATTATTAGCAAAAGGTTTCGACCAAATAATCTTATTACCTCTAACTCAAATATTTTTACTTAAGTTTTCTTTAATAAAAGAAAGAATATCATTAGATAATTCATAGACACAACTAATTACAATCGGATCAATAATTTATGGATGTCAATTTTTGTCTTAGATAATTAAATTGAAGATTATAATTTAAGTTAAAATAATTACTTTTTGTTAAACATTCTAAAAAGCTGTTTTACTTAATTCACTTTTAACAACTAAAACAGTGATGTAATCTTCAATATTAACTTTCTGTTCCTAAGCAAAAGATTTATATTTATATATAATAATAATTTTCTTAAGCTTAGTCATTTTTTTATATTTCAAACTTAATCAATAATCTAATCATGGCTTGCTTATATTAAAGATTGAAATAATATTCATTGAATAAATAATTGCGAATAACCATTTCATAATTATTTACATATAAAATTTAAATTATGTAATCTTTAACTTTAATAAATTTTTTGATTAAAATCGCTTCGGTAATATTGATTTTGGAGAAGGTAAGGTTATTGTTTTATCAATTAAAGTATCAACCACTTTATCTTTGACGGGTTTAAAAAGATTAGCTGCTTTCAAGCCTAACTGCCTTAATTTCCATAATCCCTTTTCTTCACGTGTATAAAGTGTTGCAATCATATTAGTTAAAGTAAATAGTGGCATAGTTTTGATTCTTAATCGTTTCTCGAAACGACGCAATTGTTTTGAATCTCCCACTTCTTCACCACGTTTTAAACCTGCCAACACTTCACTTGCTAATATTTCTTGAGCAATCAAAGCAAAATTATAACCATGAGCTGTAATTGGATGCATTCCTATTGCCGTATCTCCTACCAATGCAACATGCCTTGTTTCAAAACGATTGGCAAAAACAGTTTTCAACGGGTAAACATGCCGTGTGGAAACAAGCTCCATCTTTCCCAAACGACTCTGAATACGCTTCATAATCTCTTGATTGAATTGTTCCGGTTCCAATGCTATCACCCGATTCATTTCATCAGATGGCAATGATAAAACAACAGAAGTCACATTATTATTTAAAGGAAGCAAAGCAACCGTCTGACCTTTATCAAACCATTGTAAAGCGACTTCATGATGAGGCACATTATGTTTCATGCGGCATACCATCATATAACGATGAAAATCATGCAGCATATAACCTATTTTTAAACTATTCCGTATTTTAGAAAAACGCCCATCACTGACAACGGCAAGCTTCGTGGAAAAAATAGCGTGTTTTTGTTCAACGTTAGAATATTCAACTCTTGCATAATCAACGAAACAATTTAGCTTTTCACAAGTGGTTTGAGATAATACCGTAATATTGTCACGCGATTGAACTTCTTCAAAGGTCGCTTTACGAATTAAATAATTAGGAACAAGATAACCCAAAGCTTCCTCACCCTTACCTTGTGTATCAAATATTAAAGGATTATTTTCCTCACCATTTTCAACCCTTGCTTCACGTAATAATGAAATTTCCTCCTGAGGAATTCGATCCCATATCCCCATGGACTTCATCAAAGAAACAGAATGATGTGTTATAGCAATTTCACGTCCATCAAAAGATGGTTTTCGTAAAACGTCTAAAGGTTCTGGGTCAATAACAGTAACTTTTAACCCTATGCCCTCCAAAGATAAAGCAGCGCTAAGCCCAGATGGACCACCACCAATAACAACAACATCCATTAAATCTTTAATTTTCAACATTAGTTTATCTCTTTATTCATTTATAAATCTATTTTAAAACGCACTGCATTTCCTTGCCAATCCGCAATATAGTCATCTATTGAAAGCCGTGGCGGTGCTTCCAATCCCTTCGTAGGTGTTCCAACAAACATAAATCCCATCATTTTATAAGGTTCATCCATACCCAAGATTTTTGCAACTTCAGGAATATCAATAGGGCCCGTAATCCATTTTGCACCAAAACCTAATGCATGAATAGCATTGAGAATATTCATAGTTGCTGCAGAGGCAGCCATCAATTGCTCTTCAGGCGAAATTGAGCTCTGGTCCTTGTGTAAAACTCGTAAACCCAACCCTAATATTAAAGGTGCTTTTGAAAAATTTTGTACAAGTTTTGCCGTATAAGACGGTGGATAATGATATTCTGGGTTTGTTAAAATTTTTTCTAAAGCCTGTACCCATTTCAAACGATTATCATCTTTAATAACAACATAACGCCAAGGGCGTAATCGACCGTGATCGGGAGCATGCATTGCTGTTGATAAAATTTGATGAAGTTGATCTTTACTTGGTGCAGGATCTTTTAAGGAATTACAGGAAAAACGGGAAAGCAAGAAATCAAGATTTGACATAAAATCATCCGTGTTCAATTAAATTATTATAATCTTATCATTTAAAAGATAAATTTTACACCAAATCTTAGTTTACTTTATATTTATTTATATAAAAATACTGATAAAGTATTATAAAATCTTGTTTTAATATATAATTAAAAGTTTTAATATATAATTAAAATTATTTCATTTTCATTTTTACTCTTTATTCTTGGCTTTCCTATGAAAGCAAGCTATTAATTAAGATTAAAAAGTATAACTTATATTTAAAGACTTTTTACAAATATGCAAAGACAAGTATCTATTCATCGTAAAACTTCAGAAACAGATATCCAGCTTGATTTAAATCTTGATGGAAACGGGCAAGCACAAATTGAAACTGGTATTGGTTTTTTTGACCATATGCTGAATACCCTTACCAAACATTGTTTGTTTGACCTTAATTTGAATGTCACAGGAGATTTACATATTGATTTCCATCATACCGTTGAAGATGTTGGTATTGCACTTGGACAGGCTTTTCATAAAGCTATCGGAGATAAAAAAGGTATATGTCGTTTCGGACAAGCTACCGTTCCTCTTGATGAGGCATTAAGTGAAGTCATTATTGATATCTCCGATCGTCCTTATTTAGCATGGGGCATTCAATTCCCTACTGAAAAAATTGGACAAATGGATACGGAATTATTTGAAGAATTTTATCGTGGCTTTGTAATGAGCGCAAAACTAAATCTTCATGCTATTCTTCATGCAGGTCGAAATGCCCACCATATTGCCGAGTCAACATTCAAAGCGACTGCTAGGGCCTTGCGAATGGCTTGTAAATTGGATCAACGTGCTCTTCATTCCATTCCATCGACAAAAGGTGTATTATGAAGTATTTTACGGTTTATACAAATCAATCCTATCCTACAGAAATAAAACTCGTCCCAGAAGGATTTTCATGGATAGTATTTATTCTTGGACCTTTTGGTCTTTTTCTCCAAAAGAGCTGGATTCATGGGCTCATTCTCTTAAATCTATGTTTTTCTTTGGTAATATGGTGCCATCCTTCTATCATCATCATGGGTTTTATTCATTTTTTAATTGGCTGTTTTGCCTATCATTTTCAAAGAACAGAATTAAAATGGTCGGGATGGAATTTAAGAACAGTGGTAGGCGCACCTAATAAAAAATTCGCATTTTTACGTTTACTTGATCAAGAACCTAATCTGAAACATACTTTAAGTTTATGAAACAAACGCAAAATATTATTGTTATTGATTATAATGGAGGCAATCTTGCTTCTGCCCAGCGTGCCCTGATTGCTGCAGCTCAAACAATAAATTTACCTGTCCATGTACAAATTTCAAATAACCCTCAACAAATTATGAATGCTGATCGTCTTGTATTACCTGGTCAAGGTGCCTTTGCTGATTGCATGGATGGTTTAAAAAGAATCCCACTTTTACTCGAAACATTAGAAAAAAAGATTCTACAAGGAACACCTTTCCTAGGCATCTGTGTTGGTATGCAGCTTATGGCTGAGCAGGGTTTAGAACATCATACAACACAAGGTTTCGGATGGGTAAAAGGAACAATTAAAAAAATTAATAGTCATGGTCTACCTCTACCACAAATGGGGTGGAATGAATTGAATTTCATAGAAAATTCTCATCCAGTCTTGCAAGGAATTAAACCTAAAGATCATGCATATTTCGTTCATTCCTATGCTTTATATGATGCAGACCCTCATGATATTATTGCTTCTACAGAATACGGAATTACAGTTCCAGCCATTATTGCCCAAAAAAATGTCATCGGAACACAATTTCATGTCGAAAAAAGTCAACAAGTTGGATTACATCTTTTAGCTAATTTTTTAAAATGGAATACCTCTTTCCCTTAATGAATTGTTTTAAATGATATGGATAATATTACCTCTAATCTCTTACCTAAAATCGACCTGGAACATATTACAGCCTTAAATAATGATGATGATATACACGCGATTTGTGAATCCATAGAAGCTGCTATTCTTGCAGGTTATCATTGTCGATGGGTTAAGGCTCCTCCAAGACACCTCTTGGAAAGTTACATTAAAGGTTCCTTACTTGTTCCAGAAAAAACTCTTTTTACAGGTCGTCTTGATGGACATATAGTTTCTTTTTGTGAAGTAGAAACGCCCCCTAAAGAAATAGAAACTCCCTTTATTTCCGCTTATATTAATATATTTGCAGTTGCACCTTATGCAATTAACGTGGGGATCAGCAGACGCTTGCTTTTAAAAGTTGAACAAACAATTGCACAACTCGGTTTTCCAATTATTAATGTCCAGATTGATGAAAGCCAAAAAAAATTATTTCAGTTTTATCTAGATAATGGATATCATCATTGGGCAACACATCCTTATTATCGAAAAATCAATGGACAAATTGTAAGAGGATTTTTCCTTTATAAATCTTTTTTAAACACCCCTTCATTTTAATTCAACTTTGAAATTGATCAATGAC
Source organism: uncultured Commensalibacter sp. (assembly GCA_946699565.1). Lineage (GTDB taxonomy): Bacteria > Pseudomonadota > Alphaproteobacteria > Acetobacterales > Acetobacteraceae > Commensalibacter. Next base: position 26,302 of record CAMPDW010000016.1, on the reverse strand, counting down.
CCATTCTTTTACAAAACATGCTTTAACCTTATATCCAGCAATTGACTTAAAAAATGGACAATGCGTTCGCTTACGTCAAGGCGAAATGAATCAAGCAACAATCTATTCTGATAACCCTGGCGAACAAGCACAAAACTGGAATGACCAAGGATGTAAATGGTTACATGTTGTTGATCTTGATGGTGCTTTTGCAAAAAAATCCATGAATAGCGGTGCCATTTCTGAAATCTTAAGCCATTCTCAAGTTCCTGTTCAACTTGGCGGTGGGATACGTGATTTAAAAGCGATCGAATTCTGGCTTTCAAGAGGAGTACGCCGTGTTATTCTTGGCAGTGTAGCTATAAAAAATCCTCAATTGGTTTACGAAGCTTGCAAAAAATTTCCTGAACACATTGTCATTGGTATTGATGCCAAAAAAGGATATGTTTCAACCGAGGGATGGGCTGAAATTTCGAAGATGAAAGCATTAGATCTAGCATTACGTTTACAAGATAGTGGTGTATCTGCTATTATTTTTACAGAAATTGAACGTGATGGAATGTTATCTGGTCTTGATCTGGAACAAACAGCTGGTCTTGCTCATCATTTACATATCCCCATTATAGCAAGCGGCGGTGTAGGTAATCTTAACCATTTAAAAGCACTAAGAACGATTGCCAATCAAGAACCTTGTATTGAGGGTGTAATTGTTGGGCGTGCACTTTATGATGGTCGGATCAATATCAATGATGCATTAAAGGTATTAGCAACATGCTAAAAACACGTGTTATACCTTGTCTCGACGTTAAAAATGGTCGCGTAGTTAAAGGAGTTAATTTTGTTTCATTACGCGATGCAGGTGATCCTGCCGAACAAGCATTAGTTTATGACAAGGCTGGGGCAGATGAATTAATTTTTCTGGATATTACCGCTAGTAATGAAAACAGAAATACCATTATTGATGTCGTCAACCGAACAGCAGAAAAAATTTTCTTACCCTTAACCGTCGGAGGCGGCATACGTTCCGTTGAAAATATTCGTTCTCTTCTTTTGGCTGGTGCGGATAAATGTGCCATCAATTCCGCTGCTATAAAAAACCCAGATCTTGTTAGTGAAGGGGCTAATAAATTTGGAAATCAATGTATTGTCGTTGCTATTGACGCTCGATCTGATCAAAAAGGTTCATGGGAGGTTTATATTAATGGAGGTCGCACACCCACAGGAATCAATGCTATTGAATGGGCAAAGGAAATGACCAAACGCGGTGCCGGTGAACTTTTAATCACCAGTATGGATCGTGATGGAACAGGTAAAGGGTTCGATCTCGACCTTCTTAATGCAATCCATAAAGTGATCCATGTTCCAGTTATTGCCTCAGGAGGAGTGGGTGAACTCCAACATTTTACAGAAGGCGCCAAAACAGGAGCCACAGGATTATTGGCTGCTAGCGTTTTCCATTTTGGTCAATTCACCATTTATCAAGTCAAACAATCTTTAGCGAATAATAATATTCCTGTTCGTTTATCATAATTCAAATAAAAAAATAGGTATGGTATGAAATCTAATCTTAACGGCGAAATTCTAGATCGTTTATATGACAGAATAGAAAAAAGAAAAAATGATGATCCAAAAAAAAGCTACTCAGCTAAATTACTAAAAAAAGGACCTAATAAAGTCGCACAAAAATTTGGAGAAGAAGCTATAGAATGTTTAATTGAATGTGCGACCAAAAACCCAGAAAACTTGATCAGTGAAAGTGCTGATACTTTATATCATTTACTTGCAATGTGGGTTATAACAGGAGTATCTCCAGAAGAAGTTTGGTCTGAACTTCAAAATAGGGAAAAAATAAGCGGAATTGAAGAAAAAATTTCGCGTAAAACGCAATCAACAAAAGAATAGGTGAAAGAATGCAATCCTCTTCTAATACTTATGATACAAAAAATATCTTTGCCAAAATCTTAAATAAAGAAATACCTGCTAAAACCATTTATGAAAATGAATATGTCCTCGCTTTTTATGATGTTGCGCCTAAAGCTCCTATTCATGCTTTAATCATTCCAAAAAATCCTTATATTTCCTATGATGATTTTGCCCAACGTGCTGCTCCAGAAGAAATCGTTGCTTTAACTAAAGCTGTTTCTCATGTTGCCAATTTGTTGGATTTAAAAGAAAAAGGTTATAGAATCATCAGTAATATTGGTAAAAATGCTGGTCAAGAGATCTTTCATTTCCATATCCATATTCTTGGTGGGGAAAAATTACCTTTTATCTGATCTAATTATTCCTATGCCTGTAACTTCTTCCAAAAAAGACACAGCCAAATGTAAAACTATGAATTCCAAAGAAATTAAGGAATTTATTCGTCTTCTTGCTGAAGCTCGTCCTGATGCCAAAACAGAACTTCATTATAGCTCGCCTTATACGCTGCTTGTTTCAGTTGTTTTATCCGCTCAGGCAACTGATGTTTCTGTGAATAAAGCTACGGAAAAATTATTCAAAATTGCCTCCACACCCAAAGCAATGGTCGCATTGGGTGAAGAAAAGCTTATCCCTTACATTAATTCTATTGGATTGTGGCGTGCAAAATCTCGTAATATCATTTTACTTTCTAAACAATTGATTAAAAATTACAATGGTGAAATTCCACAAACAAGAGAAGCATTGGAAACCTTACCTGGTGTTGGTCGAAAAACAGCTAATGTCGTTTTAAGTATTGCCTTTAACCAACCCACCATGGCTGTCGATACTCATATTTTCAGAATAGGAAACAGAACAGGTCTAGCCTCAGGTAAAACGCCTTTAGATGTTGAAAAAAAACTAGTTAAAATCATACCTCAAGAATTGATCATCAAAGCACATCATTGGTTAATTTTACATGGTCGATATTGTTGCAAAGCTAAAAAACCAGAATGTTGGCATTGTTCTGTTGTACAAGTTTGTCATTATCCAAGTAAAAATATAGCTCCCATTTAAATTATTCCATTAATACAAGAGATAAATTCGGAATACTTCGTTTAATTGGTTCCATAACCTACAAACGATTCCCTCTATTTGATAAATCATTTTTTATTTTAAGAGATTTTTGTTTTAACCAAACGCCATAGGATCCTTTTATCCAATTTTTCTCTTTGCCAATGAAAGGTGTACCAGAACAAAAATGGTGATCTCACAATAATGAAACCACTAAACGTAATGCATCATAACAAAGATTAACTTTTGAATAAATCTCTTTTAGTTCTTTAAAATTATCAGTATTTTTTTATCCAAATATTTACAATAAAAATCCCGACAAATCATATTTTTCTCATGCGTAAAAGAATTAATGAATTCAACATTCAGTGCACCTAGAATAATGTTTCCATCCTTCAATTGTATAAGCATTACAACCACACTGACGAACCAACCATAACCTTTCAGTTCGTCGAAAAACGACCATCTGGCTATCTGCAGATGTTACAAGATCAGGACTTTACTCCATACACAAGATCCCACCCTAAACGTGATCAAAATTAATCCGACAGTTTTCAATCAGGCTATGATTAAACATAAAATATATAATCCTATAAAATAACTTAATAAACCCAAGTTTATTATATCTTTCATTGGAATAAGAGAATAAAGTATTATAATTAAAATAAGCAAAGATGCCAGCATCAAATTATGCATCAATATAACCCGACGATTAAAAAATAAGGTAATCCATTATTAAGCTTATCATGATCAGACTACGTACGGCTGGCAAATAAAACCCTGCCAAAAGAAGATAAGCACATCCAGCACTCCACCTAATAAATAATGCAATTGCTTTTACAGACCAGTATAAAGCAATATATTCACTTCGAAATAACAACCCATCGTGTTGAACCAATTACAACCAACATAACAGTGCCCAAATGTAAACCAACAATTGCTAATAAATGCACCAATCGAACAATGGCAAAAACATAACGATCTTTTTTTGATAAGGTTGAAACTATATCTGTTAATAGAATTTGAATAATTTCCCCCGATTCATCGGGTAAAATTTACCCTATTCATTAAGCGATTTTTTAGGTATTTTTCATATTAGAAGTTTTACAACTTTTTTTAACCACCTTGATTGATAATAAAGCATAAACCGGGTATGAAATTGTAAATCATAATAGTTTCTCTAACGGGTAAGAAAAGATACCTTAACATCATTCTTGCCTTTATCCAATCCCCTACTTAAATAGTTATAAAACCAAAACAAAGTAAATAATATGAATCTTTGCCATTCTTTCTGTTAAAATTCAGAAAATTGCTAAAAAATAACATAATTAACTAATAAACGAATTTTACCACTGATCTTGGTCACATGCATAGGCAAACGATGAAAAGGCTCTCGTCATTGGATTTACAACCATATGAGATAAAATCCCATCCTAATTAAAAATAAAACAATGAAATTAATAAAGATTCAAAAAAGTAGAATACCGCCATCAAATAACAAATATACTCATCAAACCAAATATAATAACAATAAATTCATCTAGAAAATAAGATTCACTTGGAAAAGAAAAATAGATCATACATCCTAGTGTTACAATTACAGGAGTCCACAATTTTAATTATTCTGATTATTTAGCAAAATAAGCCATAACCTATTTTATTATTGCTAAATATTGATTCAAAAACTCCATAAAAATATTTTTTTTGCTAGACTTCATATCTTTCTTTTTAATAATTAATATAATCAATAATTCAAAATCATTTTTATTCTAGGTGCAAGAAAGACACTCATGACTGTTCGTACACGTTTTGCCCCAAGTCCAACGGGATTACTTCATATTGGTAATGCTCGTGCTGCTCTTTTTAATTACCTTTACGCCAAACATTATCACGGCGAATTCCTTCTTCGTATTGAAGATACTGATCGAGAGCGTTCAACTCAACAAGCAGTTGATGTTATCCTAGATGGATTAGCGTGGATGGGTTTGATCCCTGACAAACCACCTGTTTATCAATCAACAAGAATTAAACGACACCAGGAAATCGCTCTACATCTTCTTGAAACTGGAAAAGCTTATAAATGTTTTTGCACGCCTGAAGAGTTAGCTGAAATGCGTACCAAAGCCAAGGTAGAAGGTAAACCACCCCGTTACAATGGATATTGGCGAGATCGTGATCCATCCGAGGCTCCTCCCAATACACCTTACACAATACGTATTAAAGCACCCAGAGAAGGTAAAACGATTATACATGATCTTGTACAAGGTGATGTAACTGTTGGAAACATTGAGCTTGATGACATGATTATTTTACGAGCAGATAGTACACCAACCTATCAACATGCGGTTGTTTGTGATGATCATGATATGAATATCACACATGTTATCCGTGGTGATGATCATTTAACCAATAGTTTTCGACAATTAATGATTTATCACGCTATGGGATGGGAAATTCCACAATTTGCTCATCTTCCCCTTATTCATGGTCCTGATGGTGCTAAATTATCCAAACGTCATGGTGCAAGTTCAGTTATGGAATTTCGTGATGAAGGCTACCTCCCCGAAGCCCTTTGTAATTATTTGCTTCGATTAGGTTGGGGACATGGAGATGATGAAATTTTGAGTCGAGAAGAACAGATCAAACTTTTCGATTTGGATGGTGTTGGACGTTCCCCTTCCCGAATGGATTATACAAAATTAAATCATATCAATGCCTATTGGTTACGCCAAGCTGACAGTAAAAGACTCTGTAAAAAAATTTTATCACGTCTGAACAAACGTAACAATTTGAAACTTGATGAACAAAACCAACAAAAAATATTAAAACTTATGCCCAGTTTAAAAGAACGAGCTAAAAATTTAAATGAATTAGCAGAGAATGCAGCTTTTCTTTGCATGACAATTCCATTAAACTTTACGGACAAGGCACAGAAATTATTAAATGATGGTAATCGTATCTTGTTAAAAAAACTTGCTATAGAACTTAATAAGTTACCGAATTTTACGAAGGATTCAATCAATCACTGTTTGCATGAATTTGCTCAAAAGGAAAAATTAAAATTGGGTAAAGTAGCCCAACCTTTACGTGCCGCCATAACAGGCAACACAATATCTCCAGGTATTGATGATACTCTTTTTGCGTTAGGTAAAAATGAAGTTCTAGCTAGATTAGGAGCCATTATCAATGGATAAATCCTTTGGGCAGCATTTTCTCGGTATAGAAGGGCTTCCTGCTGAACAAATCGAAATTTTACTAGATCGGGCTGAAAATTATGCTTTATTAAATCGTTCCCGTAAAACCCCTCGTAATCTATTAAGGGAACGTACTTTAATCACCCTCTTTTTTGAAAATAGTACACGCACTCGAACTTCATTCGAACTTGCTGGGAAACGGCTTGGAGCAGATGTCATTAACATGTCTGTTTCTACTTCTTCAGTCAGCAAAGGAGAAACACTCCTTGATACAGCCTATACCTTAAATGCAATGCGGGCCGACCTATTGGTCATTCGTCATGCCCAATCTGGGGCCCCTGCGTTATTAGCTCAAAAAGTTGATGCTAGCGTAATTAATGCGGGGGATGGAACACATGAACATCCTACGCAAGCATTACTAGATGCTTTGACAATTCGCCGACATTTTGGCAAATTATCTGGTTTAACTGTTGCGATTTGTGGCGATATTGCACATAGTCGCGTTGCACGATCAAATATCATCCTTTTAAATACAATGGGATGTAATGTAAGAGTTATCGGACCAAGGACTTTATTACCTTCATCAATCAGTAAAATGGGAGCCACACCTTATTATTCCATGGATGATGGAATTAAAAATGTCGACATTATCATGATGTTACGTTTACAACGTGAACGGATGAGTGCTGGATTAATACCAAGTACACGTGAATATTTTCGCTTTTTTGGTTTAGATCGCAGACGATTGAATCTTGCCAAATCAAATGCCCTAGTTATGCATCCCGGTCCCCTGAATCGTGGCATTGAAATTGATAGCCACGTTGCTGATGATCCACATCAAAGTGTCATTCAAGAACAAGTTGAAATGGGTGTGGCAGTCAGAATGGCAGTGCTTGAAAAATTTTCTCATATAAAGGCACAACCATGAAACCAATTCTTTTTACCAATGTTCGTTTAATTGATCCACAATCTGGAATAGATCAACCTGGTAAGTTACTTGTTAAAAATGATAAAATTGTAGGAGTTGACCTTCCAACAACAGAAGGTCAACCAGAAGATTGTGAAATTATTGATGGTCAAGGTTCAATCCTTTGCCCTGGTTTGGTTGATATGCGCGTCACCGTCGGGGAACCGGGATATGAATATCGAGAAACTATCGCTACCGCAGCTGAAGCTGCAGCTGCAGGTGGAATCACGACCATGGCTATTCTTCCCAACAGTAAACCTGCTATCGATAATCCTGCACTTGTTACCTTGCTCAAAGCCAAAGGTGAAGCAACCAAATCTGTATCCATTTTACCCTATGGTGCCTTAAGTGTCGGGTGTGAAGGTCAAGAACTTGCTGAAATTGAACTTTTACAAGAAGCCGGAGCTATCGGTTTTACAGATGGTGATAGAGCCTTAGCAAATACAAAATTGATGTTGCAAACAATGCTTTATGCCAGTGGATTTGATGGTTTAATTATTCAGCATCCAGAAGACCCTAGCCTTGCAAAAAATAGCAGCGCAACTGAAAGTATATTAGCTACACGACTTGGTTTACCCTCAGTCCCAACAGCAGCCGAAGCAATAATGATTGCTCGTGATTTGCGACTAGCTGAACAAACAAATTGTCGATTACATTTTGGACATATTTCAACCGCTGAAGGACTTGATCTTATTCGACAGGCTAAGGCAAAAGGTCTTAACATAAGCTGCGATACTGCACCTGTTTATTTTGATCTTAATGAAGAGTCCATTGGTGATTTTAGAACTTATGCAAAATTATCACCTCCTCTTCGTTCTGAAGCAGATCGTTTAGCGATCTGCCAAGGATTAATTGATGGTACCATTGATGCCATCGCTTCGGATCATTTACCTCGGGATGTAGATGATAAACGATTGCCTTTTGCAGAGGCAGCACCAGGTGGAACAGGATTGGTAACCTTGTTAAGTGTCACCCTTATTCAAGTTAAAAATGGTAATTTAACGCTACCTCAGGCAATTTCCTTATTATGTTGCAATCCTGCAAGAATTCTTCGACAATCCATTGGTACACTTGCCAAAGGAAGCATTGCAGATTTATGTCTATTTGATCCGGATCAAAACTGGCAAGTGCAGGCTGGAAAATTACCAGGACGAGCTCAAAATACCCCTTTTGATAATCGTATTTTACCTGGAATAGTATTAGGAACTTGGAAATCAGGACATCGCGTTTATAAAAGAGAACATTCATGATATGGCACATTCCTCATTATGCTTGGACATTGATGACGGGCATCATATTTCTTTCTTATCTTATAGGCAGCATTCCGTTTGGTATGTTGATTAGTTATATTGGAGGAATGGGTGATATTCGTAAAATTGGATCTGGTAACATCGGCGCCACAAATGTTTTACGAACAGGTAAAAAAAAACTTGCCGCTTTAACTCTTTTCTTCGATATGATAAAAGGTGCCTTTGCAATAGAATGTGCCTATATTTTTGCTATTGATTACACAATTCAGGCAGAAACTCTTGCTGCAATTTTTGTAGTTATCGGTCACTGTTTTCCCATATGGCTTAATTTTAAGGGAGGTAAAGGCGTTGCTACAGGATTAGGTGTCAGTCTTACCCTAACCCCTATTGCCGGTTTGTTATCTTGTGTCGTATGGTTATTAGCAGTCAAAATATCAAGAATTTCGTCCGTTGGTGGGCTGTCTGCTTTTATTACGTGGCCTCTATTCGTTATACTTTTAAATAATTTCGATCTTAAAACGAATTTTTTATTTCCTTCACTTATTATCAGTCTACTCATCATGTTCCGACACAAAACCAATATTTATCGTTTAAATAATGGAACAGAACCACGCATTGATGAGAAAAAAAATAAAGATAATTAATCAATATCCATAACAAAATCTTGCTCTCTTTCCATAAACCATTTTTTCCCCTATGTAAAATTGGCAAGAACGGAAGGAATAGGATGATTCGATATCAGCATTTATTAAAACATTATCATAGCACAAAAGCAGCTTTGGAAAGCTTACCAAATCTCAAACAATCTAAAAAGGATCCTTCCAAAAAATTTCATATTCCATATGATAACACTATTCTAAAAGAAAATAGTAAAACCTTAAATTATAATGCTCATTTCATTATTCATAGAATAAAAAAATATCCACCCATTATTAGATAAAATAAAAAACGCTCCACCTCTGCTTATTACCTTAAGTATATTGATCTTTTATAAAAAGGAACATTGCTATCGTTGATACAAGAAATGCTTCTTTACATGGCATCAAAATGATAAAAAACCTTGTTGCAGATTTTTCTTGCCATCAATTGACATTATTCTCTGGTTTAGCAAGAGAGCTAAATGAAGTAACCTATAAAAGAGTATTATATACTGATTTACAATTACAATTATTAATTGTAGAATTAATATCGTCTATCAAGCTGAACATTGAAAACTTCAACAATAAATCTCAGAAAAAGGGGATTTATTAACTAAATTTCGATGTGATATACAACACCAAGTCATTCATCTTCTACGTAAAAACCATTTAATTACTAAAATAAGCTGGGATTGTGTAGTTATTAAATTAGCACAACATTCGAAAAGCCTTATTATGACAGATTTTGCTTTTGAATATCACAAATTTTATTTTTTCCGTTCCATACTCACCAATTGATTTACGAAGTAAGGTTAGTAGCAACCTTATTCGTATGGATGCTGTTTTAACAGAAAATATTTTGAATATTCTTCCTGATATACCTAAAACATTTAATTTAACGAAAAATTTACATTCTAATATTAATCTTTTTTCCTTTTCTCCGTCCCTGAATTCATCCTCGAAAAAAACATTCTCACCAAGAATCATCTGATCCAAATTTACAGAATTTAAAAGCTTATATTCTATCCATCCTTTCAACAACCTCTACTCCAGTAAATCTTATTCTTAAAAATGTTTATTATTTCTCAACTGAAATTTTAAGCACTTTAACCTTATTGGAAATTTAAAATAAAATTGAACTTTCCCATAATAGTTATATTTTAAAATAAAACTGAAAAACAAATTCTTGAAATTTTCAATTTATTTCGTTTAAATATGCCCATTATATTTATTAAAAAATAGCCAATAGATAGCTGTTTCTTCTCGTTAAAGAAGAAATTATATTTGTGTTATTTTATTAAATAAATCATGTTTTTTATTTATCCGTCTGGAGAAAAAATGACAGACGTCATCGTTGTTGAATCGCCTGCCAAGGCTAAAACTATTAATAAATATCTTGGAAACAAATATACTGTTCTTGCTTCTTTTGGGCACGTTCGTGACCTTTCTCCCAAAGATGGAAGTGTGAGGCCAGACGAAAATTTTGCAATGGATTGGAAAACAGATGAACGTGGAAACAAACAGATTAAAGCGATTGCTCAAGCACTTAAATCAGCCAAAACGCTTTACCTAGCAACTGACCCTGATCGTGAAGGTGAAGCCATATCTTGGCATGTTCAATCCATATTAAATGAAAAAAAACTTCTTAAAAATATCAATGTTGAACGCATTACATTTAATGAAATCACAAAACAAGCTATACAAAATGCTATTCAACATCCTCGAAAACTAGATCAACCTTTAATCGAAGCCTATCTTGCTCGTCGAGCTTTGGATTACCTTGTCGGTTTTACTTTATCCCCCATTTTATGGAGAAAATTACCAGGTTCTCGCAGTGCTGGACGGGTTCAATCCGTTGCCCTCCGCCTTATTTGTGAACGAGAGACCGAGATTGAAATTTTTAAATCCAAAGAATACTGGACAATTCACGGCACTTTCCTTTCTTCTGATCATTCACCTTTCATCGCAAAATTAACCCATTATCAAGGTAAAAAACTTGAACAATTTGATCTAAATTCTGAAAAACTGGCAAATCAAGCCAGTGTTTTTTTACGTAAACAACATTTTACTATTCAATCCATCGAACATAAAAAAATAAAAAGAAATCCTGCACCCCCCTTTACAACTTCCACCTTACAGCAAGAAGCTTCAAGAAAGCTTCGTATGAGCGCCCAAAGCACTATGCGCACGGCTCAACAGCTCTATGAGGGAATAGAAGTAAATGGAGAAACTGTTGGTTTAATTACTTATATGCGAACTGATGGTGTACAAATAGCAAATGAAGCTATTCAATCCATACGTAATCATATTTCTTTAAAATTTGGAGAAAAATTTTTACCTAAATCACCACGTAAATATACAAGCAAGGCTAAAAATGCACAGGAGGCTCACGAAGCTATACGACCTACACATATTAATTATACACCTGAACAAATCAAAGATTTTTTAACCATTGAACAAAAACAGCTCTATGAACTTATCTGGAAACGTGCGCTAGCAAGTCAAATGGAATCAGCTGAACTTGATCAAACCACCATTATTGTGAATGATGAAAAACAAGAAAATTGTTTTAAAACTACAGGATCAACCATTACTTTTGAAGGTTTTTTAAAAGTCTATACTGAAAGCTTTGACGAATCTGATAAAAAAGAAGCGGATAATAAAAACGCAAACGATATGCCTCTATTACCGCCTTTAAAAGAGAAAGAAAGCGTTCAAATACGAGAAATCAAACCAGATCAACATTTTACACAACCTCCACCTCGCTATAGTGAAGCATCCCTTGTTAAAAAAATGGAAGAATTGGGTATAGGTCGTCCTTCTACTTATGCCTCAATTTTAGAAGTTTTACGTGACCGTGGCTATGTAACACTTGAAAATCGTTATTTCATCCCTCAGGATCGAGGTCGACTGGTTACAGCCTTTTTAACTTCTTTCTTCAAGCGCTATGTTGATATTGATTTCACAGCTAATTTGGAGGAACAATTAGACGAAATCTCTGATAGTAAAATAGATTGGAAAAAGGTTTTGCAAGGTTTCTGGATTGATTTTTCCCATGCGATTGAACAGACTAAAGAACTTAAAATATCAGATGTAATTGATGCTTTGGATAAAAACCTAGGAAGCCATTTTTTTTCTGAAACGACTGATGGATCTGATCCTCGAAGTTGTCCTGCCTGTAAAACAGGTAACCTTCATTTAAAATTAGGTCGATATGGGGCTTTTATTGGTTGTTCTAACTATCCAAAGTGTCAATATACCCGAAAATTAAGTTTGGATAATACAAATCAAGACGAAAATAATATTCTAAAAGAAGGAAATAAAATTTTAGGGAAAAACCCTAAAACAGGTGAGATGATAAGCCTTCGTGCAGGCCCTTACGGTTTATATATCCAATCTGGAGAGGCCTATCCTGAGAATAAGAAGATCAAACCCAAACGGGCTGCTATCCCTAAAAATATTGATGGTAATTCTATTACCTTGGAGCAGGCTCTTTCTCTTTTATCTTTCCCGAAAATTTTAGGAGAATATCCTAAAACTAGCGAAAAAATCAGTATTGGCTTGGGAAGGTTTGGCCCTTATATCCAAATGGGGACTATCTACGCTTCCTTGGATGAACATGAAGATATTCTTACTATTAGATTAGATAGAGCCATAGAAATATTATCAAAAAAAATGGCTTCTATTCAAAATCTAGGTGTTCATCCAAAGGACAAAGAGCCGATTTTATTACGAAAAGGACGTTTTGGCTTTTATTTACAACATAAGAAAACAATAGCCTACTTGCCAAAAGGGAATGATAGCAGTAAATTAATGCTCGAAGACGCTCTTAAATTCCTTGAAAAAAAAGAAAAAAAAACAAAATTATCAACCATCAAAAAAAAAGGAATAAAAAAATCTAAAAAATAATACTACCTTTTAAGGATGTGGTTTTTACGTAACAGAATGGGATATTTTTCTATTTTGGTTTTCATAATTTACACGTTATTATATTTTTTAATAGTTTTTAAATGTGTGGTTTTTGGAGAACAATCATTTTCCTCCTTATACGAAATTTTTGGTTGTTTAAATATGTGCAAAATATAAATATTTACATTTTGCACATATTTAAATTTTTTATTTATGTCTTATTTATTTTTTTTATTTTTAGTAATTATTCCACAATTTATGCCCAACATATTCCTATAAAATTAAAAAATAATATAACCTTTAACAAACATAATTTTGAAAATGTCATTGCAACTGCACTAACATTTTTACAACCAAGAGCCCTTGATGAACATTCAATCAAGGATTTATCACTATGGGGATTAAATGGTTTAAGTGCTATTGATCCTTCTTTTTCAATTCATGAATCAAATAATCAATTAACCTTGCAACAATCCCAAAAAATATTGGAAAATTATACACTACCAACCGATAATGATATTATACAATGGGCTAAAATTATTACTAATATTTCTAATAAAAGTTGGGAAAATTCAACATTAATCCAATTTGCAAATAATCAAGGGCTTACTCAAGCTTTTTTTGATGAATTATTTGATCATATGGATCCCTATTCAAGATATATTAGTCCTAATTCAGCTTTGACAGATCGAAACCAACGCGGTGAAGGCGAGGGAAATATTGGAATAACAATCGTTAAAGAAAAAGGTTATACAGTTATTAGTTCAGTTAACACAAATGGTCCTGCATGGACAGCAGGCCTGAACGTTGGGGAACGAATATATAAAATTGATTCTAAACGAACCTATAAGCAGCCAATCGCAACCATCAATAACTGGCTAAAAGGTAATATCAAATCCCCTATCACCCTAGTCTTAGGAACAGGCAATAAAAAAATAAGAATTGTTCATCTTCATAGGGAAAATGTTCCCCCTGCTACAGTTTTTGCTTTTACAAACGATAATATTATTATTCTTAAAATCACCTCATTTTCCAATTCTACAGCTGAAGAAATAAATCAATATCTTGATCAAGCTGTTCAAGATATTAAGTTAAAAGGATTAATCCTCGATTTAAGAGGTAACCGAGGAGGTGTTTTACAACAAGCTATTACAAGTGCTGCTTTGTTACTTGATCATGGGGTTGCAGCAACCACCCAGGGTAGAGATCAAGATTCCAACCATGTTTGGGCAGTACAAGGTGGTGATATTACCAACAACGCCCCCATCGTAATACTTGTCGATGGAAGAACTGCAAGTGCTGCTGAAATATTAACAGCAGCATTATCTGATCATAAAAGAGCTGTTGTTATCGGCAGTACAACATTAGGAAAAGGCTTAGTTCAAACCATTGCGCAACTGCCTGATGGTGGTGAACTTTTTATAACATGGAGCCGAGTCATTGCTCCCCTTGGATGGCCTATTCAAGGTCTTGGAATTATTCCTCAAATTTGTACAAGTCGGGGTGAAAAATTTGTTCAACTTCAAATCAATGAATTATTAAACGATCAGTCCTCTTATAAACAACACGTTATAATATCTAGAAAATCCCGCTTTCCAATTGAAGCAAAAGAAATCCTTCAAATCAGAAACGCATGTCCTCCAGCCATCGGTTCGGATGCAGATTTAGAAATGGCAGATCATTTACTGTCAAATCTAAAGCTTTATCAAAAAGCTTTAAATATGATCCCCAATGAATAAAATTTATCTTTTCAAAATAATAATAAAATTTATTACCCTAAGGGAAAAAATAAATCTGTAAATCTAATAATTTTAATTAATGTAAATTGCTATCTTGTATTTATTTAATTTTAAAAATAGTATATTGGCTCTAATTATTTAATTTTTAAATTTCTGTGACGTTTCAATGACATTTGAAATATTTTTCGAACAAAAATTTTTTTTTACTTCTTTATTTAAAAAAAAAAGAGTATTTGCTTTCGAAGGATATTTAAAACAAATTGCAGCTAATAGCTAATTTTAAGGAGTGAACAATTAAGATGAATTTTAAATTCCCTCTATTTGCTGCATCCATATTTAATGTTTCTGCTTTTCTTTGTTTTTCAATATTTTTAATATCCATATCCTCTATTAAAGCACAACCTGTCAAAGGTATGTATATCGGTGGTGCTGGTGGTTTGAGCATCAATCAAGATCAGGTAGTACGTCAAAATAATATTATGCCTGATGGTCGTGATAAATATACATCTGGTGCAACCACTGTAGGAAATATAGGTTATGGATTGGGTAATGGATTTCGCGTTGAAGTTGAAGGAAACTATCGTAACAACCCTCTAAAATATCAGAATCTTGGATCTTATAAAGCACGTGGAGAAGGCCGTCAACAAACCTATGGTTTTATGGTTAATGCTTTATTTGATTTAGATGTTGGTAGTCCCTATATTTTCCCTTATTTTGGTGCTGGTATAGGTTATGGATGGTCTTCTATGCATGGTGTAAAATTACGCACATCTGATCATCGTCTAACAGAACATATGGGAGGAACGTTTGGACAATTTGCCTATCAAGGTATTGGCGGATTATCTTTTCCGACACCTTGGGTTGTTGGATTATCTTTTGTTACAGAATATCGTTTTTGGACAATGCTTGCACCGCAAAGTCATACGGCTGATGTATGGGGGACACAAGGTGGTCGCAATGCGACGCATCCATTCGAACATAATAGAGGAAATCGTGATACAACGACCTATTTTAACCATTCAATCTTATTAGGGTTACGTTACGAGTTCAATCCCGCCCCTCCACCTTCAATTACTGTCGAGGAATCACCTGTAATACCCAAAGCAAGAAAATCAAGATTATATCTGGTCTTTTTTAATTGGAATAGTTACAGCTTGAGCAATCGAGCCCGCCTTATTATCAAAGAAGCTGCAGCGGCTTATAATAATGTACAAAATACACGTATTGAAGCTGATGGTTATACTGATACATCTGCTGCTCCAAATAAAAAAGGACAACGTTATAATATTGATCTGTCCTTGAAGCGAGCCAAAGAAATCCGGTCAGAATTAATTCGGAATGGTATTCCAGCAGCTAATATCGATATTCATGGCTATGGTTCACAAAATTTACGTGTCCAAACTGGTCCTAATGTAAAAGAACCACGCAATCGACGTGTTGAAATTATATTGAGATAACATCCCTATTTCCTTCAGGATAATATTATCCTGAAAGTCATAATTTCATTCCAATTTAAATAATTTAAATTAATCCGTTAAATAAAGATGTTGATAAATAACGTTCAGCAAAAGAAGGTACTATTGTTACAATAACCTTATTTTTATTTTCCTTTTTTTCTGCCAATTGCAAACTAGCAAATAAAGCTGCGCCAGAAGAAATGCCAACAGGAATTCCATCTAGGCGAGCAACACGTCTTGACGTTGCCAAAGCATCATTTTCAGAAACCATCAAAACCTGTTTAATTAAATTAAGATCTAGAATAGATGGTTTAAATCCTGCACCAATCCCCTGTATTCCATGTGGGCCAGGTTCTTCACCATTTAATACTGCACTTTCAGCTGGTTCAACACCATAAATTTCTATTTGAGAATTATGTTTCTTTAATCCTTTGGCTATACCTGTAATGGTTCCACCTGTTCCAATACCAGCAACAACTATGTCAACTTTACCTTGAGTATCCTGCCAAATTTCTTCTGCTGTTGTATATTCATGAACAAGTGGATTAACTGGATTTTCAAATTGTTTTGGCATCCAAGCATTGGGTGTATCTTCAACAATCTCTTTAGCCCGTGCAATTGCACCTGCCATTCCTAAATGACCTGGGGTTAATTCTACCTGAGCATCAAGAAAACGCATCATTTTCCGACGTTCAATTGATGCTTTTTCAGGCATAGTAACAATTAAACGATATCCTTTTGCAGCTGCAATAAAAGCTAATCCAATACCTGTATTTCCAGAAGTAGGTTCAATAATAACACTTTTATGAGGGCTTATTATACCCTCTTCCTCAGCTTGAATAATCATTGCAGCAGCAATACGATCCTTCACTGAAGATAACGGATTAAAAAATTCCAATTTTAATAAAATATCAGCATTTACATTATCTTTTTTCAACAAATTTCCTGGTCTCACCAAAGGGGTCCCTCCAATTGTTTCAATCAGAGAATTATAAATTCTCCCTCTAGGTTGTGCCAAGCCAAAACAATTATTTTTTGTCATAATAACGCATTACCTTTTTATCTTTTGTTAATTATTGCTATGAATCTTAATTTTTACATAGCATTGACATATAATAGTCCTTTTTATAAAAAATACTATTTTTTTACTTAGATAATTATTATATACTAATAATCATAGGATATAGTAGTTTAACCCATTCATATATTCTTTTTTAAATTCAGGATAATCTTAATGCTCTTAAGACAAGATCGCGCTATAACAGCTCTACTTATTGTAACAGATATAGCCTTTTACTCAAGCCATAACAATACAGTCAGTGCTTCTGATATTTCTTCAAGAACAAAATTACCCAAAAGAAGCATCGAACCGATATTACAATTATTATCCAGAGCTTCTATTTTAGAAAGCACACGCGGCCCACGAGGTGGATATCATTTAGCTCGACCAAAACGATTTCTTACAATTGCGGACATTATTAATGCTATTTCGGTAGAAGAAAAAGATAAATACGAAGATTTTACTTTTCCTCTTTATCAACAGATTATAAAACCCTTATGGTCATCTATTGATCAAAAAGTAATGAAAGATGTATCAAAAATAACGTTACAGGAATTAGTTAAAAAAGCCGAAGAAAAAGGAATGAAACGCCCCCGTCCTTCAGCTATTAATTTTATCATTTAAGAATTCTATTTTTACTTTATTTAGCTTTTTTTATGGTACGGCGATGTGAAACTGTTCTTTTATGACGTGTCACTTTACGATGCATTGTTGTTGGACTTGCAATCGGTTTAGCTACTTGCACACCTGTATTATCTATAGTTGCATCAACAGACAAAATCGTTTTAGTTACGCCATCTTGATGTAATAAATTAACAACAAATTTGTCTGTTCCGGCATAAGCAAGCGTTGGAATATAACGAATATAAGTTCTTTTATCATAATTATAGATAAAAGTTTTACCATGTTCAGGAGGTGTTACAACGCCAAATGAAAGGTAATTTCCTTTCGAATCGGCCTGTTCAACGGTGAATTCACATTGACCATCATCACTACGAACATTCATTGTTGTTTTCAAACTACCATCAGTTTCTTTTGCAACTGGTGTTGTATTACAAACAGAAGATTTCTTGGTATATTTGAAAGGATTAGCGGCTTCTCTATCTTGTTGAACGGGTTGTTGCTGATTATGTTGACAAGCCGCTAAAGTAATTCCCAATGAAGCCAAAATAAAAGATAAGCGCAAACGCACGAAACCAGCCTCCATCTACTAAATACTGTTTACATATGGTAAACAGTTCATAACTACCAATTGATACAATTTCATGTCTAACCTTAATTGTTCATAAGACATAAAAATTACTTTCATTCTATTTTTATTTATTTCACATTATCTATTAAAGATCACTAGCAGATAAAGTTAAAATTACCAATAACTTTATGAAATTTTAATAAGATTATTAAAAAATATATTTTTATTTATTATTACTAGGTGTAAATATAAACTATTGCATTCTCTACAAAAATTGTTATACCCAATAAATCTATAAATATATGGTAAAATTATGAAAGTTTGGATATAAAAAACAATCCTATTTAAAAGGATATAAGAGCTATTTTTTTAAATTATCAATCGATCTTTTTCTTCTCTTAGGTTGGAGCACTCAATGTCTCTATTAATTAAACGCTTTATTTTTTCTGGACTTATCGTTATAGGACTGTATTCGAATCCTAGCTGGGCCTCAACTGCAAATTGCAGTAATTCCTCTTCTCATGAAGCTTTTAATATTGAAGGTTTAAAAAGCGAATTAATGGTGACCGCCTTGTCATGTCAAGCACAAGATCAATATAATACTTTTATCAGCCAATTCCGCTCTATTGTAAGCAATCAAGAAGTAAAACTAAAAAATTATTTTCGCTCAAACTATGGCAAACGTTCAACCAAAGCTTATCAAAAAGCCTATGATGATTATATCACCCAACTTGCTAATATCCAATCTTCCCAAGGATTAAAAGCAGGAACTATTTTCTGTTTACAAAGAATGTCTATGTTTGATGAAATCAAACCTTTAAAAACAGCAAACGAACTTTCACAATATGCAGAAGCAAAAGATATTATCCAACCAACTTCTTATGAAATTTGTCAGGCGCCTTCCTCTGCAAAAACGAATAAAATTTCAAAAAGAAGGCGTGCATCCAATAAAAGAATTTCACATAAAAAATAACCTTATTAAAAATAAGCCTAAGCTGAAGAAAATCTTTTGTAAAAAAAATATTTTTATGCAAAATACAATCTATGAGTGATTTATTTTCTGCAAACAACACCCCTAAATCTTCTTTTACAAATAAAAAGAAAATAAAAGAAATAAAAGAAATAAAAACTGTATCAAGTGATTATAATGCTGAAGATATTGAGGTCTTAGAAGGACTTGAACCTGTACGTAAACGCCCCGGCATGTATATTGGCGGTACAGATGAAACAGCTTTTCACCACATGGCTTCCGAAATATTAGACAATGCAATGGATGAAGTTATTAGCGGTTTTGCGACAAACATAATTATTTCGCTTGATCAGGGTAATAAGCTTACAATCAGTGATAATGGACGTGGTATTCCTGTAGACTCACATCCAAAATTCAAAAATAAATCAGCATTAGAAGTCATTTTAACAACACTCCATGCAGGTGGAAAATTTTCTAATAAAGTTTACAATACTGCTGGTGGTCTTCACGGCGTAGGTTCTTCAGTTGTTAACGCTCTTTCATCATGGATGGAAGTAGAAATTGCCAGAAATAAAACATTATGGAAACAAACCTATAAACGTGGAATATCAGTCACACCTTTAGTAAATTATGGTTCAATACAAAATCGACAAGGAACACAAATAAGTTTCATTCCTGACCCAGAGATATTTGGAAAATTACAATTTTCACCAAAGCAATTATATAAATTATGCCGTTCTAAGGCTTTTTTATATAAAGGTGTTACTTTGTGCTGGTCTTGTGATCAAGCATTATTAACCAATTCAGATATTCCAAGTAAAGCTACTCTACATTTTCCCAATGGTCTTGAAGATAGTTTAAAAGAAGAAACAACTTCAGCTCAATTAATCTGTCCGATCTGGTCAGGAGATGTTAATTTACCTAATGACCTTCAAGGGAAAATTACTGGAAAAATCGAATGGTCATTAGCATGGTTAAAACAAGGTGAAAGCAATTTAACGTCATTTTGTAATACTATACCAACTCCCCTTGGGGGCACTCATGAACAAGGTTTTAAAAATGCTCTGATCAAAGGTATACGTGCTTGGGGTGAACAACGAGCAAATAAAAAATCATCTATAATTATAGCAGATGATATATTGGATTCCCTTACAGCAAAATTATCCATCTTTATCAGAGATCCCGAATTCCAAGGGCAAACAAAAGAAAAATTAAGCTCCAAAAATACTATAAAACTTGTTGAAACTGCCTTGCGCGATCGATTTGACCATTGGCTGGCAGCTGATCCCACCCAAGCGGATCAACTTTTTAATTACCTTTTGAAAAAAGCTGAAGAACGTAAACAACGTAAAGAAAACCGTGAAACGATTCGCAAAAGTGCTACAAAACGGTTAAGATTACCTGGTAAACTAACAGATTGCACAAGCTCTAACACAGCTCAAACTGAAATTTTTATTGTAGAAGGGGATTCCGCTGGTGGTTCAGCTAAACAGGCACGAAACCGAGAAACACAAGCAATTTTACCCTTACGAGGAAAAATTTTAAATGTTGCTAGTGCATCCAATCAAAAACTCAATAATAATCAAGAATTAAAAGATCTAGTAGAAGCTTTGGGATGTGGTATCAGTTCATCCTTTGATATACATAAATTAAGATATGGTCGTATCATCATCATGACGGATGCTGATGTTGACGGTGCTCATATCGCATCCTTGTTAATGACGTTTTTCTATCAAGAATTACCTGAACTTATTTTACAAGGTAAAATCTACTTAGCACAACCTCCCCTATATAGACTCATTCAAGGTAATAAAATTATCTATGCCATGGATGATAAGGATAAAGAAAACTATCTTTCTAAATTAAATCAGAAAAAAGGAAAAATCGAAGTTTCCCGTTTTAAAGGATTAGGAGAAATGCCTCCAAAAGACTTAAAAAAAACGACGATGGATCCCAAACATCGCGTATTACTCAAAGTAACCATTCCTAACAATGAAAAAGAATTAACTGAAACACGAATATCCGAACTTATGGGCAAGAAATCCGAGATGCGCTTCCAATTTATTCAGAAACATGCTGAAGATACAGATTTATTAGATATATAATATTTATTTTAGTTTAATTTAATCAGAGTTTTAAAATTTTTTTATCTTATCTTTTATAACTAAGGAATCTAATTCGATACCTTAAAAATCCTATGTTATTAAAGAATAAGCTATTTTAATTGAATATTTAAAGATAACTATCAACCTTTTAAAAATTATTTAAATAAAACTATAACTTTATATTGTTATCTTATTGCTGACTTTTGTTTCTTAATCTTTTCTTTATTCATTTCTACTTAATAAAATTATAATAACGTTAACTAAATAGTAAATTAATAATAATTTGCATGCCACTAAGAAATATGATAGCGATAAAATAGTTTTTGAATATAAATTTAAATTATATATTCAAAAATTATTTTACAATTTTGTTAGTTATTTAATATTTAATCATGTCTGAAATATTAGTTGCAATTAGAACACACATATGGAACAGCGATGTTCAAGAATTAGCCTATAAATTATATTTACAGTCTATTAATTTAGATTTTGTTATTTTATTTGATGAAACGCATAATATAGCAGATACAAAACCTTTTGAAAAAGTTAGCCATACTGCAGATATGACTTCAATAAAACTTCCGCATTGGCCCGAAAATGTAAATAATTTACATTATAATGGAGATTATGTAATTTACAAACTCCGTCAAGAAAAACCTAATTACAAATTTTATTTTATATTAGAAAATGATGCTGTTATTAATATCAATATTGAAAAAATATTTAAAAATGCAATACAAAATAAAATTGATTTTATTGGTCATATCGATCAAATTGATGACCCAATAGTCAGGCCTTTTTTCGAAAATGTTTTATATTTTTATCCACATTATGCAAGAGTATTTTTTCCTTTTGTTGCCCTTTCAAGTAAATTAATTGATGCATTATATGAAGAAAGACTTAAATTAAAAGAGCAAGGAAACGAAAAGTGGATATATTGTGAAGCTTTTGTAGGATCATTTATAATTAGTCATCCTAAATATCATTATCTTAAACTCGATGAAATTGCAGATTTAACATGGTTTGAATGGAGAAATCACAAACATATAAAAGATCAACGTATTTATGAAACCCCTAAAATTGTTCATCCTGTTACTTCCATTAATTTCGTTCGGAAAAATCTCATGCAAAACGATATCGAAACGCTATTTTCTTCTAATTCAACACTTTTTTCTGGACTTCAATTTGAAAAAGCAGAAGAATTTTTACCTATTCTAGAACACGAAATTAAAAAGAAAAAAGATCCTGAGTTATTAATTAAATTTTGGAATTACGCATTAGAACAAAGATGGATTTCTACTTTACCTGCTGTTAATATTGCATTTGCTAAACCAGTTACACAGTCTTCCATTTGCACATTTTCTCTTATGCAAAATCTAGAGCAAGATGCTTCTACTGTTGTTAACGGTATAATTGATGCCAATACATGGTGTCATACTGATTTCGAAGAAAATCCATGGATTATGATAGATCTATTAAATTTTTACGAAATTAGATCCATTTTAGTTTATGTTCGCCCTGATTCATTTCATCGTTTTCGTGATTTTCGTATAGATCTTTCAATAGATAAAGAAAATTGGAATACTCTATATCGTAAAGTTAATGGTGATCTTCCTGATTCAGCAAATTTGAAACCCATTATTATTACTGCTGTACGTGGTCAAAAAGCTAAATTTGTTAAAATCATTCAAGAAAATACGGATTTTCTCCATTTATGTCAAGTTGAAATATATTCATATTAATAAATATTACTCTTTTAAATTTTATATTTTTATAAAAATTAAAGATAAAGCTTACTATTAATACATAGTAAGCTTTATCTTTAATTACAATTTAAGCGCCTTCAACTCCTTTCCCAACCATTAACCATGGTTTTACATATTCATCAAATTTTTTCTCATCAATTAATCCAGACTTTAACGCTGCTTCTTTAAGACTTAATCCTTTAATATCACCTATATGTGCGATTTTAGCAGCTCCATCATATCCAACAACTGGCGCCAAAGCGGTAACAAGCATTAATGAATTGTCAATATAATGTTGAATACGTTTTTCATTCAACGTTGTTCCTTCAACGGAAAATTCACGAAAAGCTTTAGCAGCATCTCTTAATAAACGACTTGCATGCAAGGTGTTCATAATAACCAAAGGACGCGTTACATTTAACTGTAAATTACCTTGAGATCCTGCATATGCAACCGCTGCATCTAATCCCATAACCTGCATACAAACCATAATCATTGATTCACACTGGGTTGGATTGACTTTACCAGGCATAATTGAAGAGCCTGGTTCATTTTCAGGAAGATGCAATTCTCCAAGCCCACAACGTGGCCCAGATGCGAGCCAACGAGTATCATTTGCAATCTTGAATAAAACGACTGCAACACCACGCAAAGCTGACATCGTTGCAACCATGGCATCTAAGCTACCTAATGCAGCAAATTTATTAGGTGCTGTTACAAAAGGATAAGTTGTAATTTGAGCAATTTTTTTAGCAATAGCTTCGGAAAATCCTTGTGGAGCATTTAACCCTGTTCCAACAGCTGTACCACCTGCAGCTAATTCGAACAATTCTTTTTCAACTATTTTAAGACGGTGTAAACTTTCTTTTAATTGAGCAGCCCAACCTGACCATTCTTGACCTACCGTTAATGGAACAGCATCTTGAAGATGGGTACGTCCAATTTTAACGACATCCATCCATTTCTTTGCTTTATATTCAATTGTTTTCTGTAATTTCTGAAGTTCTGGTAAAAAATTTTTTTCAAGTTCCATAACCATTGCAACATGCATAGCTGTAGGAAAACTATCATTAGAAGATTGTCCCATATTAACATGATCATTAGGATGAACAGGTTTCTTAGAACCAATTTCCCCGCCCAATAGTTGTATTGCACGATTGGCTAAAACCTCATTTACATTCATATTTGTCTGAGTACCAGATCCTGTTTGCCAGACACAAAGAGGAAAATGATCGTCCAATTTACCCTCAGCAGCTTCTTCAGCTGCTTCAATAATAGCGTTAGCTAATGTTTCATCTAAACGTCCAGCTTCAAAATTAACCTCTGCTGCAGCATGCTTAACAATACCATAGGCGTGATAAACCTCACGTGGCATAACATCACCACCAATATTAAAATGATGCAATGAACGTTCTGTCTGAGCACCCCAATAACAATCGGCAGGAACTTCAACCTGTCCCATTGAATCACTTTCGTGACGTGATCCTGTTTTATTAATTCCAATAGGAATATTTTTATTTAATTTTTTTTTAATTCGAGTCATCATAATACCTTATTCAATTTAAAAATAAAAATCGTCTAAATCATAAAAAAAACCCACCCATAAGCCAAGAGCAGTAAGGTGGGTATTTAATCAATTATATACGTTTAGTCTTCAAATCTTAGCGAACTAAAATAGTATGAAGAATATTAATATTCTCAGCAATCATATTACCATGAGATGAAAATTCTGCAATTCGATCAGAACTTGTAAAAGTAGTTACAGCAGGGTTAAAAACTGACAAAAAACTATTAGGATAAATACCCATCCATAATATAAGCACTGCTAAAGGAACCAAGATTGTCATTTCTCTTGAATTTAAATCTCGAATAGAATGAATAACAGGATTAACGATTTTACCAAAAATAACGTTTCGATACATGACTAACATATAAACAGCACCCAATACCATGCTGGAACCACCTAAAAACGCAATCCAAAAAGATACATGTAATACACCAATCATTACAAGAAGCTCACCTACAAAAGAGCCTGTACCTGGTAAACCAACATTTGCCATCATAAAGATCATACCCAATAAAGCTAATTTAGGCATTTTACTTGCAATACCACCAAATACCTCAACATCACGTGTACCCATACGATAAGTAACAGCGGCAACACATATAAACAGAGCTGCTATCGTAATACCGTGGGTAAGCACTTGTAGCAATGCCCCATCAATTCCTTCTGGTGTTAATGAAAAAAAGCCAATTGCAATTAATCCCATATGAGAGAAAGATGAATATGCTATAATTCGTTTAATATCGGTTTGTTTATAAGCGATAATAGCACCATAAACAATCGCTATTATGCCAAGCACCATAATAACCATAGCGTAGCGATGTGAAGCCTCAGGCAACATCAAAACGCAAAATCTTAATAATCCATAAGCACCAGCCTTAGACATAATACCCGATACTAGTAATGTTGTAGAAGCAGGTCCTTCAACATATGCATCTGGAAGCCAAGCATGTAATGGGAATAAGGGTAATTTAACGCCAAAAGCTAAGATAAACCCTAATAACAACCAACCCTGTACAGCAGATGAGAAAGAAGCATGCATTAAAACAGGAATATCTGTGGTACCAGTATTGGCCCATATCCACAAAATACCAATCATCATGAATAATGAGCCCAGAAACGTGAATAAAAAGAATTGTAACGATGCAAATACTCTTTTAGGCCCACCCCAAATTCCAATCAACATACTACTTGGTAGCAAGGTCGCTTCATAGAAACAATAAAAAACGACCATATCCAAAGCGGAAAACAATCCAACCAATGTTGTTTCAAGAACTAAAATGGCAACCATATAATCACGAATACGATCCGTAATCATTTGCCAAGCTGCCAAAATTCCAATTAATGTCAACAATGTTGATAATATGATGAAAAACAAGCTGATTCCATCAACACCAACATGATAAGAAATTCCAAAACCTGAAATCCATGTATTTTGAATTTCAAATTGATATCCTAAATGACGGGGATGAAATTCGCTCCACATAACAATGGATAGACCAAACGTTATGATACTTGTCCATAAAGCAATCCAACGGGAAGTACGTGCAACCTCTTCAA
>CAMPDW010000015.1 GCA_946699565.1 uncultured Commensalibacter sp. | reverse complement strand
GGAATTTTATGATGTCCCATAATGATCGCATAATTAATCGTAAAATTTCTCGACAATTATCTCTTGCCGAGCAAATTCACAATCAAACTAAAGCCCATACTTGTTTAAGTATTGTTTTAATTTTGTTTGGACTTTACACGATCAAAGCTTTTTTATTTTCCTTAATATGGGGAGTTATTTTTGCTATTGCTTGTTGGCCTTTTTATATGGAAGCTGAAAAAAAATGGCCATATAAACGATTTAATTTTATTTTACCTTTAATTTTTTCCTGTTTCATTACGTTAGTTTTTTTACTTCCTTTAACATTTATTATTATCGAAGCATCAAAAGATTTACAAACTGGAATTAGCTGGATTATTAAAGTCAGTCGTGAAGGATTGCCCCCTCCTGAATGGCTAAATCAGATACCTGTGGTCAGTGCTAATATTATCCATTGGTGGAACAAAAATCTTGCGGACTCTTCATCTTCATCAGCACTTATATCAAATCTACATCTAAGCCACGGCATATATGTTACTCAAAAAATTGGTACTCAAATTCTTCATCGCGGATTACTCTTCTTTTTTTCTATTCTAACTTTATTCTTTATTTTTAAAAATGGTGAGTCCATTATTCATCAATGCAAATGTGGTTCAAGACGCTTATTTGGAAAACAAGGCGAAACCATAGCTCAACAAATGATCTCATCAGTCCATGGAACTGTCTCAGGATTAATTTTAGTCGGTCTGGGACAAGGAATTATTCTTGGAACTTTGTATTATTTTCTAGATATTCCCCATGCAGCATTACTTGGCATTATTACTGCTTTAGCAGCAATGATTCCATTTTGTCCACTTATTGCAATTACATTAGTTGCATTTATAGCATTTATTCAAGTTTCTTCTATTGTTGCGATTACCATTCTCATTATTGGATGTATCATTATTTTTGTTGCAGATCATTTTATTCGTCCCGCTCTGATAGGTGGATCGACAAAATTACCTTTTATTTGGGTTTTAATAGGAATATTAGGCGGATTAGAATCTTGGGGAATGATAGGAATATTTATTGGACCAGCCATTATGGCCGCAATCATTATGTTATGGAATAATTGGACATCAGAAAAAAGAAAATATTGATAAATATCGGGCAAGCGGGATTCGAACCCACGACCTCCAGTCCCCCAGACTGATGCGCTACCAGACTGCGCTACTGCCCGTATAATTTATAAAAAGCCATATAGCAATCTCTATAAAATTATTCAACCTATAATTAAATATCTGCGATAATTTTTCTTAATTCTTGCAATTCAACCAATACGCCTTTTAACGAATCAATTAACATAGCATTTTCTTTACGTAAATTTTCTAATTCCTGATTCTGTTCAATTGACGCATTTTCTATTGAAGATAATGTTACAGTTGTTTCCGGTAATTCATTTAATGAAGAGTCAATTTGAACTTCACCATTAACCTTATCATCTTGTTTTAATTTTGAAAAATCCTTTTTAAGAAGACGCTGAACTCCCTTAATTGTATAGCCCTGCGTATAAAGTAATTCAGAAATATATTTCAAAAGATTTACATCTTCAACACGATAATAACGACGTCCACCACTGCGTTTAATCGGCTGAAGCTGAGGAAAGCGAGTTTCCCAAAAACGTAATACATGTTGCGGAACATGTATTTCATTAGCTACTTCACTAATTGTAAGAAACGCATCAGGTTCTTTTTTAGTAACTCCATTATCATCCAAATCAAAATTTTTATTATCATCCGGTTGATCAATAATCTGGGCAGAGTTACTTTGAGTCATTATTTATCCTTTCACGAATACTTATTAATCATACCTTCATTAACATTTTTTTTCAATTTTTGACTTGAACGAAAACTTAAAACAAACCTAGGTTCAATTTCGACCTCAACCCCTGTTTTAGGATTACGACCAATTCTATTTCCCTTACGACGAACAGAAAAAGTCCCAAATCCGCTAATTTTAACCGAATCACCATTTTCTAACGTCGTAACAATTTTCTCCAATACTGTTTCCAATATTACAGCTGATTCACTACGAGAAAGTCCTATTCGACTATAAAGTTTTTCTATTAATCCTGCACGAGTCAATGTTTGCATAATTTAAGTAAATATAATCAGTTTATTAAATGACAAGTTTAACACTATTTTATTAATAGTGTTACCTAATAAATATATTCTTTTTAATTTTAAAATTATTAATTTTTTATAATCTCACGAGTGCTGACCCCCAACTTAAACCACCACCAAAAGCTTCAATAACCATTAAATCACCCTTTTTAATACGATTATCCCTTACTGCTTCGTTTAAAGCCAAAGGTATTGATGCAGCTGATGTATTAGCATGCCGATCAACCGTCATGATAACGCGTTCAGGAGGTAATTTAACCTTTGCACCCATCCGTAAAATAATTCTTAAATTCGCCTGATGAGGTACTAACCAATCAATGTCACGATAGGTCATATGATGATCTTTTAACGCCTCTTCTACAACCTCAGATAGCTTTGAAACTGCATGGCGAAAAACTTCTGGACCATTCATATGAATGCTATATTTATCCTTTGCTTGTGAAGGTATTCCTTTTACATATAATAAATCAGAATATTGACCATCTGTATGAAGATAAACATCAAGAATACCGTTTTCAGCTTCAGTATTAATACGACTCAACACAACGGCACCAGCTCCATCCCCAAAAAGAACACAAGTTCTGCGATCATTCCAATCCAAAATTCTTGAATAGACTTCGCTACCAATCAATAAAACATTTTTAGCTTGCCCGCATCGAATAAAATTATTTGCCACTGATAAACCAAAAACAAAACCCGAACACGCTGAAGAAACGTCAAAACCAAAAGCATTTTTAATATGAAGTTCTTTTTGAACTTCCACTGCAGTGCTTGGGAAAACTTTATCAGGAGTACATGTTGCTACAACAATAGCATCAATATCTTGAACATCTAACCTAGCATAAAGAATAGCCTGTTTTGCCGCTTCTACTGCCATTGAAACACAAGTTTCACCTTCTGAAACAATATGACGTTGTTTAATACCAGTACGTTCACGAATCCATGCATCAGAAGTATCAACAGTTAATGATAATTCATCATTTGTTATTATACGTTTAGGTAAATATCCACCAAAACCCACAAACTGTGAACGATAAACCATATTCCCAGGAACCTTTATTATAATTCAATTAATAGTAATAGTATTATTGCCGATTAACCTGAGACAACCCAGTAAGAATTTCTTCGTAAAATCCAAATTTAATCATATCCATTGCCACATCTATAGCGTAAGCAAAGCTTTCTTCATCAGCACTTCCATGCGATTTTACAACAACCCCGTTAAGTCCGATAAATGTAGCACCATTATAACGTCCAGGATCCAACCATTCACGCATACGCTCTAAACCAGGACGGACAAACAAATATCCTAATTTTCCACGAATACCAGAACCATAAATCTGTTTTAAAAGCTTAAAGACAAGTTTAAAAGCACCTTCTCCTGTTTTAAGCGCGATATTCCCTGTAAATCCATCAGTCACAACGACGTTCGTTGTTCCAGCCGTAATATCATGTCCTTCTACAAAACCATAAAATTGATCCGATAGAGAACTATTGCGTAAAACTTCAGCAGCACCTCTTAGACGTTCATCGCCTTTCAGCTCTTCAGAGCCTACATTTAACAATCCAATGGTAGGTTTAGGAAGTCCTAAAACAGCTTTTGCAAAAGCATTTCCCATAATTGCAAAATCAACTAGATTACGACTATCACAAGACACATTAGCACCAAGATCAAGCATAACAGCATCCCCTTTTGCTGTAGGAGCAATTGCTGCCATTGCTGGACGGGCTATCCCTGGCATCGTTTTAATAATAACCTGTGCCAATGCTAACATTGCACCACTATTTCCAGCAGAAACAACCCCCTTGGATTGTTTTGATGCCACACTTTCCATAGCCATCCGCATTGAAGAATTTTTTAATTTTAAAGCTACTGTAGGTTTCATTTCCATTGGGATAAAAATATCTGTATGCTGAATTTGACAGATTCCAGCAGCTCTAGAATATGATTCTAACAAAGGAGATAATTTTTTTTCATCTCCAATTAACAATATTTTTATTCCTGGATGTCTTATGGCAGTAATCTCAAGACCTTTAACAACAATTTCAGGAGCATAATCTCCACCCATTGCGTCAATCGCCAGATCATATTGATTTTGATTTTGAATATCTGATTGTGCAGTCATAAATTCAGTTACAATTTTTAAAAAACCATTTACTTTAACATAATGATTGCTTCAACACATTGATGATGTTAAAAAGGTATTTTAAAATTACGCTTCCATTCTTACTGATACACTGCAGCGTTTAAAGCATCACCAGCCGCTGCTACTTCTCGACCATCATAATAACCACAATGGCTGCAAACATGATGGGGGCGTTTTAATTCACCACAATTTTGGCATTCTCCATACGCTTCTGTACGTAACGCATGATGACTACGACGCATTCCACGACGAGATGGTGAGGTTTTCTTCTTTGGAACTGCCATGGGATCCTTCCTAAGTTTAATATATAGATTATTTTTTGCTCTGTTATCTTAAATTTAAACAATTTATCTAACAGAATATACGTTATTAAGCAAGCTTGAAATTAACTTAACATTTCTTTTAATGTAAAATCAAACATGAAATCCATAATTAGTTAAAGTAACAAAAATATTCAAGAATATATAACCAACAGCTATACTTTTTTTAATTTTTCTAAAATTTTAAAAGGGTTATCCCTTTTGGATGTTATATTTATAATATCTAAATCTTCCTCTTTTAAAATCAAATCATTGTCAATATTCGGTTTATGAGGATAAGGATCAAGGATTAAAGCAAACTGTTGTGCAGTCACTTCACCAATATCAATATAATCGTTTTCATAAGAAATAACATCTGGATCATCCAATCCTTCAAGCTCTTGACTGATTTGAAAAGCAGGAATAAATATAAGTTCAAAATTTTCCTCTATTTCAACAGGAAAATCTTCCAAAGATATAACACAATTATGAATAATTGATGCTTTTATCAACCCTTGAGCTCGAATATGTCCTTTATAAAAATAAGATAATTTATAAAAGCAAACCAAGGATAAAATCTTGGGAATTGAAAACCGCTTTGTTAATGCTTCTTTTTCCTCTTCATTGGCTTCAATCTCTGTCTCAAATTTTTTTTTCTGAATTTGATAGACATATATTTTTCTTGAAAACTCGCAACATGCATCCATTTTTTTCTTTCTTATGTTTTTTTTTGTTGCAGTTTAATATAAACTGCAATACCTCTTTAAAGATATAGTTATTGTTGATGTTTAATTTGAGGATTATATATTCACTATGCCATCATACTTTAATAAAAAACCTCGTGATTCTTTTGTTCAAAAAAAATCTTATTCTCAATTTAAACAAGAAATAAGCAAAAAAATTCTTTTAAGCTCTTTTGTTACCTATAGTTTACTTATGTCCGCTTGTTCTGTTTTATCTCCAGCTCCTTTACCAAGAGGAACAATCATCGAAAAAGGGGATTTAAAAGCTTTGAAAATAGGAAGCACAAGTAAAACAGACGTTATTGATATTTTAGGTTCACCAACCGCTTACGCTACCTTTGACAGTAATAACTGGATTTATATATCCATGATGACGAATTTGGTTCCTCTTTCTTATCCTGGTATTAAAAAACAAAAAGTTCTTTCGTTATATTTTAATAATACTGGAACTTTAACCAAAATCCAAGAATTAGGTAAAAAAGATGCTAGAAAAATATCGATGGTATCAGAAGTTACACCCACACCAGGAACAAAAACTAATTTTTTCCAACAATTATTGGGTAATATTGGAAAATATTCTCCATTAAGTGCAATGGGGCTAGGAAGCACATTTGGACCTAATAATAATGGTGGTCCTTTCTCAAGTAATCCGCTTACAAATGGCGGTCCAGGTAGCTCGGGCAATACATTACCCTAATTTTATTTTGGAATATAAATAATTACTCTTAATCCTCCTAAAGGGCTGGTATGCAGTTGAATATCTCCACCATGTCCTTGAATTATATTTTTAGCAATGGATAAACCCAATCCAGTTCCTTTTTGTGTATTTCCCGTCTCAAAAGGCGTAAAAACACTTTCTCTTTTTTCTAAAGGAATTCCTGGGCCGTCATCGTCAATAATAAATTCTATTCCTTTATTTTTTACAATAACCTTGATTTCAACTTCACCACCATAGCGCTTGGAATTATCAAAGATATTTGTAATAACACGACGAATACTGTGCGGTCTCAAAACTAAATCTGGAAGATTAGGTGAAATATTTATAGATTTAAAGCGGGTTCCTGCACGTGAAGCTGCTGCAATAGAATCTTTAATCAATTGTAAAATATCTGTTAAAATTGGTTCCTCTGTTCCCTCTCCTCGTGCAAAAGATAAATATGCTGATATCATTTGTTCCATTTCTTCAATATCAGTTATCATTTCCAAAATATCTTGCACTTGATCTTCTGCATTTATTTTACCTGTTTGAGGTAACATCGCCAAAGAAAGCCTTAATCGCGTTAACGGTGTTCGTAAGTCATGAGATACACTTGCCAATATGACGGTACGTTGTTTTACATATCGTAATATTCTTTCACGCATTCCATTAAATGCAATTGCCGCATTACGTAATTCACGCGATCCATTCGGACGTAAATCCCCGGGATCTATACCTTTTCCAAATTTTTCAACAGATTTTGATAAACGTCGTATCGCCCTAAACTGCACCCATGCAAAAACCGAAGTCATAACAAATAAAACTAATGCACTTCCAACAATCCAAAAAATAAAAAGCCAAAAACTACCTGCTGTTAGTTTTTTTTTAGGAACTAAAATTTCAATAACATTTTGTTTCAATTCAATCGAAATTTTAACCTGATCTTTAATGCTAAACCAATCAATAATAAATGGTTCTTCAATTCGATCAGCAATTGTTTGATTAAGCAATTCATCAACTGGCCCAATAATATTTGCTTTTTTATGTTTCTTTGCTAAATTAAGTTTTCCATTATAAACATAAACTGAATATTGAAAATATCTTTGTGCATCTCGTATGATTTGTCTATATTTAACACTTGAATTAGCTTGTTTTAACTGATAGTGTAAATATTCAACTTCATTACCTACAGTATCTGTTAATCTCCGTGATACAATACTTAAATAATTGCCATAAAATAATTCCAATGAAATCATCTGGGTAATCACAAGAGGAATCAAGATCATTAATAAAGATCGGCTGAATAAAGAACGAGGCAAAATACGTCGAATTGTTCGATCAACAAAGCGTTTGTGATTTATGAAAAAATAAGGTAATTTTAAATTTGTATAAAAAGGTTTCACAATAGAATTACTTATTTTTTATTTAATCTGTTAATTACTTGGTTTCAAAACATATCCTTTACCCCGTACTGTATGCAAGAATTGAGGTTGTTTAGGATCCACTTCTATACGCCTCCGTAAGCGAGTGATTTGCACATCAACCGCACGTTCACCAATTTCTTCCATCCCTATTTTCTGAACAATTTCTTCCCGAGATAAAATTTCATTAGGTTGAGCAGCTAATATACGTAATAATGCAATCTCACCTCCCGTAAGATGAATAATACCATTTTTATCACTCAATAAATTTCGAACAGGATCAAATTCCATATTTCCTAACCGAATTAATCTTATGTTATCAACAATAATGGGTTGGATTAAGCGACGTAATTGAATTTTTAATCTTAATAAAAGTTCCTTGGGCTCAAAAGGTTTTCCAAGGTAATCATCAGCACCGGCTTCTAATCCAGCAATACGATCTTCTGGCTCACCCCTTGCCGTCAATAAAATAATTGGCATATCTTTACCTTCTTCACGTAAAGAATGAGTTAGTTGCAAGCCATCTTCACCTGGCATCGTTACATCTAATACCAATGCATCAGGTTGTAAGAATTCCAACATCCGTCTTGCTTCTTGTGCTGAATCAGCCCCACTTATTCTAAAACCATTTTCACTTAAATAACGTTGTAATAACCGGCGTAACCGAGGATCATCATCAATTACTAGAATATGTAATTTCTCTGATTCTTTTTGAAATTTATCATTTTCTGACATTATCTATATCTTTATGATTTTTTGGGCTGTTAAATGTTCTAACAATTTTCTGGATTTCTTACTCATCATACTATAAATAATTTTCTGGAAACCCTCAATATACGTATTGTTTGAAACCTCCCGAAAAGCTCTTACATATTGTTTGCGTTGTAAATTAAACAATTCTTCATCAAGTTTTTTACCCTTTTCGGTTAGAAACAGATTTTTTCTTCTTCGATCTTTTAAAGATTGTTGATAACAAATTAATTCCAATTCAATGACCTCTCTTAAAACACGATTAAGACTTTGTTTAGTAACATTAAGAGATGAACATAATTCTCTAACCGAAATACCTGGATAATGACAAACAAATTGCATTAATCGATAGTGGGCAAATCCTATTTGATATTCTTGCAATACTGGTTTAATAAGATGTAAAGCCTCACTTTGAATAAAGAAAAGAATATCCTGCATAAAACGAATTTTATCTTCATGAAGAAATAATAACTCTTCACCGGCCTTATAGTTAGGTAAATCATAATTTAAAGAATGAGACAAGAATAAAACCTTTTATAAAAGGCAGAAAAAACATGAATTAAGAATAATCTATTTTCTTTTTAATTAAAATAGAGTATGTTTTCGATAAACTTAAAATAATTGTATTTTTAACATGTAACTTATAATCATATGTTACTTTATATTTACAGGAGATAATGACCAAGTGCAGGTATTGGTTAGAGACAACAACGTTGATCAAGCTTTAAAAGCTTTAAAGAAAAAAATGCAACGCGAAGGAATTTTCCGTGAAATGAAGCTTCGCCGTCATTATGAAAAACCTTCTGAACGCCGTGCTCGCGAAGCAGCTGAAGCTGTAAGGCGTGCTCGTAAAATGGAACGTAAACGTTTGGAACGTGAAGGCTTTTAAAGTTAGCCTTACCTACTCTACTATAAAAGAAAATGTTTTATTAATTTTTTTCTTTTATAGTCTTCAATTTTATTAAGCTATAAAACACAATAATAATTTATATTTTTTAAAATAAAAGATCAATTATAAACTTAATTTGGTTCGATTCTTAAAAAATCTTTTTTAAATATATTCGTAAAATTTTTGTTTTATAATTTATTACAATTCCAATCATTATTTTATGAACTTAACAAAAAATAATTTTTATTGATTAAATATCTTTTATCAAATTACCATACCTAATTTACATTTTTTAATTGATCTAAAATAAATTGTCCCATCTGTTGAGTATTTACCTCTTTCATACCTTTACTCATAACATCTAATGTACGATAATTCTGATCTAATACAGATTTACATGCATTAACAATTTTCTCGGAAATTTGTCGCTCATTAAATGAATATTTTAACATCATTGCCAAGGATAAAATCTGCGCTAATGGATTTGCCTTTCCTTGTCCAGCTATATCAGGTGCACTTCCATGAATAGGTTCATATAATGCCGGAATAACATCATTTGACTGTTTAACCCCCAAAGTTGCTGATGGCAACATTCCTAAACTTCCTGTCAACATTGCTGCTAAATCCGATAAAATATCACCAAAAAGATTACTGGTTAGGATAACATCAAATTGTAAAGGTTGACGCACCAATTGCATTGCACAATTATCCGCTAACATATGAGATAATTCAACGTCAGAATATTCCTTTTGATGAATTTCCGTAACAACATCTTTCCATAAGAGTCCACTTTCCATTACATTACATTTATCAACCGAACAGACACGATTTTGACGTTGACGTGCCAACTCAAAAGCGACACGGGCAATTCTTTCAATTTCTTTACTGGTATAAACTTCCGTATTGATCCCTTTACGCGTTCCATCAGGAAGAGTTTCAATACCTCTTGGTGAACCAAAATAAACACCTCCCGTACTTTCACGAACAATCATCAGATCCAAACCTTTAATGATTTCTGGTTTTAATGAACTCGCCTGAATCAAAGAATCAAATACAATTGCGGAACGAAGGTTGGCAAATAAGCCAAGCTCTTTACGTAAACCGATTATACCAATTTCAGGGCGATTATTAAAATCCACATTACTCCATTTTGGTCCACCAACAGCTCCAAAAAGAACAGCATCAGCTTTTTTTGCCTTTTCAATAACCCCTTTTGTCAATGGAATACCATGTTTATCAATAGAAGCCCCTCCCACAACATCATGATCAATGTTAAAAGTTAATGCTGAATTTTCTTCTACCCATTCAAGCATTTTGACTGCTTGCTCCATGATTTCTGGGCCAATACCATCCCCTGGCAAAATCAATATATTTTTCTCTTTTGTCATTCCAATACCTTAACTATAAACAAAATCATTTAAAATATTATGTTTTTAAACTTTATTATATTTAATAAGTAATTTTAATTATCTATTACACAATTCTCTTAAATTAGCTTTGTTATCGAAAAATATTATACTAATAGTTAAAATTATTAAAAGTAACTAATTATTATAAAAATAGTAATTTTTTTTAATTATTAATACTTAACGAAACAATCAATTTAATAATAGAATCAAATATTTTTTTATTTAAAACAGTTCAATCTAAATTATAAAAATATTTAATAAAATTTATTTAATTCTCATGATGAAATTATAAGTTCATTTTTGATAAAATAACCATAATTTTATAATTATTCATTAAGATAATAATTTCTCGATCTTAATTTCAGGAAACCAGGGTTGTTTTTCTTTTCTTTTCTTTTCAAAATTTTCTATAGAATGGACATATTGCATTGTTTGCCCAATATCATCCAATCCTTCAAGCAATAATTGACGACGTAATAGATCAATTTCAAATTCAATTTTTTCACCATCAGGTCGTGTAATTTCTTGATGAACCAAATCAACTGTTATCCGAGCATTAGCTCCCATTTTTGTATCTTCAACCAATTGCTCACAAATTTCTCTGGACAATTTAATAGGCAATATTCCATTTTTAAACGCATTATTGTAAAATATATCAGCAAAAGATGGAGCAATTACACATCGAATTCCAAAATCAAGCAACGCCCACGGTGCATGTTCCCGGGAAGAACCACAACCAAAATTTTCATAACTGATCAAAATTTCAGCTTTCCGATACGGTTCACGATTAAGAACAAAATCTTTCCGTTCATTACCGGCATCATCATAACGCCATGAATAAAAAGCAAATTTTCCCAATCCACTTCTTTTAATTGTTTTAAGAAAGCGCGCAGGAATAATTTTATCCGTATCTATATTTTCTTCTGGTAAAGAAGCGGCAATTGCTGTCAAGCTATCGAATTTTCTCATTTAAATCATCTCCCTTACATCTGTTAATTCACCTTTAATTGCAGCTGCTGCAGCCATAGCTGGGGATACCAAATGCGTTCTGCTTCCTGGCCCCTGTCGCCCTTCAAAATTACGATTGGACGTCGAAGCACATCTTTGGCCAGGTTCCAAACGATCTGGATTCATCGCCAAACACATAGAACAACCTGATTCACGCCATTCAAAACCAGCATCTTTAAAGATTTTATCCAATCCTTCAGATTCAGCCTGTTTTTTGACTAAACCTGATCCAGGAACAGCTAACCCCCAAATATGATCTGCTATTTTTTGGCCTTTCAAAATATGCGCAGCAGCCCGAAAATCTTCTATGCGACTATTCGTACATGAACCAATAAAAACAGCGTCAATTTTTGTACCAGCAATAGGCTGCCCGGCCTTAAGATCCATATAATCCAACATACGTTTTTTACGTTTACGTTGAGATTCATCTTTTAAATTTTCAGGATCAGGAACTTTACCTTGAATAGAAATAACATCCTCTGGACTAGTTCCCCACGTAACCATAGGTTCCAAATTATTAACATTTATTTCAATAATTTTATCATAATACGCCCCTTCATCAGAAGCCAAGCTTTTCCAGTATACCACAGCCTCATCAAAATCCTTTCCCTTAGGAGAAAAAGGGCGCCCTTTAACATATTCAAACGTGACTTCATCTGGAGCAATGATGCCAGCCCTAGCCCCCGCTTCAATAGCCATGTTACATAAAGTCATACGACCCGCCATATCAAGATTTCTTACTACTGATCCTATAAATTCAATAACATATTCCGTTCCACCAGCCGTACCAATTTTACCAATCACAGCAAGTATAATATCTTTTGCGCTAACACCAGGTTTTAAATTACCTTCAATATTAATTTTTAAATTTTTAGCAGGTTTCTGAAGTAAGGTTTGAGTAGCCATAACATGCTCAACCTCTGACGTCCCAATACCAAAAGCTAAAGAACCAAAAGCACCATGTGTAGAGGTATGACTATCACCACAAACAATGGTCATTCCTGGCAAAGTGATTCCTTCCTCGGGACCTACCACATGCACAATACCTTGACGCTCGGATTTTAAAGGAATAAATGGAACACCAAATTCTTTAACATTTTTTTCTAATACTTCAATCTGATGACGACTTTCCCCCTCTTCTATTGGTTGATTCCGATCCGTTGTAGGAACATTATGATCAATAACTGCCATCATCGCTTCTGGACTATGAATTTTACGTCCAGCTAACCGCAACCCGTCAAACGCCTGTGGGCTAGTAACTTCATGAATAAGGTGACGGTCAATATAAAGAAGTGCTGTACCATTTGGAAGTTGTTTTACTACGTGACTATCCCACAACTTATCAAACAAAGTACGCGCTTTCATTTTTTTATCCTTTTAAAATTATATATCTAATAATCTTGTATATCCAAAATTTCAAAACACTAAAATCATTTATTCTGATAATTTTGTAAAAAATTATCAGAAGACAATATTAAAATAAATTTAATAAATTAAACCGATCCAACTTTTTTATTTACGTCACGATTACGTTCAGCAATACGTGCTGATTTACCACTACGTCCACGCAAATAATATAATTTTGCACGACGAACATGACCATGACGAATGACCGTAATGGCAGAAATAGTAGGAGAGAATAAAGGGAACACACGTTCCACACCTTCACCATTTGAAATTTTACGAACAGTAAAATTACTGTTTAAACCTTTATTTGAACGTGCAATTACAACACCTTCATAAGCCTGAACACGTTTACGTTCCCCTTCAACAACACGAACATCAACTCGTACTGTATCCCCAGGGAAAAAGTTAGGAATGGCACGATCTGCTGTTAAACGAGCAATTTCGTCAGCCTCATATTTTTGAATAATATTCATCAATCTTTTCCTCTAACAATATATAAATTTAGTTAATTATTTTTAAGGTTACTATTACGCTGATAATTTTCCCATAAATCCGGTCTGCGTTTCATTGTCACTCTTTCAGCCTGTTTTTGACGCCATGCTGCGATTGCTACATGGTGTCCTGAAAGTAAAATTTCAGGAACTTCATATCCTTGCCAATTTGAGGGTTTTGTATAATGCGGATATTCCAAAAGACCTTCAGAAAAACTTTCCTCATCTCTACTAATTTCAGACCCCATGACACCTGGCAATAAGCGAATACAAGCATCCATTAGAACCAATGCAGCAGGTTCTCCGCCAGAAAGAATATAATCTCCAATAGAAATTTCTTCTATTTCATATTTTTGAAATATTCGATCATCTATCCCCTCATAACGACCACAAATACAGTACAAACCAATCCCTAATGCTAATTGCAGAACATCTTTCTGTTGTAATACACGTCCCCGTGGCGAGAAATAAATAATCGGGCGATCATCGTGTGGTAATGTAGCTCGCAATGCTGCATCAAGTATATCCGCTCGAATAACCATCCCCGCTCCACCACCGAATGGCGTATCATCAACCGCTTTATGTTTCCCACGACCAAATTGACGCAAATTATGTGTTTTAAAAGTCCATTTTTCCTCTTTCAAAGCTTTACCAGCCAAGGAATACTCCAAAAAGCCGGGAAACATTTCAGGGAATAAGGTTAACAATTCAACCTGCCAACACATTTCCCTTATTTCCTTCATTAGGAGACACCTCAACAAACTGAGGTAAATATATCTTTACCCATTCCGCTTCAAGATTAATTTCTGGAACATATTGCTTTGTAAAAGGAACAAGAATGATTTCTTTTGAATTTAATTTAATCTCAAGACTTGTGCCTGCACCATAATCATGAACTTGACTAATGATACCCATAGCAGCTTTTTGTTGATCATTTTCCACAACACGAGCCTGCAATCCAATTAAATCAACCAAATAAAATTCATCTTCTTCCAAATCTGAAAAAAAATCTCTTGTTACATATAATTTACGATTGGTTAGTAATTCAACATTCATTCTGGAATCAACAGGCTTGTTATTACCATCATATAGAATAGCAATAGGCTTATTTTTCCAAATCAGTGTCCAGTGCTCCCCATGATCATCAATTAGCTCGTTACAACTTTCCAAATCCATTGCATTTTCAAGATACGAATGAACACGAATCAAACCATGAACACCATGAGGTTTTCCAATCGTCGCAACATGAACCAATTGTTTTTTCATCAAAGAGACAACTTTATCCAATAATCATCAATTAAGCTTCAATTTCTTCTTTTTTCTTAGCTGCTGCTTCAGCACGCTCCTGAGCCTTTTTCTTCGGCGCGGATTTTTTAGGCTGTTCATTATAGACGAATTTTTCTGCCAAACCAGCATGTACTAAAAAGCGTGCAACACGATCCGTTGCCAATGCACCTTTGGATAACCAATAGCTGATTCGTTCATTAAATAAACGAACCCTTTCAGCATGGTCAGAAGGTAGCATAGGGTTATAAGAACCCACTTTTTCAATAAAACGTCCATCCCGAGGTGAACGACTATCAGCAATAACAATATGATAGTATGGACGTTTTTTTGACCCTGAACGGGATAAACGAATTTTAAGGCTCATTGATTCTTTTTCTCCAGATTCTAGCCATTAATGAAAGAAATTAACGCATCATTCCACCACCAGGTGGAGATGTCATTCCTTTAGATAAAAGAGCAGATAACCCCTGACGCATTAAACCTTTAACGCCCAGCTTGTTAAACCGCTTCATCATGGAAGCCATCTGATCATACTGTTTCAATAAACGATTGACTTCCTGAACTGTTGTCCCCGATCCTGCCGCAATTCTTTTTTTTCGGGACGCCTTAATAATATCAGGCTTTTTACGCTCAGCCTTAGTCATTGAAGAAATAATGACTTGATGGCGTTTCAAGATCAAAGTATCTATTTCTTTATTGCCAAGTTTTTCTTTAATTTTTCCCATACCAGGAATCATATCCATGATATTGGAAATAGATCCCATTTTATTGATTTGTGAAATTTGAGCAGAGTAATCGTTTAAATCAAATTTCCCTTTGAGCATCTTCTTGGCAAGACGTTCATTCTCTTCTGTATC
Organism: uncultured Commensalibacter sp.; assembly: GCA_946699565.1. Classification (GTDB taxonomy): domain Bacteria; phylum Pseudomonadota; class Alphaproteobacteria; order Acetobacterales; family Acetobacteraceae; genus Commensalibacter. Next base: position 38,406 of record CAMPDW010000015.1, on the reverse strand, counting down.
AAGGGTTTTTGAAGCTTTCTCTACCAATCCCGCAATATCCCCTAATCCAAGAATACGGCTGGCAACACGTTCAGGATAAAATTCCTGTAACGCATCAACTTTCTCGCCCATCCCAATCAATTTGATAGGGGCACCTGTAATTGCACGCATTGATAAAGCCGCACCACCCCGTGCATCACCATCCATACGGGTCATCACAACACCCGTGATTCCTACTTTTTCATTAAAATGCTTGGCAGTATTAACCGCATCTTGTCCTGTCATCGCATCAACAACAAGAAGGTTTTCAACAGGATGTACTGTATCTCTAATATTCTGAACTTCTTGCATCAGGACATCATCGATTGCCAAACGACCCGCTGTATCCAGGATAACAATATCGTATCCTTCTAAACGACCTATTTCCATGGCACGTTTGGCTATTTGCAAAGGATCTTGTCCATCAATAATAGGTAAAGATGCTACCTGTATCTGATTTGCCAATTGTTGCAATTGCAACTGAGCAGCAGGACGATATGTATCTAAACTTGCGAGTAATATTTTTTTCCGTTCACGACGATTAAGAAAATAAGCAATTTTTGCTGAAGTTGTTGTTTTACCCGACCCTTGCAAACCAATCATTAAATAAGGAATTGGAGGTATAGCATTTAAGGTTAAAGGAACAACACCTTCCCCACCCAATGCTTCTACAAGTGCGTCATTAACAATTTTAGCAATTGCCTGTCCAGGTGAAATATTGTGTAAAACTTCCTGACCAACAGACTTTTCCTGAACTTTTTTAACGAAATCCTTTACAACAGGCAAAGCAACATCAGCATCAAGCATTGCTAAACGGATTTCACGCATAGCCTCATTAATGTCTTCTTGGGATAAAGTCCCTCGTTTTGAAAGTCCATCAAAGACACTAGATAGTTTTCCAGATAAACGATTAAACACGTTTTTTCCTTACATTTACACAATACATAATGCGTTACTGCACGAGCCTTCGTGAGGTAACGTTTCTTAATTTAAGAAATATTAATTAACCTGATTTTTAAATAAATGTCAATTAAATAATAATAAATAAGAGGTATATTGTTTAATTTTCATTAAACAATATACCTCTTATAAAGAATTTCAATGATATATTAGATTATTGATCTTGATTAGGTGCAACCATTGGAGCAGCAGTCCCGTTTGTTGCGGTTTGTCGCATTTGACCACGCAACAATTGCATTTGACCATGAAGGCCTTTCATTTTGATCAAACGTGCTTTTAATTGAACCAATTGATCAGGTGTCAAAATATTACGAAGAGCAAGCAATGTTTTAGTGTGATTTTCAGCCGTCTCTCTATGAAGTTTTTCTAATTTATCAACATATGGGTCAAGATTACCTTGTGTAACTTTACCAGGTGCCAATAGGGCATTTGCCATATCTCTATGTACAGCTTCAACTTGTTGACGCGTCGTTTCTTCTTTTAATCTTGCACTGTCAACGATAACCTTGGCTTTCGCTTGTTGTTCAGCGCTGAGGTTAAGGTTTTCAAACATATACCCCAAAGGACCAACAGCTGGACCAAATATACCTCCTGGAGGAGGAGGAGGAGGTGCCATACCCATAGGTTGAGCCATTGTAGATACTATGCTACCAAGGCTTAAACCACTAGCAAGCACCAAAGACGTTAACATTTTTTTATTAAACATAAAAAGCAATCCTTTCTTTATTGAAAAAGCAATAAAAGGTTTGGACTCTTTTATTACTGTTTCGATTTTATCAAAATTTAAGGCAAAAGTATGATAAATTTTTACATTTATATCAAAATAATTATAAAAATGTGTTATTTAAGCTTCATTACTTTTTCATTTACGTATGGATTTTTACTATCTCTAAACTGTAAACGAATAGGAGTGCCAAACATATCAAATGTTTCTCGCAATCCATTGATTAAATATCTTTGATAATCCAATGGTAATTTTGAGGTTCTAGTTCCAAATAATATAAAAGTTGGAGGGCGAGCTTTTGCTTGCGTAATATATCTTAGTTTTAATCTGCGTCCATCAACCATAGGAGGTGCATGCCGCAAAATTGCAGTTTCAAACCAGCGATTTAGCTCCCATGTTGCAATACGTTTATTCCATACTTCATAAGCACGACGAACAACTGGAATAAGTTTATTTACTCCTCGTCCAGTCAAAGCGGAAAAGGCAACAACAGAAATACCATGCATTTGCGAAAGTGAAATTTCAATTCTATCAGCTATTTTCTGACGAATTATTGCCTTATCTTTTAAAATATCCCACTTATTCAATGCAAGAACACAACATCGTCCCTCTCTTTCTACAAGACGGGCAATTTGTAAATCCTGTTCATGAACACCTGATTCAGCATCTATGACCAGAACAATGACTTCGGCCATCTTAAGTGCTTTTATACTGGCTAAAACAGACATTTTTTCTAGATTCTCGTCAATTCTAGCTTTCCGTTTTAATCCAGCAGTATCAACTAGTTCAATTTCACCTTGTTCATCATGTAATATGACTGTAATTGAATCTCGGGTTAAACCAGCTTCGGGTCCTGTAATTACACGCTGTTCACCAAGTAATTGATTAACTAAGGTCGATTTACCTGCATTTGGACGACCAACAATCGCCAATTTTAAAGGCCTATATTCATCCCCAATTTCTAAATCACCATGCTGATCTTCTTGAAATTGTTGAGGAGGAAGCATTGCATCAATTCGGTCGATGAGATCAAGAATTCCTTCACCATGTTCAGCTGAAACAGAGACAGGTTCACCCAAACCAAATTTATACATTTCTAGGGCTGCAACATTACCTACATTTCCTTCAGCTTTATTAACAACCAGTAAAATTTTATGCCCTTGTTTTCTTAACCATTGAGCAAAATGTTCATCAACCGGCGTTATACCTATTCTTGCATCAACGCAAAACAATATAATATCAGCTAAATCTATCGCCCGTTCAGAAGAAATTCGCATCCGCCCATGAATCGTTTTAGGATCGCTCGCTTCCCATCCAGCAGTATCAATTAACGTAACTGCACGTTTATTGAGTTGAACTTCAATTGATTTCCGGTCCCGAGTCACTCCTGGTTGATCACTTACGATTGCATAACGTCTTCCCGCCAATCGATTAAACAAAGTAGATTTTCCGACATTAGGTCGACCTGCAATTACAATAATAGGATTTTTTTTAACCAACGTCACGTATATTTATTCCTAACCAAAAGCAGTTAATTTACCATCTTGCCCAACAATTAATAAACGTTCCTTAACAACCAAAGGGGCAAAAGCTGGCGTTATTCCCGTTTTAATAATCTTGGTAATTTTACCATTTGCTGGGTTAAAAGTTACTAATCCTATATCATTAAAATCACTTATACATATAAGTTGACCACCCGCCAATACAGGACCGTACCATGCAATTGGATCTTTGTATTTTTGCATATTTTTGAAGCGACGTAATTGAGTTACCCACCGCACACGTCCAGTTATTCGATCAAGGCAAGCCAATTGTTGGTCAAGAGATAATACAAATAACCAATCTCCAACTACAACCATTGAATTTTGACCTGATACCTCTCGTTCCCATATGCGACGACCTGACCTTAAATCCAAGGCAACCAAGATAGAACCAACACTAATGGCATATACGGTTCCATTGACGATAACAGGTAATGCACTAATTGCCGAAAAATCAACAAGTGCATTACGTCCATTTCGTCCAAGTGTATCAGTCCATATTTGTTCACCTGTGTTAGCACGTAATGCAACTAAATCGCCTGATCCAAATCCAGCTATAACTATACCTTCGGAATAAGCTGGCGCTGGTTGTCCAAATAATTTGGTCTGAACACTACCAGAGTTATAAGACCATAGCTGATTACCTGTTTTTGAATCTAAACAAAATAATCGCCCATCAATTGTTCCAAAAAGTAATGAATGATTTACGATCGTAGGCGCGGAGCGACCTGGTGTTCCCAAATTAACACGCCATTTGATTTTCCCAGTTTGACGGTCAACCTTTAATGTCTCTGCTTCACCATCAACAATATATACTGCATCGTCAGTCAGACCTATTCCGCCACCAAGATTACTAGATCTGGATTTCTTTTTTTTAGGATTTAATCGCCAAAGTAATTTTTGCGATTGCCAATCAAAAGCCGTTACCCTTCCAAAAGCATCAGCTGTAAAAAAATTATTTCCATCAACAACGGGTGTTGTATTAATAATTCCTCTTCCTTTTGGACCAAGCGCCATAAATGCCAAAGGACTTGGTTCTGAATTACCAGCACCAATGCTACAACTCCACATTTTACGAACTCCACCTACTGCACTATGAACTGAAGCATGATCTGGGGTTCTCCCTTCTTGCATCCATTTTTGATCTATAAGCGGTGGTGGGATGATAATTGGTGTTTTATCACTATGATCAACCATTAACCCTGCACCTGAGCTAAATACATCGATACGCTTACCAATAATTATGGGTTTATTATCTTTATGCCCACAGGCAGCAACCACCATACTGCTTACTGCAGTCAAAAGAACCGAACGACGTGAAAATCTTCCTTGTTGAGATATAACGTTATCCATCATGACCCCTTTTTATTTACAGCAATAATTTGCAACATCATCCCTGCTCTTTTCCTGATTTCTGGGCTTGCATTAACATCGGCTGACAAACGTCCAAAAATTTGTTTTGCCTCAATAAGTTTGCCTGTTTTTAAATCTAACATAGCTTCACATTCACTTGCCAGTACATACCAAGGTGTTTTTTGATTTGTTAACTCCTTAATCCGATTGTATAAAACCTTTACATTAGCACTATCAAGATGGTTTTCAATCCACAATAAATTTGCAAGATTTCTAAAGTCAGGTAAAGCCGTTTTGTCAAACCTTAAAGATTCCCAAATTGCTGATGCTTCCTCAATCTTCTTTTGATCAACAAGCAAAGAAGCTTGCTTCAACTGAGCTAATGCCCGAACAGATTGAGGTGCATGATTAGATAACTGATTAAGCTGTTCAATAATTTGATCCAGATCTTTATTATTTTTTGAATCTGGAGGAAGCATTGATATCTGCTGCAAAACCTGTAAATAAGATGTTGATGCATTTATAATGGTCTTGCGATGTTGCCATTGTTTAAATTGAACCAATCCAAACACAATTAAACCAACAACGATAATAATAATTGCCACCTTTGCGTAACGTTGCAAAAAAAAATGCAATTTTTCCATACGTATATCTGCATCAATTTCTTTGTACAAGTCTTCTGACACTTACAGCTTCTCCTTTTAATAATAACTATAATTTCAAATGAAAAAATTTTATTTTTTTATTTTGAATTTGAACCAGCGTTTAATTTTTTACCTCCCGCGACAATAACTGCACGTAATTTAGTCAGATTTGCTGTAATACGTGTATTCATTTCGGAACTTACTTTTTGTATCGATTCCATTTCAGTTTTAGCTTTTTGACTAATCGCGAGCTGTTTTGCATGGGCTTGTTTTGAAAAACAAGCATAATAAGTACGTACAGTTTTATTATATGTGTTAAACTGTTCAACACTAGCGTTATATTTTGTAACATTACTTACATTAATGACTGGTAATTTTGGTTCATTACCACAAGAATTCGCCCAATCTTGAGCATATGTTGAGGATACTATGATCGTCGTCCCCAGTCCAATTAAGGTTGATAGAATAATCTTTTTCATTGGATGTTCCTTTACTTTAAAAGATTCTATGAGAAGCAGTTTTATGGTAAAAAATCTACCAAATCTCCATTAGGTTGCCCACAAATTTCATCATCCTGCATGACAATTTTACCTTTTACTATGGTTGCAACAGGCCATCCTTTGATTTCCATTTGATCATAAGGTGTCCAACCTGCAGGTGATACAATCCAATCATTGGTAATTTGACGTATAACCTTCATATCTACCAAAGTAAAATCAGCATCATAACCAACCTGAATCCGTCCTTTTGTAGACATGCCATATATTCTTGCTGGATTGGCTGCCATTACATCAACCAAACGACTAAGTGATAATCGTCCCTCATTCACATGATTCAACATAAGGGGCACAAGAGTCTGTACACCCAACATACCTGATGGACAGCATAACCATGGTTTTGCCTTAGTTTCTAGATCATGAGGAGCATGATCTGAAGAAACAACATCAACCACACCATTTTCAATTGCTTTCCAACATGCATCATAATGTCTTTTATCCCGAATGGGTGGATTCATCACTGCTAACCCTTTTAATCGTTCATAACATTCTGGCGCAATTTGGGTTAAATGGTTTCCTAACACTTCAATCGTTGCTATATCTTTATAATCAACCAACCATTCCAATTCTTCTTGAGTCGTAGTATGTAAAATATGCGCTGGGCGACCCGTTTTACGAGCTAATTTAACAATACGTCGCGTCCCAAGAAATGCACATTCCTCATCCCGCCATAAACGATGATTTTCATAAGGCATGCCTTCACAGAATAATTTTTTACGTGCTTGTAAGCGATATTCATCCTCTGCATGATAACAAATACGACGATGACCTTGTCGCATAATTTTTTCAAGACTTTTATCATCTTCAACAATTAAAGAACCAGTTGAAGAACCCGAATAAACCTTTATACCACAAACACCTTTTAATATTTCAAGCTCAGCAAGATCTTTTGTATTTTCTCTTGTAGCACCAACATAAAATCCAAAATTAACCCAGCTTGTTTCTTGAGCTCTTTTTTGTTTCCAGACAACCATTTCTTTATCAACCATAGGAGGATTAGTATTCGGCATATCAAAAACAGTGGTCAAACCACCCATTGCAGCAGCCTTAGTCCCTGTTTCAATCGTTTCAACCAAAGAATTTCCTGGTTCACGGAAATGTACATGACAATCCATCAAGCCTGGTAAAACATAAAGATCTTTTGCATCAATAAATTTGCCAGCTTCATCGCCTGCATGAACTGACAAGGATTCAATACGTCCTCCAATGATACCAATATCAGCTTTATATTGACCCCAAGGTAAAACACAGACACCGTTTTTAATAATCATATCGTAATGCACAAATCGAATCCTTTATCAATCCATTAATACTTCAAAAACATTTCCCCGTGGATTTTTCCCAACAATATGCACCTGATGCCAAAGTGAATAAAATAAAATATTCCAAGCCATAAATTTTTCTTTACGTCCAGATGCTTTTTCAAATAAAGATACAATATTTGACTGGGAAATTTTTTTTCTAATATCTGACTGACAAGCTACTACTTTGGCTAATTCATGAGCTTTTTGTTCAATCCACAAACCAATCGGAACGTTAAATCCAGTTTTTTTAGCAAAAGGTTGCGCATGAGGGAATTGCCATTCAAGCCATTTACGTAATATCCATTTTCCTTGCCCATTTCTTATTTTCAGATGATCATCAAGACTAAATGCAAATTCAGCTACTTTTTTATCCAAAAAAGGAACTCTTCCCTCAATTGAATGCGCCATAAGACAACGGTCAAGCTTAATTAAGAGATCATTAGGCACCCAATCTTGCAAATCTATTTTTTGAGCATTCTCCAAGCGAGAATTTTTTTTATCCAGTAATCTGTATTGTGACTTGAAATAATTTTCCCATTCACTTAAAATAGAGTGGGGGAAAATTTTTTCCTTATCAAAAATACCTTTGCAATAAAGTTTTTTACCACCCAACCAAGAAGATCTTGCTGCCTTACGATATCGACCATAACCAGCAAATAATTCGTCACCACCTTCGCCAGACAAAATAACTTTAACAGTAGATCTGGCTTCTTTTGCGAGAAACCAAGTTGGAATAATTGCATAATCAGCAACAGGATCATCTATACATGCAATAATTTGAGGTAAATATTCGAAAACTTCTTGCTGTTTTATAGTAACACAATGATGCGTAATACCAATTTCTTTTGCCATTAATGCTGCCTGTTTTATTTCATCTTTCACATAACCAGTATTATTATTTATTTCAAAATGTGCTGTCCATGCATGAAGGCGTTCAATCCGTCCAAGACGTTGCATCATCTTTAATAATATTGAGCTATCAATACCACTTGATAAAAAAAGTCCAAAAGGCACATCAGAACGCTCATGTATACGAATCGAATTTTCCAATACTTGATCAAGCTGGTGTAATGCCGTCTTTTCGTCTACAATTCTTACTTGTTTATTTTGAAGATATGAAATGGAATGTCGTTGAATAATTTCACCATTTTGAATTATTAAAGTTTCTCCAGGTAAAATTCGATATATGTTTTTATAAATTGTTTCATGGCCAGGAGTAAATTGCAATTGTAACAATGCGTCAACAACTGATTGATTTACAACCTTTTGTTTAACAAAACCTGCCTTAATAATCGCCTGCGCCTCAGAAGCAAAAACAACACCCTGATCAACACAAGTATAATACAAAGGTTTAATTCCAAAAGGGTCACGAGTCAAAATGAGGGTTTTTTCATCTATATTAACAAGTGCAATTCCATACATGCCGCGTAATGAATTGATATAATCTGCATGAAATTTTTGCCATAAAGGAAGAATTACCTCACAATCACTTCCTGTTTTAAAATCATAATTTTTAAAAAATGCACGTAATTCTGGGCTATTATAAATTTCACCATTAGCAACAAGAACCTGATAACTTTCATTCGATAAAGGTTGCATACCTCCTTCTACATCAATAATGGAAAGACGTGTATGTAAAAGAACCATATATCGATTTTCCCATGCCCCATCTCCATCGGGTCCTCGATGACGCAAGGCCTGTAATAAGGTCTGTTTTTGATATTCAGAAATACTATGGCCTTCTTTTAATGCAATTCCTGCTATGCCGCACATCACGTTTTCTCAATTTTCGTTAAAAAATCATACCATTTTTGCAGAACAATTTCTTGACTAAATTCATTCTCAAGTTTTTGATGACCCGCAATTGCAATTTCATAGGATAAACTTGGATTATCTATAAGAAATGTAATAGCATTTGCCAAAGCTTTTTCATCTTCCAAAGGGGTGAGTAACCCATTGATACCATGAACAATTAATTCCATAGGTCCTTGTGCAGCTAATGCAACTACTGGTTTAGTTGCCGAAAATCCTTCTAAAACAATATTACCCAAAGGTTCATGACGAGAAGAACATACAAGAATATCACAAGCCATAATAACGTTGGATATATCCTTGATCCATCCAGGCATATGAACACGATCATGAATTTTTAAAGTTTTAGCTAAATTTTCCAACTTTTGACGTTCTTCTCCCTCACCTGCAATAAGCAAATGAACGTTTTTCAGATAAGGCATAGCTTTTATGAGAATATCAAATCCTTTATTAACGTGCAATCTGCCCAATGCTAATAAGAATGGAACTTTATTAGGGATATAAGATGGACGTATTGCAATCGAAGAGTGAAATATTCTTGAAAAATTAGGAATATAATGAACTCGGTCTCCCGGCCATCCCTGATTTTTAATCCACTCTACAATTTTTTTGGTATTACCAACTAAATGATCACATTGTCTATAATATTTTAAATCATAAAAACCACCAAGACGTCCTACATTTATCCAAGCACCTTTTGGCATAAAAGAGGCTGCCCTATTCATCCAAGCCACGGCTACTTTTGGAGAAAATTCCTTTAAAGCCTTATTTAATTCATACCTCGTTGACCAATCTAATAGACTACCAAATTTTAATTCAAGCGGCTTTAAACCTGCATTAATTAATTTTTTTTTTCGCTCAAAATTTTTTCGTATTATGGGCAATATAGACAAATTTTGAAGATATTGTGCAATACATAACCTTTCGAAAAATAATTCTGCGCCACCATTAACAGCACCAGCCATAATATGAGCTATACGCAAATTGTTTTGGTTATTCATATTATTTAATTCAATTTCATTATAAATTTACTATCCATTATGATGATCTTGCTTCCAACGTTTTAACAGATTTTCAAAAGCGTCATAAACTTCCTCGACTGTTAAATCTTCCATACTAGCTGTTTCATTTTTACCTAAAGCTGTCAAACCTTGAGCATATTTACCAGCAGGAGCATATTCCGATAATTTGCTTGGTCCAAATAAACCCAAGACTGGTATCTGACAAGCGGTTGCCAAATGCATCAAACCTGAATCATTCCCTATAAACCCTTTACAACGTGATAATAAGGCAGCAACTTCGGTTAATTGATTGTGACCCCCACAGTCAATAATTGGCAAACCTGCTTTTATCAAGGGTTCTACAATACGTTTTTCTTGTTCTTCAGGTCCGTAAAAAAGAACAAATTTATTTTTTTGATCCAATTTCAGCAATTTTTCAGCAACTTGTATAAAACGTTTTATAGACCAAATCTTTCCCACCCAATTTGCAGTAGGTGCCAAAGCTATATAATGATGATCTGGTAATATTTTTGCAGCATTTTGTTTCTCTTTTTCTTCTATCCACATTACAGGTAAAGGCGTATAAGGTAAGGACAAAGATTTAGCCAGATATTGAACACGATGTTCTTTTATTCTTCCTCCCCTGACAACCACTTTTTTCTTTGATCGTAAAAAATAACTTAAACCAGAACCACGAAGATCAATCACCAAATCCCAAGATTGTTTTACACATTCTGCCCATAATACAAGCCAGTGAAAATCAAAACGATATTTATTTACAATCAAGGTTTCATCACGTCTTGGCATTGAATCAAACAAACTCGCAGCAATAGGTCCACACGCTATCGTAAATCTAGCTTCAGGACAAGTTTTCAAAAAATAGTCAAGTAACCCTGTTGAAATTACGGCATCACCTAATCGCGTGGACGTAATAAATAGAATTTTTTTAATTGAAGAAGTCCTCATATAATTCTGTTCTTATTTATTGAATAAATAGTTATTAACGCATCAACGTATAATTAAAAATAATTAAATTCAAACACCTTTTTATTTAAATTATTATTTTATAAATAAAGCTAGAAACCTTATTTTCCAAATTGTATTGTAAAAAATATGATTCTATAACAACTGAAATATAGATAATGAATAATTTTAATCTGAACATTCTGTTTGCCAAAATAAAATTTAACCAAGATGGGTTAATTCCTGCAATTGCTCAACAATATGATACTAAAGAAGTGCTTATGATGGCATGGATGAACCGTGATGCAATCATTGAAACCCTTACATTTAACCAAGTTTGTTATTATTCTCGAAGCCGTCAAAAATTATGGCGTAAAGGGGAAAGTTCTGGTCAGACTCAAAAATTAATACAATTTCTTTTTGATTGTGATGGAGACACGTTATTACTTTTCGTTGACCAAAAAGGCGTAGCCTGTCATACAGGACGTAAAAGTTGTTTTTTTAATACTTGGAAAATGGGTATAATTGAAGAAGTAAATACCCCTCTTGTTGACCCTAAAATATTATATACTAAAAATTCTTAAAGTATGATGAATAAATCTGAAAAATCACCTATTATCTGGCTTTTAGCTGGAGAAACCAGTGGCGATGAACTTGGAGCAAGATTAATAAAAGCTTTACGCCATTTTAATCCTAATTTAAAATTTCATGGTATTGGTGGCCCCAGAATGCAAGAACAAGGAATGAAAATCCTTTTTCCAATGCAAGATCTAGCGGTAATGGGATTGGTTGAAGTTCTGCCAAAATTATGGATGCTATCTAAACGATTGCATCAAGCGGTTAACCACATTAAAGAAATTCACCCTAATATTATTGTTACAATTGACAGTCCAAGTTTCTCTTTACGATTATTAAAAAAAGTTAGAAATTTTTCAATACCAAGAGTACATTATGTCGCACCACAAGTTTGGGCATGGCATGAAAACAGGGTAAAAAAATTTCCCGGTTTATGGGAAAAACTTCTTTGTCTATTTCCATTTGAAAAAACTTTTTTTTCTAAACATGGATTACAAGCCCAATTTGTCGGCAATCCAATCCTTGAAACTGAAGTCCATCATGGAAATGCAAATAATTTTAGATCTGAATATCATATATCACCTGTGCAACCCATCTTACTTTTAATGCCCGGTAGCCGTCGTTCTGAACTTCCGAAGCTAATGCCTGTTTTTAAAAACACATTAATTTTATTAAAAAAGAAAAAGCCAGACCTTATTGCAGTGTTGCCTACTTCACCTTTAGTAAAACATCATGTTGAGCAAGTTATTCATAACTGGCCTATAAAACCTATAATTATTCATAAACGACAAGATAAATATAACGCTTATGCTGCATCCCAAATTGCCCTGACAAAATCAGGAACTACGAACTTAGAACTAGCCTTAGCAAATATTCCAATGATCGTGACCTACAAATTTAATCCTTTAACCGCTATGATTGCCAGACGTATGATCCGGGTACCTTTTGTCTCAATGGTAAATTTATTAGCTAAAAGGGAAATTGTTCCTGAACTTTTACAAGAGAATTGTAATCCTCAAACATTAGCAAATACTGTTTTAGATTTTTTACATAATACACAAAAAAATCAAGCACAAAAAAATGCATTTAGTGAAATTATAAATGCTCTTCAAGCTCCTCATCATCAACCACCTTCATATGAAGCAGCCGAAGAAATTTTAAAATTAATTTAATTTACAACATAAAAAAAATTTATCAAAAAAACTTTGTTAAATAGTCTTCCAATTTTCTATTTCGAAAATGAAATATTAAGATTTCTTATCTTTTAATTAAAATCTCTTATTCGATTTTACACTATTTTAATGATTAAAAAAAATAAAAATAATATCTCTAAAAAAATCCATAAATTTCATTTAAATCAAATTTTGTTTATAGAAAGATTTTCATTATAAATATTAACAGAGTTATATAACTAGCAAAGGTTATATTACATCATTGAGCAATAATATAAAAGAAACATGGGATGGAATAAAAAATCAAAAACAGATGAAAAAAATTTCAAAAAATTTCTATTAATCTTAGAAGAGCTTTGCCTAGATTTGCAAAAAACGCCTTTCTTGCTGCGATGGAAGCAATTGATGAAGTTTTCACAGAAAGAAATTTACAAAATCATCATAATCCATTTGATTGCTGCGTTATTATCGATACAAGATGAGGTAGATTAGATGAAAGTTTTAAGTTTTATGACCAACTTAAAGAATATGGAATAGGACATCCCTTTGGAAGTCTTGAAACCATGCCTAATGTTACAACAGCGGCTTGTAGCATATTTTGAAGTTTTTGTGGCTACCAAAATACAATGGTTGAAGCTTACACAACAAAAATTTAGCTATCGATGAAACTTATCATAAAATCCGCTAAGGACGTACTAAAATGATACTTGCGAGAGCCTCTGAATCTCTTCTTTCAAACACAAATATTTGAAATGCTGATATACTTGCTGCTTTAAGTAAAAAGTAAAAATATCGCTGAAAATGCATGTTGTCCTTTTGATCTCAAACATTCAGGATTTATTCTATTAGAAGGTGCTGCCGTAATTTTCTTTGAAAAACATAAACACGTCAAACGTAGAGGCATGAAAATTCTTGGAGAGATTATTGGTTGTGTAAACTATTCTGAGGCCAAAGATTTCACGGCACCAGTAGAAGAAGATCTTAAAGCATGCGCACAATCAATTACACGTGCAATAGAAGAAGCTAATATTTTTTAAAGGATTATCAATATTATATAAATGCACGTAGCACATTTACCCCACTTAATGATTTAAACAAAATAGAAACAATTAAAAAAAAAGTCTTTGGTAAGCAAGCTTATAACATATCTATTTCAATTACTAAATCTTATATAAGACATTTAATCGCTGCATCTAAATCTTTTGAAACTATTATTTGTTTGCGTGCAGTTAAAGATCTCTTTGTTCCTGTCACGATTAATTTAAATGATCTTGATCCAAAATGTGATTTAAATTATACACCTAATAATCATCTTCATAAGGACATTGATATGACATTAAACCTCTCATTTGGGTTTGGTGATTCAAACTCTGCTCTTATCATAAGAAAGTTAGATATATAATTTAAACTATTCGCAACAGGATATTAAAGCCTGAGCGAATTTTTCAGAGGATTATAATCCTTATAATTTTGATATTCAAAAAACTCTTTTTTATGGATGAACTTGTTGTTCATAGCATGTTAGATGCAATGAATATTAGAAACTATATCAATAAAATTAAATCCAACCAATCCTTTTCTGTTAAAATAACTTTCAGAGATTATATCTATCCTCAAAAAGACTATGAAATAATTACGGTTAGTAAGAAAGTAATCTTTTTTGGAAAAAATATCCAATAAACAGTAAATTTTCTTTATTTACGTTTGAAAATAACATAAAAAGTATATTTATCATTCCGGTCCAATGACTATGACATACATGTTTTGAATTTTTTTGCTAATTATCGAATATTATCAAAGAATAAAAGAGATGAATATTGTTCTATATTAGATGCCTTTTTATTTAGAGCATTATTTAAAACAACATATTCTAAAAGTTTTTTGATTTTTCTATCAAATCTTCTGAACACTAAAACTTTAGAATAATATAAATAATCTAATGTCTCTCAGTTTTACTGTCCAAATCAGCCATGAAATCAATATAAGTAAACGAGCGTTTCACCTATCATCAATTAAAGAATTTAAAGATATTTATATTCATAAAGATGATTCTATCGTAGTTTTTCATAATAACCAGAATTAATTATAGAATTTAGTGCTATGTCCTATCGTGAAAACTCGTTTTTTACTTGCAAATAAATCAACAATTCTGCTCAAATGGAAATAAATCGTGTCGAATAATACATTTACTCAAATGACTCAGAACGTTGCTAATACTAAGGATATCGAAGTTGAAGACATCAAACCAAATACTTTAATAAAAGATTTCGATTTTGACAGTCTTGATTTTGTAGAATTGCAAGTAACTGTAAAGAAAAATTATAACTTATCGCTTAATAACACTTTTTTTAATGATAAAACAACTTTCATCGAAATGTGTAATTATATAAATAACAAAGATTAAAATTGCAATGCTAAAACAAATTAAAATTAATGCCAATAGAGTTTTTGATTTCATGCAATCTGATACAAAAGCCGTAGAAAAATTAATCAATCTTTCAAATGAGAAAAACTTAACACTTAATTCCATAATTGATCATAACACTAAGATTAATAAACAAATGCTCCCTAAAAAAGAAAATTGTGCATAATTATTGCATAGTTATATGGTACAAAATATTGGGACATGTTGGATAAATAACAACAACATGAATTTTTTATAGGCAAAAGTTGCCCGAGATTTTTCTATGTTCATCTATCTTTAGCAACTTCTTCCATCTCTTTATGTAGGCTTTATTAATCGGTATAGAACTGGACTTACCGAAAAAAATTTATAAAAATTTCATAATTTTTTCGAAAAAGAAATTGTTTATACGCTTACTTTTAGAAAATGACTTGCACTTTCAAATAAAAAAATTTGGCCAGCACCTTCATTAAGCTATGCAAATTTATTGGAAAAACTTCCAGAACTTCATCCTGTTGTTGGTGTTCTTTATAACTCTTACAATGGAATAGACAGCTGAATCAAATGCAATCTTTACAACGCAGGATCCTAAAGTAGAACCAGTTATAACAAAAATATTTTTTGAACATCATAAAGAAAAAATAAAACATATCACGTTTGGTAGAAAAATTATTAATAACTAGTTTACCACAGCTCCTAAGCATAAAAAAAGTAATAAGAAAAATTTTTGCTGGTAATCTCAAAGCTCTTCTTGCAATGAGGACATACAATAATGATTTACCAAAATAAATTTTAAATTACCTTTTGATAATAGGGCTAAAACAATTCTTCAAGACATAAGAAATTCCTAAAATAATCAAAAAATTAATATTATTCGTTTTGCTGAACAAGTTGAATGGTACAAATAATTAAGAATTTATTTTTAAATATGGATTTTAATTTAATATGCATAGACTCAGAAGTAGCAGTATTAAGTTATGTTTTGAGTCTTTTAAAAATAAGACCAGAAAAAAATACTTATTCTTGAGAAACATAGATAGCATGGAGGATATTCAACATGTTTTGTCAGACCCAACTAAAAATCTATCTTTGATGTCATCCTACATAAATTATCAGGGATGGGAAAAGAAGGAAATCTTCGAAAGGTTCTTGAAAAATGTAGAATGTTATCTGAACTACGAATGGTTTTTCCTCATATATTCTATATGGCATGTACAGATAAGAATCATATCTTTTTTATCATAAACAAAATGCTCTTTTTCAAGAAATAAAAAATGTTATGATGAAAATGATATCTTATTATTAAAAGATTTTTCCTAGTGTATTAATTTATGATTATGATTCATATATGCAACATTATGTTATGATGAGTAATCATGAACCTAATTTTAAACGTTTACGTTTTTGTTCAAAAAAACTTAAAACTATATTATATATGAAAAATTAATGGAAAAAAATTAAAAATAACTGGTTCTATAAAATAGTTACTATTCCCACAATTTATATAGGAGCTTTTCTAGAGCAAATAAATTATTTATATTTTCTTCACATTTGGTATACTTATTTTTTTGTAGAAACAGCTTACCCAGTCAATAGATTCCAAGACATTTTTGATTTTCTCCGTGAAAAAATCAAAAAATTAGGGGGAACTTTCAAAGTTAACAAAGAAGTCAAGAAAATTTATCTTAGTCCTGACGGTATAAAATGCGAAAAATTAGAAATCTACAAAGTTTTTTACACAGCAAAAAATTATATCTTTAATACTTCACATAAATATATTGCATCGTTAATTGATCAGCAAAAATAAAACTTTATTAACTTTAAACCAAATACTCTTCCACAACCTGCAAATTCAATAACAACATTTTACATTGTATTATTTGAAAATTCTAAAAAAACTCGGACTTTAATATCAAGGAAACAATTATTCTTCCTTCCAATAGTGATAAAACAAAAGATTATAAAGATCTTGCTAAGGCAAACCCATATGATGAAATAATTAATGAAAAGGCTTATTGGGAATCATCCATTATTGAAATTACGAATTATCATTTATTAGCACCTAAACATGGAAAAGTAATTGTTCTTAACATTCTTGACAGAATTAAACATTGGTCAAAACGTAAAACACAATTATATAAAGAAAAAAAATTGCAAGTTCAAAATATACTTTTTAATCGTTTAAATAAAATTCCTACAAATTTATAATGCAATCAAATATGTTGAAGATGCTTCACTTAGAACCTATGTAAAATATACTAATAATACAACTGGATCTAGTTATAGCTACTTGTTTCTGGCAATAACTCAAAAATACCTTTGAAACTTTGCAAAAACTTAAACCTTATAAACCATTAAGGTTTCTGGCAGTGGATATGAAATAACCATCTGTTTTAGACATATGTTTTCCAAAATGGAGTGATGAAAATAAAAAAAAGATAAATAGATTTTAATTACTGATAGCAGTCGAAAAATTGGTAAGACTTTGGTTGAAAATCTTTCATATGAATATGACGTGGTATTTACCTATGTATATTCAAATGAAAAAGAACATGATTTATCTAAAAAAATCAATGAATTGACAGAATATGGTAATGTAATTGCTAAAAATATGATGTTAAGTATTTTAACTTAACGAAAGATCTTTGCAATAACCTTATTAAAAATCTTAGCCATCTCTATGGAGTTATAAGCAATACCGGTATTATACATGATGAAATTTTTTAAAAATGAATCCAGAAAATTGGTATGACATGATAAATACAAATTTAAATGGCGCTTTTGAAGTGGTTCATCATATAGTTTCCAACCTTATTAATAAAAAATGTGGTTCTATTGTTTTTATTTTCTCTATAACTACAATCAAAGGTATGATTGGACAAACCAATTTATTCGTCTAGCAAAGCTGCCTTATTAGGATTTTAACGATTATTAACACGAAAATTAAGTCGATTCAAAATTACGGTTAATGCTATTCTTTCAGGATTTGTTGAGACTGATATGACTGACATTCTTGCCGATCAAAAAAGGAACTTTTAAAATCCATATCCCTACGTAGATTTGATAATCCTATCGAAATTTATTACCTTATTGAATATTTTTTATCTAAAAAAAGTAGATATGTAACGGGTCAGGAATTTTTTTATTGATGGTGGACTAACAGTATAATATATGTTTCTTCATAAGAGTTATAGAAGATTTTAAAAGTTTTTAGTTTATTCAAAAAGAAAATTAATAATAGTTTTAATTGATTAGATACAATCTTTTATACTCCCCTTTATTTAATTATAACTATTTTATGTCTTTTTGTTTTTATCTATTAATTAATTTATTTAAACAATTTTCTCATCACCCAAACAGAATTATATAACTTACTTTTTCTCTAATGCATTCCGTTCTATTTTTACCTGTTCAGCTGTGACATGTCCATTTCGTCCACCAAAATGCGAGATAATATAATTTGCAATATCAGCAATATCCTGGTCATTATATCCGTCTTTAAAAGACGGCATTTCAAAACTTCCCAGTCGCGAATCTTTTATAGTTGCACCTTCCAAAATAACTTTTACTAAATTATTACCACACGTTACGGTTGCCGTTCTAGATCCCCATAAACTTTCATATTCCCCTTGTTTTCCCTCACCATTTTCTAAATGACAATTTGTGCAGGCTGATGAAAATAAATGACTTCCATGACTATGACTTGGTTCGACCACTTCCAATTCTTTAACAGAAATTTTTGCAGCACCTTGTTCCTTTTCCACAGATCTCAAAGAACGCAAATAAATCACAATGGCATGAATATCTTTAAGTGTTAGATAAGATAGACTTGTATTAACAATTTCAGCCATTGGACCTGATACAGCTCCATGACCGGCAACATAACCTTTAGATAGATATTGTTCCAAATCTATATCACTCCATGCACCAATACCAGTATCTTCATCTGTAGTAATATTATAAGCTGTCCACCCTTGAAAACTTCCACCTGAATAATCCATGATAATAGATCGACCATTTGACCAGTTTACAGGAGTATGGCAATATGAACAATGTTCTGGACCTTCTGTTAAAAATTTGCCTCTGTTCCATAACTTTGATTTTTTTGGGTCTTCCTGAAAATTTTCACCTGTATAATTAATAAAATTCCAAAAACGTATAGCCCAACGCATATTATAAGGAAAAACCATATTTTTATCAGGAACCTTATGATTAATAGATGGTTGTTTATCAAGATAATGTTTTATTGCTATAATATCTTCACGCTTCATGGAACGATAAGCAGTATAAGGCATTACAGGATATAAACGCTTACCCTTATGACCGATACCTTTTTGTAAGGCTCTTACAAATTCATCATCGGTATATCGTTGAATCCCAGTTTGGACATCAGGTGTAATATTAGATGAATAAACAACTCCTTGTCTGGAAATATAAAAAGGTCTTCCCCCTGCCAATCTTTGACCTTGATCAGCCGTATGACAATACTCACACCCAGAGGCATGAAAAAGATATTCCCCCTTATTCATTGAATGTTCCTGTTTATCAGCCGCCATGCTAATTAAAACATAAAATTGAAGCCCCATAAAAACAGGACTTAAAAAAAGATATTGATAATAATTTTTCTTCGTAAAACGATAAAAATGGTTAATAAATTGAATCATAAAAAATCTTTATTTATGCTGAAATATTTGTTTAGCTAAAGG
Organism: uncultured Commensalibacter sp.; assembly: GCA_946699565.1. Lineage (GTDB taxonomy): Bacteria > Pseudomonadota > Alphaproteobacteria > Acetobacterales > Acetobacteraceae > Commensalibacter. Next base: position 18,671 of record CAMPDW010000015.1, on the reverse strand, counting down.
TAAAGATTCTAAAAATTTACCTTGGATCAACTCTAAAGCATGAGCTAATGCTGGTGCGGCAACAACAGTTCCTAATTCTCCAACAGCGGATGGAGGTTCATTACTTTTAATAAAATGAATATTAATTTTCGGGATGTCATTCATTCTTAACACTCGATATTGATTATAATTACGTTGCTGAACTTGCCCTTTTTCAATTTGAACCTCGCCATATAAAGCATCACTTAATCCAAAGATAACAGAACTTTCAATCTGTGCTCTCACTTGATCAGGATTGATAATTAAACCACAATCAATAGCAACATCAACGCGGTGTAAACGAATAATAAAAGTTGTCGTAATTTCAGCTTCTATAACCATTGCGATATGGCTTCCAAATATATGAGCCATAGCAAAACCTTGCCGAATGTTTTTTGATTTGATTTTACCCCATTCAAGGTTTTGAATAAGTAGATTTAAAACTGCTATTGCACGATTATCAGACAAGAAAGATATTCGATAATCAATTGGGTCTTTTTGTGCGTGAAAAGCCAATCTATTTATTGAATTCTCCAAGACAAAAATGTTACGCGTTGCCTCTCTGCCTTGACTTAATCCAAAAGTTAATTGAGAATCATCACAAACAACATATTCAAATTGATAATTTTCAATTTGATAAGGCATTGTATCTAAGCCTAGGAGATAATCAGGGTTTAATGGATTGTTTTTATTTTTACTACTAACAAATGTAACCATTTTATGATGAACAGCTTGAATATGATATTTATCATCAACACCAATATCTATTTGATCATAATAAGGAGGCCGCAAAGTATCACTTTGAAAATCCGTCTCCCTAGACCACATACATTTCAAAGGATGTGAAACATGTTTGGCAAATTCTGCAGCTTGTAAAATATATTGCTGATCTAATCTACGTCCAAAACTGCCACCAATAGCATTAAAATGTAAAATAATATTGTTTTTATCAAGATGAAATTGATTAGCAAATTGTTCCTTAAGCTTTAAAGGAGCTTGAGAACCTATCCATAATTCACATTGATTATCATGAAAAAATATTGTGCAATTTATTGGTTCCAACGCCGCATGTAATAGCATTGGTTGTAAATAATTCCAATGATAATGTTTTTTAGATTTTTTTAATGAATTCTGAACCAAATAATTATTGTTATGATATAAAATTGTAGATGATTTATTAATAGCATCTTTCAAATTTTGATAAATTTTAACAGTATTAATACTTGAATTGCGATCACTTTCCCATTTAATTATAAGCTGTTTTGCACCCTGTAATGCTGTCCAATAATTGTCAGCAACAATACAAATTATGTTTTCTTTTTTTAATACTTGATGAACACCTTGGACTTGTAGTGTCAAACAATCATCTAAATAAAGAATTTTATCATCATGAAAAGATGAGCCAACAATATAACCTGTTTTCATCTGTGGAAGATAAACATCAATTCCATAAATTTCTTTACCTTTAATTTTTGCATCTGTATCAAACCTGTGTTGAGATTTTCCAATCAATTTATAATCTGATTTATTTTTAAAATGAGCTGAAGTTGGAATATCCAATATAGCAACTTTTGAAATTAACGCACCATAAGTTGCAATCTAATTATCAAAGCCAATAACCTGACCTTGTTGAGTATGACACTGATCAATATTAATATTGAAAATTTCAGCTGCTGCCTTAATAAACATCATCCTTAACACAGCAGCAGCTTGTCTTAAAGGTTTCCAGTCCTTAGCAATAGATCCAGAACCATAAGTTATATAAAAATCATTATTAAAATTTTTTTGATGTTCAATTTCAATCGGTGAAATTTTAATTGAAACCTGATTTATATCAACATCCAATTCTTCCGCCAATATCATCGATGCGGCCGTTGAAATACCTTGTCCTATTTCAATATTAGGTAAAAGAAAAGTAATATTATTATTTGCATCTATCTGAATGAAGGCATTTTGATAATGTTCAACTTCGTTTTTAAGCCTAGATTGATTCAAAGTAACTTTCAATAGATTTTTTTGAACTTTACCTTTTACTGGCAAAACAATTCCAAAAAACAATGCTCCCGTACTACTTATAAAAATACGACGTGAAAGCTTTTTATTCATCTTCTATAATATCTGCTGCAATTTGAATGGCTTTATAAATACGTTGATATGTTCCACATCGACAAATATGACCTGTCATTACTTGAACTATCTCATTTTTACTAGGTTTATTAGTGTTTTTTAATAATGCCAAAGCCGTCATTATTTGTCCTGGCTGACAATATCCACATTGTGTCGGTTCTGTTTCTTTCCAGGCAGCTAATAATTTTTGTGCTACTAGATCATCCCCGATACCTTCAATAGTTGTTATTTCTTTTTTACCTATACTCCCAACGGGCAGTATACAAGAATGAACAGCCTTTCCATCTAAAAGCACAGTACAAGACCCACATAACCCCTTACCACACCCATATTTTGTACCAATTAATCCTCTTAAATCCCTTAATACCCATAATAAAGGCATATCATCAGGCGCTTCTAGCTCTATTCTTTGTTTATTAACTATTAAAACAATCATGAACCAAGTTTATCCGAACAATATAAAATAACTTTATGAATTATCTTATTTTATAAATAAATCACTGATCTTTATCCTTTTCTTCAGGAAATGGAGTATTCTACTGATCTTCTAACATTTTATTGTCTAAATCATTATTATTTTTAGAATTTTTGTTTTTTGGATCATATCCCAAAAGTAACGTGTTCTTTTTATTGGAAATTTTTCGCGTATGCCCTAGTCTTAGCATACCATTATCTTGAACATTTCCCCTATCTCTTGCTTCATCTATTTTTGTAAGATTATAAACAACAATTGGATAATCATGAATTAATCGTTTAAAAACATCATCTGGCATTGCAAATAAATAACCAAATCGTATTGCACGATAGTTCGCATAAATTCTTTTATTAGAAATAAGCTCATTAGCACCAAGAATATCACCCGTTCCATAAATAAAACTCTTATTTCTTGAATGCGTTTCAAATAAACCATTACTAACAAAATAAACATATTTAACTTTTTGCTTGCGATAAAATATTCTTTCACTTGGAAAAACAAAATAAATCGACATGGACATGCTTATATCATATAAAACGGCTTGAGGTACCCCACGTAAACATGGAAGTTCTTTTACTCGTTCTTCTAATCCACTTTTAAGATTAAATTTTAATCGACGATTATAACGTTCAAAACGTTTTTCAACATTTTTTTCAAGTTCTAAATAAAGCTCATCACTCACAAGCGATTCGGTCCAAAGACTATTATATTCATCACTTTCTAGTCTTAATGTTACCAGTTTCAAAAATCTTGATTCCAACGCTTCAATATAACCCTGATAATGATTACGCATAATATCAATGGCATCATCAAGCATACGATTTTGACGATCAAGAACCTCTGAAACGATTTCGGCAACTCGAATCCCTAATGTTGGTTCAATGCGTCTCTTCATAAAACGGGTTAATGAAATTGAAACAATACGGGATACAAGCAAGATTTCAAATCGTTCCATCATACAATACATCAAGGGGCGATCAATATGCAATTTCCGATGAATATATTGAGCCACCCGAAAACGAAAAGGTGGATGCAAACGTTTTTGCATCGCCTTAACATAACCATAACGCCCTTCTGTCCACGCACCGTCCAAAGTTGCTTCTGCGGAACGCAATAATGTTTCCATTACCCGACGCGGTAAACCTTGCATACGAAAAAAATCTAATAAAATAGATCGCTCTTGTGCAGCAATAGTAATCAAAGCCAAAGAAATCCTTTGACGATCCGTCAGCATTGTATCAAAACTGTTTGCTTCGCGTTCCTCATTAATACGCCTGTCTATTTCCTCAAGCGTATAATTTGTTATAGAATTTGTAAATCCAAATTCGTTTGCAACACGACGGGCTTTATCCTTTACATTACCAAGCCCAATACCAAGTATTTGATGTCGAACAGCCTGATCAATAGGTGCCAACTCATTAAGTCGAAAATAAATTACAACAGCCCTTAAAGTAGTTCCATTGACTAAAAGAGTAAATAAAACAAACCCAGTCGCTATAATACCCACAAATTGCGAAATAGGTGTTGGAATCATTTCGTTTTCGGTCACTGCCAAAGCAAGAGCTAACGTAATAGCCCCTCTTAAACCACCCCAAACCATAGTCGCTTTAAAAGGTGTTGGAACAGATGGAGATAAATTGGTTGCCGCTAAAACAGGTAATAACCCAAAAATGACCATAGCCCTCGCTATTAAACCTGCAATCGTAGCTAATAAAATTAGAATAAAATCCCATTTGGTCATACCAATTAATAATCGCGGCACCAACATAGAGGCTAGAACAAAAAGTAATGAACCCGCCCAAAAAATGATTTGTTGCCATAATTCATTGAGAAAACGCCATGTTTGGGGTCTAAAGGTTGAGGGACCATAAGCTGATAATGTTAAACCTGCAGCAGCAGAGGCAACAACACCTGAACAATGAAGAATATCATCACATACAATATATGAAATATAAGGAAGGGCAACGGTTAATGTTATCTCTGCAGAACGACCTGTATTAGAACCCAAAGTAACAATCATCCATAAAGCACAACGTGCAAAGAAAAATCCCGCAATCAAAGCACCAACAAACGAAAGAAAAATAGAGAATGCTGATCCTAACAAATGAATTTCTTTATGCGCAATAATAGCCGCAACTAACGTTGAAAAAATTGAAATTGCAGCAGCATCATTTAAAAGTGCCTCCCCCTCAACCAATCGTGTCAAGCGTGTAGCAGCACCAATCTCTTTAAATATTCCTGCAACTGCAGAAGGGTCAGTTGTTGCAACAATGGCACCCACTAATAAACAAACAGTTAAAGGCATTCCAGAAAATGGATATAAAGCCAATCCTATTGTTGCCGTTGAAACAATAACGGCAACAATCGCCAATAAAAGAACCGTTCCTATTTCATGGGCCAATCGTCGAACATCAATTGCCAAGGCTGCCTGAAAAACAAGAATTGGAAGAAAGATTAAAAGAAACCCTTCACTATTTATGGGGAAATCCAGTAAAATTTCGGCAGCCGTGTCAAATACGTAAATATGAGAACTATGTAAAATTAAATCAGCAGTACCACCAAGAACAATACCAACAATCGCCAATATAACCGTTTCAGATAGTTCTAAACGTTTAGCCAATGGCTGAACAGTACTCACAATAACTAATAGAATAGCTGTAGACAATAAAACCGTGGCCAAACCTGTAACTGGCATATTAATGTCTCTCCGTTATATAAAATAATATTTGTAAATCAAGCCGAATACGGATGGGATATCAACTTAGTTAATATAACTAAAGATATTCCCCATTAAAATCCAATTAAAAGTCGTTTTAGACCGTTATACAAGCTTTGTCGCATTATAATTACCATATTTTATTAAAAAAAAAACGATAAAAAAAATAGGGTCAAATTTATAATAATATTCAACCCTATCTTTAATAATAGAAATTAAAATAAAATTACGCCATTTCTTTTAAACTAGCTTCATCAAATTCAAAATGAATTATCCGAGCATATTCTACTGGTACGATATGCCAAAAATTCTTAATCGTATTTTGCCAATCATGTAATAAATGGACGGCATATTGACTTTTGGTTTCCACAATATGTCTTTCGATTAATATTTTGATTTTATTTTTCCATTTTTCATCACGAATACGCTGCCATCTTAACGTTGTTGAATTAACACGATATTCAAATTGCCGATTAGGATCATAAACAAAAGCCATTCCTCCCGTAAAACCAGCGCCAAAATTTGGTCCAATTTCTCCTAAAATAATAACCGTTCCACCTGTCATATATTCACAACCATTTGCGCCACAACCTTCTACAACTGCGATTGCACCAGAATTACGAACAGCAAATCGTTCTCCAGCCTTACCGGCAGCAAATAAATAACCTTCAGTTGCACCATATAGAACTGTATTACCAATAATTACATTATGATTTGATACAAGCTTGGTTTCTGGAACAGGACGAACAACAATGGTTGCTCCTGATAAACCTTTACCGACATAATCATTTGAATCGCCAAACACCTCAAGTTTTAATCCATGAACTGCAAATGCTCCTAAAGATTGACCTGCTGATCCATTCAAACGAATGGTTAGATGATCTGGGGCAAGACCCTTCATCCCAAAACGTCGTGTAATCATTGAAGAAATTTTAGTACCAATTGCACGATACGTATTGTAAACATTATAACGCAGCTGCATTTTCTCACCATGCTCAAATAAAGGTTGAGCATCGACAATCATTTGTGCATCAAGGGTTTCTGGTACTTCATTACGTCCTTCACGAACACAGTAACCTGCATGTAACCCTGGATCAACACGAGCTAACAACGGATTTAAATCCAAATCATCCAAATAAGAAGCTCCACGTAATACCTGACGTAAAAGATCAGTCCGTCCAATAATATCTATCAAAGATGTAAACCCTAATGAAGCCAAAATATTTCTTACATCCTCAGCGATAAATGAGAATAAATTAATAACACGCTCAGCACCATCATGAACGAATTTATTACGTAATCTTTTATCTTGGGTACATACTCCAACGGGACACGTGTTAGAATGACATTGTCGAACCATAATACAGCCCATAGCTATCAAACTTAGCGTACCAATACCAAATTCCTCTGCGCCTAACATCGCAGCAATGATTACATCACGTCCAGTCTTAATCCCTCCATCAACCCGTAAGGTAATACGATCCCTCAAACCATTGAGCATCAAAACTTGATGAGCTTCTGCCAACCCCATTTCCCAAGGAATTCCGCCATATTTAATTGATGTTAAGGGTGATGCGCCTGTTCCACCATTATGACCAGAAATAAGAATTGTATCAGCTTTTGCTTTTGCAACACCCGCAGCAATCGTTCCAATCCCAGAAGCAGCTACTAATTTAACCGCTACTGTAGCATCAGGATTTATTTGTTTTAAATCATAAATAAGCTGTGCCAAATCCTCAATGGAATAAATATCATGATGCGGTGGTGGAGAAATTAAGGTTACTCCAGGAACTGCGTGACGCAATCTTCCAATTAATTCTGTTACTTTAAATCCCGGTAATTGTCCTCCTTCACCAGGTTTTGCCCCTTGGGCAATCTTGATTTCAATTTCACGACAATTATTCAAATATTCAGCTGTAACACCAAAACGCCCAGAAGCAACTTGTTTAATAGATGAAGATGCATTATCACCATTTGCGCGAGGTTTATAGCGAACAGCATCCTCACCACCTTCACCTGAATCTGAACGTGCTCCAATACGATTCATTGCAATTGCTAGGGTTTCATGCGCTTCTGGACTTAAGGCACCTAAAGAAATACCTGGAGAAATTAGACGTTTTCTTAATTTTGTAATATTTTCAACTGATTCTACTGATACTGGTTTGTTTGAAGATTGAAAATCAAATAAATCACGTAAAGCCATGGGGGGTTGTTTTTGAATTTCATTAACATATTGTTCATATAAAGGCCAGCTATCTTTTTCAACAGCCTGTTGTATCAGTTTTATAACAGTACTGCTCAAAGCGTGTTTTTCACCTTGTTGACGCCATTTATAGAATCCTCCAATCGGTAATAATCTTACGTTAGGATTCCAAGCAAGTTGATGTAATTTTTTGATATTTTGGGCAATACCTGATAAACCTATACCAGAAATTCGAGATGACATACCAGGGAAAAATTCCGCTACTAAAGCACGAGATAAACCTATAGCTTCAAAATTATATCCACCACGATAGGATGATATAACAGATATACCCATCTTGGACATAATTTTTAACAGTCCTTTATCGACAGCTTTACAATAATTTTGCACTGCCTGTCTTAGAGTAATTTTACCAAATAATCCTTTTTTATGACGATCAGCAATACATTCCTGAGCTAAATAAGCATTGATTGTTGTGGCTCCTACCCCTATCAATACAGCAATTGAATGAACATCAAGACAGTCAGATGCCTGAACATTCACGGAAGTAAAAGTTCTTAAGGATTGACGAACAAGATGAGTGTGCACAGCCGCAGTAGCCAAAATCATTGGAATATTCGCATATTCTTTATTTTGTTTTTCATCACTTAGAAAAATGTGTGTACAACCACAACGCACAGCCTCTTCTGCTTCACTACAAATTCGTGCAAGAGCTTGACGTAATCCTTTTTCACCTTCATCAACTTTATAATGACAATCAATATTATACCCTGTTTTACCACAATAATCCCTCAATGCTGCAAACTCACTGCTTGTTAAAACAGGACTATTCAACCTTAACAATTGACATTGCTCAGAAGATTGATCTAAAATATTTCCTAAGTTTCCTAAACGCGTACTCAACGTCATTACTTGAGTTTCACGCAAACTATCAATAGGTGGGTTTGTTACCTGACTAAATCGTTGGCGAAAATAATGTGAAAGCCCACGATAATGTTCGCTTAAAACAGCAAGCGGTGTATCATCCCCCATTGAACCAATCGCTTCAGCAGAATTTTCTACCATAGGCTGAAGAACAGTTTCAAGATCCTCAATACTCATTCCAACAGCAAGCTGTCTTCTACGCAATTCATCTTCCGTAAAGAAAACAGGTTCATTTTCCTGATCCTTTACGATAGATGTTATTTGTTGAGTATATTTAATCCAATCACTATATTGGTGACGTTTAACCAAAAGCTGGGTGATATCAGCAGGATGATAAAGTTGACATGTATCCATATCAAAACCAATGGTTTCTCCTGGTCCCAACCTACCTTTTTCAAGAATTTGATCTTCAGCAACATGAACCATTCCCGTTTCTGAACCAAGGATCATTAAGTTATTATCCGTAATAGTATAACGTAAAGGACGTAAACCATTCCGATCCAACCCTGCAATGATCCATTTACCATCGGTTCCGCATAATGCTGCAGGTCCGTCCCAAGGTTCCATCACCGCATTCGAATAGCTGTACATATCCTTTACATCTTGGGTAATATCATGGAGTAAACCCAATGCAGGAGGAATCATTAACGCCTTAACAGTAGGTGCATCTCTTCCAGCATATGTTAATAATTCAAAAACATTATCCAACGCTGCGGTATCTGAACCATTAAACTGAATTACAGGTTTTAAATCATTCATATGAGGGTTAAGATCTGGATGAGATAAACGCGTTTCATGACTTTTCATCCAGTTAATATTTCCTGATAACGTATTGATTTCGCCATTATGGGCAATACGACGGAATGGTTGGGCCAACTTCCATGTAGGAAAGGTATTGGTTGAATAACGTTGATGATAGATAACAAAACGACTTATAAATCTTTTATCCAAAAGATCAGGATAAAAATCAGAAATATTCTGTGCTAAAAACATTCCCTTGTAGATAATTGAACGACATGACATTGAGCAAATATACAAGTCTACATGACTTTCAATTGCTCTTTTTTCAATTTTACGGCGGATAATATAAAGATTGCACTCAAAAACATCTTCAGGATGATGATGTGTATTAATAATAAGAATTTGTTCAATATCTGGACGAGTTGCATTCGCTTTTTCGCCAATACAATTTGTATCAATGGGAACTTGTCGCCATCCATAAATTGAATAGCCAAATGCCATAATTTCGGTTTCAATAATTTGACGACAACGTTCCTGACTGGCTAAATCATTTTTAGGTAAAAAAATCATGCCAACCGCAAGCTGTCCTTGTTCGACAGCATGATGGCCGCTGCGTATGGATTGCAAAAAAAAATCTTGTGGAATTTCAAGGTGAATACCTGCACCATCCCCGGTTTTACCATCAGCATCAACGGCACCACGATGCCATAAAGCTTTTAATGCGGATAAACCGGCCTCAACAACATCACGGCGTTTTTTACCATCAAGCGCAACAACAAATCCTACACCACAAGCATCATGTTCTTGATCTGAGGAATATACATCTTTTAAAATTACTTCGTTTTTCTTTCTTAGTTCGACAAAAGAACTGCTATTCATTTTTTTAACCTACCATAACTGAATTCTATTCAAAGGATATGTCGTTTAAACTTTTACCCTGTGGATACAGGCTTTTCTTTAAGTTGTTTTCAAGCCAATGTGCAATTTTTTCAGCCACATCCTGTCCATCTTTAATCGCCCATACAACAAGACTTGCACCTCGAACAATATCTCCGCCTGCAAAAACACCAGGTATGGAAGTCATATAATTGTAAGAATTTAATTTTATCCGCCCTGACTCATGAATTTGTAGTTCATCATTATTCCACATATTTGGTAACGGCTCAGGGTCAAATCCCAAGGCTTTAATAACCAAATCTGCTTGCAGCGTAAAATGACTGTTTGAAAGAATTTTAATTGTTTGTCTTCCTCCTGTTTCCGCAAGTCCTAATTCAGTTCTTACCGCTCGAATAGATTCAACTTTTTCTTCGCCGATAAAAGCATCAGGTACCGCTTGCCAAATAAATTCAACACCTTCTTCTTCAGCATTTTTAACTTCCCGCATCGAACCGGGCATATTTGCTTTATCACGCCGATAAAGACATTGAACTGAAATCGCACCTTGACGAATTGCTGTTCTTAAACAATCCATCGCTGTATCACCTCCACCAATAACAACGACTTTTTTACCTTTTGCATTAAACTGTTTGGAATTGGCATTCTCGGTTTGTGAAGCTATCAGATAATCTAGAGCTTGGACCACACCATTTAAATTAGAACCAAAAAGACTAACTTCTTTCTTTTTATAAACACCTGTGGAAATTAAAATTGCATCATGTTTTTTTCTTAAATCATCAAAAGAAAAGGAGTGATGATCTGTCTGTGCAGATATATCCGTATTAAAATGAAAGATCACACCAGATTTTTCCAACCATTCTTGACGACGAACAATAATATTTTTATTAAGTTTAAAGGTTGGTATTCCATAGATTAACAAACCACCAGCTCGGTCATACCGATCATAAACATGAACCTGATATCCTTTTTTACGTAAAACTACGGCGGCTGCCAAACCACAAGGTCCAGCCCCAATAATACCTACTGATTTAGAAAGTTCACGCAAAGGTTTAATTAACTGGACCCAATTTTGCTCAAAAGCATGATCAGTTATAAAAGCTTCAACAGCACCTATTGTCACGCTTTTAAAATCTTCCTCAATAACACAACTTCCCTCACACAAACGATCCTGAGGGCAAATACGCCCGCATATTTCTGGGAAACTGCTAGTGGCGATTGAAAGTTCATAGGCTTCCTGCAAACGATTTTCTGCAGTTAATTTAAGCCAATCAGGAATATAATTCGATAATGGACATTTTGTGGTACAAAAAGGAACACCACACTGAGAACAGCGACTTGCTTGAACCTCAGCCTGTTCTGCTGAAAAGCATTGATAAATTTCTTTAAAATCTTGCTTTCGTTCTTCAGCAGAGCGTTTATGAGGTTGTTGTTGATCCAAGTTGACAAATTTAAGCATCAAATTAGGCATAATTAAATTCCTTAAAAGCAAGGCCGATTATACCTAAAATATCTATATGATTCCGTTATTAATAAAAAGACAGTAATATTGACCCATTGAAGATTATTTTTAATTACAGAATTCTTTTTGTAATTTCTTTAATTCAAAAAAGTCACATGCAGGTCGAAAACAATATAAATAAGATGGTGCGATCATTTCGATCGATTTAGGAACAATACCTAGATCACTAAATCCTTTTTGTTTTTTATCTGCTATAGAATCATATTTCATCATGTTTAATAAACGTGTTGTCATTAATGATCCAGGCATAAATTGTAAAAACAATGCCATCAATTTAACCAAAGATGGCAATAAACCACTTATGTCATTGTGACGATGAACAATTTTTACTATTTTTTTTATTAATTCTCGATTTGATAAAATTTCTGGTCCAGCCAAATCATAAATTGCATGATCAAATGATTTCATATTAACAATTTTTATTACAGCATCAGCTATATCCCCTACGTAAACAGGTTGCAAACGCGTATTAACCTGATAGACAGGAATTACTGGTAAATAACTGGCGATCAACCCAAGTTTATTTAAAAATTGATCCTCAGGACCAAAACATACACCTATCCTTACAATTTTAGCGGAAGGATATACTTTTAAAAGCACCTCTTCACCTTTCTTCTTATTAATTAAAAATGAAGAGGAGCTATGTAAATCAGCACCTAGTGCAGAAAAATGGATAATTTTTTGAACACCCGCCGCGCTACATAATTTAGCTATTTTTTCAACGATTTTCACATTTATTTTTTCTAATTTGGCATTACCTTTACCAATTTCAGCTTCTGCCAAATTGATCACAAGTTCTGCTCCTTCTATAGCACGGACAAATGTATTTTCTTGATAATATGAACAATATAAAGGAACAACTTGACCAACTGAACCAAAAATCTTCTGATCCCTTGTATGAGCAGGAAATGGTGTAGCCAATCTAACAATGTAATCTTGCTTGACCAAACGTTCAACAAGATAATTCTCTATAAAATTATTTCCACCAATAATTGTTGCTATTTTACGCATAATCCTTTCCTTTATCGTTTATTTCATTTTATACAATAATTAAGATTTATTTTAACTTTATCGTTTAAAATTAAAATTTGTAAGAAACATATTGACCAACTATAAGAACATAAGTAAGAAGTATCAATATTTTTAAAAGCCCAAATGGCGGAATTGGTAGACGCGCAGGTTTCAGGTACCTGTAACCGCAAGGTTATGGAAGTTCGAGTCTTCTTTTGGGCACCATAAAATTCAATAAAATCAATATGATATTTAGCAGTTTGGCACAATTTACAAAATATTTTTTTAAAAAATAATGTGTCTTTTTTTGTGTCTTATTAAACACATTATCCATATTCGAACGCATAATTACTTACAATTAATTCTTCGCTTATCTTTGTAGATTTACCACTACACGAATATTTAATGGGAACAATATAATAATAAAAATCTTTAAATGTCTCTCTTGTTTCGTTTGTATTATTAATTGACAAGACAAATTTACCTTTTACAATTTTTAATATACTGGCAAGTTTATAAAAATCATCTTTAGAAAATTGATTCCCATAATAATGCTCTATATTAAAATACGGTGGGTCTAAATAATGTAATGTATCAAGTTTGTCATGTCGTTTTATGAAATCATCGTATTAGGAGCATTCTATAAAAACTTTCGCCAATCTTTTATGAAGTAATTGTATTTTCTTTTCTAATAAATAAATATTAAAACTTGATCGACTTGTATCTAACCCACTATAATCAGTTTTACCACCAAATGAATGTTTTTGAAGATATAGAAAACAAAAGGCTTGTTCTATATCTGTTAAACTTTCTCTTGGCAATGTTCTTAATCTATAAAATTCATCTTTTGATGATAATTGCCATTGGCATAATTCAATCAAAGCATTTCTATGCCGTTGTACAACTCTAAATAAATTAATAATGTCCTTATTAACATCAATAATGTCCTTATTAACATCATTAATTATTTCATCTGAAACAATTTTATTTCTTCTTAAGAAAATACCACCCATTCCTAAAAAAGGTTCTGTATATCGTTTATGTGGTATTTGATTAATCACATTAATTATTGTTCTTGCTAATTTTCTTTTTCCGCCAATATACCCAACTAAAAGTTCAACTGATTTTAAATTATTCATGGATACCCCTTTTTAATCAACAATCAATGGCCTGCTGGAAACGGTCTATATTCTTTTGCCAATCTGCCTTACCCAACGCCGTATTGTAATATTTCTTATGATACTGGGCCATTGCCGTTGCATTTTGGGAATCAGGCAAAATCTCCCTTATCCTGATATAAAAAATGCGGCACATGGCCGCTGCAAAGAAAAGATTACCTGTTAGGGTTTCAGGTTTTGGAATACCCTTGTTTTCCAGATTAAAATCACCCGCCATATGCAATAAAAGGCTCCTTAAAGGTTGCCGTCTCGCATTATTAAGATAATTGTTCCAGATATCGTGATAGGTTACTGGTTCCATCTGACAGGGTCCCAATGCTGGACCATTGCCAAGCTGTTTTAGATAAGTATACCCCCCAGCATAACCCTCCACCAGAAAAGTTCCCGTAACCTGATTAACCGCCCTCTGTCCACCCAAACTTATATAATTCAGGGCTGGCATTATAACCTCATGTTTCAATTGATTAAGATAAATTCCGCCTGTCGTTTTGGCCATCTTGATTTTTCCTTTTACATGTGGAGAAGCTGACAATAAAAAACCCACCGCAAAGGGTGGGTTTAATAAATTAAAAAATTATTAATTTATTAAAATTAAAATTTTATAGTTAAAACAACTAAAATAAAAACTTAATAAATCTTAAGGTGAAAATAAAAATATATTAATTTAAAAACAAGTAAAGTTATAGGAACACAAGTCTCTTTTTATAAAAAATAAATAAAGTTGAATTTATAAAAGTCTTTACAAAAAATATCGCATTTATTTTTGATTTAAAAGCAGCAAACGTTAAAACATTTAATATTTTATTATACGTTATACAAAAAAGAGCTATAGATAAGGATTTAATACCTTTAAATAAATGGATACTAGAAAACTTTCTAGAAAATAATAAGCAAAGAAACAAGCCTTTTAATCTAAATATAGCAATGTTTTGAAGAAGATTAGTTGATTTAGAGAATGTACAAATTATAACTAAGTCAATCTGAACTGATAGTTATTTTATAAACCCTAATTTTATCTTTAATGGTGACAAAATTGCTTTTACCACTTTAATAGAAACTGATGCGAACAATAATGGTAATAGTAACAATATCTAAAACTGCTCGTTTAACTGGTAAAAGCTGTCAAACATTACATCTTTATATCTGTAAAAAATAAGAAAATATTACGTGAAGTTATAAGTGATAATATTACAGATAAAACACAATCAAAAAATACAATACAACAAATTGAAAAAAATTAGCAGTTTTAAAATAATGAAAATTATTTATAAAACAAACCTGGTGTTTTTTATATAACCTGGTCCTTTTTTTATATAACCTGGTCCTTTTTTTTATATAACCTGGTCCTTTTTTTAATTGACATATCAAAAAAATTTTTATATAAAACGAGCCTAATATATTTAAATAGGGTAGAAATTATGTCTGAAAACCATGAAACTTTATCAGAAATGAAGTTTGATAAAGATAAGAATAAAAATATTAATGATATGTTTATAATGGGAACAGAAGATAAAGCTTTTAATATAATTGCGGGGTATAATTTAGGAAATCCTACTTGGGTTTCTGATGTTAGTTTATCAGATTTTGTTGAATGGTCTAGCATTGCTAATAACTCTGATAATGGAGAAATAACTCAAAGAAAACTTGATATCAACCATGCAAAAAATTTAGCTTTTTTTATTTTAAAAGGTTTAGTTGCTTCAGCTATAAAAAGAAAACAACACAAAGATAACAAAGAACCTTCCGAAGTTTTTGAAATAATATTAAATAATTTAGGTAAAAAGCCTTATTGTGCATTACAGCCTATAGTTGCAAATATACGAGAAATTGATCCTAATAAACTAAATCTATCAGGAGAAAAAGGTAGAACACCAAATGGAAATTGTGTTGGATATCGAATTATATTTCCAAAAACATATACATGGTGGATTATAGATGGTCAGCACCGTAGATATGCAGCAGAAATGGTAATAGGATGGCTAAAATATGTGACTACTCACAGAAAATATCCATTAAGAGATTCTTTAACTGAATTTAAAGGTAATGTTCAAGAAGAACATATTAAGGTGTGGGAAGCAGCTTTAAATTGTGCAAAAACATTTGCTACAATTAAAATAGAATTCCATCTTGGATTATCTATTGAACAAGAACAACAACTTTTCCATGATTTAAATAATTTAGGGAAAAAAGTTAATATTTCTTTAGCGACAGAATTTGATCGTGGAAACTCTATTAACAATTTTATAAGTGATATATTAGAAAAAAAATTAGAAATTAAATTAACAGATAAAGAAATAAAAGATTGGTCAAAAGACCAAGGTAAAATATTAAAAAAGGATATGATGTCTATTAATGCTATTGCCTTTTTGAATAAAACAAATGCAAAAAATGTTTCTCCAAAAATTATAACAGAGAGAAAAAATATTATCGAAAAATTATGGTACGCTATTAAAAATATTCCAGGTTTTGGTGAAAATATGGCCAAAACTAAAACTGTTGCAGCACAACCTGTCATACTAAAAGCATTAGCTAAAATTACTTACGATCTTATGTTTTCCAACAGAGCTCCATCAAATGGGGAAGATATTTTTAACAAAATGATTGTTAATCTTAATAATGTTGACTTTAGCCATAACAACAAAATGTGGCAATACTATCAATTATCTGATGAGGAACGAAAAAATGAATTCAAAGATTTATCTAACTTCCTTCCAGATCAAGGTAAAATTTTAGCAGAAAAAAATAGAGATATTGGTCTTTATCAAAATTCTGTTATGCGATTTGGTGCAAAGCATAATGATATTTATCCAATTCTAGCAGATATGATTAGATGGAAGCTAGGCTTGCCTAATAGGCATCTCAATAAATAAATATTAATATTCCTTAAATAAACCTTCAGGTTAAAGGTTAACGACCTGAATGGGGATAGCCTAATAAAGATTATAAATTTTACAACTGGTATCTTTATTAGCAGAGAATAAATGTTAACCTACAATTTTTAACTAATTAGAATTTTGACAAATATCAAATATTAAGAAAGGAATTTATTCCTATGAGCAATAATATTGATACGACTATACCAATAAGTTTTAATACAGTTAATTTATTTACATTAAAATGCATACGCACGTTTAAATCAAATCTTCAAACGGATAAATTAGATATATTTGATAAACTTTTAATGAGATCTTGTCTTGAAAGTAATAATAAACTTTTATCTAGTGACACTGTAAATACCTTATTAAAAAATTTAGATGTTGATGAGGAAACATTCCACATTATCGTTACAAATATCTTTAATGGAATCTCTGATTTTTTTAAATATAATGTTCATATGCATTCAACTGCAAATCATTCAGATATTTTACGACAAATAATGAAGGAAGATCATAATAGTTGTTTTAAATTCAGTAATAACCCAGTTTCTGATAAATCGATAATTGAAAAAATCTTTTTAAGATTTCAATCTTCAGCTTCATTTGTAACAAGCTATCAATCTAAATCTCCACTTAAATTGCAACTTGCAATTCAATTTGTGAATTCATCCAATTTAACTAAAAATATACCTATTCATGAACTTGTAGATAAATATTGTAACTGGAAAATAAAACATGATGGGTTAACAGGTATTACGGTAAACACTAATGATTTTGTAAATAATATGTCTACACTTGGATTACTTTTAATTGATGACATGATAACAAAATTCTATATATCTAAAGATTAAAATCTCTATAATAGGTAATTATTAGACATATAATTCTTAACAATCAATGGCTTGCTGGAAACGATCTATATTTCGTTGCCAGTCTACCCAACGTCATATTGTAATTTTTCTTGTGATACTGGGCCATTGCCGTTGCATTTTGGGAATCAGGCAAAATCTCCCTTATCCTGATATAAAAAATGCGGCACATGGCCGCTGCAAAGAGACGCATTGAAAGAAAACTTCAAAAGCAAGCTTTAGAAAATCAAAAACAGGTAGAGATAAAACTGCAAAGAAAATTCTCAAGATATAGAGGAATGAGTTTGTGATTTTTTAATCTTTCCCTTGGTATAAAAAAAGTGACAAGGGCATTGGACTGAGTAAATTTTGCATCATAGGCATCATAGGTTCAAATTCTTTAAAGGATTTAAATGGTTTGAATTCTTTAAAGGATTTAAATGGTTCAAAATTTGTATTTCCAAAGACAGATTGTACACCACCAACAATATATCCTTGATGATCTCTTACGGTTCCATCACTTAAAAACCATCCTAAATGTTTACCATTAAAACCGTAAATATTGTTACCCGTTAAATATGCTAATGGTTTACCATCCCATGAATAAATAGTTAATTCATCATTTGTATCTATGTAAGCAATAGCATCTTTCTGAACATTAAAAAGAGTTATTTCTTCTGCAAAAGATATTGAAGTAAATAAATTTAAGCTAAACAAAGCAATTAATATAACAGAAAAATATTTCATTATTATTATAATCTTCCGCTAATAACACTCAATTTTGGTGATTCTTTTTGAGATTTTTCTCTAATTTCTTGTGGGTAATGATTAACAACATTTTGGTTCATATAGTAAATAACCTCTCGTCTATCTTTTTTTTATAATGGCATTGATACTTTCTAATAGTGATGTATCCTCTAATTTTTGATCATCATAGAGTTTATTTTCCATATCATATATGAATTCTTGGCGTTGTTTATTTGAAAAGAATTTAATACCAATTAAACGTATATCTTTATCGTCATTAAGAATAATACATTCTTTATTGTTAATTTTTTCTAGCATTTTCTCTTTCCAGCCATCATCTTGAATACGATCATCACCTTTAGATTCTAATAGTACTTGATAGTATGTTTCT
>CAMPDW010000014.1 GCA_946699565.1 uncultured Commensalibacter sp. | reverse complement strand
AATACCTTAAATATTTGGTATATATTCTATAATATTGGTATTTGTTTTAATTAATTAAAGCATTAAATATCGCAGTGTAGATAGATAACTATGTATCAATGTGATTTAGGAATAATTTTTTATTTATAAGTAAGATTATTAAAATTTACTGAGAAGGTAATTTCTTGTTTTAGCATGAAATAGTTTTATGTTATTTTTATAGATTTTTTAAAAAAATCCTATTATTATAAAGGGAGAGATAACTTTAAGTTTCTAAATTAGATGAATATTATATTTCTTTTTTATGATAATTTAATTACGTTTAGCGATATTTTACTATTTCATTTTTCTAGTTATAATCCCAATTTATATAGGTTAATTTAAATGGATGATTGATACAATTATTTTATAAATTTTAATTGTTTTTATAATGATTAATGGTAGATTACGTCATTTGTTATAGGTTAAACATTTAACTAATTTTATCTATGTTAATTTTAATGATGTATTAAACTTATGTGTATTTTTTTTAAAAACAATATATTTTATTTACGTCAATTATTACAATTTTATATTCCATTCCTTTCTTATTATCTCCCTACGATTTTAAGGACGATATATATCGTTCCTCCAATGGAGATTTATTTGTATGGTATATGAATGCAAGACCACTCTCTGTTTGGTTAATGCGTCTGTTATATGGAATTTTTTTTATTTCAGATCGATATCCTTATTCGTTTATTTTATCTTTTACAGAATTTATCCTTTAAGTATGATTGTCTTCCTATGGTAATAAGTATGGGGTTAGCATGCTTTTATGTATTTAAAGATAAAAATACAAGTGATTCGATTGATTATATATTACGTTTTTTAACTCTTTTTGCATTATTTTGTTTTTATCAATCTGCTGTAACCTTGGTATTAGGTTTGCTTACTATAAAGATATTAATGAATGAAAAACCATTTTCTTTAATTTTAAAAGATGTAGCATTTAAAACATTTAATATATTATTAACTTTTTTGGTTTATAAAATATATGTAGTTAAAATTTTGATCACAAAGGATTTTGCTCAATCAGCCAAAATTATTTCTTTAAATAGTTATGTAATTATACATTTAATGTTAAATATAAAAAAATATATATTTTTTTTCTTAGTAGCCCTTTTTTATTAATTGCTTTAACAAGTGCTAACATTGTATTAAATGTTCCTAATGCTAACCTCCGAGAAATGATGGGTATATCTGCTTGTTTTATTTTTATGTTTCTTTATGTCTATAAAGAACGATGGGTTTCTAAGGTCTTATTAGTAGTTCCTATTTGTTATTTATTAACTTCTTTTTCATTATCAGCTGCCTTGTGTAATTTTAAAAGGATAGATTACAAAAAAAATTCTTTAATTATTTCTGAAGTTTTACGATCTATTTATCATTTTGGAATAAAAAAAGTAGAAGGTATTTCATTTGTTAGTGATGAGCTTATGTTTTCTTCCCAAAAAACAATTATAAAAAATCATCCTTTATTAAATAGAAAAATATTTAATTATCGGGGCTTATCTGATGCTTGGTATGCAAACGGTTTTATTAATGGTGAATATTATATGCATAAAATTGTTTTAGCGGAAACATTATCTGATTTTTCTAAAAGTGCAAAAGATATATATATTAGATGTTATACACAAACCGCATTAATTGGTGTAGTTTTATATATAAAAACTGGTTCTTATTGTAATAGTTTTCCTAAAAATTTTAATCCAGGTATTTATTAATTTTTTTATGCTGTAGTATTAAAATTGAATTGTTTTACTTGGAGTTAATTTTTTGATTCTTCCTTGTTCTTGTTTAATCGTTATGGGGTAAGCAAAATTGGTTCCTGATTTAATACTTGTGACATAAACCTGCTTTTTTGTATCTGTGTTTTTCTATAAAGTTAAGAAAGAGAGTTGTTTAATATTAAATTCAATAGACACACCATTTGTATTGAATAAAGCAGCGAGGGTGTTTTCATCAATTATTTGAGTAAGGAATGATGTTATATACTATTTCATTAAAATTTTTAATAGGTTTAAGATAAGTCTATCAATTATCAAGTCCGTTTTGAACATAAGTGTTAAAAGGATTTATTTCTTTAACAAGAGCTATAAATCTTGCATTTTTTTCTAATACAAGCTTACCAAAATTGTTATGATAAATAATTTGGTAATTATGAGGATAATCAGTATAATTTGTTAAATAATCATAGATGGTAAAACTGAAATTACCGGGAATATAAGATAATTCGGTCATTGTTTGTAAATCAACTTTTTAAAGCTACTTTTTTTTAATTAAGCCTTTTATTCTAATTTCATAAAGGGGCAGAGTATTAATTTCGATAATAGCTTCAGATGCTGGTGTATTTCCTGCTATTCTATGTAAACCATAAAGTTCTCCATTTGTGTCAGTAATAGGATGACCTGACCATTCATAGCCACACCGTACTATCATCTCATTGAAATCTTCTAATCGTTTTGTACCATTTCGACTTTGAAGATTTATAAAAGTAGACTTAACAATTTCTTTTACGGGTGAATCTCATCCAAGACGTATGCCAGATTCATTAACCTCAATTATATTTATTCCTCGGGTTGGACTTAACGTAATTGTTAAACCGGTAGGATATTGAATGACGATTAGTTTAAAATCTTTTTTGTTTTCTTCCATGTAAACAAATCTGTTGAATAGAAAAATGGATATTTTTAATATTGAGTTGTTGGCTATTAATTTTCCAATTGTCTAATTCAATATTAGAAGTAGAACTGGTTAATATAAAAGATTTCATTGTATTTTGAGGTAATAAAATTTTTGAAGTCATTACATGCTTCTAAGCTTAAACTAAACAGTATTTGATTATTTTTGTCTCAGTTGTTAAGCTTATAAGTAAAATCAATGTTTTTCTCCTTTTCTTAAAAATTATTATTAAAGGATTTTATTAACAAATTTTTTTTGAAATTGTTCAATGAAGCAAATTTAAAAAAATTATGCAATTATTGAAGGATTTTGTTGGAATCGGTTTTATTTATTTTTAAAGAACGAAGAAGAATGTATAGATATTATTTAAGAAGCATATATCTGATATATTAAATTATTTTAAAGAAATTTATTATATTATTTTATAAGTTGTTTTAAGACGTTAAAAACATAATAATTTTGTGAAATTAATAAATTTATTATAATTAATTAAAACATGAATAATATTATATAAAGTTTTTTATAAATATTTTATATAATAATTATCTTTATCTTAATAAACTGTTTATGTAACTGGAATAGTAATAATGGATATTTTTTCTGATCGATTAAAAAAAATACGGCCAAGTCAAACACTGGTGATTAGTGCAAAGGCTCGTGTAATGAAAAATAAAGGTCAGGATGTAATCAGTCTTTCGGCTGGTGAACCTGATTTTGATACACCTATTAATATTAAAAATGCAGGTATAGCAGCCATTCAGTCCGGTCAGACAAAATATACAGATGTTGGAGGAACTCTCGCTGTTCGTCAAGCAGTTGCACAACGGTTAAAAGCAGATCATGGTATTGATTATCAACCTGAAGAAATCATGGTTTCCAATGGTGGAAAGCAAGTTATTTTTAATGCAATGATGGCGACTTTGAATCCTGGGGATGAAGTTATTATACCTTCACCTTGTTGGGTTTCTTATCCAGATATCGTGACATTGGCAGGGGGAACACCTGTCATTATACCATGTAAAGAAGAACATGCAGGATTTAAATTGCAACCTGAACAATTAAGTGCTGCAATTACATCTAAGACCAAATGGTTGATTTTGAATTCACCATGTAATCCAACAGGTGCGGTTTATAATAAAGACGAATTACGGGCTTTATGTGATGTTTTGTTGCAATATCCAGATGTTTGGGTTTTGACCGATGATATCTATTCTAAATTAGTTTATGACGGTGTTGTTGCTTCGACCATTGTTCAGGTGGAACCAAGCTTAAAAGAACGTACAGTTACCATGAACGGTGTTTCAAAAGCTTATTCAATGACAGGATGGCGTATTGGATATGCCGCTGCACCTATAGAATTCATCAAGGCAATGACAAAATTACAGGGTCAATCAACGACAAATCCCTGCTCCATAAGTCAGGCTGCTACAGTTGAGGCTTTGAATGGGGCACAGGATTCAGTCATGGATATGGTGGCAACTTATCAAAAACGTCGAAATCTTGTACTTGACAGCTTGAATGGAGCACCTGGTTTATCCTGTTCCAAGCCAATGGGAGCATTTTATCTTTTCGTTTCAATGAAAAACTGTTTAGGTAAAACAACCAGCAAAGGCACAAAAATTGATAGTGATGAAATGTTTGTAACGGCTTTATTGGAAGAGGAAGGGGTTGCAACAGTCCATGGTGCAGCGTTTATGATGGATGGATATTTTCGTATTTCTTATGCAACTAATACTGAATTATTGAAAGAGGCTTGTTTACGGATCAAACATTTCTGTATGAATTTAAGCTAGGACTAGATTGTGATTATGAATAATGAAGAAATAGAGGTAGAACCAGGTCTTTCTTCAAGAATGGATGGGTTTGAAGCTCCGGAAACTATTGTAATGTCGATGCGTGCTAGGACTTTGATGGCAGAAGGGAAAAAAGTAATTTCTTTGGCATTAGGTCAGCCTGACTTCTTAACACCAAAGATAGCAATTGAAGGAGGATATCAGGCTGCGTTGGAGGGAAAAACGAAATATCCCCCCATTGATGGGTTTCTATCCTTGAAACAAGCTATACAGAAAAAATTTAAGGAAGAAAATAATCTAGATTATGCTTTGGATGAGATTATGGTTGCTAATGGGGCAAAACAGATTTTGTTTAATGCAATGATGGCGACTTTGAATCCTGGGGATGAGGTTATTATTCCTGCACCTTATTGGGCCAGTTATCCGATTATGGTGCAGTTTCTTGGGGGTAAGCCTGTTCATGTTATTTGTCCTGAATATAATAATTTTGTCCTAAAGGCAGGGCAGTTAGAAGCGGTAATTACATCCAGAACAAAATGGCTTATCTTAAATTCTCCAAGTAATCCAACGGGTGCCGTATGGTCAAAAGAAGATTTATTGGCTGTTGGAGAAGTATTGAAAGCTAATCCCCATATCTGGGTTTTTGCAGATGAAATTTACGAGCATTTGATTTTTGATGGGCAGCATCATTATTCATTGGCAGCTTTGGTTCCAGAATTAAAAAATCGTATTTTAACCGCTAATGGTGTTTCAAAAACTTTTGCAATGCCTGGATGGCGTATAGGGTATGCGGGTGGAGTCAGGCGTTTGATTAAAGCGATGATGAAAATCCAAAGCAACTCAACTTCTGGTGCCTGCGGTGTGAGTCAAGAAGCTGCAACTGCGGCCTTGCAATATGCTCAAAAAGACATTGAATTGATGAAACTTGCTTATGATCAGCGTCGTAAAAAAATGACAGCTGTTTTTTCAGCGATGGCGGGTATAAGTTGTAACATCCCTCAAGGAGCCTTTTATATTTATCCTGGGATTGCGGAATGTATTGGTAAAAAAACAGCCCAAGGACGATTAATCAAAAACGATCAGGATTTTTCCGAGGCTTTATTAGAAGAAGCTTATGTTGCCGTTGTTCCAGGCTCATCCTTTGGTTTAAGTCCTTATTTACGTATTTCTTATGCAGCTGATGATGCGGTTCTTGACGAAGCTTGCCAAAGAATTATAGAATTCGTACAAAACTTAGTTTGATGAATAGATTTTATTCCTCAAGTTCATCTTGAGGATTAATGACATAATAAAATAGTTCTTTTAAAGAATGGATGAATATTGATAAATCTATTTGGTATTTATCTTATTTTTTTTGTCAAATAATTGAGTTAATTCATGAATCATAGTTCGACCTAAATCCTCAGCTTTAGTAATGGTAACGGCATGTTTGTAATAACGTGTCACATCATGACCTATACCAATGGCGATAAGTTCAATATCAGGCTGTTTTTCTATCCGGTGAATTATGTTTTTTAAATGATTTTCTAAGTAATCAGGACCATTGGTTGACAATGTACTATCATCAACAGGTGCACCATCAGAAATAACCATAAGAATTTTACGTCTTTCCAAGCGCGCTTTGAGGCGTTGCCATGCCCAGAATAACGCTTCCCCATCGATATTTTCTTTTAATAATCCATTTTTTAACATTAATCCTAAATTACGTTTTGCCCTTCGCCATGGTTCATCCGCTGATTTGTAGATAATATGACGTAAATCATTCAAACGTCCTGGATCTTTGGGACGTTTGTCAGCCAGCCATTTTTCACGGCTGCGACCACCTTTCCAGGCTTGGGTTGTAAAGCCAAGAATTTCCACTTTCACCGCACAGCGTTCAAGTGTTCTTGCCAAAATGTCACCACACATGGCAGCGATAGAAATAGGATGTCCTCGCATAGAGCCTGAATTATCGATTAATAGTGTGACAATCGTATCTTTGAAATCTGTTGATTTTTCCTGTTTATAGCTTAGGGAGTTGGTAGGGTTAATAATGACTCTGGTTAATTTACTGGCATCCAGCAACCCTTCTTCTTGATCAAAATTCCAGCTTCTCGTTTGTTGAGACATTAATTTACGTTGTAAACGATTGGCTAATTTGGAAACAAAATTTTGTATTTCCTTTAATTGTTGATCAAGTTGGTTTCTGAGAAAATTAAGTTCCTTTACATCGCAAATTTGATCTGCAGTTACGATTTCGTCAAAAATCTTAGTATAAATATGATAAGAAAAATCTTCTATATTATTTATGGAATTTTCAGATGGTAGTGAAAGACCACCTGTTTTTTCAGATTTTTCTATCCCTTCATGGGTATTTTCTTTTTCATTATTGTCTTGATCTTCCATACCCAAGGATATTTGGGAAATTTGTTGTTCAAGCATTTTATTTTCTTGTTCATTATTTGTTTCTTCAGGAACTTCATGATTATCATTTTTATTTTGATCTGAAGAATCTTGAGAAGACTTTTCTTGTTCTTCTTTTTTTCCTTTTTCTTCTTCTTCAACGAGATTATACGCCTTGAGTAACTGTTGCGTTGCTTGTGCGTATTTTTCTTGATTTGATAAGGTTTCTTTCATAGCTTCAAGAGCTTTTTCTCCTTGAGGGGTAAGCCGATTACGCCATAATTGAAGAATTTTTCGAGAAGATTTAGGAACAGCTTCTCCAGTTAATTTTTCATAAGCAAGTAAATATAATGCTTTATCAGGGGATAAATGTTCTGCCTTGTTCATTTTTGCATGAGCTTCGATTTTGCTTTGATGTTCCATTACGGCCTGAAGATTAGCATGAACGCCAGCCATTTGTTTGCTTCCTAAAGCTTCAACGCGGGCTTGTTCAAGCGCATTAAAACTGTTTTGAGCATCCCCGCGTGGAAGATTATTTGAAAGAGAAATTTTATCATTATGATATTTAAGATATAAAGCAATGGAATCTGCTTTTCCTCGAATATATTGAAGTGCTTTTTCATCTTGTATATCAGGGGGTTGGGGAAGATAGGCAGCATTTTTATGATGAGTATATTGATCGTGACGATGGCGTGAATAATTATTACAAAAATTAATATTTGTTTCAGTATATCCACTAAGCGTATGAATAGTACTGACTAAAGCTTGTTTAAAATGTTCAGGATTATAAGATGTTTGGGAATGAATTAAATCAGTGGATGTTTTTTTCTGATTTTCAGGCATTATAATTCTCTCTTATACGATTAAATCGTTTGAACTTATTTAAACAGCATTAAAAGAAGGTAATAGTAAATCAACGTTAAAGCAACGTTGATAATATTCTGCGACAATGCTATGTTCTTCTTGATCGCATTTATTTAAAAAGGTTAGACGGAAGGCTAAAGCGAGGTCTTTGAAAATTTTATAATTCTCTGCCCAGCTGATAACAGTACGAGGCGACATAACCGTGGAAAGCTCTCCTTCGGCAAAACCAACCCTTGTTAAATTTGCTAATACTACCATTGATTCAATTTGTTTTTTTGCATGCTCATCATCAGCTTTGACTTTCATCTTGGCCATAATTATTTTAACTTCTTGTGAAGCGGGGAGATAGTTGAGGGAAGCAACAATATTCCAACGGTCCATTTGACCTTGGTTGATTTGTTGGGTCCCGTGGTAAAGCCCAGTGGTATCTCCCAGTCCTATTGTATTGGCGGTGGCAAAAAGACGAAATGCTGGATTAGGACGAATAACACGATTCTGATCCAACAAAGTTAATTTTCCTTCCGTTTCCAAAACGCGTTGTATGACAAACATAACATCAGGACGACCCGCATCATATTCATCAAAAATTAAGGCACAGGGATGCTCCAAAGCCCATGGAAGCAATCCTTCCTGAAATTGAGTGATTTGTTTCCCATCTTGTAAAACGATGGCGTCTTTACCAATCAAATCAATGCGGGAAATGTGGCTATCTAGGTTAATACGGATACATGGCCAATTCAGACGGGCAGCGATTTGTTCAATATGAGAAGATTTTCCCGTACCATGAAATCCTTGTACCATGACACGTCGATTATATTGAAAACCGGCAAGAATAGCATGGGTTGTATCAAGATCAAAAAAATAATTAGGGTCAAGGTCAGGAACGAGTGAGGTTTTTTCTGAAAATCCCATAATCTCCATATCAAGATCAATTTTGAATGTCTTCTTTACATTATAGGTGGTATCTGGTTGAGATAAAATGGACGTGCTTGGTAAATCAATATTAGACGAATTTATCATTTCCGAAGGAGGTTTGGACATAAAATGATCCTGTATAAATAGTTTTTAAACGCATTAAATCAGCTTATTCTGCATCAATCATAGTTGTTAAATATGTTCGGAGTATGGAATAGGCTGCATTAATCTGTTTAAATTTTTCTTCTAACTGTGTATCACCTCCATTAATATCAGGATGATATTGGCGAGCAAGCTCAGTATATCTTTTTTTTAATTTTTGCAAAGAAAGAGGCCAATTTATCTCTAATAATTGTAAAGCTCTTTGTAATTCTAAGGGAATATTCTGTTTTTGCTGTGTATTATAATTTGTTTTTGTTTTGTTTTTTGGAAAAAGGTTAAAAGGATCATTAAAAGTCTGTTCGTTTAAAAGATGTTTTCTACCTAGCCTGCCCAATTTCCAAGAGGGTTTATCCCAAACAGCGGCTGAACGAAGATATTCCTCTATTTGTTTGCTGCTCATTCCTTTAAAATAATCCCAGTTTTTGTTGTAATCCTGAATATGTTTAAAACAAAACCAGTAATATTCATGTAATTTCTTACGTGATTTTGGGGCACGATATTCCGCTGGTTTTTTACAACCAAGCATATCACAATAATGTAGTGGTTTGTCTTTATCAGATTTAAACATGTTCAACCATTTATTTTTCTTGCATCATACGGATTTTGATTTCATAAGAAATAGAATAAAATTAAAAAATATTAAATCTTTTCAAGATAATGTAAAATCTAGGAAGTTTAAATTCTATTAGTATTAGATAATGATCTATAGAATAAATCAAAAATCTTATAAAGAATTTCTAATTTTGATATAAGAATAATATCAGGAATATAAAGATGGAAAGCAATGAAAGTAAATAAAATATTCAATGGGATTTGTAAAATATCGCTTTTGCTTTTTCCTTTATTTTTACTGGCTTGTCATACAAATCAAAAAGCCCGACCAATGTGTGATCTTGTGACGATTTCACGTGTGGAAACGGCTTTAAATGATCCTAGAGGATTTGAGGGCCAATTCACCCAGATTTGGCCAAATGGTAATCAGTCAGAAGGAAGAATAGTTTATGTTCCTGGAAAATTGCGTTTAAATTATGAAGTGCCATCAACTATGATTGTTGTTGCTAAAGGTAAAAAAATGGTTGCTAAGAATTTTGATGATCATTCAATAACACATATTGGTCTAGCTAGAAATCCTTTGGGATTAATGTTAAATAGTCCCGTTCATTTATCATTACCAATTCTTGTAACAACAATACAAAAAGGGGTTAACGCCTTTCAGATATCTTTAGCAAGTGCAGATAATCCATCGCAGGGTTTATTAACATTAAGATTTAATGATATAAATGGTGAATTGACCTTAATACAAATGCAGGCGGTTGATGTCAGAAAGCAGCGTACAATTATGGATATTTCCAATGTTTATAAAAAGGTAACCATTGGTGATTCTTATTTCAATTATCCTGATTAAAAATCATAAGTTCAGAAGTTAAAGAATGTAGTTGTAAGGGGTATTTGAAGATTCTTTCCCATGTTTGGCAAAGCACTTGATCGACGGTATCAAATGATGTATATATGCCCAGATTATGAAGGCTGGTTACACCATATTCTTTTAAACCACAAGGTACAATACCACTATAGTCTTCCAATTTTGGATGAATATTAAGAGCTATGCCATGCCAGCTGATCCAATGAGATAATTTAATTCCGATTGCAGCAATTTTATCTTCTTGTTTTGTAACGGGGTTGGTTACCCATAAGCCAACACGTCCCTCTTTTTTTTCTGCTATAACATTAAAATGTTTCAGGGTTAAAATAATCCAGTCTTCAAGTTTACAAATGAAACTACGTATGTCATGGTCGGGAAAGGTAGGGTGAGGTTTCCGTAAATCCATCATGACATAGATGATTCGCATTCCTGGACCATGATAAGTCCATTGTCCACCTCGGTTCGTGTAAAAAACAGGAAAATTTTGCGGGTTAAACAGGTCTTCTTTTTTTGCTGAAGTTCCTGCTGTATAAAGAGAGGAATGTTCTAGAAACCATAAGCATTCTGCCGCTTTTTTTATGTATATTTTTTGAACATATGTTTTCATCCATTCAATTGCGGTGGGGTATGGAATAATTTTTTTGCTTTTTTGCAAAAATATTGGTGTTATAGCCATTGCTTGAAACTCTTTCATCGGTTATAGAGAAAACATATTGGATTAAATAATGAAAATCAATCCTGTGCGATCGTGGCGGAATGGTAGACGCGCAAGCTTGAGGTGCTTGTGGGGAATTACCCTGTGGAAGTTCGAGTCTTCTCGGTCGCACCATATATTAATTTATTGTATTTCATAAGGTGCGGTTGTTTCCTTTTTTTCTTTCTTTGATGTATGATTGTTACCGTTCATACAGATTTAAATTTGTTTTAATTATTATAATGTTAAAATGGTCAGAGTAGAGAAAATTATGGATCAAAAATTTAAACAAGCTGCATTAGATTATCATGAATATCCAACTTCTGGTAAATTAGCTATTACACCAACCAAAAGAATGACAACCCAAACGGATTTATCGTTGGCTTATTCCCCTGGTGTAGCAGCACCTTGTTTAGAAATTCAAAAGGATCCAACCTTAGCAAGTAAATATACTGCCAAAAGTAATTTAGTAGGTGTAATTTCAAACGGAACGGCAGTTCTAGGTTTAGGTAATATAGGTCCTTTAGCAGGCAAACCTGTGATGGAAGGTAAAGCCGTTTTATTTAAGAAATTTGCTGGGATTGATGTTTTTGATATCGAAGTTGATGCAAGTGACCCAGAGCGTTTTTGTGATGTTGTAGCAGCATTAGAACCTACGTTCGGAGGGATTAATCTCGAAGACATTAAAGCACCCGAATGTTTCATTATTGAAGAAAAATTAAAAGTAAGAATGAAAATTCCAGTTTTTCACGATGATCAACATGGAACTGCAATTGTTGTGGCAGCGGCGACGATTAATGCTTTACATATTCAAAATAAGAAGATCGAAGACGTTAAATTAGTTACTTCTGGTGCTGGTGCTGCGGCTATTGCTTGTGTCAATTTATTGGTTACGTTGGGTTTAAAGTCAGAAAACGTTATATTGACTGATATTGATGGTGTTGTATGGAATGGGCGTGACCCTAATATGCTCCCAAATATGGCGCGCTATGCCAAAGATACTAAAATGCGTCAGCTTAAGGAAGTTATTGTAGGGGCTGATATTTTTCTTGGAGTTTCTGCTGCAGGAGTTCTAAAAAAGGAATGGGTGGAAACAATGGCACCTCATCCTTTGATTCTTGCTTTGGCAAATCCAGAACCAGAAATTATGCCTGAAGAGATTAGATTGGTTAGAAAAGACGCCATTGTGGCAACAGGCCGTTCCGATCATCCAAACCAAGTTAACAATGTATTATGTTTTCCTTTTATTTTTAGGGGAGCTTTGGATGTTGGAGCAACTGAAATAAATGAAGATATGAAGAAAGCTGCGGCGTATGCGCTTGCTAATTTAGCAACACTAGAAGCTAATGAGGTTGTTGTTGCGGCTTATGGTGGACAGGCTCCAGCTTTTGGACCAGAGTATATTTTACCCAAACCTTTTGATCCTCGGATTATTTTGGAAATTGCTCCAGCTGTTGCGAAAGCTGCAATGCAGTCGGGTGTTGCTACGCATCCAATTGAGGATTTCAACGATTATCATGATCATTTGATGCAATTTGTATTCCGTACAAGTCAGGTTATGCAGCCTGTTTTTGCGGCAATCAATCAATATAAAGGGTTACAAAAGGTTGTTTTTTCAGAAGGAGAAAATGATCGGGTTTTGCGTGCTATTCAAACTATGGTTAACGAAAAGATGATTGACCCCTATGTTATTGGTAACCAAAAAAGAATTGAGCAAAAAATTTCTAAATTAGGTCTAAGCTTACAGATCGGTAATGATTTAACAGTTTATGAACCTCAAAAAGACAATACTTTTTTACAAACATTGGAAAAACCTTATCAAAGGCTAGTGGAAAGAAATGGAGTTCCACCTTCTTTGGCTTATGAGCAGCTTTATAGAAGAAAATCTATTATGGCAGCAATGCTTTTGCGTCAAGGGCATGTCGATGCGGCTTTGGTTGGCGGTTATGGTGAATGGTACCGTCATTTTAAAGTACTTCAGAATATTATTCCTAAAAAAGAAAGCGTCAAAGATTTCCATACAATTTCAGCAATGATTCAATCGAATGTTGCATTGTTTATGGGTGATACATATTTACATTTAGATCCAACTGCTGAACAAATTGCGGAATTAACAATATTGGCTTCTGAAATGATTCCTATTTTTGGACAGGTACCAAGAGCGGCTTTATTGTCTTACTCTTCTTTTGGTACAGGCAAATCGGAAACAGCGTTAAAAATGAAGGAGGCTTTGGCGATTATTCAAGTGCAAAGACCATCGTTGGAAATTGATGGTGAAATGCAAGGTGATGCAGCATTGAGTGAGTCAATTCGTTCAAGATTGATTGATGATTCACCATTGCGTGGCAATGCCAATTTATTAATTATGCCTGATCTTGATGCGGCAAATATTGGTTTTTCATTAAGTCGTGTTGTTGGAAATGGATCCCAAATTGGTCCAATTACCTTGGGTGTTACAAAGCCTTTACATATTTTAACTGAAAATACGTCAGCCAGAGGTATTGTGAATCTGACAGCTATTGCGGTTCGACAATCTTTAAAGAAAAAATAAAAAGAGGTTGCAATCTTACTATATTTATGTAAAACTGTGAACGATTACTGAATTTACTGTGAATTTTAAAAAGAGTGGAGGTTTATTCCCACTCTTTATTTTTTTTGTTCTAAGAAAAGATTAATTACATATTTAAGTAATATTAGGGTTATTATGACATTATAGTTATGTTAACTGTTAAAAAGAAAACAGATTAATTCTGATATTTAAATATCAATGACACTATTTTGTTGATCTTGGAATAAGATAATTTCAAAATTTTTTGATGATGAAAGATATAAATTTATTCTGTTTATTCTGTTTTTTTAATTTTGATGAAATAAATTAACATCAAGATTAAATGAATAAAAACAAATGTTGTATTTAATATTATTTAAATAAACTTTAATAAATAAGTTAAGATTAATATTCTTATTCCGTAAGGTGCATAATGTTTTAGAAAAATAGCTTGATCAACATAATTTTTACCGAAAAGCAAGAAATAGAATTTGTCTTGTCAAGAATCAAGGTCTAAAGTATCAGTTTTTTAATATCCATTAAATTTTAAGGTAGAGTTCTGTGATTAAACCTTTACGAAAAGCTGTATTACCTGTTGCTGGATTAGGAACCCGCTTCTTGCCTGCAACGAAAGCAATGCCAAAAGAAATGTTGCCAGTTGTTGATCGTCCATTGATCCAATATGCGCTTGATGAGGCACGTGCAGCAGGGATCGAGCAATTTTGTCTGGTTACAGGTCGAGGCAAAGAATCCTTAATTGATTATTTTGATGTTGCTTACGAATTAGAAGATATTCTTCGACAAAGGGGGAAAAAAGAGTCTTTAGAAGCTCTTATCCCTTCAAGCATTGAGGCTGGTTCTTTAAATGCATTACGACAGCAAAATCCATTGGGTTTGGGACATGCTGTATGGTGTGCACGTACTTTTGTTGGTGATGATCCATTCGCTATTTTATTACCGGATGATTTGATTATGGCTGAACCAGGATGTTTAAGCCAGATGGTTGAAGTTTATAACGAATATGGTGGAAATGTGGTTGCTGTCACTGAAATTCCACGTGAAAAAACTTCAAGTTATGGTATTGTTAATATTGGTAAAGATGATGGAAAGTTAGTTTCTATATCTGGTGTGGTTGAAAAGCCTGCTCCAGAAGATGCTCCATCTAATCTTTCAATAATAGGTCGTTATATCTTATCGCCAAAGATTATGACGTATCTTTCTAGTATGGAAAGAGGTGCAGGTAACGAAATTCAATTAACAGATTCTATGGAAAAGTTAATTGGAAAAATGCCTTTCCATGGTTTGAGATATGATGGAATACGTTATGATTGTGGGAGTAAATCTGGTTTTTTGGAAGCACAAATTGCCTTTGCTTTAAAGCGTCTTGATCTTGCCCCTGCAATGCGTAAGATAATTCAGAAGTATGCTCATGAAGAGGGTAAATAATGGAACATCAACGTGTAATTAATCCGACTATTTTACGTGAGTATGATATTCGTGGCATTTATGAACAAACATTTTTTGTTGAAGATGCTTATGCAATTGGTCGGACTTTTGGAAGTATTGTTGCAAAACAAAATGGAAAAAAAGTTGTTGTTGGCTATGACGGTCGGATTAGCTCGCCAGATTTGGAAGTGGCTTTGGTTAATGGATTAAAGAAATGTGGGTTGGAAGTTATACGTATTGGGCGTGGACCAACACCTATGTTGTATTTTGCTTCAACAACGATGAAAGCTGATGGTGCTGTTATGGTTACAGCTAGTCATAATCCCAAAGAATATAATGGGATGAAGTTTATGTTGGCTGGTAAACCCTTTTTTGGAAAAGAAATTCAGAATTTAGGCGTTAAAATTGCCGCAGGAGAGGTTGTTCCAGAAGGGATTGGTACTGTCCGTAAAGTTGATGTTTCAGAAGATTATATTAATCGTCTTCTTGAAGATTTTGGTGGTACGGATCGTAAATTACGCGTTGTTTGGGATAACAGTAATGGTGCTGCAGGGGAAATTCTAACACGCTTGGTACAAAAATTACCTGGTGAGCATGTTATCTTGAATGGTACTATTGATGGTGATTTCCCATCCCATAGTCCAGATCCAACTGTACCTAAAAATCTTGTTCAATTACAAAAGGAAGTTGTAGAACGCAAAGCTGATATTGGTATTGCTTTTGATGGTGATGCGGATCGTATCGGTGTAATTGATGATAAGGGAAATATCCTTTGGGGTGACCAGCTTATGGTTATTTTCAGTCGGGATATTTTAGTTAATAATCAAGGGGCGACCATTATTGCTGATGTGAAGGCAAGCAAGATTCTTTTTGATGAAATTCAAAAAGCGGGTGGCAATCCTTTAATGTGGTGTACAGGACATTCATTGATTAAGGCAAAAATGGCAGAAGCTAAGGCTTTACTTGGTGGAGAAATGTCAGGTCATATTTTCTTTAACGATAAATGGTACGGTTTTGATGATGCTTTATATGTTGCGATCCGTATTCTAGATATTTTGACACGTTTAAAAGGTCCATTATCTGAAGTTACAGAATCTTTACCCAAAGCGATTTCAACACCTGAAATTCGTTTTGATTGTTCAGATGATCGTAAATTCAGCGTTGTTCGTGAAGTAGCTGAACGGCTTAAAGAAGAAAAAGCGAATGTTGTAACAATTGATGGTGTTCGGGTTAATACAGAAGATGGTTGGTGGCTTTTAAGGGCTTCTAATACTCAGGCTGCTCTGGTTGCTCGTGCTGAAAGCACGTCTGAGGAAGGTCTTGAAAGATTAAAAAATGTCTTAAAATCCCAATTAAAAGCTTCTGGTGTTGATTTTCCTGAAGCCTAAATAATTTTTTATTTATTATAGTTTTTTATTCTTATAAAAAGGGGTACAGTTTGTTGACTGTACCTTTTTTAATTTTTCTAGTGAATATCTATTGATGATGACTGTTCCACATTTATTTAATCGTACCCTTGTAAAGTTACACCGAGAAAGAGCGGCACATTATCATGTACAAATGCAGGATATTTTTAAACAATGTTCGAGCTTCTTACTAGAACGTTTAAAAGATATAAAACGTTCTTTTCCTTTTGTTTTGGAAATGGGTGGAAGAGGTTATGTTGCTTCTTATTTGAAGTCTAGGGGGACAGAAGTTATTTCTGCTGATTTATCTTATCAATTGGTCACATTGAATAACAATTCTTCAATCTGTATGGATGAAGAGTTGTTGCCTTTTAAAGTAAATTGTTTTGATCTGGTTATTGCGAATTTTAATTTGCATTGGGTTAATGATTTACTTGGGGCTTTATTGCAAATCCGTAGGATTCTGAAACCGGATGGATTGTTTTTGGCTTCTATTCCTATCCTTCCAACTTTGTCTTTATTAAGAACTGTCATGTCTGAGGTTGAGATGGAATATTTTGATGCTGTTACGCCGCATATTTCCCCATTACCTGATTTAAGGTCATGTGCAACTCTTATGCAACGGGCAGGATTTGCGCTTCCAACCATTGATAAAGAGGTTATTGAAATTGCATATCGTTCACCTTTGGCGTTATTCAGGGATTTGCGTTGGGCTGGTGAAAATAATGCTTTGCAAATACATTTGTCTCATTTTACAAAAAAAAAATTATTTGCAGAATATTGTAACCGTCTTAAAATGCATAAACCTCTTAAAGTTGATTTTCATTTTGCTATTTTAACTGGGTGGTCGCCTGATGCGTCACAACCTCAATCTTTAAAGCCTGGACAATTTAAAATATCGTTGGAAGACGTTTTGAAAGAAACGATTTAATATTTAATTTAAATCTTAAAATGAATATTAAGAGTAGTATAGGGTTTTATTTATGAAAGATGGTATAATTATTAAAATTTAATCTTTCTTAAAAGATTGATTTCTGTTTATAAATAAAAACTATGTTATTTTAACAATTTATTCTTTTATTATTAGGTTTTTTTGATAATTATTTTTTTGAGGAATCAAATTCTAAATTTTATTTTGATTAAATTTATATTTTATAATTCTTAGTAAAAAATGGTGATTTAAAAACCTTTATGTTGATGATATAACCGATCATAATTATAGATTTTTGAAATGAAAAGTAAGCGGTATGGTACATAAGGATGTAAAAAAAGTTGTTTTGGCCTATTCGGGTGGGCTGGATACTTCTGTAATTTTACGGTGGTTGCAAAAAACATATGGATGTGAGGTTGTAACTTTTACGGCTGATCTGGGACAGGGTGAAGAACTTGGACTAGCTCGTAAAAAAGCAGAAATGTTTGGGGTTAAGGAAATCTTTGTCGAAGATTTACGAGAAGAATTTGTACGTGATTATGTTTTTCCAATGTTTCGTGCTAACACACTTTATGAAGGACAATATTTATTAGGAACCTCCATCGCACGTCCGCTTATTTCTAAAAGGCAAATTGAAATCGCTGAACAGGTTGGTGCTGATGCTGTTGCACATGGGGCAACAGGGAAAGGGAATGATCAGGTTCGTTTTGAACTTGCTTATTATGCTTTAAAACCGGATGTTACCGTTATTTCACCTTGGCGGGAATGGGATTTAAATTCTCGTACGCGTTTATTGCAATTTGCAGAAGAAAATCAAATACCTGTAACCTATGATAAGCGTGGGGAAGCACCTTTTTCAGTTGATGCTAATTTATTACACTCCTCTTCTGAAGGAAAAATTCTGGAAGATCCATCTTTGCCTCCTGATGAGGTTGTTTTTCAGAGAACGATTTCTCCAGAAGATGCTCCAGATAAAGCAACAGAAATTAGCATTGATTTTAAAGAGGGAGATCCTGTCGCGATTAATGGGGTAATAATGTCTCCCGCTACTTTATTGACCCGCCTAAATGAATTAGGGAAGGCGAATGGAATTGGTCGCCTTGATTTGGTTGAAAATCGTTTTGTAGGTATGAAGTCTCGTGGAATTTATGAAACACCAGGTGGAACGATTTTACTATTTGCCCATCGGAATATGGAATCGATTACCCTTGATCGTGAAGCTGGTCATTTAAAAGATCGCATTATGCCATGTTATGCAGAGCTAATTTATAATGGTTTTTGGTTTTCCCCAGAACGGCGGATGTTACAGGCTTTGATTGATGAAAGTCAACATTCTGTTACGGGTCGTGTAAAATTGAAGCTGTATAAAGGTAATGTTATCTTAATGGGGCGTGAAAGTCCGAATAGTCTTTACGATATGCGTGTTGTGACTTTTGAAGATGATAAAGGTGCTTATAATCAAACCGATGCACAAGGATTCATCAAATTGAATGCTTTACGTCTACGTTTAGGAGCGCAAGCGGGACGTCGTGGTGGTGCTTTATAAATTTTAATTAATCAGGAGGAAATGATGAAAAAGATGGTTTCTTGGCTTATTCCTGCATTTATTGCAATCCCTTTGGTTGCTTGTGCAGGTAATAAAAAGGATCAGCTTACCCCAGAACAGTTCATGCAAAAAGTGGAGGCTGAATCTGGTGTTAAAACGTTGCCAAGCGGATTGGCTTATCGTGTGATTCAATCAGGAAACCCTAAAGAAGCATCTCCTGCTCCTGGTGATTTGGTTTTGGTGGAATATGAAGGTCGCTTACCAGATGGGGTTATTTTTGATTCTTCTGATCGGCATGGTGGTGGTTTAATGCAAATGCCAGTTGAAGGGTTGATCTCTGGATGGATGGAAGCTTTACCAAAAATGCACTCTGGTGATGTATGGCAACTTTATGTTCCCCCTAAATTAGGGTATGGAGACAAATCAATGGGAATTATTCCTCCTAATAGTCCATTGATTTTTAAAATTCATCTCGTTGGAGTTACTAAAAACCAACCCGACAATTAATAATTAATAATTAATAATTAAGAATTAAGGTGATTTATGAGTGTTAAACCGTCAGGTAAACGCGTTTTTTCTGGAATTCAACCAACAGGAATTCCTCATTTGGGGAATTATTTAGGAGCCATTCAGAATTGGGTTGATATTCAACAGAATAATGAATGTATCTATTGCTTGGTTGATATGCATGCTTTGACGGTTTGGCAAGATCCAATAGCGTTAAAAAAACAAGTTTTAGAACAAACAGCAATTTTGTTGGCAGCAGGGATTGACCCTCAAAAACATATTTTGTTTAATCAGTCCTCTGTCTCTGCTCATGCACGTTTAGCTTGGATTTTTAATTGTGTTACCCGAATAGGTTGGATGAATCGCATGACACAATTTAAGGATAAAGCCGGTAAAAATAGAGAGGCTAATTCTGTTGGGTTGTACGTTTATCCTAATTTAATGGCTGCTGATATTTTGGCGTATAAGGCAACTTGTGTTCCTGTGGGAGAAGATCAACGTCAACATTTAGAATTGACCAATGATATTGCGCTAAAATTTAATTATGATTACGAGAGAGATTTCTTTCCGCAGGTTGAAGGGCTTATCCCCAAAATCAGTGCACGTGTAATGAATTTACGTGATGGAAGTAAAAAAATGTCTAAGTCTGATCCTTCTAAACAAGGAAGGATTGAATTATTAGATGAAAATGACGAAATTATTAATAAAATCAAACGGGCGAAAAGCGATTCTGAACCGTTACCTTCTGAAAAAGAAGGACTTGTACATCGATTAGAAGCTTTAAATCTCGTTTCTATTTATTCCGTTTTGGCCAAGCAGACGATTAAGCAAGTATTACAAGATTTTGGTGGTAAAGGATTCAGTGTTTTTAAGTCAGCATTGTCTGATTTATTAATTCAAGAAATTGCACCCATTCGACAAAAAACAAAAGAATTATTGGCAGATGAAAATTATTTACATAACATCTTAAAACAAGGTTCAGCAAAGGCCTCTGCGATTGCGGAACCTATTGTATCTGAAGCAGAATATATTGTAGGTTTTCTAAAATAATATCATGAAATAGCAAGTTGGCAAATTGCAAGTGCAAACAACACAAGGTCAGGGATTGGTGATGATTACCTTTGATCTTTACAGTTGGTTTTTACGATCAGGTATTGATGCGGGTTTGTTAACGTTATGGTGTGGTGGTAAACATACCTCGGCTTCTTTGGCAGCTCAGGAAAATGTTGATCCTGCTGTGTGACAGGGTGTTTTGAGTCCTTTTAATGATATAGTTTCAGAAGACCGTGCTTATCATCATACTGATGAAGGCATGAATGATATGCCTGTACATTTGAAAACTGTTTTGACACAGACTTCATTATCCATACTGGTCTTAGGGTAATGGCAAAATATTTATTTAAACATAGAAAAAAGCTTATATTTGTGAAATCACTCTATATATTATAGAAAATTGAAATGATTTTTATAAAATGCTTTCAAAAGCATATAAAAATTCTGCATTGTTTAATTTGTGATGTATTATATTCAAGGTGCAGGGTATTTTTGTCTAAATTGTTGTAAACAGCTTAAATTTATAAAAGATCTTTGTTGTTGGAAATGAAATATTCTTTTTTATTTCCGAAGAAGAAGCTTGACATGACCATCTTTGTTTGACTTATTGGGATGATTACTTTTTATGGGATAAAACAAGAACTTCTTTTATTTATAATGAATGAATTAAAAACCTTCTTTTTCTTTTGAAATATGCGGATCAGCACAATGAAATTAATCTTTTCATGAATTCTATATGGAATGCAGCTTCAACGCTTATTCAAAAAATTGATTATATTGTTCTTGTGCCTTATAAAACACGGTTAAGGTAAAGAAAACATAATTAAGTCGTTTTGTTAGGATGGATATTAGGAAAAAATCCGATAAGCTTCATTTAGCAATGGTTTTGAAATAAGTGAAAAACACTATTTCCTTGAATTATTTAAATAAAGTAGAACGTCAGAATTTATTATCAGACGCTTTTGCACTGAATTCTGTTTTTTAGCAAAGAATTTAAAATAAATCGGTTTTATTAATTGGTCAGGAATTATATGAATAGCATTTAGATACTGGTGTAAAAAATATGGTTGTGATTGTTATTGTCAAAGCAGGATATTATTAATATACCTCTTCGAATTTATATTATTATAAGATAACATATATTTGTTAATAAATTATAAATAGAGGAATGAATCAAATGTCAAAAATCGAGATTTACACACAACCAGGTTGTCCTTTTTGTCAAAAAGCGGTGAGCCTTTTAAATTCTAAAGGTATCCAGTTTACCCAGATTAATGCTCCAAAAGGATCACAGGAACGTGAAGAGTCAATTAAACGATCTGGTGGTAAAACAACTGTACCTCAGATTTTTATAAATGGTCAATCTATTGGTGGATGTGATGATTTGTTAAAATTAGAAGATTCAGGAAAACTAGATTCATTACTGAAATAAATTTATTCAGATTAAATGATTGAATAAGCTAAAAGGTAAAAGAAATAAATGTTTAAAAAAAATAAAATGCTATCCAAAATTTTTGGAGCAATTATAGGTGGAAGTATTTTATGTTGTTCTATGTATATCGGACATGCTCAGACTTCCATATCGACTCAATCCTTTCCTGAGATTGGGATATGGGCAACTAAAGCTGAGGATGGTGTTTTTCAGATTTATCAATGTGGACAAAATCTTTGTGGTAAATTTGTTGGTATGCGTTACAAGGGTGCTAATCCACCAGTAAGTAATAAAGGAACATCTCAATGTGGATTCCCAATGTTAAGAAATTTTGTTCGCCAAGATAAGAGTAAATATTGGATTGGTAAAATTGCTGATCCTCGTAATGAAAAAATTTATGATGCTAAAATATGGCTGGAAAATAATAATGAATTGAAATTACGAGGTTATTTGGGAATCAGTCTTTTTGGTGAAACTAAAGTATGGCATCGATATAATCATAAAATTGGTACAAGTTGCAGAATCAAATAATTTTATGTAAAGGTTAATTATAAATTACTTATTTTATACTAACGGAAATTTTATAAAAAAAATAATTAAGATATGTTAATTGTTTTTTGGCTATGATATATTTTTTAGGTAGATTAAAAATCGTTAATTTCTTAACGAATTAAATATAATTATCGTAAAGTAATTATTTTTTTATAGAAATAATTCGTTATTTAATATGAGTGATTTATTAATTTATAATAATTTTTGTTGATTTTATGAAATGTAAATTTTAATTAAGATTTTTAATTGTTACGTTAATTAATATTGATTAAAAAAAATTTCATAAATTTAGATTGCTATACAAGGAAACGTTATGGCTTATGTTTTTACCCAAGTTTTCACGCCTAATGAAAAATGGACGAAGCTTACAAGGGTGATTAAAGAACAGGTTTTGCAGCGTCTGATTTCATCTTTATCAATATTGGCAGGCGATAATCAAGTACAATTGGTTGCTATTGGGCAAGTTGATGGCAAGATTCCAAAGGTTGTTGATGCGGAATTTTATGTAACATGGTCTTTACCTATAAATGAATTATCAGTTCATATATCTCAACATTTAAGAGAAAGTGAATGGAGTGAATATTTTGAAATGGTTAACATTGGTGGGAAAGCTTTAACAATACCGCAATTCGCAGAAATTATTTTAAAATAATAATAATGTTTTTATCATTTTTATTAAGATAACTTTGATATTTATATCACCAATATAAGTTTTAAAAGTTAAGTTAAGTTTAGTCAGATTTAAGGTAGGTAATAAAATGCCACAAGATATTTTACAAAATACTGCTACAATGACGGAAGGTGTTTCGACAAAAACATTGACCGATATTCCCATATTAGGTGATGAATCGGATATACATAGCTCAAGTAATGATGGGTCAATTACAACCCGTAATGCCAGTATGAATAATACTCATGCAGGTACTTTTGTTCACTTTCCCCCTGCTGATATTAGTAGTGGTGATTACACAAAGCAGCTTGAACATATTAGTAATAATCAGCCTGTAAATATGAATGATCCAACGCATCTTCCTGATTGGGGAGAGACAGGTTATATTCCTGGTTCAAATGCATGGGGATTTAATTATTCTTCTTTGGATTTAAATGGGCTTTATGGTAGCGATGGTGAACCTGATCCAACAAATCTGTTGGGTGCCATTCTTTACGCAGGTATGGAAGGTATTGATCTATTTACGAATGGTAAAAATCCTGATGATACGAATTTAATCATTAATGACCCTATGAGTGGTTCAACTCTGTCTCCTGGTACTGCTAATAGTAGTGCTACTCCATTATCCATCACAGATGGAATGCACTTAAAAGTCGGGGCTACCCTTTATGACTTAATGAAACTAAATGGCATTCCTATAACCAATTCTGCTGTGCAGAGCATTCTCCACGATTCTAGGTTTGCAAAGCTTAGCAATTTGCTTGCGAATCCTGATAATGGCAAGGGTCACATGATCATCTGGAACAAAACAGGAGTTGTTGTTAGTGCTGGTAACAATAACGCTACTATGGAAGTTGGGGATGGGAATCGTCTGTATGTTGGAGGTGTTAATTCTGGGAGTTATGATGCTTTCGCTACAGGTAATTTACAATTAGGATTTAAGGAAAGTGCAACGAGTTTTACGGGTCCAACTCTACAAATGGATGAGGGATCGTATTTAAGTGTAAATGGATTCCTTGGCGGAACAGCGGATAAAGCCATGGCTGGTACGACAATTAATGATAAGTCTGCTTTCAGAACTGGTAACGTTGTAACCCAGAAAAATGTTAAAATGGATATTCAGGGTGACTGGGCTATCGTGGGTGATTACCGTGATTCATATATGCCTAACAAAACAGTGGTTGGTGAAAACAATAAAATCTTTGTTGGTGGGACACTTGGTGCTTATATGTTGGCATCAATGACCATTGGAAGTGATACCGAATTTATAATTGGATCCAGCGGCTATGCACATAATGGAGAAGGTATGTTTGTTGGGTCTGGTGCTTATTTATCTACTGGTTTTAATAATAAATTTACAATTTTTGGTGGTATGGGTGCAGGTTTTAAGGATAGAGATCCAGATGAACCTGTGCCTACACGAATGCTAATAGGGGATAACAATTCTATAATTTTAACAAATCGAGCCGATGCTGTGTTTGCTGCCGAGGCTGGGGCACAGGTTGTCACGGGTAGTAATCTTTATTTAACAGGTATGGAAATATCAGTAGGTTATGCTCAAAAATTTGATGGTCATCTTCTTGACGGCGTTGATGATTATAGATCTGCAACTATGTCAATTGGTGATAATGCGTCTATTTATTTAGGTTCAAACCATACACCGTATATTGATGATAGTTATAGTACCATACCTGATATTATAAAAGCAAAAGATGGTGCTATTATTATGGATGCACAAAAATCATTGTTAAATATTGGTAGCAATGTTTTATTACAGGCACATTATTTATCAATAGGTAATTATTTCCGAAATTCAGAAGATGAAAGATTTTGGGCTAATCATTCTTCAGACAGTAAGTTGGCTGATTATAGAGTGGGTTATGGTGACAAAGTTGTTATTGAAAAGGGTGCCCATCTTACTTTTGATAGTGGGATAATTATTCAACAAACCGATGCATTTGTAGATCTAAAAGGTGGCACGCTTGATGCCGGCTTTATTAGTATGGGTCGTTACTACATAACTGGATTCCCGGTATCTGTAAGCGGCTATAGTGATAAGTACATTTTCAATGATGCTTCTAATGCTCATTTTGAAATTGGTGAGGGATTTAAGGCTAACATTGC
The DNA here is from genome assembly GCA_946699565.1 of uncultured Commensalibacter sp. Taxonomy (GTDB): domain Bacteria; phylum Pseudomonadota; class Alphaproteobacteria; order Acetobacterales; family Acetobacteraceae; genus Commensalibacter. Next base: position 28,849 of record CAMPDW010000014.1, on the reverse strand, counting down.
AGGAGGTATTAGAATTGACCAAACAGGTGGGCAATTAATTGCTCATGCTTCTGCTTCAATTTCCGCAAAAGATATTTACATTGGAAGTTTTGTAACCGATCACAAATATCTTACAAATGATCTAATTACCAGTCAGGCGGCTGTATCTATAGATGCGTTTGCATCTATGACCATAGGTGACAGTGTAGAATTAAATGGAGTTTCAAATGCTGTTAATATTGGTCAAAGTGCTTTATTCCAGACATTGAATGGTGGCTTTATGGTTTCTGGTAGCAACATGAATGTTCATGTTGGTTCTGGTGCTACATTATCAGTTGCAAAAGATTTCATAAATAATGGTAAATCCAATGTGAATACCATTGATCAAAATGGTAAATTACAAGCCAATAATTATGGACTGAATGGTCAATACAATACTTTATTTATTGGTTTAAATGCATCGATGAACATTACCAGTAACTTTACTGAAAGTGGAAGTAGTAACCGTGCAGATATTCTTGGTAGTCTTAAAACAGTTGGTGATATTAACATTAATGGAAGTAGTAATCAGTTTACAGAACGTCAATTTGCAATTGTTTCTGCGGCTAATTTAAATGTAAATGGAAGTAATAATAGTTGCGTCTTTAGTGATGGATCACTTTTCAATGTTGGTCAGATAGTGTTAAGCAATAAAGATGGAGTATTCACAGCAGGTAATAATGTTATTATAAATGCTGCTGAATTTGATCTTAATGCTAAACAAAATGTATCATTTGGAAATAATGATGAAGTTTCATTTGGAACCGTTAATCTGAATGGTTCAGGTATACAATTTAATACTGGTTCTGGAAGCATGAAACTAGGGGCTTTATCTTTAGGTAACAGCAATACACTTAATGCTGATGGTTATGTTTCAGCATCTCAAGTTACGATGGGAAATAATACGAGTGTTACACTTACCTCTAATATGACATTTGACGTTGGTGTTGGTAGTGTTACCATGGGTACAAATGATACTTTCACATTACAAGATGGTGTTCATTTTACGGCAGGAACTGTTGCTGCTGATTTAGCCAAAGGCAACTCATTTATTGCTGGTAATGCTGATGTTTATAATACACAAGTTTGGAATATAACAAATAGTTTAGGTTCTACTAAAACATTTAGTTTTGGTGATAATGCTATTGGTGCAATTGGTAATGTCAATATAACAGGTCTTGGTCAAATTAATTTAACCACTGGTACAGGTTCTCAATTACACTTTGGTACCGTTACATTAGGGACAAGATCTATCTTCAATATTGATGGTAACAGTGATATTAAGACTTTAAATATGGAAGCTGGTGGAACACTTAATGTTAACGCTTCTCTTAACCTTGATTCGTTAATTTTAAATGGTAAATTTCCTGGTGTAATTAATGTTACAAATAATGCTGTATTGAATATTAATGGTTTGGCTACAAATGATGTAAATATTCAGATGCCTACAATTATTATTCATGGTGGTTCAAAAGTCGTTGTCAATGGTAATCCAGTAACGAGATCATTAAATCCAAATGATTATATCGTCGACTTTAATAAAGAACAAAATGGTATTTATGAATATGATGGTGATCTTGATGATATTAACGGTCATATAGTCATTAAGAACTTTACACTGGGTGATCATATATTATTTAAAAATACGACTGGATCTATGGATGCTGGTAATTTCACTACATCATATAAAAATGGAATGTTATCTATTATTTATAATAATGGCACAACATCTCAGACAATTGCTACATTCAATTATAATGCAGCCAATAGTTCAGATCCTTTACCAAATGTTAATCTTGTTACCGTCAATGGAAATTCATATTTTGATTTAACTAAATGTTTCGTATTAGGAACACACATCCTAACACCAAAAGGTGAGGTTAAAATTGAAACCTTATCTGTTGATGATGAAGTTGTTATAATCCAAGATGGTCAACGTATTAACCGTAAGATTGTATGGATAGGAAAAACAGACATTTCTGTAGATCAAGGTAAAGAGAAAGATAGCTTGTATCCAGTTCGTATTAAAGCTCATGCTTTTGGTTTAAATAAACCACACCGTGATTTACTAATAACACCTGAACATACTGTTTATATTGATGGTGGTTTGGTTCCAGCTCGTATGTTGGTTAATGGTCGTTCAATTATCGTTGATAAAACGGTAAAGAATTATCGGATCTATCATTTAGAGACAGAACAACATTCTATTTTATTATCAGAAAATTTGATGACGGAATCTTATCTAAATACTGATAATCGTTATTTATTCGATGATACTATTATTCATGTAAACTTAGAATTCAGTGAACATGCTGGACATAAAAATTGGGAAACTGATGCTGTTGCACCACTAATGGTTGCTAGAGATAAAGTTGAACCAATTTGGCAACGTCTGGATCGTCGTGCAACTCAATTAGGGTATAAACCAGTTGTTAAGAAAGAGTTGACAAAAAATCCTGATTTATGTTTGATTACTCAAAAAGGCGAAAGATTGGCCCCTGTTCAGGTCAAAGAAAATGTTTATAGTTTCTATGTTCCTGCAAGCACGAAAATTGTTGCAATGAATTCAAGATCTTCATCTCCATCTGAAGTAATTGGTCCATTTGTTGATGATCGACGGACACTTGGTGTGTTGGTTTCTAAAATTAGCGTTGTTGCTAATAAAACACTAACAGTTCAAGCTTCTGAAATTCCTGTAATTTCTGGATGGTATGCTGTTAAAGAAAGTGAAGATGGTCGTTGGACAAAAGGATTGGCTAATTTGCCAAGTGAAATCACGGATTTTAGTTCAGGTGACAAATTAATTAAAATTGAATTAATTGCTACTGCTCTTTATTTGATAGAAGATCATATTGAGGAGATGATGAAAACGGCGTAATTCAATTTATATTAATTTTTAATTAATAATAATTTTGAAAAACTTTCCTTTTATTTTACTATAAAAGGGAAGTTTTTATTTAAAGGATATAATCATGTTTGATCGCTTTATTGATTATGCCGCCAAGGTTGCCCCTGATAATATAGCTATTCGTTCATTTGATGGTACAATTTCTTACCAAGTGATGAATCGAGATATAAATCGACTTGCTCATGCATTATTAGCAGAATTTAATCCATTACCTAAAGTTGTCGCGGTTAATTATTTACAGATACATGTTCATTGGATGTTTTTAATGGCGTTAAGCCGTATTGGTGTAATATCAGCCTCTGTTTCGAGTAACAGTGATGTGGCTGAAAAAGAAATTGCGGTTATTCAGCCAGATGTTGTTATTAGCGGTACAATTCTCGACATTGATACTGATGCAAAAATAGTTGTGTTTGATTTGGATTGGTATAGTCAGGCATTAAAAAAATATCAGCCAGACCCTATTTATAATTTTTATGAAGCAGATCGTGTCGTGCGTGTTTCAATTGCATGTGGGACATCGAATGTTCGTCATCGTATTGATCATACAGCATCCATGATTGAAGCTGCTATTGTCAGAATGACGACACAAGAAAAAATAAGCTGGTCAATGATGGGAGTTATACCCAAGTCTCCAATTTTTTTACCAACATTAGCATTTGGCAGTTTTCATGGATTTTTATGTTTTTTAAGCATTTGGTCTATCTGTGGAACGGTTATTATGGTTGATCGAGAGCAATATCCTGCTGCTATTACAATGTTATCTCCTGATCTAATGGTCATTTCGCCAGCACAATTGCAATCTATTTCCAAAAATTTACCAAGTGATGCTCCTCGACTTGATCATTTGAGGTTGATTGTTGTCGCTAGCAATTTTCCTAATCATTTACGTCAGTTTGTAAAAGAACGTTTAACAAATAATATTAATATTAATTATTCAACAAGTGAAGTTGGAGTAATTGCATCAATTAATATAGATCAAGTTCAATATGATGATATTGCAGGTTGGGTTTTGCCTTGGATTGACTTGCAAATTGTTGATGACCAAGACAATATTCTTAAAAATGGAGAGATCGGAAATATTCGTATCAAGGGTCCAGGTATTGTGAAAGAGTTTTATCATAATAAAGAAGATACTGAGAAACAATTTAAAGATGGTTGGTTTTATCCAGGTGATTTAGGTGTTTTAAATGAAAATAGCACATTAAGATTATTGGGTAGAATTGACGAAATTTATAATTTTGGCGGAGATAAATTTTACGCAAATAAAATTGATCTTGTTATTCAAAATATTGATGGCGTAAGCGATGCTGCTTTTTTTTCAACAGTTGATGAAAATGGATTGAATCAACCTTGGATAGCAATTGTTCGTGGTGATAATTTCGATATAAATAAAATAGGGAATGTTATAGAGAAAGAATTTTATAATTTGCCTGATACGAATATTTTATGGGTAAATTCAATTCCAAGAAATGATGAAAATACGGTGTTAAGATATCGATTAAGTTTGTTGGCGTCAAATTATAAAATGTCTATTGAATAATGTAATTATAACGGTAATAAGATATTATTTATTAAATTTAATACTCAAGTTATTTAAAGTAGAAGAGAAAGTGTTATTTTATGGGACGCTTGAATAATGAGCATGATAAGGAAGAGATTGCTGTTGTTGGTATAGGATGTAGATTTCCTGGAGATATTGTTGATCTATCAAGTTTTTGGCAAGCCATATGTCAAAAAAAAGAAGCTGTAAGTAAAATTCCACGAGATCGTTGGAATTGGAGAGTTTCTTATGATAAAGATAATTCAGTTATTGCCAAAAGTTTTTTTTTAAATGCTAGTTTTTTAACACAACCCATTTATGATTTTGAACCTTTATTTTTTGGAATGTCTCCAAAAGAGGCACCTCAATGTGATCCTCAACAACGTATTTTACTTGAAGTTGCATGGGAAGCGTTAGAAGAGGGAGGTATTATTCCTTCTTCTTATGCAGGGCAAAAAGTTGGAGTATTTGTTGGGTTCTTTACCGTTGATTGGATGACAAAAAATTCACGTTATACGGCACAGGAAGCAAAAATGGAAAGAAATTTTCTTCCTACAACAGTGCCGAGCACCATGTTATCTGCACGTCTTTCTTACTTTTTTGATTTTTGTGGCCCTTCTTTTGTTATAGATACTGCTTGTTCATCCTCTTTAACGGCTATTCACTTGGCTTGCCAAAGCCTAAGAAATGGCGATAGTGATATGGCCTTGGCGGGGGGTGTAAATCTTATGATGGTTGAACAATCTGGTGCGATTGTTGCCAAAGCTAATTTTATGTCTGCTGATGGTAAAAGTAAAAGTTTTGATGCTGCTGCGGATGGTTACGGGCGAGGTGAAGGTTGTGGTATTATCGTTTTAAAGCGTTTAAAAGATGCCTTGCGTGACGGTAATAAAATTCATGCTGTTATCAGTGGAGTTGGTATCAATCAGGATGGTCATAATGAAGGTTTGACGGTTCCTAATGCCGAGGCACAAGAAAAACTTATTCATCATGTAGCCAGACAAGCTAATATTCAGTTGGGTGATATTTCTTATGTGGAAGCTCATGGAACAGGTACGCCAGTTGGTGACCCCTTAGAGGCTCAAGCGATTTCGAATGCAATTGGGAGAAATCGTCCCAAAGACCATCCAGTAATTATTAGTTCTGTTAAAGCGAATATCGGTCATTTGGAAGCAGCGGCTGGTGTGGCTGGTTTAATAAAGGCTTGCTTATGTATAGAACATAGGGCGGTTCCACCCCAGGCAAATTTAAAAACACCCAATCCAAACATACCCTTTGAAGAGATGAATTTGCGTCTCATTAAGGATGAGGTGGTTTCTTTAGAATCTTTATCAAAGGATTTGTATGTTGCGGTTAATTCATTTGGATATGGAGGATCAAATGCTAATGTTCTTTTGCGAGCACCTCGTCCACATGAAAAACATACTATAATTCATAATAAACAAGCACATTTACCCTCCGATCGTTATATTTTATCTCTATCAACGAAACAGCAAGCTTCATTAAAATTGACAGCTCAAAGTTATGTTGATTTTCTAGAAAAAAATAAAGATGTATCCCTAGCAGATGTTTGTTATTCCATTGGTAGACATCGTTCCTTTTTTCAAAGACATTTAGTTGTTATTGCCAAAGATAAAGATGAGCTTATTGCTAATTTGAAAGATTATATTCATGGTATATCTAATCCTGATGTTATCGTTGATAATCAACAAATAAAAACACAAACTAAACCTGTTTTCGTTTTTTCAGGAATGGGTCCTCAATGGTGGGGAATGGGTCAATGGTTGTTAACTAAGGGGCCTGTTGAGTGCTTAAATATTGCTCAGGAATGTGATCGCTATTTTAAGAAGTTGGCCGGATGGTCAATTCTTGAGGAAATGCGGAAAACGAAAGTCGAATCCCGTATTCATGAAACAGTTGTTGCACAACCTGCTATTTTTGTAATTCAAGTTTGTTTTGCTACAGCATTGAAAATGTATGATATTGAACCCTCCGCTATTGTAGGACATAGTGTTGGTGAAATTGCAGCAGCTTATGTGGCTGGGGTTTTAAGTTTAAAAGATGCTGTTACTGTTATTTATCATCGTAGTCGTTTACAGCAAACATTTGCTGGAACAGGAGGGGCTATGTTGGCGGTGGGATTATCGCCTTCTACCGCAAAGAAATTAATCGAAGGATATGAAAAGGATGTCGCAGTTGCGGCAATTAATAGTACGCGTTCATATACCTTATCAGGTTCAAGAGAAAATTTAGAAAAAATAGCTTTTGAACTGGATAGCAAATCAGAATTTAATCGTTTTCTCAAGGTTGAACTTGCTTATCACAATCCTGTTATGTCAAAAATTAAGCAAGAATTTGAGGATGCTCTTGAAGATATTCAACCACAAACACCTAAATTGCCTTTATATTCGACTGTAACGGGTCGAATTTGTGATGAAACATTTTTTCATGACGCTGATTATTGGTATCGTAATTTACGGCAGACAGTTTTATTTGCTGAAGCTATAACGACTTTGATTCATGATGGTTATACATTATTTTTAGAAATTGCCCCTCATCCTGTTCTATCAGCATCCATTAAAGAATGTGCTGTTGCAGTTAATACATCAGTTGCGGTTACGTATACACTTCATCGATCAGAACCTGAAGAAAAAGCCATTGTAAAATCTCTTGCAGATTTATCTTCAGTTGGATTAGAGCTGAATTGGGAGAAAGTTGTTGGTGGTCAGCGTATAGATTTACCTTTTTATCGTTGGGCAAGAGAATTTTATTTATTTGAGAGTAATCAAACAAAAGCTGAACGATTATCTGAACGTTTAAATCCCATTTTAGGGAATATAGATTGGGCTGCATCACGAGGTTGGTTATCTGAAATTAATATTAATTATATGCCATGGTTACCCGATCATCAAATTGAAGGGATGGTTGTATTACCGGCGGCTGCTTATGTTGAGGCAGCTTTGGCTGCACATGCTCAATTATCTATCAATTTACCTAAAGAAATGCATGAACCTGCAATTATTGAAAATTTACAATTGAAAAAGGCAATGATTGTTGGTCAAGATTTTTATCCTTATATGACGTGGAGTTTTGATGATTTTACGGGTCGTTTGCTTGCGTATGGACGTATTAAAAGTGATTCTGCTGAATGGGAATTATATAGTAGCGTTTCATTACGTCGAACATTGCCTTGGAATCAGGATGAAGTTAAGAATATCCAAGTTATAAAAAATCAAATGGATGAAGATATTCATATTGATTATTTATATACCAGATTGAGTGAATGTGGATTAGAATATGGACCGGCATTCAGAACCATACGTAATGTCTATTATAGTGAAAAGGCAATTTTAGGGTATGTCAAAATTGCGGAATCTGAGCAAGATAGCGTTCAGGATTATTATATTCATCCAACATTATTAGATGGCGCTTTTCAATTATTTGGTGTTTCTTGTTCAAGAAAAGGGGCGGATAAGAATAGTAATTTTTTACCTATTGGTATTGAGCGGGTCATGTATTATGGCAAACATGAATCTGCTCTTTACGTTTATATTGATACGGTTAGAAAAGAAGATGATTTGTTCATTGGAAACATCAAACTATATAATAAAAAAGGTGAAATCGTTGCACGGATTGATGGATTAACTGGTAAACAAATTAGTAATGGGAAGAAAAAAGAAGCGAAACAATTAAGCTTTCTTTATCATCGTGAATGGCAGAAAATGCCTCCTTTATCTTTGTTGGGGGAAATTGCACGGGTTGCCATTTTGACGGATAATGAACAATTTCTGGAACCCTTGAAAAAAGAATTGGAAATGCAAGGCATTACCGTTTTTGTTGGTTTAATTGGTGATCAATCAGGCAAGGATATAGATCAATTTTATCATATTCAGGCTGGAAATTTAAAAGATTATCAAGATTTCTTTGCATTTATTAATATTCATGAGTGTCGCTCAATTGTTTATTTTTATACAAAAGTACATTCGATAGAGGATATAATTGGTTTTTCTTTAATCAAAGAAGGATTATTATTTGCACAAGCATTACCCATTATTAAAGATACAGAAATTGCAGAGAATTTTCGATTAGTGATTATCACAAATGGATCGGAATCCGTTGATGTAAATGAAAAAATAATCAATCTCAATCAGTCATCATTTTGCGGTTTTGTGAGGGCATTTGCATTTGAACGTCCTGAATTGAAATTGAAATTGATTGATATTGATGCTGACCTTCAAACAAATTCTTCTGTTCTAGCGGCAGAAATTCTGGATGAACAAACAGAGGATGATATTGTTCTTCGTAGGCAAGATCGTTATGCAGCACGGTTGCTTCCTTATACCAGACAAGATAATATTCCTCTCATTCCTTATTCACAGTTTGATTCTAATAAAATAGGTTTCAAATTGGCACTGGGTCTACCTGGTGTTTTGGATAAGATCAGGTACGATGCATTTGTTCGCCAACCACCCTCTCCTGGTTATGTAGAGCTGGAAGTTCTTGCAACAGCATTGAATTTCAAAGATATACTGAAAATTATGGGTTTATTACCCCGCTCTATTATTAAAGATACCTATCATGAAAACGGTATTGGAATGGAAGCTGCCGTAAAGGTTATTGCCGTAGGTGAAGGGGCTGAGGAGGCAGGATATTATGTTGGAGATTGTCTTCTTGGAACGTTTAAAAATGCACTAACATCGCATATTACGATTCACACAAAAGATATTTATGCCGTTCATTATTCAACAGATGCATTGTTGAGAGAAAAGGAATTATACAAGTTAACGGATGAAGATATTGCCAGAATAAAAAATGGGTGTCTGAATAAGGTCACGGATATTGAGGCATCAACAATACCAATCGTCTATTCAACGGCTTATCAGACATTGGTTAATTTGGCCAACTTACAGAAAGATCAGATTGTTTTAATTCACGCGGCTGCGGGTGGTTTAGGATTAGCAGCAGTTCAAGTTGCCAAAATGTGTGAGGCAAGAATTTTTGCTACAGCAGGTAGTGAGCATAAACGCCAGTATTTAAGAGATCTAGGGTGTGAATATGTTTGGAATTCACGTAATTTGGAATTTGTGGATGGTGTTAAAAAGGCTACCAATGGTCGAGGTGTGGATGTTGTTTTAAACTCATTATCGGGTGAAGCTTTTCATCATAGCCTTGAACTCGTTGCACCTTTTGGCAGTTTCTGTGAGGTTGGTAAAAAGGATATCGCTGAAGAACATTGGATGCCTATGAAGGCATTTAATGAGAATATGAATTTTTTTGCTATGGATCTTGATCGAATGGCTAAAATTTATCCTAAAAAGGTTGTTGAGATTGTAAGACAAGTTGTTTTAATGATTGTTGATGGCAAGATTGATTTAGTTCCTTGTAATTCATATCCTGCTGCAAAAATTAAAGATGCTTTAAGAACCTTAACTTTGGCACAACATATTGGTAAAATTGTTGTCGACTTCAAAGATAAACAGGATGTGCTCGTTAAACCCTTAGAAAAAGAGGTTCCTTCTATTGTATCTGATGCATGTTATCTTATAACAGGTGCTTATGGAGGCATGGGTCTTGAGCTGGTTCAGTGGCTAGCCAATAATGGTGCGAAACATCTTATTTTAATGGGGCGTTCTTTAAAAGAGGATGACACCAATATTCAGGCAATTTTAGGTAAAATACGTAAACAGGGTATTCATTTGTATCAAATGAAGGTTGATCTTTCAGATCGTCAAGCTTTACAATTCGCAATAAAAAAAATTAGAGAATTAAATTATTCTTTAAAAGGTATTTTTCATTGTGCTGCTGTCCTTGATGATGGGCTTATCGAAAATCTTAATGCAGAGCGTATTGAACATGTTTTACTGCCCAAAGCTCAAGGAGCCTGGAATCTGCATGATTTAACCCAAGATATTTCTTTGGATTATTTTGTTTTATTTTCCTCAGTAACGCATTTGTTGGGAAATATAGGGCAGGCAAGTTATATCGCTGCTAATGCCTTTTTAGATGGTTTGGCAGAATATCGTCGACGTCTTAATTTACCAGCGCTTTCAATAGAATGGGGGGCTATTGAAGGGGGTAATATGCTGAAGAAAAACAGTAATATTGTAAAAGCTTTTTATAGTTTTGGGATTAATTCATTACCAGTTCAAAAAGCTTTGGACATTATGCCTTTATTATGGAATCAAAATAATTCATGTATTATGGTTTTGGATATGGACTGGTCCAAATGGTTTGGAATGTTTCCTTTAACCCAGACATATAGTCGTTTCCAAACGTTATTGACTTTGGGAACTTCTGTTGGTGAACAAACTGAAATTTTACGTGCATTAAATGCATTATCTATTGAAAAAAGATTATCTTTTGTTGTTGAGAATTTAATTCAGATTCTAGGTAAAACCTTACAACTTCCAGCCGATACAATTGATGGTAATACACGATTAACAGAATTGGGAATTGATTCATTGGTAGGTGTTGAATTGCAAATTGCGATTAGCAATAGACTTGGTTGTGAGATTTCATTACTGCAATTAATGAAAGAAGAAAATCTTCAAGATGTTGGTAAAGTGTTATTAAGAAAATTAAAGGTTCCTTTCGAAAATAAAGAAATTTTAACGATTGAAAATAATGAATAGTAGAAAAAGTGATTTTATAATTTTTTTTAATAAGTATTTTATTATTGGCGAGGAAAATGGCTTTAATTATTCCACAAGATCAAGATGAAGACTATGTTTGTAAACAATATCATTGTGTAAATTGGCGTAGGGATACACTTGTTGACATGGTTCAGCAATGTGCCTCTTTTTCTCCTTTTTTGACAATTTATACACTTTTAGATGAAGATTGTCAGCTTGATAAGACCTTGACAAGTCAACAGCTGGATCATCAAGCATCCATGATAGCTGCTGGTTTACATCATTTTGGTAAAGAACAAGATCGTGTATTAATATTATGTGATAATGATTTTAATTATATTTTAGCTTTTTATGGCTGCTTATATGCCAACATGATCGCTGTTTCAGGGGTACATGTTAATGTTATTCGAAGTGATGAACGATTTAAAGCTGTTTTTAATGATTCCCAGCCGAATTTAGTTATAGGTCCACGTTATTTATTAGCTGAATTTAAAAAATATGTAACAGATTTATCTTCTAATTCTATGTGGGTTCCTTTGGAAACATTATTGAATTCTAAAAATAAACTAGTTAAAAAAGGGGAAAATAAAGATGTCGCACTTATTCAATATACATCGGGGACGACCAAAGGCATCAAAGGTATTATATTAACACATCGTAATATGTTATATAATATCCATAATCAACCTGCGAGCAATAAAATATTAGTTAATAACTATCATAATAATTATCATGGTTTAAGTTGGTTACCGTTTGCTCATGATATGGGATTAATAGGAGGTATTCTTGCGCCTGTTGGATTAAGAACAAAAGTATATTTATTACCTCCTAAATATTTTATTGAAAAGCCTATTCGCTGGTTGCAAGCCATCACATATTATAAGCTACAAGTATCAGGTGGTCCAACTTTTGCCTATAACCTTTGTTTAAAGGAGGTGACGGATGAAGAGTATAAAAATTTAGATTTATCATCTTGGGAAATCGCTGTTAATAGTGCTGATAATACTCAGATAAACGTCATGGTTAATTTTTATAAAAAATTTGCAGATGTTGGGTTTAGAGCCAAAAGTTTTAATTGTGCATATGGTCTTGCAGAAGCGACTTTAACAGTTACTAATACACCAATTCAGGTTTCTCCTAAAATAAGAAGTTTTTCTAGAAGAGCTTTAATGGCAGGATTTGCAAAATTAGCGGTTGATGTAAATGATCAATATACGTTGGTTTCATGTGGGCATTCTTGTGAAGGTCAAAAAGTTGTTATCGTTAATCCTGAGACTAGTGAAAGGCTTAGGAATGGACAAATTGGCGAAATTTGGGTTTCTGGAATCAGTGTTGGAAAAGGTTATTTTAATCAACCAAAAGAAACAAAAGAAACATTTCATGCAAAACTAGCAGGTTCTTCGGAAAATTCAGAGACATACCTTCGCACGGGTGATCTTGGTTTTTTTTATGAAAACGAGTTATATTTTTCAGGAAGAATGAGTAATGTTATAACGTTGCGCAATAAAAAATATGATCCAGCAGTGATTAGTTCCACTCTGGAAAATAATTGTGTAGATATTCATGTTAATAGTACTGCATTTTTTTTATGTAATTCTGATGATCCAAAGTCAGTTACTATTGTTGTTGAAATAAATCGTAACCCTGTAAATTCTTATGAATTGATAGCAGAACAAATTTATAAGCATATTACCAAGATTTATGATCTTTGGCCACAGATGATCGTTTTAACGCGTTTGGGTGGTGTTTTAAAAACACCGAGTGGCAAAATACAAATGAACAAAACGCGTATTGCATTACAAGAAGGTAAATTGCCCGTCATACAGGAATTTCGTTATGATGTTCCTGAAATTACGCCACTTTTATCCTTTGAAAATGCTTATAAGCAAGTAGAAGATTGGGTTTTATATGTAACAAAAGATTGGAAAGAAAATGTTAAGAAGTTAACACGTCAAAAATTGGTTCAAAGAGAAATCAATCCAGATTTATTATTGGATTTACGTAAAAAATTTGAATTACAATTTCATGTTGAGATTGATCCTTCGGAATTTACATTTGCATGCGAGACTTATACAGATTTATGTAATTTATTAGCAAAAAAAATAAGCGATTCCGAATTACAAGACAATTAATTTTATTACATTTATTATTAAGAAAAAGAGGTTATCGTGGTTAAGGATGATAAAATCAAAGTTGAAGGCGTTGAAAGAATTAAACTAAGAGTTAAAGATGAAGTTCAATCTTCAGCTGCGGCATCTTCAAGGCAAGAAACTGGAAGTAACCAAAGTGTAAATGCTGAAATAAATTTTAAGGCATTGGATAAACATTTTTCTCCCATAATAGGAGGAAATCAAGAACAAGATAAAAAGGTTCAGAGTGATCAAAATCAAAATAATATTGCACATGATAAACTTAATCAAAATTTAGTTAATTATTTTATTCAAGCATCACCCAAACCAACCCAAAAGGGTCCTATGGGGATTTTATATGATTTTAATTTTGGAATACGTGTTTATGTTCCTAAACCAGTAAAAGGAGAAGGTTGGAGAGTTTGTTTAATGGATTTGGATTGCCAAGTAACCTTATTAGATCAGAAATGTTTCGATCAGGGTTTTGCGACAACATCCAAACATCATTATATGACTGGAAAGGTTGTAATTTATAAAATTGATAAAATGGGTAAAGAAGAAGAAGTTTTTGCTCATAAATATAATGCAGAAGGAAAGGAAGTTTTAATTTCTTTTCCAGTTGGTTCATTAGGCGATTCATTGGGATGGATGCCTTATGCTGAAAAATTTAGAGAAAAACATAAATGTAAGTTAACATTGGCGTTAGGAAAGCAACTTATTGATTTATTTAAGAATGAATATCCTGAAATTAATTTTGTTGATTCTGTTGCTATGGTTCAAGATAAAAAAACCTTTGATTATTATGCTTCTTACTATATAGGGTTATTTTTCCATGATGATACGAATAGCTGGCAGCCTCGAGATTTTAGATTGGTTGGACTTCATCGTACAGCAGGATATATTTTAGGGGTTGATCCTACGGAAGTACCCCCACGTTTATCTGCAAGTGAAGATACACGACCTATACCAGAACCTTATGTTGTTATTGCAACGCATGCTTCGACACAATGTAAATATTGGAATAATCCTTTTGGATGGTATTTTGTTATTGATTTTTTAAAAGGTTTAGGTTACCGGGTTATTTGTATCGATAAAGATCGTGTTTATGGAAGAAATTTAGTTTGGAATCATATTCCAAATGGAGTAGAAGATCAGACAGGCCCCCGTCCTTTAACAGAAAGAGTACGTTGGCTAAAACATGCTGAATTTTTTGTAGGATTATCATCTGGATTGGCATGGTTAGCATGGGGGGCTGGTATACCTGTTGTAATTATATCAGGTTTTACAGACCCTTTGACAGAATTTGATACGCCTTATCGTGTGTTTAATACGCATGTTTGTAATGGATGCTGGAATGACATTCGTTATTTATTTGACCATAAAAATTTTTTATATTGTCCTAAGCATGAAAATACTCCTCGTCAGTTTGAATGTACTCGGGCTATTTCTCACCAACATGTAATACAAACAATTTTATCCATTCCAGGATGTCGTCAAAAACCAATTAATGAAAAAACTGTTGAAAAAGAAGAAAATAATGAAAGTGAAGCAAAACAAGAGACAGAGGGTGGTCCAAAAAAGGCTAGGATTCAACCTATTAATGAGGTTGTTTAATTCAATTTTATATAATTAATTACAATAAATTGAAGGGTAAAAAGCTTTTAAACAAAAGGTCTTAAAAGCTTTAAAAAACTTTATAATTCGTTATATGTGGTTTAATTTTTAGTCAGACAAACAATGTAATTAATTTTAACATTTTTTGTTAATTTCCAACCATTAGGGTAAAAAGTTAAGCCAGCAATAGATTTTATTCTTAATCTTGCTGCATGTGCCATTTTTCCAAGTTCAGAAGGCGTAATGAATTGTTTCCAATTGTGGGTTCCAATAGGTAATTTCCGGGTAACATATTCAGCAGCAACCTTGGCAAAAAGAAAAGCAGGTATTGTTCGATTTATTGTGGAAACAAAAATCAATCCCTTGGATTGAAGTAGTTGAGCAATATTATGTATAAACTTGTTTGGATCATGAACATGTTCAAGAATTTCCAAAGCAGTAATTACTGAAAAATGTTGGTTTTCATGGACGAGTTTTTCAATATTTCCAATTTGATATGTTAATGAACCGCCGTTGGGTAATAAGGGTGTGGTATCTAAGTGATATTGAGCGGCTTCAATTACTTTTTGTCCAGCGTCAACACCCAGAACATGATATCCTAGGTTAGCTAAGGCTTCACTTGCCAAACCAGCACCACAGCCAATATCAAGAAGTGTGCCGGATTTATAAAATTGTTGATGATGTTTTAAATTATTATTAATCCATTCAATTCTTAAATCATTCATATCGTGTAAAGAACTCATGGGACCTTTACGATCCCACCATTGATTTGCAAGTTGATTAAAATGATTAATTTCATCTGAAATTATGGAATTATTTTGCTTATTGGAATTAACTGTAGTAACGATAGGCATTTAACATTAACCTTAGGTGGAATAAATATAATAAAAGTCAATTGTTTGATTATAGAATATAATTAAGTTAATAATTAAAAGATAAAAGAAAAAGATTTACACTTCATTATAACATATTTGAATAATGAAAATATTAGTTGCGGAGTATATTTTTTATGTCTTGTGGTGCTGCCCCCCGGATTGTAATGAAGTTTGGCGGAACATCGGTTTCCAATTTGGATCGAATTCGTAAAGTGGCTCAAACGGTTAAAAGACAAGTTGAGGTTGGATGTGAAGTGGCCGTTGTTGTATCGGCTATGTCTGGGGTTACGAATCAGCTGGTTGAATATTGTCAAACCTTAAATCCTTTATTTGATTCATGTGAATATGATTCAATTGTAGCAACAGGTGAGCAGGTGACGAGTGGTCTTTTGGCGATTGCCTTACAGACAATGGGAATTAAAGCACGTTCCTGGGCTGGTTGGCAAGTTCCTATTTTAACTGATGATGCACATGGTAAGGCAAGGATTAATCAGATTGATGCTTCTGCATTAATTCGATGTATGAAAGAAGGAATAGTGCCTGTTGTGGCTGGTTTTCAAGGTGTTGATCATTGTAATCGTGTTTCAACTTTAGGACGTGGTGGATCTGATACTTCAGCTGTAGCATTGGCAGCAAGTTTAAAAGCAACACGATGTGATATTTACACGGATGTTGATGGTATTTATACAACAGACCCAAGAATTGTTAAAAAAGCAAAACGAATTAAAGCTATTGCCTATGAAGAAATGTTGGAATTAGCCTCTGTTGGAGCAAAAGTATTACAAACACGAAGTGTAGAATTGGCAATGAAAGAACAAGTTCGTGTTCAAGTACTTTCAAGTTTTGAAGATCATGATTCTTCAAAAGAAGAATGTTTACCAGGTTCTTTGGTTGTTAGTGAGGATGAAATAGTGGAGAAAGAACAAGTCACAGGGATCGCTTATTCCTTAAATGAAGCAAAAATTGTGGTTAAAGGTATTCCAGATCTTCCAGGAATTGCTTCATCAATATTTGCACCGTTGGCGGAGGCAAATATTAATGTTGATATGATTGTTCAAAGTAGCGGAACAAATCAAACGACTGATATGACTTTTACAGTCCCTAAAACAGATTTGTTGCGTGCAAAAGATATTTTAGAAAAAGCTCAAAATATAATAAAATTTAACCAGTTAATTACAGATGAAAATGTAGTAAAAATTAGCGTTGTTGGTATTGGGATGCGTTCTCATACAGGTGTTGCAAATATTATGTTTAAAACCTTAGCGGAACGTTCTATAAATGTACAAGTAATTTCGACAAGCGAAATTAAGGTTTCTGTCATTGTTGCTGCAGAATATGTAGAATTGGCAGTTCGTGCATTACATACAGCCTATGGATTGGATAAAATGAATGATTGATAAAACGGATATTGACTCAGAATCATACAAACGTGCAGAGAAAGAACTTAATTATTTATGGAAACGAGGTAATGATTTTCTAGGAAGCAAATATGCTATCTTGGGAGGAGCAATGTCTTGGGTAAGTGAACATCAATTGGTTTCTTCTATATCAAATGCAGGGGGGTTTGGTGTTCTTGCTTGTGGTGCAATGGAGCCCAGTATGCTGGCCGTCGAAATTAAGGCAACACAAGCTTTAACATCTAAACCTTTTGGTGTTAATTTAATTACAATGCATTCTAAATTGACGGAATTAATTGATGTCTGTTTACAGCTAAAGGTAAAATATATTGTTTTGGCTGGGGGAATTCCATCAGGTTTAGCAATTAAACAGATTAAACAGGGTGATGCTAAGGTTCTTGCTTTTGCTCCAGCTCTAGTTTTGGCCAAACGTTTAATTAAAATGGGTGTAGATGCTTTGGTAATTGAAGGATCTGAAGCGGGGGGACATATTGGTCCTGTTTCTTTAACGGTATTAGCGCAAGAAATTTTACCGGTCATTCATGAGATTCCTGTTTTTGTTGCAGGTGGACTTGGACGAGGTGACGCGATTGTTTCTTATCTTGAGCTTGGTGCTTCTGGAGCACAATTAGGAACGATGTTTGCCGCATCAAAAGAATGTTTGGCACATGAAAATTTTAAAAAAGCATTTATTCATGCTTCAGCAAGAGATGCCGTTGCCTCAGTTCAGTTAGATGATAGATTTTCTGTTATTCCAGTGCGTGGGATAGCAAATGCGGGGACAAAAGCTTTTATGAAGCATCAGGCTGAAGTTATTCAAAAATACCATAACGGGGATTTGAGTAAAGAACAAGCTCAACTTGATATAGAACATTTTTGGGCGGGTGCATTACGACGAGCTGTTAAAGAAGGAGATGTTGAATATGGTTCAGTAATGGCAGGTCAATCGGTGGGAATGGTTAAAGAAATTGTATCAGTTCATGATATTATACAACAGTTAGTGCAAGAGGCTATTCATTCATTAATAAAACGCTACCATCATACATCTATGTTATAAAGGTATGAAGCATAATGGGCAGTGGATCTGAACAATATCCTAATAATCAATCTATTGGTGAAACGCTTCGTTTAAAACGAGAAGAGTTGCATTTAAGTTTAGAAGATATTTCTCAAAAGCTGCGTATTCGTTTAATTTTTTTACAAGCTTTAGAAGAGGGTAAAATAGACCAATTACCTGGTATCGCTTATGCATCAGGCTTCTTACGGTCTTATGCTGATTTTTTGGATTTAAATAGTGAAGAATTAATTAAACGTTTTCATTGTGAATATCAGGGAACAGAGTATAAACAAAAGTTACTTTTTCCTGCGCCTGTTCCCCAATCAGGTGTGCCTGCTGCTGTTTTTATTTTGGCGGGTTTTCTTATTATTGCTGGTGGATATATTAGTTGGTATAAAATAACGGATCATCGAAAAGTTCCTGCTGAAACGATACCTTCATTTATCGATCAAAAGGATGAAAAGCAGATGCAAGAAAAAATTTCTCCTCAAATTGCTTCTGTTATGCCATCTCAAAAATTAAATGATGTAAAGTCTGATGCAGATGTCATACATACTATTAATAAACTTGAAAATCAGATCGCACAGTCTCAAAAATCTAATGAATCCTTTCATGAAGTAGATAATGTATCTTTAAAACAGGAAGATTTACCTCAAAAGTCTGATTCTTCACAAAAAGATAAACCGAATATAAATTCAGCTTTGTCTGCTGAAAATTCTACCGAGAACAATAATTCAGTTTCTGTAAATAATAATATGAAAATAGTGGATAATAATGATCCGCAAAATTTAAAGAACTTTAACAATCAAGAATCTAATCAAAGCACAGCATTGTCCAAAGAAGAGCAAAAATCGGATAAAGTCAATAAGACGGAACACGATATCAAAGAAATGAATAATACCGATATTATTATTAAAGCATCTGATGATAGTTGGTTAAAAGTTCAAAATCAACAAGGACATGTTTTACTGCAAAAAACTTTAAAAAAAGGAGAAAATTGGACGATTCCAGTTAATCAGCAAAATGTAATTATGACAATTGGGAATGCTGGTGCTATTATGATTCAAAGTAAGGGTAAACAATCTAAAGTCTTAGGTGAAAAAGGAAGAGTTTTAAGGCATTTTGTAATTACCCCAGAATTATTGGAAAAGATTATTACGGAACCAGTAAAATAAATGATTTTTATAAAAATTCATGGTTGCTTATCATTAATCAAAATAATTATTAAAAAAGAAAATTAGATTACTAACAATATTTAATTTAAGCTTGAAATTATGAATATTAAAAAAATAATTTATTTAATTATACTCTATTGACTTTATATCTTGAATATTCAAGTGGTGTTGGTTAGTTAAGAGAATATGACTAAAAAATTTTTTAACACTTAAAAATATAGTCATAATTTATTTGGAGAAAGATTAATGAGTTTACGTCCATATCAGCAAATTATTCGTCGTAAAAGTCGACAGATTCATGTGGGATCTGTTCCAGTTGGTGGGGATGCACCGATTAGTATTCAAACAATGACGAATACCTTGACCAGTGATGCACAAGCAACGATTGCGCAAATCAAAAAAGCTGAAAAGGTAGGGGTTGATATTGTACGTGTCTCTTGCCCTGATGAGGATAGTACCCGAGCATTAAAAAAAATTGTTCGTAATGTCAATGTACCAATTGTTGCGGACATTCATTTTCATTATAAAAGAGCAATCGAGGCTGCACAGGCAGGGGCGGCTTGTTTAAGAATTAATCCAGGAAATATCGGTAATACGGATCGTGTACGGGATGTAATTAAGGCCGCCAAAGACTATAATTGTTCCATTCGTATAGGCGTTAATGCGGGTTCTCTTGAAAAGCATTTATTGGAAAAATATGGTGAACCTAATCCAGAAGCATTATTTGAAAGTGCGATGGAACATGCGAAAATCCTTGAAGATAATGATTTTCGTGAATTTAAAATTAGCGTTAAAGCTTCTGATGTCTTTTTGGCGGTAGAAGCTTATCGTTTACTATCCGAAGCTTCTGATTATCCATTACATATTGGGATTACAGAGGCTGGTGGAAAAAGAACAGGAACTGTAAAATCTTCTATTGGTCTTGGTTCACTTTTATGGGCTGGTATTGGTGATACAATGCGTGTTTCTTTATCGGCCGAACCTGAAGAGGAAGTCATTGTCGGTTGGGATATTTTAAAAACGCTTGGATTGCGTTATCGTGGGGTAAGGGTTGTTTCTTGTCCGTCCTGTGCACGGCAAGGTTTCAAGGTTATTCCAACCGTTGCTACATTAGAAGAACGTTTGGCACATATTGAAACACCTATTACACTTTCCGTTATTGGTTGCGTTGTTAATGGCCCTGGTGAAGCAACCATGACGGATGTTGGAGTAACAGGGGGAGGATCAGGTCGTCATATGGTTTACGTTGCAGGAAAACAGGATCATACTGTTCCAGCAGAAGAAATGATTGATCATATTGTTGAACTGGTTGAAAAGAAAGCAATTCAAATTGAAGCGAAAAAAGCGGCTCAGAAAAAAGAAAAAAACTGATCTAGTGATATAATTTGAAATATAGGATAATGTAAAGTGAGTGTGGTTAAACCCGTTCGTGGGACCCATGATTTGATTGGTGATGAGGCAAAAAATCATCAGTATGTCATTCAAATAGCAAAAAAAATTACTTCATTATATGGGTTTGAAGAATGGATAACACCCATTTTTGAGGAAACGGGTGTTTTTGCCCGTTCATTAGGGGATACTTCGGATATTGTTTCTAAAGAGATGTATACATTTCAGGATCGCGGTGGGGATTCCCTTACTTTGCGCCCCGAAGGAACAGCAGGAATTTGTCGTGCCTTGGTTACCAACGCATTAACGCAGACCCTTCCTCAAAAAGTTTTTTATGCGGGCCCAATGTTTCGGTATGAGCGTCCTCAAAAAGGACGATATAGGCAATTTTTTCAAATTGGTGCGGAATTATTGGGGACTGCGATACCTTTTGCTGATGCTGAAATGATTTCCATGGGACAGCATATTTTACAAGCTTTGGGAATTGCTGATAATGTAGTTTTGGAATTGAATACCTTGGGTGATTTAGAAAGCCGTCAGGCCTGGCGTGAAGCTTTAATCGCCTATTTTAAAACGGTAAAATTCGAATTATCAGAAGATAGTCAAAGTCGGTTGGAAAAAAATCCTTTGCGTATTTTAGATAGTAAGGCTGCCCAGGATAGAGCATTATTGGACCATGCTCCTGTAATGAAGGATTATATGACACCAACAGCTCGGGAATTTTGGGATAGATTAAGAAAAGCACTGGATCAGTTTAAAATTCCATTTAAAGAAAATCAATATATTGTTCGTGGTTTGGATTATTATAGCCATACAGTTTTTGAATTTGTAACAAACAAACTCGGTTCTCAAGGTACCGTGTTGGCCGGTGGACGCTATGAGGGGTTAGTGGCGGAAATGGGAGGTCCTTCTGTTCCTTCTATTGGATGGGCAGCTGGAGTTGAAAGATTAGCTCTTTTATTGAATTCGACACCTATCCAACTTAAATTAGTAGTAGTTATTGCCTTTTCTGATGCAGTTCATGAAATGGCATTTACTGTTTTACAGCAATTGCGTAGTCATAATATTTCTGCTGAAATGGCGTATAAAGGGAATTTTCGTAAACAAATGGAATGGGCCAATAAAAAGGAAGCATCTATTGCATTGCTTATTGGTGAAGATGAGGCAGCGAAACAGGTTGTTCAACTAAAGGATTTGGTTTCTGGTGAACAGGTAGAGGTTGCTTTGTATGATTTAGTTTCTCAGCTTAATTTGAAATTGGCGAATTAATTTATGTCTTCTGAAGAATTTTCTGCAAGTTTTAATGATCGTTTAGATAAAATAATAGTTCGATCAGAAGAATTGCAACATTTATTATCCACTGAAATATCAGGGGATAAATTTATTGAAGTTTCACGTGAATATGCTGAGCTAACTTCGCTTGTGAATCTAATAAAATCCTTACGAGCTGCAGAAAAAGATCAGCAGACGGCACAAGAGATGCTTGAAGATTCTGAAATAAGAGATTTGGCTCAAGCTGAATTACAGACTTTACATGAAAAGTTGCCATCCATAAGACATCAAATTCGTTTGGCGATGTTACCTAAAGATAAAGCGGATGAAAGAAGTGCAATTCTAGAACTTCGTCCAGCAGCAGGTGGTGATGAGGCAGGTTTATTCGCGGCCGAACTTTTTTCAGCTTATCAACGTTATGCAGAATCTCGTGGTTGGCGTTTTGAAATCTTGGAATATAGTGATACTGGGTTGGGTGGCCTAAAAGAAGGGATCGCATCCATTACAGGAACGGGCGTGTTTGCTCGTTTGAAATATGAATCAGGAGTTCATCGTGTGCAACGTGTTCCAGCTACCGAAAGTCAGGGACGTGTTCATACCTCAACAGTAACAGTTGCGGTTTTGCCTGAGGCAGAGGAAGTGGATGTCACAATTGATGAAGGTGATTTGCGAATAGATGTTTATCGTGCTTCTGGTGCTGGTGGACAGCATGTTAATAAAACAGAAAGTGCAGTAAGGATCACTCATATTCCGACAGGTGTAGTTGTGGCGATGCAGGAGGAAAAAAGTCAGCATAAAAATAAAGCCAAGGCTATGAAGATTTTGCGTGCACGTTTATATGAACAACAACGGTTGGCCACTCATGAAAATCGTGCAGCAGATCGTCGCTCGCAGGTGGGAACAGGAGATCGTTCTGAACGTATTCGTACATATAATTTCCCACAAGGGCGTGTTACTGATCATCGGGTAAATTTAACCCTGCATAAGATTGATCGCATTATGCTGGGTGAATTTGACGAAATTATTGATTATTTAATTCAGGAAGAACAATCCAGATTATTGGCTTCTGAAGAAAATGCCTAGGCATATTTCTTAATTTTATTAATATTTTAAAGTATAAGTTTTTATATTTGGGTAAATTGGTTTTTATTGGATTTTATGGATAATAATGTGAATGTATCATTAGCTTCATTAATTCAGGAAGGCGAGGTTATTCTTCAAAAAGCAGGAATTGAAGCGTCGCGACGGGAAGCGGTATTGTTAATTGTCGCAGCTTTAAAAGTAAGCAGAACCGAATTATTGTTAATGGATAAAAATAGTTTAGTTGATCCAACTCTTATTCGGTCTTTTTTTGATAGAAGAAGTCATCATGAGCCTTTTGCATACATTGTTCGGAAACAGGGTTTTTGGTCTTTAGATCTTGATGTATCAGAGGCCACCTTAATTCCGCGGGCTGATAGTGAAGCATTGATTGAAGTTTTATTAAAAGTTCTTCCAGAGCATCAATTATCTTATAATTTTCTTGATTTGGGAACGGGAACAGGATGCTTATTATTGGCTGCTTTATCAGAATATTCTAATAGTTTTGGTATCGGTGTTGATTATCAAGAGCAGGCGGTTCGTTTAGCAAGAAAAAATGCACAACAATGTAATTTGGAAAATCAATCGGCTTTTTTTACAGGATATTGGGCAGATGCTTTAATAGGGCAATTTGATGTTATTTTATCCAATCCACCCTATATTCGAACGCACGAATTATTAACATTGATGTCAGACGTTAAAAATTATGAACCCATGTTGGCTTTGGATGGTGGAAAAGATGGTTTAAATGCTTACCGTGTCATTTGCCGACAAGCTAAAAATTTATTGACTCATCAAGGTTTTTTGATTTTGGAATTAGGTATTAATCAAGGTCAGGAGGTAATTGCTATCGCAAATGAGGCTGGGTTATCTGTTGTGCAAAAACAACAAGATTTAAATGGTTATATAAGGGCTCTTGTTTTTTCTTATTCAACATTGTAAAAGCATCGTATAATTTTACTATATTACAAGATGCTACTTAAATTATAATTTTTATTCATATTTATGAACATCATTGAATTTATTTGTATCACATTAGTCATCATTAAGTAACTTAATTAGGAATATAATCTTAGTTTTAGGTTTACTAATAGGAAAGTATAACAATAACTTATGAATACAAAACGTATGCGAGGCCGTTATTATCGATCAGGTAATAGTGGGGGGGCACGTCATCAAAATGGACAGGTTTCTTTTAATCGGAATCATGTATTTGAAAGTAACGGTTCTAGTGGACGTATTCGTGGCACTGCTCAGCAATTATATGAAAAATATCTTCAACAAGGGCGTGATGCTCTAAGTTCTGGAGATCGAGTTACCGCTGAAAATTTTTTTCAGTATGCAGAGCATTATTCTCGTATTGTTAATATGATTAATCAGTCTATACAGCAAAGACATCGTCCAAATAATTATCAAGAATCAAATAACGGTGTTGAAACAGTAAAAGCTATAGATGATGAATCGGAGACTAATGAAGTTGTAGAAATTAAGATTGACGAGCCCGCAGAAGAACAAATTGATGTAAAAGAAGTTGAAAATGAAAAGCCAGTACGTACATCACGTAGAGGCAGACCCCCGAGAATTTCAGCTGAAAAAAAGAAGGTTACTGAAGAAAATAGTTAAAATGTTAAAAAAGATTAGTTAAAAATACTTGACTTTGTTTTATAAATGAGGGTAATTAAACTCGTCTTTGAAAATTATAAGGCGGCGTAGCTCAGCGGTAGAGCAGGGGAATCATAATCCCTTGGTCGGTGGTTCAAATCCTCCCGTCGCTACCATCTTTCTATATTATATTTTAAGAGATGGTTTGAATGATCAAAAGTGATATGATCATTGGATAAAGATATTTCTGATTATATTTAAATGATAATACTCTCCCTAAATAGATTGATTGAATAAATAATTACTTATTTATTCAATAATAAATAAAAAATGGTTATCCAATTTTTCAATATGATAATTTTTATATGGGAAAATGAATGGAAAAACAGCTATAAACTGGTGCTGCTGGCGAGGATTGAACTCGCGACCTCTCCCTTACCAAGGGAGTGCTCTACCACTGAGCTACAGCAGCGTTGATTTGTTTTATTTAGTAGCTTCTCATGCAAGAGGATGCAACAAAAAAATTAACATTTTTTCTTTTTTTATATTTTAGATTGATTACATAGTAAATATAAAAACTATACAGCATAATTATTATTGTTATTTTTATCTATGCAAATTAGAACTTATAAATAGATCATGTTGACAAGAATAGATTTTTTGAAATGTTTATATTAAAAAAGAAAAACAGGTAAAAATTATGAAAATCAATTCTTCTTTTATATCAACATTCTTTTTAATATTAATATTAACAAATTGTGCTGTTGGACCTGATTTTAAAAAACAAGATCCGTGGACACCTTCGAAATGGTTACCGAATCATAATTCTATTCAAGGAAATGTTGCTAGTCAAATCAATATGAAAAAATTGGATCCTAATTGGTGGAATTGCTTTCAAGATCCAATATTATCAGAATTAGAACGCCGTACGATAACGAATAACTTGGATATTCAAATAGCAACGCAAAGAATTATTGCTAGCCGTGCACAATTGGCAATTATGGGTTCAGCTCGTTTTCCAACATTAAATGCGATGGGAAATTATCGCAGAGCACAACACAGCAGTAAAATGGTGCGACGAATTATTAATCGTGTAGGAAATAAAAAACCTGAATTAGGGGATATAATTGATCCTAAAGAGATTGATATTCCAACGTTTAATGAATGGGCGGATGCGTTGGATACAAGCTGGGAGGCTGATATTTGGGGACGTGTTCGACGTCAATATGAAGCTGGTGAGGCATTATCAAAGGCATCTGAAGAAGAGCGTAGAAATATTTTAATAATACAACTTGCCGAAGTGGCAAGAAATTATATAACGTTACGCGGATACCAGACCCAGTTGGGTATTGTTCGTAAAAATGCACAAATTGCAAAAGATTCCCTTGATTTGGCACAAAAGAGATATGTAGGGGGATTGGTTACAGAATTAGATGTTTATGATGCAAAAGCTCAGTTAGAAGAAACTAATTCAGAAATACCTCAATTAGAGGAACAAGTGATCAATTACATGAATGTAATTGCCTTATTGTTAGGAGAACCACCACGAGCATTGAATCAAATGTTATCCATTCAAAAACCTATTCCTCCTGTTCTACCACAAATACCAATTGGTTTACCTTCTGATTTACTACAACGTCGACCTGATATAAGGGAGGCCGAAGCAGCTTTGCATGTTTCAACGGCAGAGATCGGTGTGGCGGAAGGTGATTTTTATCCTAAGGTAACAATTGATGCAAGAATGGGTTTTCAATCTTTATCAATTAAAGATTTGGGTTTTTGGTCGGCAAGAGCGTGGAATGTTGGCCCAACTATTTCCATTCCTATTTTTGAAGGAGGAAAATTAAGAGGGCAGCTTAAACTGAAAAAAGCCCAACAGAAAGAAGCAGCCTTGGCTTATCGTAAAACGGTTTTACAGGCATGGCAGGAAGTTGATAATGCCTTGTCAGCTTATCAGGCAGAACAGTTAAGAAATAAAAAGTTACGAGAAACTGCTCAGTCGAATCAACAATCTGTATTTTTAGCTCAAGAACAATATAGGGAAGGGTTACAGAATTTTATTAATGTACTTGATGCAGAACGTCGTCTGCTTCAGTCTCAGGATGATTTGGTTAAAAGCACAACGCGTATTTCAACAAATCTGGTACAGTTATATAAAGTATTAGGAGGTGGTTGGGAAACAATTTTTCCAGAACGTACTAAGGATTAGTTGTAATATAAAGATTTATATAGTTATAATTCAATAAATATATGAATTTGAGTTGTTAATTATATTTTAATATTTTGTATTTTGAAAATTGGGCGTGTTACAGTAAATTTATAAATATTCAAAAGATTTTTTTATTTTATCATTATTATTCAAAATGTTAGAGAGTTAATATGTTAATTTTTGATGGAGAAGAAATAGCAGTCCATTTAAATAAAGGAGCTTCTGATTTTTTATTAATTACTTTTATTGGTATTGGGCATGAGGAAAGATGGAGAGATCAATATTTTGCAAAACCTTTTGTAGAAAAAGAGCAAATAAATTGTTTGGGTATTGTAACAAAAAAAAGGAATTGGTATGTTTCTGATGAAATGCAAGAGGTTTTAAAATATATTGATCAAATAAGAAGTTTTTATAAAAAAATCGTTACAATTGGTTTGTCTTCTGGAGGCTATGCAGCCTTAAAATATTCTTCTTTATTAAAATCTAATTTTACTATTGTTATGGCCCCACAATTATCTATTGATCCAGATGAATGGCCTACTATTCCTGAATGGGCTCAGTTATGTAGTCAAAAAATGAAAGGAATGGGTATTAAAGTAGAAAATGTTCAAGGATCTATACTTATTTTATACGATAAAAAACATGATATTGATCGTAAAACGGCTGAACATATTTTATCTTTTAATCAAAATGGTGTAGTTGATGTTAAAATATTATCTATACCTTATGCTGGTCATATTATTTATGAAAGTATTAAAGGGTCGGAAACTCTAAAGAAACTTATTAGTTATTCCTTGGATAATAATAGGAATTTTCCAAGATTATTTAAAGATTTAATGGCTATTCGACGTAAAAATTATGTAAATATTTATAATAAGTTAATGGCCGGTTATTTTAAACATCCTTTATTATGTTATCAAATTTTAAATTCAGATAACTTTTTAAAAGTTAAATATTACAACCGTATTCTGTTAGATGAGACAAATTTATTTAAAATTGTTGCACAATTAGCTATTTATAATTATCAAAAAGAGGCATCACGGTTATTTTTATTATTATCTTTTTATTATGCAAGTAAAAAATATGATTTATCCCGACAGAGGGAATATAAAGGAAATAGAATTGCTTTGTTGGATCACCGTGGGCGCTTTTTAGCTTTTTCGAATTATTTACATAAATTTATAAGTAATAATCCAACTTTTAATCCATTAAATTCGTCTTTGGTATATCTAACATTTATTAACGATGGATTATATCCTTATGTAGAATATTTAGATAGAAAATTTTATTTTGAAAAAAAAAATAATCAAATTTTTTTAACTGAAAATTGTTTTAATACTGATGATTTTGTTAAGGTTAAAATGAATAATAAAAAAGTTTGCTTATATCATAAAAATAATTTTTTA
Source organism: uncultured Commensalibacter sp. (assembly GCA_946699565.1). Lineage (GTDB taxonomy): Bacteria > Pseudomonadota > Alphaproteobacteria > Acetobacterales > Acetobacteraceae > Commensalibacter. The sequence continues at coordinate 546 of CAMPDW010000014.1, read as the reverse complement.
AGTGTTGTATCAGATGATAACGTCAATTTTAATGCTACGACTTGGTTTGAATATGAAACATTTATTCCGATATATTTTTAATATATAAAAAGTGGAGATATAAATAAATTTTTATTTATAAACTGATAATAATAAAAATTTATAATGAAACATTATGTAGGAAGGATGATTTTAAAATAATATAAGTATTAAAAAAATAAAATCACTTTTTTCTACGTTCTTAGTACCGTGGTAACTTCTTTTTTTGAGATAAGACAATATTATTTTTTATAATTTTATTTTTTATGGTGTTCATCTGGATAAAAAATGTCTTAGAATGATAATAAATATGACAATGAACTTCTTGATCTGGTTGAAGAAGCTAAATGGAATGATTTGTGTTACCAATAGAGTAGAAGATAGTTTGTAAAGCGTGTTTTAAATCTTTTTTAACAATTTTTTAAAGATAATAAATACTTTTTGACATAACTATCCCTTCAAGTATTAATTATAATAAAATAATTAAAGTTGCAATAATTGGACAGATAGAACGAACAGCCTTATTCA
>CAMPDW010000013.1 GCA_946699565.1 uncultured Commensalibacter sp. | reverse complement strand
GGGCCTCTTGTACCCAAAACAAGCGCGCTAGCCAGGCTGCGCCACACCCCGAATGACCTTATAGCTATCTTTTTCTGAACCATAAGGCAAGAAGTTTTTTACGAAAAGTGCATTTTTTTATTTTTTTTTGGATTTTATCAAAGGTGGAGCAAATGCAGGTGCCATATCCCATGGAAATAGAATCCATGTATCTTGTTGAACTTCCATAATAAATTTATCAGTAAATTCTTTTCCCTCTGGTTTAGCATATAGACATGCAAAATAGGCTTTGGGTAATAATTTACGTATAGCTTTGGCAGTAATACCCGAATCAACAAGATCATCAATGATTAAGAATTCTTCTCCATCATTTGTAATTGAAGGATGTTTAATAATTTTAAGTTCGCCCCGTTTTTCTTCATCATAGGTAACGACAGAAACTGTATCAATCAATCGAAGCTCAAGTTCTCGGGCAATAATACCAGCAGGAATAAGTCCGCCTCGTGTAATAGAAATTATACCTTTAAAATTAAAATTGCTTAACCGTTCAGAAAGAGTTCGGACATCTTTATGTAATTGATCCCATGAAACAGTCATATATTTGCTAGCCATTAAAGTAAAGAACCTCCATTAGGAATTGAATAATCAGGTTGGATAGGAATATAATATCCCTTTGTATCAGGCATACAAAGCAATATGGTATTGAATGCTTTTAGCCTTTTACGTGTAAGAGGTAAATTAATAATGGCGCATACATGTTTTTCCAAGAGGGATTTTGGAGTTGAAGAAGGTGAAGTGTGTAAAATAGTGTTTTTAAAACCAATTACGGAACCAAAATTTACTTTTAAAAGAAAACTTCCTTGATTGTTAATTGGAGTCACTTTTTCAATAGTACCCGCACGAATATTTAATTTTTTATAGGTATTATTCATAAGAATCCATAAATAAAATGGTAATGAATAGGCTTTTACTGAAATGATTTTTTTTAAAATATAACTTATTTATTTTTAATTTGGAAAAGATTAATATAAAAAAATCTTAAAAGATTAATATTTCATATTAAAATCTGTCTAAGCATCAAGTTATTTGTTTTATTGGATATCCGTTTCATGATTTTAAAGATCACGAAAGATGACAGAAATGCGAAAGAAGGCAATATTCAATCGTTTTTTTTCTACCTATTACTTTTTTTTCTTTTTTTACTAGGTGCATGTTCGAATACCAGTAATCCATCTAAAAATAGTATGCGTTTGACAACGGAGCGATTAAAACGTTTTTCGATACAGAACAGAGATTTTCATTTATCTGATTCATCTGAATTAATGCGTGCTGTTATGAATGTTGTTCAAGATCAACATTATATAATCAGAGAGGTTAATAACGAATTTGGTATTTTATATGCTGATCAAACTTATGATGTTGGACAACCATTCAGCTTTTTTGGAATTCCGATTACGCATTTTCATAAAAAACCTTGGACAGGTGGGAATTTAGCCATTCAATTTGGGCCGTTTGATTTTGTAGGGGAACAAAACAGTCTGTACATTGCTAAAAAAAATAGTTCTATTTCTGTAATATTTATTCCCTTAACACATCAACAAGGTTATCAAGTTCATGTTTCCATCGAAATGCGCGATTTTTTTAATGATGGGCATGTAGGTGAAATTTGGTTAGTAAAAGATCCTAAAATTTATCAGAAGTTTTTTGAATCTTTATCAAAAGCTCTTTATTTACAGGCTCAGATACAATGAAAAACAATCAATTTATCCCTTTAATTTTCTTATTATTTTTGGTTGCTTGTCAAGGATATTCAACGCCATCCAATTTAAGACTGACGGATTTGTCTATAATTCAGCTTCGTGCGATGCAAATACGTCAGTTTGACCAATTAGATATAACCCAAATGATGTCGGCAATGATTAAAACTCTTGCCAATCTGGATTTTCAAATTGTCAGAGTAGATAGTTCAATTAATCTGATTGAAGCAATACGTTTAGAAAATAATAATATTATGCAAGCGAACGTTATAATTACAAAATTATCTGTAAAAGGATTAACAACAATTCGTGTTGTTTTAAGGTATAATCAAAACTTTGTAACTTCACCGCAAACGTACCAAGATTTTTTTGATACGCTTTCTCATTTTTTATCCTAAATTAATAAATAGCGTTAGCATTTAAAAACGTTGCCTGTGAAAGTTGATTAAAGAAAGTTTGATAAAAAACCTCATTTTTTCCTAGGGGAAGATTATTTACTCTTGCAGAAACCCTTACAATTATTGCTTTTTTGGTTGGTTGGGTTGTAACTGTCATTTCAATGATATCATCACTAAAATGTGTTGCTGTTACAAAACCAATTTTATCGTTTGTCCTGATAATTATATATCCCATATCCTGTAAGGTAGAGGATATAGCTTGGATCATTTTCTTTTGATTATTTGTATTGAAAGATCGACTTTGAATAGCTCTTAAAGCCAAAATTTGTTCTGGTTTTGCAGATATAATGGGGATAGAAAAAGTAAGAAAAAGTACCCCTAAAAGTAATTTACTTTTTAGAATTAAGATAGAAAATAGGCGAGTGAAATCCAATTTCATTAGAAATTGCTATATCTATATGAGTAATCCCTGACTGTTTGGTTTGAATCAAATTTAACGATCAAGGTTAATGTTCTTTGTGACGTGCTTGAAGTATTGGCTTTATTACCCAATCCTAAAATAACGATAGTGGCCCATCCACCAGAATTGGTATGAGCTCGTATGGTTGAAATGCGGTCATATACCCAAACTTCACGATGTTGATCATCTGTTGTTACAATATTGGGTGGGCCGAAAATTTCAACAACAGAAGCATTGCTCATACCTTTATGTAGCTGACTTTCAATGGTTCCTAGGGTTAATCGTGAATCAGTATTTTGGGTAGCTTGGACATCTTGGATTTGCTGAGAAGTAGAATGGCATCCTGCAATGAGAAGAAAAGTTGGAAGAAGAGTATATTTTATAAAGTGCATGATATTTATCCACTATGAACAGAAAGCTTATTTAAAGATAAGGTTAGAAGGAATGATTTTGCAAGAAGAGTGATTTAGACAAAGGCTCAAAAAATTCTTTTTGATAAAATTGAGGATCGTTTATATTTTCATAACCTGTTGATGAAAGGTTAGAATCCCTAAAAATTTGACCATTAACTCGTACAGCAAATTGATGAATGCTTGTTGGATATGCCATGATACTTAATATAATATAACTGTTTTGCTGGGCTGTAACCTCATTACTGTCTAAATTGACTTTAACTATATTAAAACCCTGATCTTGTAAAGTTGTAATAATGGTTTTTAATAAGATATTTTGATTAGGTGCCTCAAAAATACGTGTTTCATTAATTCTTTTTTGTGCCGCTGGCATGATTTGATCGTGATTAACATTAGTACAAGATATTAATGGAAAAAAACTAGATAATATTAAACAGTAAAAAAAAATTTGAGAAATGAACTTCATTTATTCACCAGTTTTTTTTGAAGCGATAATGTATAGGAAAAAGCATCATAAAATTGTTGATAGGTTGTTGGTGTTCGAATAATATTCGATGCTCTTGGTGATTCTCCATTTAAATTTGTACCTTCTTCACCTGAATAAAGAGGATATGTACTTAAAGATAAGCGGGTAATAATTGTATTTAAAAAGTCATTTTTGGCAATTATGGTCAGAGTTGCAAGAATAACTTGATTTTGATCGGGATGAGTTTGATTAGCCACAATTAAACTAAGAGAAGGTGATGTTTCTGTAATAATAAAACCAAGATCCTGAAAGGTGTTCAAAGAAGCTTGATAAGCATTTGAAAGAGATAATTGTGTAAATTCTCTAGTTTGCAACGTTCGTATTTCAAGCGTTGATAAGGTTTGATTTTTTTCGGCTTGTATCGTTAATGGAAACCAAGACAGTATGATACCAAAAAGAATATTTAATATATGTTTGTTTTTAATAAAAAACATTTTTATGCTCGGTTTGGTTTAATCTAAAGATCATAATTTAAAAAAAATTGAAACTTTGATAATTAACGTATCATTCGTGTGTCAATATAATATATAAATATAGAATAATATATAAATATAGAATTTTTAAATATTTTTTATATTTTTATTTGAATTATAGAGTTTTAACTGCTTTTTTATAAATTATACAGACATGTTTAATTTTTTATACATAGCTTGGCAATAATTAAACAATAGATTAATATCTAAGACGTTTTAAAAAGCTTTTTAAATTCAATTTGTGAGCATTAAATGACGTTAAATCTTCTTGGGAAAAATATTATAAAAAAATCAGAAGTAACCGTCATTAATGGTCAAATTATTTATAAGCAATATAATTTAATTAATGAAATTTTTTTAAAATATTGCCCTGATATCAAGCTGGCAGAGCCTGTTTTTTCCGAAAATGAAGATGAATCGAATTTATTTGTTTCATGGTATATTGATACAAAGGTTGAACCAAAAACTATTTCTGAAATTCAAAAAAAAGAAATTTATCAACAAATAGAAAAAAATATAAATTATCTTTTAGAAATATTTCCTAAAACCAGTTCAAAAAGGCAGCTTATTAATGCTGTTTTAACAGTTCAAAATAAAAATGATATTTTGATAGAGCAAGAGAAGATTATTATTAAAAATTGGGGTGTTGAACCATATCTTGATGCCAAAAAAAACGGTTTATATCTATTGGATTTAATGAATCTTTTCTCTGAGGCTAAGCCATCATTGCACAATCAGAAATCAGAGCAGGCAGATAATATAAGTAAAAAGAACGAAAATGAAAATCTTTTAAATCAAAAAACTGATTTTAATTATTTTCCTAATAAAGTTTTTAATATTAATCACTATTTTAATATTTATTATAATTTATCTCGAGTTATTGCGGGTATTTTATTTTTCTTGATTGGTCTATTTTTGGGTTGGCGACTAATTTTTGCTGAACGACCTGTTAAGATCATGGGATTAACAGTGCTTCAAGCTCAAGATTTGATGACCCAACAACCTAATATTGATTATAAGAATAAAATATTAGAAAATGAAATTATAGCTCTTCAGGAAAAACTTAAAAAGCCGCCATGCAATATAAAAGAATCACGGGCTGATCCCTCTTTAAATAAAAGTATGGATCAACCGTATACACCTATGACTGCAAATGGGCAACAATTCCAAGGGAGTTTACCAGAACTTCTTGAAAAAAGTACAGTTTTTATTATGGTTTTGCGTAATGATAATGTATCAGTAGCCTCAGGAACAGGATTTTTCATTACACCTGATACAATCATAACAAACCGTCATGTTGTTGAAAAGGCTAAAAATAATTCGGTTATGGTTACCAATCAATCTTTGGGTCAATTAAAACTTGCCCATATTGTTTTGATTAGTCAATATTCTCAAATAGGTGGATTGGATCTTGCAGTATTGAAAATTGAAAATGCACCTCCTCAACAACCACTAAGTTTTTCTCTAGAGGCAAAACCTTTGCAGGATGTAGTTGCTGCTGGTTATCCTGGTATTATGATCAGTCAGGATGATGCAATGCAGCGATTATTGAAGGGAGATTTACGGGCAATTCCTGGTGTCATTTTGACAAAAGGTCAAATTAATGGTATTCAACGTAATCATGAAGGCGAAATAATTATGCCGCATAGTGCAATGGTTTCACCAGGTAATTCAGGTGGTCCACTGGTTGATCTTTGTGGACGTGTCGTCGGGGTGAATACTTTCGTAACTATGGATCAAGATACATCATCTCATGGTAATTATGCCCAAAAATCAGATTTAATAGTTCAGATATTACAAGCATCGCAAATACCAATTCAAGTTCAGTCAGGTGCATGCAAATCTGATGTTGCTGATGAAAAGAAAAATGATAATTTTGATCAATCTTTATCGAAAAAATCAGCTAATCTATCTGATAAAGATACTTCTTTACCTTCTGTTAAAGTTTCTCTTGAAAAAGGAAAATAAAGATGAAACTACAATTTATTTCTGGGAAGCCAATTACAACTACGAATTTCAGTGAAGCGAAACCTTTAGGTATTAATGGTCAGTTTGTTTTGGAAAACTGGCATATTTTATATGAACTTTTGAAGAACAATATTAGTCCTGAATGTGCATCGCTTTTATTGGAACCTCAGGTTGATCGAGGAAGAGGGGTTATTGATTGGTATTTGCCTGATGAAAATACTAAGCTACCTCTAAAACAGTTATCAAGAGAAGAAGCTTTACAGCGTGTCAATTATTATATTGCCCAAGGTCAAAAATTTGCCAATAATTTATTAAATTCGTCTGAAGTCGCATTGCAACAAAAGGGTCAATTACTTTTAGAAGCATTACAATTCCCAAATGAGAACGCAATAATTATTACTCCTTATGGACCAGCATTAATTCAATGGGGACATGAAAAAAGCAAAGTTTCTTCTAAAAGTGAGATCGTCACTGCAAAGGGGAAAGAGGTTGATCAAAATAGAATGGTTATTTTACCTCCACCAATATCGCCTTTTAAATATGCTGTCTTACTTAAGAATACTTGGCCTTGGTTGGCAAGTATTTTTTTATTAATCTTATTAATGTTATTGCCTTGGTGGGAAGGAATAATACCTATTGATTATTGCCGATATTATTGGTTAGGCCCCATTATAATTTTTATTTTGCTTCTGCCTATTTTGGGTTTTCTTATTAAAAATCGATATGATCATCAGTTTTATTTTAATAAAGGTAAAATTTGATGGTTTTGGTTTTAAATCGACAAGAAACTAATAAATTATCTTTCCTATTTGATAGGCAGAAAAATTTATATAAACAGTTGCAAGATGAAATTGTAAATTATCTTGATTATGAGCATGCGAAGATTTTTGCTCAGCCTGAATATTATAATAATATAGTTCGGTGGAATGCGGAGGGGCAACATAGTTTAGCCTGGAAAGAACTTGATCAAAAGCAGCAACAATTATTGCTTGATGCTGCACGTTCTATTCTATCGGATATTGAACTTGTAACACATCAATATCCTTATTCAGTATTGGCGAAATTTTTTGATCAATGTCGACAATTTCCTTCGCTAGATTATTTATATGCTGTTGATGGAAAACCTGTTATTACTGCTTGGGGTTGTGCTGGGGAAAACGGAACATATGATCTATTAGCTGGATCATCTATAAAAAATAATAAATATATAATTTTATGGAGTTATTTTCCATGGTTAACAGCACTTGTGGCCATTACTTTAGGATTAATTGTATCGATTTTTGTTGCCCACAGAAATTTTGCGAATAAAACTTGTATTGGTATGTATCCTTCACATTCGCAGATCCAAAGAGTTCTGGATAATAAATCTCGAAATGATCAGCTAATTATTAAACGAAACAAATTGTTAGATGAATGGAATATTCTTCAAAAACAATGCCAAATTCCGACAATAAAACCTTTAATTCCTTTAGATCCTCCTAAATTGGATCCTTTACAATCTCCAGAACAATTACCAAAATTACCATTTGTTGTCGAAAATCAGGATTTACCTGATTTAGATAATTTAGAGAAAAAAAATGTTCCAAAACCTTCGCCACCTAAAGTTAATAATGAATTTCCTAAAAATCAAGGTGACCTTCCAAAGGAATCATGGAATAAAAAAGATACAAGAATGCTGAATGGCTGTTGGCATCTAACTACACAACTTGAATTATTTAGTCATGGTTTATTTTTTACTTCTCATCAACCTGTAACAAATTGGGAGCTTTGTTTTAGTCCGAACGGAGCTGGCCAGCAAACCCTTACCCGTCAAGATGGGGGGACTTGTAGAGGGCCTTTATATGCTGGTTTTCATGGAGATCAACTTATTTTAAACCAACCCAATGATTGTCAGGGAGATTTTCATCTTATTACGGGAAAAAATGTATGTATTCGTTTAAATGACCGAGAAGCTAGATGTAATTATATAGATGTTGAAGGTCATCAGTCTACTGGAATATTTAAACGTTAAGATAATAAAATGAAGATTAATTTTTTTATTTTTTTCTTTTTGTTGTTTGCATTTATTTATTTTTCTACAAATGCAACCCCACAAATCTATCAAATGGATGGGCATGAAGCAAATTGGACTGCATTTCATTATGTTGACGAAAAAAAAAATACTATTGACGCCTGTTTCGTTATTTCTAATGATTTAGTTTTGGGATTTAAAAAGGATGCTAATAATGTAGGACTTTTTATTTGGGATGTTAAAGCCCAACTAATTCCAGGAAATAATAAAAAAGTAGCCTTAACAATAGGAAAAGAGCATTTTTTATTTACAATGAAAGCGATGGATAAAAATATGTTAATGAATCGCTTGAAAAATGATGATTTTAAAATATTACTTTCAAAACTATCATATGCTAATTTAGTTATCGTTGAATTTGGTCAGCAACCAGTTAATATTGTTGATTTATTAGGATTACCATCCATGTTAAGTAAATTTCAACGTTGTGTAAATGATGCTAATTTTAAGTCTTTTAAATAAATAGTATTAAGGAACTATTTTCAATATTAAAAGTGTAAACTAATAAAATTGAAAATAGTTGTTTAAGATAATAAAATTTATTTTTTTTATTTTACTTCTTTAACCCAATTATGATGATCAATATTATTTCCAAATTGAATATCAATAAGGGTTTTACGAAGATCTTGGGTAATTCTTCCAATTTTATCGTCATTGATAATATATTCACCATTTTTAGTTTTAATTTTACCAATTGGTGTAATAACAGCAGCTGTACCACATGCAAAAACTTCACGAATTTTTTGAGTTTGAATATCCTCAATAAATTGATGAACGGAATATTTTTCTTGTAAAACTTTCAACCCTTTGTTTTGTGCCAATGTAATTAAAGAATCACGTGTTATGCCTGGTAAAATTGTTCCATTTAAAGGAGGCGTTGAAAGTGTATCATCTTTGAAGACAAAGAAAATATTCATTCCACCCATTTCCTCGATCCATTTATGTTCAACTGAATCAAGAAATATGAGCTGATCACAATTATTTTTGGTTGCTTCTTGTTGTGCAATTAGGCTGGCGGCATAATTTCCACCACATTTAACTTCTCCTGTTCCACCTGAAGCTGCTCGGGTGTAGTTTTCTGAAATCCACACATTAACAGATTGTGCATTTTTGGAAAAATATGCTCCTGCTGGTGATGCAATCAATATGAATAAATATTCAGGTGAAGGTTTAACTCCAAGATATGATTTGCTTGCAATCATGAAAGGACGAAGATAAAGAGAACCAATTTCTTGTGTAGGAATCCAATCTTGTTCGATTTTTACGAATTTGTAGATAGCTTGTAAATAAAATTCTTCGGGTAAAGGCGCCATTGCCAAACGTTTTGCGGAATTAATAAAACGTCTTGCATTTGATTCAGGTCTAAATAATAAAATTCTTCCATCTTTAGCACGATAAGCTTTCATGCCTTCAAAAATTTCCTGAGCATAATGAAAAACACAAACGGCAGGATCTAAACTTATCGGACCATAAGCTTTGATTTCAGCGTTATGCCAACCTTTTTCTTTGTTATAATGTATAATTAGCATATGATCGGTAAATTTTTGTCCAAAACCAGGATTTTTTAAAATTTCATCGCGTTCTGTTTTTGAAAGTGCATTTGGATTTTTAAAAAACTTAATCGGAAACTGTTTTCCGGAATTCATTTTCTTATCTTTCTTTAATCTATAATTTTAAGTAATTTTGTTACAAATTATACAACAGAAAATAGGATATGATGCAAGTTGTTTTCGGATTTTTTAACAAATTAATAGATTTATGCAAAAAATTAAGTAACAAATTTTTGTTAAGATTATAAGCAATTTTTAAAGAAAAATTATGTTTATATAATATGATAGATTCTACAATTATTTTAATCAATGAAGGATGCAGGAAATGGTTAATAAGAATTTTAACCAGCTAAAAAATAAAAAATTGTTTCGTCAACAATGTTTTATTGATGGTCAATGGATAAATGCGGATAATAAACAGACTGTTGATGTTATTAATCCTGCAACTGAAGAAATTATTGGTAGCGTCCCAAAAATGGGGGTAGCAGAAACCAAAAGAGCTATTGAAGCGGCACAAAAAGCACAAGTTGCTTGGCGTGAAAAGACGGCTAAAGAACGATCAAAAATTCTTCGTCGTTGGTATGAATTGATAGAAGAAAATAAAGATGATCTTGCACTTATTCTTACTCTTGAACAAGGAAAGCCTTTGGCAGAGGCAAAAGGTGAAATTGAGTATGGTGCGTCTTATCTCGAATGGTTTGCTGAAGAGGCAAAACGTGTATATGGAGATGTTATTCCTGGACATTTAAAAGATAAACGTATTTCAGTTATTAAACAACCTATAGGTGTTACAGCTGCCGTTACCCCATGGAATTTTCCAAATGCAATGATTACACGTAAAGCAGGGCCAGCATTGGCGGTTGGGTGCGCAATGGTTTTGAAACCTGCAAGTATGACGCCTTATTCTGCTCTGGCTTTAGCAGTATTAGCAGAGGAAGCAGGTGTGCCGGCAGGAATATTAAATATTGTAACGGGTTCTTCGAAAGTGATTGGTGGAGAATTAACATCTAATCCAACCGTTCGTAAGTTGAGTTTTACTGGTTCAACAGAAATTGGATCGGAGTTGATTAAGGAAACATCCAGTACAATTAAAAAATTATCCATGGAGTTGGGAGGAAACGCTCCATTCATTGTCTTTGATGATGCCGATGTTGATGCTGCTGTTGATGGTGCGATGATGTCCAAATATCGAAATGCTGGACAAACCTGTGTTTGTGCAAATCGTTTCTATGTTCAGGATGGTATTTATGAACAATTTATTGAAAAATTTAAACATGCAGTTTCTAAATTAAAAATTGGCAATGGATTAGATGAAGGCGTAACGATTGGTCCATTAATTGATCATAAAGCCTTGGATAAAGTTAGGGAACATATTGATGATGCTGTAAATAAAGGCGCTAGGATTATAGCAGGTGGTAAAGCATTAAAAGGTTACTTTTTTGAACCAACTATTCTAGCAAATGTTCCAGTGCAAGCATTGGTATCCAAGGAAGAAACTTTTGGTCCCTTGGCACCTGTTTTTCGTTTTAAAACAGAAGAAGAAGTAGTATGCTTAGCTAATGATACTGAATTTGGATTAGCTTCGTATTTTTATACAAATGATGTTTCACGCGTTGCACGTGTATCTGAGGCACTAGAATATGGGATTGTTGGAATTAATACGGGTTTAATTTCAAACGAGATGGCACCATTTGGCGGTATCAAAGCTTCTGGATTAGGTCGAGAGGGTTCTAAATATGGAATTGAAGATTATTTAGAAATTAAATATATATGTTTAAGCATCAAAGATAAATAAGTACCTTAATTTCTGCTTTTATGGATTAAGATTTAATCTTAATCCATAAGTATTTTTCAGCTGAGTGTTTTATTCGCCAAAGCAATAGCTGATTCTTTAGTTGTTGTAACAGCAATAAATAAACCTTTGTGAACAAATTTTGACCCAGGAATTCCTGTTTCCTTTTCAAGTTCCTTTTTTTCTAAACCACCCCATGTGGTAGGAAATAATTTGCGACGGTCATTACCATGCATACGAATGGGTACCGTACCAATTCTCCATTCATCTTCAGTAGGATAAATGACTAATTGCGTATTCCAACCATTGGCAAAGATTGGATAAATATGGGGCATCCAGCGAGGTAATATTAAAATACGATTATCTGGGCTGTTTTTATAGGCTTCTTCACAACAGCTGATAGCTCTGTTTCGTGCAAATTCTATATTAAGTTGATAAATTAAAACTTTGCGAACAATTTTACTGGCTTCAAAAAAACGTTCAAGTTGAGTTGTATGATCATCACAATCCCAAGCTGGATTGAAAATATTTATAATAGAAGAAAAATTAAGACCATTTTCTGGTTGCATTTTGCCATTATCAATAGCATCAATAGGAATAACCAATGCTTTTTCAATTACATTATGAGCAATTTTATGCGATTTTTCATCAAGGTCAGGTGCTAATTTTTTAATAACATCCAAACCAAAAGCTTGCCATATTAAACCAGCAGAGCTATATGGAATTGTTCCTTCGATATTTTTTGGTGTTTGCTTAGCATCACGTTCGGGTGCTCCAATTTGATGGTGATCAAAATATCTTTTACCATCAAAAATTCCACCAACATCAAAGACAATATCAGCCTTTTCTATGATTTCTGGGTTGCGTGTTCTTGCTAATTTAAAGGGTCTATGATCTAGATCTAATGCAATGGATAAGGTGGTAAAGGCAAATACGTCATCGATATGAAATCGGCCATTATGTGTAACGATTAATAATTCTTTTGTATATTCCATCAATTCTTCTGTAAGAGAATCAGAAGAAATTGCAGGGGATTTAGACATGAGTTCTCCAGAATAGTTCAATGATAGATAAATTGATTAATGAAAAATCATCATAAAGAAAAAAATCCACAGATGCGAGTATTTAATGTATTTTTAGTTGAGTTAGATAAAATTATTGAATAAAAAAATAAACTTCAGATTTTTATGTTATATTATTAACGAATTTATAAAAAAGATATGGGATCTATATCAACCTCTATTTTTACGTTTTTTTTAGTTTTAATTGAATCTAGCCATTGATGTAAAATTAGTTGGATAGCAATATTTTTGCGGGTTCTTAACAACAAACGTTGCCGATATCGATTGCGAAGCAAAGATAATGGTGCTGGTGCAGGCCCCAAGATAACAATATTTGGATCTTGAGGAGCAGTTTGACCAAGAAGGTGAGCTGTTTCTATGGCATCTTGATTTGTATCCGCACTTACAATAATAGCGGCTAAACGTCCATAGGGTGGCCAAAATTGATTTTGTCTTTCTTGCGCTTCTTCAAGCATAAATTGATTGAAATCTCCTCTGATCAAAGTATTCATAACTGGATGATTAGTTAAATAACTTTGAATCATGACAGTGCCAGGAAAGTGTGATCTTCCCGCTCTTCCTCCTACTTGGTGTAAAAGTTGCAATGTCTTTTCTGCAGCTCGTAAATCAGCACCTGTCAATCCCAGATCAGCATCAATGATCCCAACAAGGGTAAGATCGGGAAAATGCCAACCTTTTGCAACAATTTGCGTGCCTATAATTAAATTAACTTCTTTTTCCATAATCTGGCGAATAGCTTCTGTAGTCATTTTCGGGCTATTTAAAGTATCACTCGACATAACAAGAATTCTGGCATTAGGAAAAGTAATCTTTGCTTCTTCGGTAATACGTTCAATTCCTGGACCAATTGGAACAAGACTATCTTTAGCATTACAATGTGGGCATTCTTTAGGGATCGGGATAAAATAATCACAATGATGACAGACAAGTTTATGCGTATTTCGATGTTCAACTAACCATGCAGAACAATGAGGACATTCAAGCCGATAACCGCAAGCACGGCATAAGGTTAATGGGGCATATCCTCGTCTGTTTAAAAACAGAAGAATCTGTTCATTTTTGGATAATACCTGTTGTGTAGCTTTAATTAAGGGAGGTGATAAATAATGACCTCGTTGTGGATATGAAATCTTCATATCAATTAGCTCTGTATGTGGCATCACTGCTCCAGCATGACGTTTGGTTAAGGTAAGGTGATGATATTTTCCTTGATATGCATTGATTAGCGTTTCCATTGATGGAGTGGCGGATACCAATATAATAGGGCAATTCGTTAATTTTGCCCGTACGATAGCCATATCTCTAGCGTTATAAATTACACCTTCTTCTTGCTTGAAAGCTGTTTCATGTTCTTCATCAACAATAATTAGTCCTAAATTTCGGAAAGGGAGAAATAAAGCTGACCTAGCACCCACCAATACAGATATTTGATTTTTTGAAATAGCCTGCCATGTTTGACGGCGTAATTTAAGGGTAAGGTCTGAATGCCAAAGGGCAGGGTTTACACCAAAACGTTTAGCAAAACGATCTGTCCATTGGGAAGATAAAGCGATTTCTGGAAGTAAAACCAATATTTGTTTTTTTTGTTCGATACATGTTGCAATTGCTTGCATATAGACTTCAGTTTTTCCTGATCCTGTTATTCCTTGAAGAAGCGTTACTGAAAATTGATGGTCGATAACTTTCTGACTTAAAAAATCAGCAGCTTTTTGCTGTTCATCGGATAATGATGGTTGGTGAAAATAAAGGTCAGGTTTTGGAAAAAATGAGACATGAGGAATTAATTGTTTAGCAATAATTCCTGCCTTTTCAAGACCTATTAGTGTACTAGATGTAATATGAAGTCGATCAATAAGCTCTTTTGATGAATAAAGACGATCTTGTGTTTGGATAAATTCAAGGATTTTTTTGCGTGCCTTTGTCATTTTTATAGAAAGCGAAACATTAGGTACTTTTAACCATCCAAATTGTTTTTTTTCGGGTTTAAGAATAATTTTTATATTGCGAATAGTGATTGCTAATACTGACCCTAATTCTGTAAAATTATATTGTGCAACCCATTCGATAAATTCCAGTAATACGGGTGGTAAAGGAGAAACAGGAAGAATTGAAATAATTTCTTTTAAATTTTTTATCCTTTTTTGTTTGGTTGGAAGCTTGGTTAAACCTGATGGTAATGAATGATGTTGCCAAATGATACCTATTTCTTTGCGTTGATTGAGAGGGACAATAACAAATGAGCCTGGGAGAATTTTTTGAAATTTTAAGTCTTCTGGAAGAAGATAATTTAATGGCTCCTTAAATGGATAGGGTAAAAGTACAGGTATAATGTTTTGCTTTGAAAGGGTCATATTTGATGAATGTAAGGTGAAAACTAAATATAAATGAAGAAAATATTATATTTAAAAAAAAGTTAATCCAACGGGATATGAATTTAAGATAAATTTTATTGATTTAAAAGGAAGAAAAACGTTTATACTATTTTTTATTGAAAAAGGGATGGAAAATTTATGATTAAAAATATTTTAACCATTGCGGGTACTGATCCAAGTGGTGGTGCAGGAATGCAAGCTGATATAAAAACGTTTTCTGCATTTAGAACCTATGCAATGTCAGTCATAACCGCAGTAGTTGCTCAAAATACGCAAGGGGTTAAATCTTTTCAAGTCATGAGTCCAGAATTTATTGCGGATCAGATTGATGCCATTTTTCAGGATATTTATGTTGATGCAGTTAAAATTGGTATGCTTGGTAATGAAGCTGTTGTAAAAATTGTTGCTCAAAAACTCAAGGAATATAAGATAAAATTAATTGTTGTTGATCCTGTTATGGTTGCAAAAAGCGGGGATCGTTTAATTAACAATGCTGCGATTGAAGCCATGAAAAATGAGTTATTGCCTATTTCAACGTTAATGACTCCTAATATTCCTGAAGCATGTGTTTTATTGAATAGAAAAGAGCCTATTCCTATTGAAGAAATGAAGCAAGAGGCACAACGGTTATTATCTTTAGGTTCGCAATGGGTATTATTAAAAGGCGGTCATCTCGAAGGAGATCATTGTTTTGATGTTTTATGTAATGAGCAAAATGTTTATGAATATGAAAATAAACGTATTCATACAAAAAACAATCACGGAACAGGATGTACATTATCATCAGCCATCACATCTTTATTACCTGTTAAAGAGGTTCCTGATGCAGTGGGGGAGGCTAAAAATTATTTATGGCATGCCTTGAAAAAGAGCAATGAATTACATGTTGGAAAGGGGCATGGACCCGTCAATCATTTTTATAAATTGTGGGCTGAAACATAATTTTATAAAATTACAAATTATATAAGGATCATTTACATGTTGGCTGTTGAACTAGTTGAGAATTATTTAAAATGGATGAACGACAGTCAAAGAGCATCTTTTCATAGTATTATTGCCTATAAACAAGATTTATCAAGGTTTATACAATTTTTGATCAGGTATAAAGGAGAAAAAATTACTGACAAAATATTGAAAAATCTTTCTCATCAGGATATTAGGGCATGGTTGACGGATGAAAATAACAAATCTTTAAATAATACCTATCTAGGAATTGGACGGCATACTCAGGATGCCGCAATTAGAACACGTAAAAGAAGATTATCCGCTTTACGATCTTTTTATCGATTTTTGGCACGATATTATTATATTGAAAATAATTGCGCTGCATTAATTAAAATTCCCAAAGTACAACAACCTTTACCACACCCTTTATCTCCAAAAGATGCAGTAGAATTGACAAAGAATATTTCTATGATTGATCATTCGATTGAAATGCAAAAAAGGGATATAGCCTTATTTACGCTGCTTTATGGATGTGGATTGCGTTTATCCGAAGCGTTGGCCTTAAATTGGGGAGATTTAAAAAATGCTGGAATAAGTCCTCAAGGTGGAACATTAAGAATTCTAGGAAAAGGCAATAAAGAGCGCTTGGTTCCTATTTTACCTTACGTAGTAGAAGCATTAATGGAGTGGCAGAAAAATTATCCTTTATTGGCCGAATTACAATCTCCCATATTTATCGGGGTAAAAGGTAAAAGACTTAACCCATCAATTGCTCAAAAAACGATGAGAAGCTATCGGAGGTTGATTGGTTTATCAGAATTCGCCACACCGCATACTCTTCGTCATTCTTTTGCAACACATATTTTACAAAATGGTGGAGATTTAAGGACTATTCAGATGTTGTTGGGTCATGCAAGTCTTTCCACAACGCAACGTTATACGTTAATGGATGAAATTCATTTATTAGAAGTTTGGAATAAAGCGCATCCGATGGCTTCTACGGAAAAGAAACAATGAGAAAAATCATTATTTTTATTGTATTCCAAATTAATTTTATCGTGTTTCATCATATTCCTGTGTTGGCTGATTCCCTTTTGTGTAGTTATGAAAAAATTGCCCAAATTCCCCTAAGGAATGTGGGAGGATATATTATTGGTGAAATACAGATTAACGGATATTTTGTTTCTGTAATTATTGATACAGGTTCTGAAGGAAGTTTAATTTCTAGACAAGGAGCTGAAATGCTTCATCTTACCATTGATCCTAGTCAGCAAACTATTTTAATGGGATCAAAAGGTGAAAGAAAACTAGTACAAAATATTCTTGTTGATAACATGCGTATTGGAACTTATGACTTTGATAATTTATCAATTCCAATGGGAAACCTACCAGAATATCCTAGAATTAAACCGGCAATTATAGGATTAATAGGCGGAGATATATTATCCAATTTTGATCTTGAATTTTCTCTTCAATCGCAAAAATTAACCTTATGGAACGTAACAAATCATTCCATACTTTGTATGGTACCACCATTTTGGCGATTTAAAGGAAATGATACAGATCTTAAACAAAATGGCTATCGTATTTTTACACAAGTCAAAGTCGATCATTTTCCTTTAAAAGCATTAATTGACAGTGGAGCACGATCCAAAATTATAGCTGAAAGTACCGTTAAAAAAATGGGCATCCATCCTGATATGCTTGCGACCTATCCTGGTGGATTGGCTAGTGCAATTGGCTCAAAGGATATTATTTATCATTGGTATCAATTTCATAGTTTTGAAATGGGGGGATTGACTGAATTTAAACCCATTTTAACAGTTTCCCCTTTATATGATGATGCAGATATGCTTATTGGTTCTGATTGGTTTGCAGCTTATGAAATCTGGATTTCATATAAAAGAGGAAAATTATATTTTATTCGAAATAGTTATAAATAGTTATTTATTTTTTGGAATAAACCAAAAGATAAAAGCACTAACCATTGTGGTTGTTCCCAACCAAAACCATGTAAAATGAAAATGAGTGGCAGGTAAGGCATGGGGATGTAAAGTTTGGTCTATATTAAGTAGTATGGCTGAAACTGCAACGCCAGATGCCATTGATAATTGCATAACAGTTGATAAAAGTCCACTTCCTGAAGGTTGTTTTTTTGCTGAAAGATCCAGAACGGTAATTGTGTTCATCGCTGTAAATTGTATAGAATTAATAAAACCTGTAATCAACATTAAAACAATTAAAAGTATCCAGCTGGAAGAATTAGTAATGAAAGTGTAAGATATATAGGAAAGACTTAACAAAATCGTATTAAAAAAAAGAAAATAACGATAGCCAATGAGACGAATAAGTCTATCCACAAACGATTTGCCAACGATTGATGCTATAGCTAAAGGTAACATAGCAAATCCACAATGAACAGGTGACAAACTTAATAAAATTTGTAGCATTAAAGGAAGTAAAAAAGGTACAGCACCACATCCTATACGGGCAACAACATTACCAAAAATTCCCACTGAAAATGTTTTAATTTTAAAAAGACTATAATGAAATAAAGGATGTTTCTGATTAAAGGATTTAATCCAATAAATTATCATTAAAATAATTCCTGCACCCAAAACAATCGTCGGAATTGAATAATATTTTGTTTCGCTGTATAGACTAAGTGCATAGGTTAAACATGCTATTGAAATAGCGAAAATGCCATAACCGTGATAATCTATTTTGGTGGATCTATCTTTTATATTCGGAAATATTTTTAAGGCAAAAAGAATGCCAAGAATGCCAAATGGAATATTAATTAAAAAAATTAAAGACCAATGAAAATAAGAGGTAATAATTCCACCTACAATTGGACCTATTAAGGGGCCAGTTAAAGCAGGAAGCGTTACCATACTGAGGGCTTTAACTAATTCCTTTTTGGGGTAGGTTTGGATAATAGCTAACCTTCCAATGGGCAGCATCAGGGCACCACCCATTCCTTGAAAAATTCTTGCAATTAAAAGTTCATCGAGTGTTTGTGATATGCCACAAAAGAGCGAACCAAAGGTAAAGATCGCCAAGGATATACAAAAAATAATTCTGCATCCATATTTTTGGCATAAAAATCCTGTTAAAGGAATGAATAAAGAGCCAGCTACCATATAAAAAATGATGATATTTTTAGTTTTAAATAAAGGTGTATTAAAATAATTGGAAAGATAAGGAATAATCGTATTAACAGCTGTTGAATCAAGGGCTGCCATAAAAAAAGATATTGCTGCTACGACAGGAAGGTAACGTTTTTGTTTAGTGATAGTCAAATTATGCATTGTTAAAATTTATACTTAAGGAATTAAATTAAGTATTAGTACTTATTCTTATATAGGTTGTGAAAGAAAAGAAGTTCAAGGATATTTTTTAAGATTATTATAAATTTATGATTTATATAAGGTTAATTATAAATTTATTTTATAAAAAGAAGTTAAAATCTTTATCATAGATATAAATCAAATTATTTCATTTTCTGGAATAGCTGCTATAGTTTAAATTTAGAATTAATAATTACTTTATAATTTCTACGAAGGTTATGCATTCTATGTCGCGTATCATCACTTTAATTCCAGACAGTGGAATACAGTTTTGGTCTATTACAATATCAGTTGCTCAGTTAAAAAATATACATTGTTGGTTTTGGGAGGAGCGGAATGGGGAATATGAAGATGGTACGCCTCGTTATATATTACATGCCTTAAAGGAAGATACTGAAACAGGGGTGTTAAAAGATATTCAATCTGGTCAGGTTCCACCTGAAAATCTGATTTATGATATTTCGTGGAAAGCAATAGCTCAAATGTTTTTGTATCAATGGGTGCCTTTACCCTTTTTTGCTGTTGCTTCAGGTGAAGATAATGATAAAATAATATTTCGTAATGGTCCTTCAAATTGGGTTCGCGGTTATTTAAGTAAAATTGAAGAGGATTTATTTCATTTTGATTTAGTTTTTGATACGAGTTTGCAAAATCAAAAAGATAATGAACTTTATAACGCTCCTACAATAGAGGACAGTCAAAGGCAAGATTATTATAAATTCGCATCATCTTTTTCTGATGTTGCTTGGTTTTTAAATGAAGGTTGGATAGGGGATTGGCTTTTAAAAATTAAACAGGAAAATTCTGTTAATACGAATTTGGTTGAGGGTCGTTATTGTTGGCATTATGCTGTTTATCAGGCTTTTTTACAATTATTATCATCGCTTAAAATGATGCCATCCGTTCATCTTTTGGATGGGGGTAAGGGTGTAACGTCTCAAATACCGGTAGAAGTTGATTTAATTCTTGATCTCGGTAATTCAAGAAGCTGCGGTATTCTGATTGAAGACCAACCTGGACAAGATATTAATTTTTCAAATAGTTATCCGTTAATTATACAAGATCTATCTCGCCCTTATCTGGATTATGATAAACCTTTTCCAAGTTGTGTAGAATTTGCTAGGGCTAATTTTGGCAGTGATCTTTTATCTAGGCGTTCAGGTCGGGTTGCAGCTTTTTATTGGCCAAGTCCAGTCAGAATAGGATATGAAGCGGCGCATTTAGCAGGAACACGGATTGGAAATGAAGGTATAACGGGAATTACATCACCAAAACGTTATATTTGGGATACACGACTCTCCTTACAAAGTTGGCGTTATAATAGCCGTTCTATGGGAAATAGTGGACGGATTATTGATCCTCCTGTTATGGGTGCTTTTATGGCAATGATTTCAGTTGAAGGAAGAGTTCTGTCTGAAGAGGAACGATCAAAAGGTGAAAATATAACAACCGAACCCAAATTTTCGCGAAGTTCTCTTTTTACTTTCATGTTGATTGAAATTTTGTTTCAAGCAAGATTACAAATGAATTCCCCTCAGAATCGTGAACAAAGGCAAAATAAAACATTAATGCGGCATTTACGTTCAGTAACTTTGACATTGCCACCAGGAATGCCCGTTGCCGAACAAAAAATTTTACGTAATCGTGCTATTGCGGCTATTGATTTGTACCGCGAAATGTTGGGATTGTCTCAGAATGAACGTCCAAAGCTATTTACTCATCTTGATGAGGCAACTGCAACGCAGATTGTATGGCTTTATAATGAAATTACTGAACGGTTGGGTGGAAATATCGATGAATTTATGAGGTTGAATGGTCATTTTGAATCTTCTGAAAATCAAAAAGATCAATCTTTGACAATACGGATAGCTAGTTTAGATATTGGTGGCGGAACGACTGATTTGATGATTAGTTCTTATACCGTTCCAATTGGTGAAACAATATGTCCACATCAAGAATTTAGAGAGAGTTTTAAAATTGCTGGTGATGACATATTGGAGCATATTATTACGCATATTATTATTCCAATTCTTGAAAAAGCATTAAATAAAGCTGGGGTAATAGATACACAGGCTTTCTTTAGTCTGGCAATCGGTCAGGATTGGGGAGGACAATCAGAACAAGAACGTCATTTAAGACAATTATTTGTCAATAATGTTTTAGAACCAGTTGCTTTAGAGATTTTAGCACGTTATGAAAAAATAAGTGATCGAACAGTGGATATGCTTGATGCTTTTCATATTTGTGATGTGTTGGGCGAAGATAGAGAAAATATAAGCCGTTCTCAAAATTATATTCAAGATTTGGCTCGTAAAGCTGGGGCAGATCATTTTGATATAACCAATATTGAAATCATAGCAAAAGTTCAGAGAGTCGAAGCTTCTATTTCTTATGTTATGGGTGATGTTATAGCCAATATATGTGAAGCGATTTGGGCTTATAATTGCGATGTTTTACTTATTTCGGGAAGATCATCAAGATTACGTCGGATTGATGATATGATAACTGCCGCCATGCCTGTGCCTGTTCATCGTATTATAGGTATGTATCATTATCGTGTCGGCGCATATTATTCATTTAGGGATGCACAAAACCGTATCAGTGATCCTAAAACAACTGTTGTTGTCGGGGCTTCTTTATGTTTGCAAGCTGAGGGAAAATTACAGAATTTTGTTTTACGCACTCGTGATTTGTATATGTATTCTACGGTGAGGTTTATTGGACGGCTTGAAAAAAATGGACAATTAAGAAATAAAAATGTTTGGTTATCAGATATTGATTTATCGGATGAACAATCTAGTGAGGAAATTGGTTTTAAAATTAATGATTTTGAAAATACAACCAAGATTGGTTTTCGACAATTAGGCATTGAAAGATGGCCAGCTTCTCCCTTATATGTTCTTGAATTTAATAATTTTAATGCTTTGAATAAAATAGCTTTGCCTTTGTCTGTCACAATTATGAGGCAAAATATTAATAAGGAAAAGGAAGAAGTTAATAATGATTATTCTGATCGTGAACAATTTAAAATTACGGAAATTAAGGATCATAATGGAGAGCAATACCCAACCCGTCTATTGATGTTAAGATTGCAAACCATGCTTAACTCTGAAGGATATTGGCGAGATACAGGTCGTTTTACCCTAGCCTAAGAAAGAATAGATGAATATGTCAAAAGACATCCAATATATAACCCAACAGCTTCAAAAAAGAACGGATGACGTATTTCAATCTGCCGATAGAGCGTTACATTGGTTTGAAGATAATCTCAAAGCTGTTAAGGGTGATAAGGAATCTATAAAATACACACTTAGACGATTTCGCAGACAGGCAAAACAGCTTGATTATGCTGTATATCAACTTCCTGCTGTTGCAGTGTTTGGAGCTTCTCAGGCTGGTAAGTCATATCTCGTATCAAGTTTAGCAACTAAACCTGGACAATCTTTATATGCATATTATCAAAAAGAAAAACTCAATTTTCTTAAAGATATGAATCCACAAGGGGGAAATGAATCAACTGGATTGGTTTCAAGATTTACAACCCGTAGAATAAAAACTATTCAGGAAAACATGCCTGTACCTTTACGGCTTTTATCAGCTATTGACATCATAAAAATTCTTACGAATACTTCAATTGAAGATTTTAAAGTTAAGGATAATGAAATTAATGAAGAAAAAATACAGAATTTATTTCAATCTATAAAACCCTTTATGCAGGAAAAAATAGTCAATATGATTATTGATATAGATGATATTGAAATTTTGTATGAATATATTAAGAAAGAATATCCTGATCATCATCGATTTGAAAGTTTAAGAGAAACTTATTGGCAACAATTAAAAAAAATTGTTCCTTTTCTATCCGTTCAAGAATGCGTTGTTCTATTTTCACCTTTATGGAATGGATTAAACCAATTTACAAATTTAGCTAAAAATTTGTTTACTGTGTTAAGCTCTTTGGGAAAAACCGAAAAAGTTTTTTGTGGAACAGACGCGTTGAAACCTAGGGAAAGAAGCATTTTAAATGTTGAAACTTTATTTTCTTTGGGACAAAGTCAATCCGATAAAGTTACCGTTGTAACGGACACAGGACATTCTCAAACGATAGAGCGTTCAATTGTTGCGGCTTTAACAGCAGAAATAACAGTCCCAATTGGACAAGATGCACCTTGGTCTTTTTTAAATGAAACGGATCTTTTAGATTTTCCAGGGGCAAGATCCCGGGAAATGATTTATGATCCTCAAGCTTTTTTGGAAGCTCCTGAAGCATTGGGTCGTTTATTTTTACGAGGAAAAGTTGCTTATCTTTTTCAGCGTTACGAGGTAGAACGCGAAATTTCTGCGATGTTACTATGTATTGGGGATTCCATACAAAATGTGTCAACGTTGCCTAGCTTAGTTGATGAATGGATTAAAAATAGTATTGGAGCAACCCCAGATGAACGTTCCAAAAAACGAGATAATTTATTTATCGTTTTAACGAAATTCGATCGTGAGTTTGAACAAAAAGCAGGGGATGAAGCGTCTTCGGGATCACGATGGACAGCACGTATTAATGCTAGTTTAATTGATTTTTTTAAAACTTGTAGTTGGGTCGAGGATTGGAAGGATCATCATCCTTTTAATAATCTTTATTGGTTACGAAGCCCATCTATCAGTTTTCCTGCTGTTATGGATTATTCAATAGTTGATGAAAATAAAAAAGAGGTAGGCATAGCAGAGCACGCAAAAAATTTAATTGGAACTATGAAGCAGGCTTATTTAAACAATCCTGAAATTCAGCGTTATGTAGCTAATCCGGAAAAAGCGTGGAATGCCGTTTTGGAACCTAATGATGGTGGCATAACCTATTTAGCGGATGCATTAGAAAAAGTATGTGATGCCCGTTTAAAGATAGAACAGATTCATGGACAAGTTGAACATGTAGCAACGAATTTGGCACGTTTTATTTTGCCTTATTACCATAATGGCAATAAAAAAGAGACAATAAAAAAAGCAACATTGGAAGCTCAAACAATTGCACGTTCCTTGATGAAATCTGTTGCGTTACAAATGTTTGGTCCCTTACTTCATTCTTTACAAGTTAGACGTGAAGATATGATGGAGGCGTGGCATAGTTTAGAAATGCAGTTGTCCAGACAAAAATTGTTAATTGGTCGAACAAGTGATGTAGAAAATCTTTTTCAGGATATGTTTCCAGATGCTCAAGAACCAGATGTGATTCAAGAACAGGAAAGTGATGAAAATAATCAAGCAAAGGATAGGCACGAGCAATATGCTGATTTGGCACTTGCAAAATGGAATACTATTATGGATGAATTTTCTCGTAATGAGCAAATTGAACAAAGTTTTTCCATTTCATCAGAACAATTAACAGCACTTATTGCAGAAATTGCTCTGTTAGCACGTCGGTTAAATTTACGAGATCAATTAGCTAATAAATTAAGACAAAATGCTGCACTTTTTACAAGCGGTTCTTTAAAAGGTGAAACACAGGTTTTATTAGCAGAATTGGAAATTGGTAATTTTATCTATTATTTGGGTTATTATTCTGTTCCTTTATTAGAAAGACCTATGACACGCGGATTAAAGGGAGAACATATATTTCGAACAAGACAGGCTCCCAAAGGAATATTGGTATTACCAGAACAACCCATTCCATATAATGAAAGATTTGTTAGGGATTGGATTTCAGCCATGGTGCAAAGATTTGAAGAAAATGCAGGAGCTTCAAGTCTAAATGGAATTGATATAGCAGCTAATGAGGCTTTGGGTAAGATCATATTAGATTTAAAGAGTATACAACCATGAATTCGAATTTGAAAATAACAGCTTTTGGTCCTGGTGAAGCGGCAATTATTCTTAAAGGAAAGGCAAATTTAAAAGGTCAAACTTTTAATGTCGCGTTTCCTCAATTTCCTTCAATTCCTGTACAAAAAGTTATTCGATATGAAATTAAAGATGATGATCTTCTCTTAATTATTGATGCAGATCAATTAAGCGATATTTTGGAAGCTGGTAGTCCATGTCAAATAAAAATACCTGAGTTAAATTTGATACAGACTATTATTTGGCCAGCTATTATTGGTAAAAGAAGTCATGATCGAATTATCATTAATATGAACCTCACTAAAGTGAATGGTTTAACCGAAAAGACAGAAAAATTCGAAGATAAGACTGAAGTAATTTCTAAAAAAGAACCTGTTTTTAAATCTTTTAAACAATCAAATCTTGAGTTATTAAAAAAACAGCATGAAAATAAAGCAATGAATGGATCTTTTCCTCAGGCTAGAATGAGTGAAAATCAATCAACGTATTCTTCGAATGAACAAACTGAATACATTCAATCATCAATCATAAATGAGCCAACACAAACAGATGTGCCTGTTGTAAAAAAAAGCACACCATGGATTGTTTTTGGAATTTTATTTGGATTTTTGATTGTGATCAGTATCGCTTATGGTTTTCATCTTAAAGCTTCTCACAACCTCAATAGTAAGAAACTGCCTGCTCCTGAAAAGGTTATTAAAAAACAAAATAAATCTGACCAAGATAAAGATAAATCTAATAAGAATGAAGAAAATAAAAAAATAGATAGGGAAAAAGCATCATTAACCTCTGAATCTTTAAATAATAAAATACAGAATAATTTTTTAGATTTAAAATCTTTGCCTTTTCAAGAGGTTATTGATAAGGCGTCCAATACATCCTCGATAACGAGAGAGGGTGAGCGGCGTTTGGAAAACAAGCAAGCAGATGACGGTATTTTATTATTAGAAAATGCAGCATCTAAAGGTGATAATGAAGCTATGGTTAAACTTGGCCAACTTTATAGTCCTGTCGATTTTAAAACAAATGGACCTATTCCAAGTCCAGATATGCGGGAATCAGCACGTTATTTTCAAAAGGCAGCTCAAAATGGATCTCAGGAAGTAACGGTTCCTCGTCAAGCGTTACATGATTGGTTAAGTAAAAAAGCTGATGAGGGAAATGAGATGGCTCGATTAACTTTAAAGGATTTTTGGCAGTGATAAAAATTTCTTTAAAATATACTTTATATGTATCAGTAATGTTGATTGCTCTTTTTGGAAATTTCATAAACATATGGGCGGTTGGGGATGTAGTTCCTTTGACAAAACCTTTATTAATGAAAGGTAAACATAATTTATATCAAAGAGTCATAACGCGACCAGGTGTTGTTTTATCTAATGAAGCGTCTAATCAGAATACTAAGCCAATTGAAGGTTTTAGAGTTTTTTATGTTTATCAACGTCATAAAAATGCTCAAGGTCAAGATGATTGGTTACAAGTGGGTACTGATGCGCTGGGTCATATAATTGGCTGGATTCCAGTAAATAAATCTATTAATTGGACTCATACAATGATAGGGGCATTTACAAATCCTGCTGGTCGGGAACGTTCCTTGTTTTTGAAAACTGAGGCGGATGAAAAACAACTTATCATGGATCAAAATATCAGTGATAAAGCTAAAGAATTAACGAGGAAAGCATTGACTGGGAATTCTAAATCTGTCATAGCAATGGAGCCTGAAACTTATGTTGACATAACTCATAATTTTTATTTACTTCCTATTTTAGATGCCCAGCAGATTGAACGTCCAAGTGGGCCACCATTGCGATTAATTCATGTTGTTTCGGCACCATCTCAGATAAGTAAACCAAATAATGCATCTCCTGCAAATTTGCGAAATTTCAAAGCAAGCCTTGTATTTGTTATGGATACAACGGTAAGTATGGAGCCTTATATTGAGCAAACTCAAGCTGCTGTAAAAAAATTGATTAACTTAATACAAAGTACTTCTGTTAAAGATAATTTTCGTTTTGGATTGGTGGCTTACCGGGATAGCTTAAAAGATAATCCATCGCTTGAATATGAAACAAAAATTTTTGCTAAACCAGACTTTAGCAAACCCCTTGATGAGGTTAATAGTGCGATTGCTTCAGTTCATGATGCTAAGGTATCTTCCAAATCTTTTGATGAAGATGCTATTGCAGGTATTAAAACAGCCATTGATGAAATTGATTGGGATCAATCTTCCGGTCGATATATTATTTTAGTAACTGATGCTGGAGCAAGAGAAGCGACTGATCCACATAGTCTTACCAAGTTAGGTATTGAAGAAATAAAACAATTGGCCAACTCTAAAGGGATAGCTGTGTTTGTTATTCATCTGTTAACCCAAGCTGGTGCGAAAAATAATGATCATCCAAAAGCTATAAAACAATATCAAAAATTAAGCCAGTTTGGAACGGTTGGTTCCTTATATTATCCTGTTAAAAATGGAATACCCGAAGTTTTTTCAGAAGTAATTCAGACTCTATCTATGGCATTATTACAGCAGGTTGCTAATACAACAGGTCGACCTATTGCAGGGTTGAATCCAACTAAAAATAATGCTCAAACACAAAAAGCAGAAAATCAAATAAAAGTTGTAAGTCAAGCCATGCGTTTAGCTTATGTGGGTAAAGAAGAAAATACCTCAGTGCCAGATGTGGTTTCAAGTTATACAACGGATCGAGATTTAACTAACCCAGTAAAAAAATCAATTGAGGTAAGGGTTTTGTTGACACGAAATCAACTTTCAGATTTGGCTCAATCTTTACAGTTTATTCTTAAAACAGGTTTGGCTGGACGTACGGAACCTCAAACCTTCTTTACACAATTGCGTTCTGCTTTTGCTGCTGCAGCACGGGATCCACAAAAAATAGCTCAGTCAAAAAATATAGGTGGAATGCTGGGTGAATATTTACAAGGACTACCTTATAAATCAGATATTATGAATATTTCAGAACAAGATTGGTTGGCAATGGGTGCAATTGCTCAAAGAACAATATTAAATAATGTTGAAAGTCGTTTGCGTCTTTATCAGGAATATCAAGCTCATCCTGATCTTTGGGTTCAATTAAGCGGAAGTACAGATCCAGGAGAAGCTGTATATCCTGTTCCATTAGAAGCCCTTCCGTGATGAATCAGCCTTTAGATGGAAATAGTTTATTTGTCCTGGAAAATGTGAGTTATCAGTTTTCAGATGGGATAAAAATAATTATCACAAATGCTGAGATTAAAAAAGGTGATCATTTTTTAATTTCAGGTCCATCAGGATGTGGTAAAAGTACTATTTTAGGGTTATTATCCCTTGCTTTGAAGCCAAGATTAGGTAAAAATTTTTATTTTCAACAAAATGACATTTTAAAATTATGGAATACTAAAAAAAGGAATCAATTGTCTTTTTTACGTGCACAATTTTTTGGTTTTGTACCCCAAACTGCTAGCTTAATCCCTTTTCTAACAATTGAGGAAAATATTAAATTACCGCAATATATTATTAAAAAGTATGATCAAAACTGGTTTGATCAACTCGTTAATTTTCTTGAAATTCGTTCTGTTTTATTTAAAAAACCGCATCAAGTTTCTGTTGGTCAGCGTCAGAGGATTGCCGTTGCACGTGCTTTGATTAATAAACCATTAATCGTGATGGCTGATGAACCAACTGCTTCTGTACATCCAACATTGGCAGATGAAATTTTATATTTATTGATTGAAACTGTTACATCTTCGAAATCAGCATTAATTATAACTTCGCATGATGTAGAACGTGTATTACGCTATGGATTAAAAGAAATGGTATGCGATATTGATAATATGCAAAATATTACTCGGTTACAAATTTATGCATGAGTCTTTTCATTTTTTTTTATCGGCAAAATTAGCATGGAAGGACTTAAAAAATGAACCAATTTTATCTCTCTGTTCGATTTTAAGTATAGTTTCAGTATTAGCACCGTTAATCGTAATTGCTGGGTTGCGAGTTGGTGTTTTAACTAGTATTAAACAAACTTTATTAGAAGACCCTCATGTTCGGGAAATTGTTAATGTTTCTAATCGAAGCTTTTCGTTTAATGATTTAAAAAATATTAGCGATCGTAAGGATGTGTCGTTTCTCATTCCTCGGACACGCACATTAGCTGCGAGTTTATTTATAGAAAAAGATCAAAAAAATTCCAATGGAAGGCAATTAATGTTAATTCCTACAGCTAATAAGGATCCTTTATTGCAGATTAATTCATCTAAATCACTTTTTATTCATTATAATGATGAAATTGTTCTTTCTGCTTCAGCCGCTATCTATTTACATATTCATAAGGGCGATAAAGTTATAGCTTATTTAAATCGTTTTTTTCAAAATACTAAACAACAAATAAAATTTACGTTAACTGTAGTAGCTATTGCACCACAATCTGCAACGGAAAAGAATGCAGCTTTTGTATCTTTACCTCTGGCGGTTGCGGTTGAAATGTATCAAGATGGTATTCAGGAATGGCCCCAGAAGCTAAATGATTTTCAAATACCAAAAAACATGATTTACGCTGGATTTCGATTATATGCGGATCAATTAACAGATGTTCCTGTAATTGATAAAGACTTGCGTCATAAAAATATTGATATTGTATCTAGAGCAGGTGATGTTAATGGGTTATTGTCGCTGAATTATCGTTTAAGCTTGCTTTTTATTTTAATAGCATCTTTGGGTGGTGGGGGATTATGTATTTCATTGGGTGCGGGTCTTTGGGCAAATACTGAACGGAAACATAAATCCCTTGCTTTGTTGAGATTTAATGGGTTCAGCGCTTTCGATTTAATTTGTTTTCCAATAATTCAATCTTTTATTTTAACGTCTTGTGGAATTATGATTTCATTTATCGGTGCAATAGGTGCTGGTTTGCTTGTAAATCATTTATTTAAAGATATTTTACCCCAAAACCATGTTTTAATTTTATTAGATCATTGGTTGATCATAACAACAATAGGTTTGACATGGGCAGGAAGTTTTATTGTAAGTCTCTTGTCAGGGAACAGAGCCTCGAGAATTCAACCTTGGGAAGGAATTACAGCATTATGAAACGAATTATTTTGTTTGTGGGTTTACTTAACTGTATTTATCCAGTTGTTTCTGAAGCGATGGAGGCTGATTGGTCAAATAATTTTATTGATAATCATCCAATGAAAGATGATTTTACGCTACCTTTACCTTGTGGAGGCAAGATGGTTTTTCGTAAAGTTGAGGTCCCTACAGAGGGGGGAGTATTAGATGATTTACCCATTCAGATGGGTCAATCCGATACGCAACAAGGTTATAGCGATTATATAAGGCAATCTCAATTGGCAGCACCTTTTTCGAAAGGTGTGGATAAGGTTAATTTTTATTATATTGGCAAATACGATGTTACAAGGAACCAATATAATGCTGTAATGAATCAAGGTGTTTGTAAACAACCGGATCAATCGGGGCAAAAGGCAATAAATAATGTTTCATGGTTTGATGCCCAAGAGTTTACAAAAAAATGGTCTATTTGGTTGCTGAAAGAAAATAAAAATTTATTACCTAAACGAGGAAACAATTATGGATTTATTCGTTTACCAACGGAAGTGGAGTGGTATTATGCGGCGCAAGGTGGAAATAAAGTTAATGAAACAGAATTTTTAGCTCCTACCTGGCCTATGCCAGAAGGAATTGAACAATATGTTATGGCTGGATCAGAACTTACTAATGGTCAAGTCCAAAATGTTGGAAGTATGAAACCCAATCCTTTGGGTTTATATGATATGTTGGGTGAGGTTGGACAAATGATGCAGGATTATTATCATTTAAATCGCGTTGGTCGACAGCATGGTCAAACAGGAGGTATAATTGTTAAAGGTGGAAATTATACTTTTAATCCTTCTGATTTAAATACCGCTTTACGTGAAGAGATACCTTTATATGATCAAAACACAAATCAACCAACTCATCTTGCTACAATGGGATTCAGAGTGGTGATTTCAGCACCAACATTGGGAAGTTTGCAAGAAATAAATCAGGTTTCAAGTGAGTTTAATCAGCTTATTCTCAATTCTCAAAAAGTGACAGAAAATATCCATCAATTAATTGATAAATTAAAAAAACAAACTACAGAAGCATCTGTTAAAGCTGGTTTAGAGCAAATATCGACACAATTGAATCAAGACGCAAGGGCAAGAAATGATTCTATGGCTGCTATCATGCGGGCACAAATCGAGGCTGCTTCATCCTTGGCAATGAATATTTGGGAAAATCAACATACGATTATGATATTAAAAAAAGAATTATCCCTTTTACAAATGTTAAATGATAAGCAAAAAACTGATATCAAAGCTAATATTATCAATCATAAACAAATTTTACAAAATTCCATTGATGGATATTTAGAAATT
Organism: uncultured Commensalibacter sp.; assembly: GCA_946699565.1. Taxonomy (GTDB): domain Bacteria; phylum Pseudomonadota; class Alphaproteobacteria; order Acetobacterales; family Acetobacteraceae; genus Commensalibacter. The sequence goes on along the minus strand of CAMPDW010000013.1, from coordinate 29,604 downwards.
ATACGCAAAATAGCGGACGTTCCATCTGTTATTTGTCGGGACAAACAATTTAAAATGATTGAAGATACATATAAAGCAAGGAAATTAAATAATTTAGCTTTTTTTGCCAATCATGTTCAAACGATGATGGCTTTACCTAAAAATAAATGGACAAATGATTATGTTCTGCAAGATATGAAAAACATTCAGGCGAGTCAAGCAAGAGATCGCAGAAATTAAAAATAAAGTTTATAAAAATTTACAGACTTTAATATAATTTATGGATTATTAGTTGACGGATTTAAAATGTACAAGGATTTATTACGTACATTTTTACCAATAAACTCAAGGCGAGATTGAAAAGGATCAGGTTCAAATAAAATCCCTTTATTTGTAAAATGTAATAATTTATCAGGATAAGATTTATAATCAGGAAAATCTGTTAAACCCTTAACTTTAGGTTGTGAAATTTTTGCAAAACTTACCCAGTAATTTTTAATTGCTTCCGACATGGCAATATCTTGTGGAACTAATGAAGAATAAGCTTTATCTAAAGTTCCGAAAATAAAAGGAATTTCTGAAGCATGAGGGGCTCCATAAGAAGTATAGGGACGAGCAGAATTTACAATATATGAAAAACGATAACGATAAACAGGGATATTTTTATGTGCAAGTTGTTGTGTAAGAATATATGTAGGTTCTAAAATCTGTATATCCGCTATGAGCTGGCGAAGAATTTTGGTTTCTGATTGTTTTCTATCAGAATTATAAACTTTATTAATATCAAATAGGGAAAGATTCATTTTTCTTGCAAGATCAGATAATGCCGTTTTTAAAATCAGAAATCCATCGCCGTCAGTATCCCCAATAAGAGTCGGCACAGGATAAAATTCACCCTTTTTAAAAGCATCATCAAGTGATTGTTTTAATAAATTTCCATCAATAATTAATCCTGAAAAATAATCAGTCTGTAAATTATTTAAATTTAATTGGTCAACGATATCATCAGATGGGAGTTTTCTAAGTTTTTCAAGAGCATGTTCATCATTTGGAATATTCTTTTTATTAGCAAAATTAATTCCGTTTTTTTCAGCATTTTTCAAAGATTTTGGAGGAAAAAAGCTTGAATGACCTGTTCCAGATTGAATTATGGCTTTATTGAATAATCCCTGTGCATCTTTGATAGTCATTAAAGTAATAATTGAAGCGCCACCAGCAGATTCACCAAACAAAGTAATATTATGAATATCTCCACCAAATTCGGTTATATTTTTTTGTACCCATTGTAAGGCAGCGATTTGATCCATAATACCATAATTTGCCCATTTATTTTCTTCATTTTCTTTTTGTAATGCAGGATGAGCATAAAAACCAAAACGACCTAAACGATAATTAATTGTAACAACAATTATACCTTGTTTTGCTAGAGCACTTCCATCATATATTTTTTGACTGCTTCCTCCTGAAACAAAACCACCGCCATGAATCCAAACCATGACAGGATATTTTTCTTTTGTAGCGGATTGGAAATATGAAGAAGCAGGCATCCATATATTGAGATATAGACAATCTTCGCTTAATTTAGGAAAATCTTCTTTTTTATCCCATCGATTCAATGATTGATTGCAACTGGGTCCATATTCTATGGTTTTTTTAATACCCTCCCATGGTTGAACAGGTTGAGGGGGAAGCCATCGATAAGAATTTACGGGTGGTGCAGCATATGGAATGCCTTTGAATATAGCTAAATCATTATCAATATAACCTTGGATTGATCCTTGATTATTTAGATGTATAATAGGATCATAGGAAGTTGATGCAGAAACCATGTGTGTAAATGCCATTGAAAATTGAATACCCAGAAAATAAATAAAAATTTTTTTCAGGTGGAAAAAATTATTCATATTGTTTAAACTTTTTAAATAATTTTTTAAAAATTGAATTTTAAAATAACTAAAAAACAGAAAAATGATAATTAGCCAAAAGTGATAAAATTACAACTTAGATGTGATATTCATAAATTATAAGATTTATTCGAAATTGGATTAGGTTTTATTTTAGTTTAAATTAGATTTTATTATTAAATAGTATTTAGGTCAACTATGTTCAAATCTTATTTAACAAAAATTATTATTGGTTGTTTTTGTGTTTCATTAATAGCATGTACTCCAGCATATAATCCAAATTTATCGCCTGCACAAAATCAACAACAACAAAGAAATGCACAATATAATCGAACTCTAGGCGAGGGTGCTTTATCTGGTGCAGCATTAGGTGCACTTGTCGGTGGTTTGGCTGGACATGGAAAAGGAGCACTAATTGGTTCTTTAGGTGGTGCTGCACTTGGAACAGGTGTAGGTTATATGGTTGCCCATCGCACAGAGCAGCAACAATTACAAGAAGATCAACTTAATCAACAAATTGCTGTGGCTCATCAAATTGCATTAAATGCAAATGCAGATGCTCAACAAGCATCTCAACAAATTGCTTCATTACAAAATGAATTGGCTAATTTGAATCAACAAATTGCTTCAAAAAGAATTACAATAAAACAATATAATAATCAATTATCGCATTTGAAAAATCAGTCAGCACAATTAAGTGATAAAATTAATTACTACTCTGATCAAAGTCGACAAATGCGCCAATATGCACAAGTTTCTCATGATCAAAGATTTGAACAAAATGCTCAAACAACGGATAAAGCTGTTGATCGCTTAAAATATGCTGAAAATATTCTGGTAAATGCTATGAACAATCAACCAGCAGGATAGCTTAATAGTAAGTGAGAAGAAGTTAATATGAAGAAAATAGTTCAATATTTAATGCCGTTAACATCGCTTATTTTATTTACAAACTGTTCTAACCCTCAAAGCTGTGATCCTAACCAAACAGATTTTTTTTCCGGATTGGGGTGTTCAGTCGGAAGTGGATATAATAAGCGTTCACAAAATTTAAATAATCAATTGCAATATGAACAACAAAATGCAATGGTACAACAGCAAAATGCTGTTCAAGCTCATAATCAATCAATTGAATTACAATCACAATTAGATAAAAGGAGAAATCAGTTAACTCAAATCGATAATAAGGCTTGGGTAGTGAGGAAAAAACTGCAAGATGCGCGTGCTAATCATACAATGACCCAACAACAATTAAAATCTCAAGAAAAGATGTTGGATTATTATAATGCAAAAAGATCCAAAATTATGGCAAACCCTTCTCAACAAGATCTTAATGCATTATCATCCATATTAGGAAAAATGTAAGAAATTAACTAAGTTGTTTTTTAAATTTATGAAAAATAGTAAATGAGGATATCCAACAGAGAATAAAAATACTGATAATTATAAATCCTGCTGATCCTAAGTTTTCTTGAATTTTTTGGATTTGATCCCAAAAAAAGCCAGAAAGTTGAAATTTTTCTTGGAGTAATTCAAGAATTTCAATTCCTCCAATAACAATAGCGACTAAAATTGAAATTCCTGTCATTGTAAGGTTATACCAAAGTTTTCTTAAAGGTTCTTTAAATGCCCAATTATAAGCTCCAGTCATGACTATACTGTCGGTTGTATCAATCAATGTCATTCCACAGGTAAATAAAACGGGAAAAATCATGATATCCCATGTGGACATTCCTTTTGCAGCTTGAATTGCAGCTATTCCTAGTAAACCAATTTCAGTGGCTGTATCAAAACCAAGACCGAATAAAAATCCTAAAGGAAACATATGCCATTCTTTTGAAACCATTTGAAAAGCTGGTTTTAGAAAGCGAGTTAAAAAGCCTCTGGTTGCAAGAATATTATCTATATTCTCAATGGAATGGAATTTATTTGCACGAAATTTTTTAAATATTTTCCATATTTTTAAAAATATAAAAAAATTTATAAAAGCAATGATTAATAAAAAACTTCCAGAGATAAATATGGCTAAGGTTCCACCAACCAACTGGAATGCTTCGATTTGGCTTTTGAAACGATTGGCAAATAAAGCAACTATTAAACAAAAAAGAATAACAATACTTGAATGACCCAATGCAAACCAAAGTCCAGTTGCTAATGATGGTTTTTTATGTTGGGTGAATTGTCTTACAACATTATCAATGGCAGCAATATGATCTGCATCTACAGCGTGACGTAATCCAAATACCCATGCGAGAAAGGCTGTATTTAAAAGAAGGGAGGAGAAATAAAAAGATTTTAAAGCCCATATCCATGCAAAGATATTTGCTAATATTAAAATAAAATAAATAGAAAAAACTGAGTTTATAGGTTTATTAGATAAACGTTGCATTAAAATCCCTTAACGAATAAAAATCCCTTTTATTATAATAAATAGATTATAATAAAAGGGATGTAAAACTCTTGATTTTAATTTTTTTTGCAACGTAAAAGCGATAAAGCCGCAAAAATACCAACACTATCAAGGGCTAGCTCTTGTTTTCTTTTGTGTTTAAGACTAGCTGAAAATAAACATGCAGTTGATGCTAGCATAATCAACGCACCTAATTTTGTTGTTTTTTTACATAACAACATAGAAGCGCCAGTAACTTCAAGAGCGCCTACTAATCTCATATTTGTTTTAGACCAATTCATTTCAGAAAATCTTTTTTCCTGAATACTGGCACCTAATATTTTACTTGTTCCACATGCAGCAAATCCAAGGCCAATAATAGCTTTCCAGATTTTTTTGCAATATTTAGCCATAATGAAAATCTCCTTAAATATAAATATTTTGCAAACAAGTATAATAATTCTGAAAAAAAAGTTAAATATAAAATAAATGCTATGTTTTTTATTTTAAAATTATTACCTTAGTTTACAAAATACATAATATAAAATCTATACAAAATGAAGATTATAAATCTTTAGGATACAGCTTGTTTTAATGCTGCTGTAATATCTTTGGTTGAAGCATTTCCACCAAGATCACGTGTTCTAACTTTATCTTCAACGACGACTTTATAAATTGCTTTATCAATACGTGTTGCAAGTTCATCACGTTTTACATGTCTTAACATTAAAGCTGCAGCTCTTAAAACAGCGATAGGGTTTGCACAATTTTTACCAGCAATATCTGGTGCAGATCCATGAACAGCTTCAAACATTGCCGTTTTTTCACCAATATTGGCACCAGGTGCAAGTCCTAATCCACCTGTTAAACCAGATGTTAAATCTGAGAGAATATCCCCAAATAGATTGGTTGTTACAATAACATCATATGTTTCAGGTTTAATGACTAATTCCATGGAACAGGCATCAACGATACGTTCTTCACAAGCAATTTTACCTTCATATTCTTTAGCAACTTTACGACCTTCTTCAAGAAATAGTCCGCAAAGTTCTTTCAAAATATTTGCTTTATGAACCAAGGTAACTTTTTTACGATTATTTTGAATAGCATAATCAAAAGCAAATTTAACAATTCTTCTACATTCTTTACGGGATGTATAACCTGCACAGGTTGCGATTGCTTTTAAATCATCATCAATGGGAATATGATTTTCCATTGCAGCATAAAAACCTTCAAGGTTTTCACGAACAACTACGATATCAATATTTTCAAATCTTCCACCTTTAATTAAGGTTTTAGTTGGTCGAACATTTGCGTAAAGACCGAATTCTTTACGTAGTGTTACGTTAATAGAACGAAATCCTTTTCCAACAGGGGTAGTTAATGGACCTTTAAGAACCAATCCAGTTTTATGGATGCTTTCTAACGTTTTTTGAGGTAATGGATCACCAGATGAATCTACACCAGCCATACCTGCTAATTGTTTATCCCATTGAAAAGGAGCTTTTATCGTATCTAAAATTTCAATAGTTGATCTCACGATTTCAGGACCAATTCCATCACCAGGAATAAGTGTAGCTGGAATTAAAGAGTGATTTGACATAATCTTACTTTCGGATTGTTTTTTAACAAATAAATTAAATATAAATTAATTTCTTACTTTATTTAGCATTGATCAAAGGATTTATAAAGTCGTAACCTATCAAATGAATGTGCATACTTTTACGAGCCAGTTTTGTTCATCTTGATTTAAAAAAGGATGAATTTTATCAAGAATAAGTTGATGATAAGTTTTTAACCAACTTTTTTCTTGTTTAGTTAGCAAATCAGTCTTAATGATTTTCCAATCAAAAGGAACCAACGTTAAAGGTTGAAATTTTAAAAAGTTTTTAAAAGATGATCGACGAACTAATAATAAATTTTCTAATCTTATACCGTAATGATTTGGTAGATAATAACCTGGCTCATTGGACAAAATCATTCCTTCTTCAAGGGCTGTGGAGAAGGGTGAAGATGAAATGCGACATGGTCCTTCATGAACGGAGAGGAAACTGCCAACGCCATGTCCTGTACCATGATCATAATCTAATCCTTGTTGCCATAGAGCATAACGCGCAAGAACGTCAAGACGGCTTCCTGTTGTACCATTTGGAAATAAAGCAGCAGCAAGAGCAATATGACCTTTTAGAACTAGAGTTGCCTTTTCTTGTAAAGATTGAGGTGCATAATCCTTGCCTAACCAGACAGTACGCGTAATATCTGTGGTGCCGTCTTTATATTGCCCACCACTGTCAATGAGATAAAGTTGATTTTCTTTCAATATTGCGCATTTTTTCTGGGTTGCTTGATAATGAATAATTGCACCATTTTTACCAACAGCTGAAATGGCAGGAAAACTTTCTTCTTGATAAAAATCTTTTCCTGTATTAATTCTGAATTGATTTAATTGATGCGCTACTTCTATTTCATTTTTATTAATGCCATGTTCTTCAAGCCAATATAAAAAACGGCACATTGCAATTCCGTCACGGATATGAGCGTTGATAGCACCATTTTGTTCAATATTATTTTTACAAGTTTTCAAATATAGAATGGGATTACAATGTTCATATAGTGTAACATTGTTATTGGCAAATTGTTGAATAAACCAGATTGGTGTCTGACTTTTATCAAAACCAATTTTTACATTTATTAAATGATGTAAATCTTTTAATAAATCATGTCGGGATTTTAATTGAATTTTATAACCAAGAAATTTTTTTAATTCAGATGAATATTGATTTGGTTCAGCATATAAAATTACTTTATTTTGATATAAAATCGCATATACAAGCGGAATAGGTGTATAGGGTATATCTGAACCGCGAATATTTAAAAGCCAGCAAATTGAAGCAGGATCACAAAAAATATAAGCTTCTATCTTATTCTTTTTTAATTCTTTTTGTAATTTTGATATTTTTTTGTGATGCGTTAATCCAGAATATTTTATTGGATGAGGAACAATCGGATGAGCAGGATAGGTAGGTTGATCAGACCATATTTTATCAATTAAATTATTTTTACATGGAAATAAATTTACATAATTATTTTTAAAAATTTCTAAATCTTTTTCACTAAAGATTTTTGGGTCATAACCCAATTTTATATGGTTTGAATTTTGTTCAGCAAGCCACTGAATAGGGGAGTGTTGAAATAAATGATAATGTTCCCAAAATTTAGGATCTAACTCTTGCTGCATTTGTAAACTATATCGACCATCTGAAAATACAGCTGCTTTATGATGTAATATAACGGCCAGACCTGTACTTCCTGTAAATCCTGTTAACCAGGCCAGACGTTCGGCGTAAGGAGCAACATATTCATTAAGAAATTCATCTCTTCTTTGAAGAATATAGCCATCAAGATGTTCTTGAACAAGTAATAAACGAAGTAATGTAAGTTTTTCAGAGTATTTCATTTAAATAGATCAATTCAATTCAGGAATTTTCACTAGAATTTAGAATTTTATACATGAAAAGTAAATCAAGCCATTTATTAAATTTCAGTCCAGTTTGAGGTAAAATACCGCCATTTTTAAAACCAAACCATTCATGCAATCGAATAGAAGCCTGATTATCAGCTGTAATTGCGGCAATCATAACATGTATATGATGTTGTGTTGCATAATTAATTAAATGTTGCATCAATTGTTTACCCAGACCTTTATTTTGAGCTTCGGGAATAAGATATATGGAATGTTCCACAGTATGTTTGAAACCATCATAAGCTCTAAAATGATTATAAGTTGCAAATCCTAATATCTGCTGTTTTTCATCAACAGCTACAAAAATTGGAAAATTTTCTTTTTTATGGTTTTTAAACCATTCTAATTGTTCATCCTGAGTTTGGGTTTTAGTCATCCAAAAAGCAGTGCCATAAATAATTTCATGATTGATAATCGTAAGAATAGTTTTAAGATCAGATATTAAAGCGTGACGAATTTGAATCATGATGTTTTTGACTTACTGAGAATAAGGGTCGCCCAATAGTCTTGAATAATTTGGTTTTTGAGTTTTAATCCTTGTTTTTGATGAGCTAATAAAACCATTGCTCTTTGGCTTTTTAAAAGCCCTGATAATATGACGATACCTCCATCATTAAGATTTTTGGAAAGTTGTTTTGCCATTTTGCAAAGTGGACGGGCAAGAATATTTGCAAAGACTAAATCAAAAGGAGACTCTTTACGAATAGCAGTGGATAACCAGCCATTACCAACTTCACAATGAATGAGGTGATTCAAGTGATTTCTTTTAGCATTTTCTCTTGTTGCTCGAATAGACCAAGGGTCAATATCAATCGCAAGTACTTTTTTATGAAATAAGGCGGCGGCCGCCATTGCTAAAATTCCAGAACCACAACCAAGATCAAGGATCTTATCAGGTTTTATGTAGGATATTTTTTCCAGCGCGATTAAACATCCCCGTGTTGATCCATGTTCTCCTGAACCAAAGGCTATACCAGCATCTAGCGTTAAGACAATCCGGGATGGAGATCTGATATTATGCAGGTGAGTACCTTGAATAATAAAACGTTTACCTACTTCTTGAGCGGGAAAAGATTCATATGTTTTTGCCAACCATCCTTCAGTTTCAGTTGAATGTTTTTGAAGGGTTGGTGAAAATTGAGTTAAATTGCTTGCTAAAGTGAGCGCACTATTAAGCTCGTTATCCCCATAACCTGTATCTTTGATTCCCTCCAAGCGCCAAAGATTTTTGGTTTCATCTTCTTCAAAAATTCCAACAGTAGGGCATACAGTTGATAAAGCATGTTCAAAAATTTCAATATGTTTTTCAGGAACAATAAAAGATATAGTTTCGAGTGTAGTAGTATGTCTTTTTGTTTGTAATGTCATGATGATAAAGTCACAAAGCTATCCATAACGTGTTTTATACCAGATTTTTCAAAGTCAATTTCAAGTTTATTTTGTTCTGTCTTCAATACAGTGCCATAACCAAATTTTTGATGAAAAACACGTGATCCCACTACGATGTTTTTTGCCTTGGGTTCTAGCTTATTAATTTTTTTCGGGATAAATTTAACTTCTTGTTGTGTAAAAGCTGTAAAGACTGGATAATTGTTTTTGATATTCAGATGATCAAAATAACCAGAATTCTTATGATAAGTATTGTTTTTCGATGTATAATTATTAATGAATTGATTGGGTAGTTCCTCGATAAACCGGCTTGGAACAGCGGATTGCCAATTTCCGTAAATTTGTCGATTGGCTGTATAGGAAATAAAAAGATTATGTTTTGCACGGGTTATACCAACATATGCCAGTCTTCTTTCTTCCTCTAAACCATTCAAACCATTTTCATCAAGTGTTCTTTGGGACGGAAACAAGCCTTCTTCCCAGCCAGGTAAAAAAACACAATCAAATTCTAACCCTTTAGCTGCATGGATGGTCATTAAATTCACTTTATCATCACCACTTATTCCATCATTATCCATGATCAATGAAATATGTTCTAAAAAAGCTTCTAATGTTGGAAATTCTGACATGGCCTGGAAAAGTTCTTGAATATTTTCAAGTTTTCCCTGTGCTTCGATAGACTGGTTTTGTAGCCACATCTCAATATATCCGCATTTGTGGATTAAATCATCAATAGCTTTTAAATGTCCATCTTGTTTTAATGAAGAGCGCGTATGGTCAAATAAATTGATAAGTTGAGATAATTCAGATGCAACTTTACCTTTAAGATCTTGCTGTTTTAAAGCAAAATCAGCACTTTTAGTCAAGGGAAAAGCGTATTTTCTGGAAAGAAGATGAAGTTTTTGTAAGGCAGCTTTTCCTATTCCTCTTTTGGGAACATTGATTATTCTTTCGAAAGCAAGGTCATCAGCGGGTTGAGAAACTATTCGCATATAAGCAATAATATCTCTGATTTCCGCACGCTCATAAAAACGCACACCACTGATAATGTTATAAGGAATGCCTAGTTTTATCAAACATTCTTCAAATGGGCGTGTCTGTGAACTCGTGCGCATCAAGATAGCCATGTCACCGTAACGTTTTCCTTTTTGATGAAGATTAATAATAGTTTGGCATATTGTTCTTGCCTCTTCATTGGAATCATAGGTAGGAATTATTTGAATTTTATCTCCTTTTAAAGCTGAATTGGTTGCATGTAATGTTTTTTCAAACCGCTGTGAATTAAATGCTATAAGACCAGAGGCAGCTTTTAAAATCGTAGAGGTTGATCGGTAATTATTTTCCAAACAAATAATTTTAGCGCTAGGAAAATCTTTTTCAAAACGAAGAATATTCGTTACATCAGCTCCTCGCCAAGAGTAAATGGATTGATCATCATCTCCCACACAACAAATATTTGCTAGTTGATTCGGCTTTTGTGCTAATAATCGTAACCATAAATATTGTATGGTGTTCGTATCCTGATATTCATCAACCATAATATAGGTAAAATAACGCTGGTATTTTTGCAATATATTTGGATATTGATGAAATATATTAAACATATGTAACATTAAATCGCCAAAGTCACATGCATTGATTTCTTGTAATCTTTTTTGATATTCAGTATAAATTTTTATAAAAATCTGATTGTCGTAATTATTTGTTTCGTCTGCAGGTAGATTAATTGGTGAATATCCTTTATCTTTCCAGAATTGGATGTTGCCAAGAACGAGTTGAGGCGGCATTTTCTTTGTATCGATTGCATAATTACGAATAATTTGCTTAATAAGACGTAATTGATCATCTGTATCAAGAATGGTAAAATTTGTATTTAGATTTACAAGCTTAGCGTTTTGTCTCAACATCCGCGCACATATTTTGTGAAAACTACCTAACCATAGCCCATCAACAGGCTGTTGTATGAGATGGGTAATTCTTTCACTCATTTCTTTTGAAGCTTTATTAGTAAAGGTTACTGCAAGAATTTGATTAGGATAGGCTTTACCAGAAAGTAGAATATGAGCAAAACGTGTTGTTAAAACGCGTGTCTTGCCTGTTCCTGCACCAGCTAGCACCAGAACGGGACCTTCAGTTGTTTCAACAGCTTTTCGTTGTGTATCGTTGAGTTGACTAAGATATTGAAGCATTACTTTTTAAAGACTTTAAAATTATTATAAAATCTACATGGTTAGATTTAAGGATAATAGGATGAATAAATAAATGGATCATAATTCTTCTTTACTCTTGAATGATAAAGGACGCAAATCTTTTAGGAATTTGAATGGAAAAGGACACCGTAAACATATGCATTCAAAAATTTTGATAAAAGGCGCGAGTGTTTTAGAAGATTATGAAATTTTGGAAATGATATTTAAGAAAATACTTGAACATTATCGTCCTTATTCTATAGATAATAATGAACTTTATAAATTATCTAAAAATAATGATTATTCGTTACCCTGTTAATGCTTTAAATAGGGAATTATCTTATTTAGAGCTAAAAATTCGTCAGGATTTGATTATGTTTGAAATGTAGCAACAAGAATAATCAGGATTATTATCAATAATATTGAAGGAATATGAAGCACAATGAATATAATTACTGGCAAAGCAAAAGTAGCAGCTGTTTTAGGATGGCCAGTTGTGCATTCTCGTTCTCCGTTATTGCATAATTTTTGGTTGGAACGCTATAATATTGATGGTGTCTATATTCCTATGTCTGTTAAACCTGAAAATTTTAAAATGGTTATTCAAGCAATGGTTGCATCTGAGTTCAAGGGATGTAATGTTACGATACCAAATAAGGAAATCGCTTATACATGTTGTGATGAAATAGATGAGATTGCACGTAAAACCGGTTCTGTGAATACTTTAATTTTTAAGGATAATGGAAAGATATTTGGCATGTCTACGGATGGTGTAGGTTTTATAGAATCTCTTCAAGATTACAAGATTAATCTTAAAAATTGTAAGGCTTTAATTCTTGGCGCTGGAGGTGCAGCCCGTTCAGTCGCTTTTTCACTTATACAGAAAGGTGCAAAAATTGCCATTACGAATCGTACGAAATCTAGGGCGGTTCAACTTATTGATGATCTTGGTGCTGGTGAAATTCTTGAATGGGAAAATTGGTTTTTTTTGTTAAATCAATATGATTTATTGATAAATACGACATCGTTAGGGATGGAAGGGAAAGAATGTTATAATTTTGATCTTTCGAAAGCAAAAACTGACCTTGTCGTTACTGATATTGTTTATGTACCACGGTTAACGCCATTATTGAAAGAAGCACAAAATCATCATTTAAAAACAATTGAGGGTTTAGGAATGTTGCTTCATCAAGCTCGTTTTGGATTTCGTGAATGGTTCGGGATTGATCCAGAGATTGATCATGAAACTATTGAATATGTTACAAAAACGATAAAAAGTTAAAAATCATTATGAAAATCCTTGGCGTAACAGGTGGAATGGGAATGGGAAAAACAATGGTATGTTCCCTGTTACTTAAAGAAGGATTTCCTGTTTTTAATGCAGATCAAATTGTTCATCAATTACAAGCCCCTAAAGGTAAGGCATTACCTCTTTTGGCAGAAGCTTTTCCTGGTTCAGTACGTCATAATATTCTTGACCGACATTATTTAAGAGGATTGATTGCACAGAATTCAAACAATTTAAAAAAAATAGAAAATATAATTCTTCCTTTGGTAGATCAAGAACGTAAACAGTTTATTCATCATTCACAAAAAAGTGGAAAACGTTGGTGTATATTGGATATTCCTTTATTATTTGAAAAGAAAATAAATTTAAGCTGTACAAAAATCCTTGTTGTGAATGCACCTAAAGCAATTCAAAAAAAACGTATTATTCAAAGAGGTCGTATTCCATGGGAGCAAGCTGAAATATTAATTTCACATCAAATACAAAATAAATTAAAATGTCACTGGGCGGATATAATTATTCAAACTGGTTTAAATAAAGCTTATACTTTTTTGCAAGTTAAACGCTTAGCTATTTTAATGAAAAAAGATCAATTATGAACAAAAGATCTATAATTTTTGATACAGAAACAACTGGTGTAAATCCAGATAATGGGGATCGAATAATAGAAATTGCGGCTATTGAACTTATCAATGATTTGCCAACAGATCAATATTATCACGTATTAATTGATCCAGAACGTGATATTTCTGTTGAAGCAACGCAAATACATGGTTTTACGATTAAAGATTTGCAGGGTAAACCTAAATTCAGGGATATAATCGATGATTTTCTTGAATTTATTAAAGGTGATCCTCTTGTCGCGCATAATGCACCTTTTGATTTTAGATTTGTGAATTCAGAACTTAAACGGATTGATCGTCCACTAATATCCTTTGAAAGAATGGTTGACACGCTGCAAATGGCCCGTGTGCAATATCCATTTTCTCCAAATAGTTTGGACGCTTTATGTCGACGTTTTTCAATTGATTTATCGGAACGAACAATGCATAATGCTTTGTTAGATTGTAAATTATTATCTGAAGTTTATATTCAATTAACGGGTGGTCGACAAAGAGGTCTAGGATTTGATAGTCAGACAAAAGAAAAAGTAAGTAAAATCTATCAATTAACGCATAAACATCAACCTGTTTTCGTAAAAGCCACAGAACAGGAATTGAAAAATCATCAGCAATTTATAGATAAAAAAATTCCAAATGCATTATGGAATAATTTGAATTAATAATTAATCAAGTTTTTTCTTAGCATTGTAAATATGTTGCAAATATACAAATAATAAATATGTTGCAAATATACAAATAATAAAAAAACTAAATTTATTGTAATTTATAAATCTTGATTTATATCTTAATAAATTATGATATATAGCAATTTAATTCAGAAATAAAATAATAATGAAAAATCATAAATTGTTGAATGCAAAATTTATATTATATTTTATAATTGTTTTATCAAATTTTGTAAATTTTAATTCAATTTATGCTTTATCTAAACAAGATCCTTATAATACTTTGACATTACAATGGGAAAATGACGTTGTATCAACACTTAAGGGAACTTCAGATCAATATTATACAAACGGGTTAAAAATAGGGTGGACTTCTCCTACAGATTCATTACCTAAACCTATTGCAGACATAAATAAATTTTTATTGGGAAAAGGGATGCAGCGTATCCATTGGGGATTACAACAATCTATTTTTACTCCAAGTAATACGCAAGCTAGGATTAGGTTGCTTCATGATCGTCCTTATGCTGGAATATTGTTAACTACTGTTAATCTTATTAGTGATACAGATCATACAAGAAGCGTTTTTGGTATTCAGGCTGGTGTTTTAGGACCGGGAGCATTGGGGCGTCAAGTACAAAATGGATTTCATTCTATTATTGGAGATCATAATAATCATGGGTGGCATAATCAGTTAAAAAATATTCCTGTTTTTCAAGTTCAAATGGGCAGAACCTGGCGTTTTTTTGTTAGTCATATTGGTTCTGTTGATTTTGATTTTCTTCCTGCAGCTAATGGAGCATTGGGAGATTATAAGATTTATGGTCAAATAGGTTCATTATTCCGTTTTGGTCAAGGATTGGATAGTGATTTTGGTCCTTCAAGAATTGGTTCCAATAATGATGGGACCGATGCTTATGTTGGAACTCATTTTGTAAATTGGTATTTGTTTGGTGGTGTGGATGGTCAAGCGGTTGCTTATAATGCTAGTTTACAAGGTGATCCAACAAAATTAAATGCACAGCATGTTTCTAAAAAATGGAATGTTGGGGAAATTCTAGCTGGGGCAACTATAATAGTCAAAGGCTATAAAATTGCATATACTCAGACGTGGCAAACTCAGGAATTTAGGGGTCAGAGAAGTGGATTATTTAACTATGGATCGATCTCGGTATCCTTTAAATTTTGAATGTATTGTTATTTAATGCAACGCACGTTGCATTATTCTGCTTGGGTGGTACGTCATATAATAAAAGCGTGTTGTTGCTAAAACAGCAATGACGGCAAGTCCAATGGCCATACCTGCCCATAATCCTGATGCTTTATAATCTAATTGAAAAGCCAACCAGCCACTTAGCGTATAACCTATACCCCAATAGCTTATTAGTGCAAAAATCATGGGGATAGATGTATCTTTCAACCCTCGTAGTGCACCCATTGCAACGCCTTGCATACCATCTACAACCTGAAACAAAGCTACAATTTTTAATAATATGATGGCAATTTCGATGGTTGATTGATTGTTGGATGAATGAATGTCAATAAATAAACTGACAATGGTTTGTGGGAAAATGAAAATTATAATTCCGATTAGACCCATCAGGATTGATCCTAACCCAATCGATAAAAAACCTGTTTTCTTTGCAAAAATTGGTTTTTGAGCACCTATCCAATAACTTACTCGAACATTCGCAGCTTGAGATATTGCAAGAGGTATCATAAAGGTAAAAGTGGCAAAGCTGTTGGCAATTTGGTGAGCAGCAAGAGCTTCGGTTCCAAATAATCCTGCCCTAAAAGAAGTTGCTAAAAAAAGAAGCATTTCAGCTGCTGAACTAATACAAATAGGTAATCCAAGACGCATCAAGGGCCAAAGTAGTGAAAGATCAATTTTAAAAGGATAAAGATATTGTTTAAGATCTTTTTTGCAATGCATCACGCCAATAAATAAAATCGTTGAAATCCATAAAGTAATTGTAGTTCCAATTGCTGAACCATATAAACCCATTTTAGGCGCACCCCATAAACCATAAATAAAGGCGGCATTCAATAACGCATTGATAATTGTTGTTAAAGGGGTGATTTGTAATAGGATTTTTGATGCATTAAAAGCAGGTAAAACAACCCTTATTAAACCTGTTCCAACAAGGACAGGGGGCATTCCCCATAAAAGAATTTTCATAAAATGGCTAGATTTAACAATGATATTTTGACTTTCACCTGTCCATATTAAAATTAAATTAGTTGATTTTAATAAGAAAAAACAGGGAATACAAAGAATTAATCCAAAAATATAGGTTGTCCAATATATTTTGGAAATTTGTGAAATTCTTTTTGAACCAATATATTCAGCAATTAAAATTGCCGCTGAACTTAATGATGATTGCAAGACAATACAGATTGTAAAAAATAATTGTGTTGTAAATCCGCCAATTGCTAAAGTTTCCTTATCAACTTGTCCTAATAAAATTGTATCTGTTACGCCCATCGCCATTTGACATAATTGGGCAAAGGCAATTGGTATAGTAATAAAAAGGATAGCAGAAAGTTCTTTTTTAAGAAAAGTGGGTTGAGTGAGTTGCATTATATTTATTTATGACTAATAAAGAATTAAGATTTTGAAAATATCTATTGTTTGGGTACAATAAAATACAGGATATGAGCAAGGTAAAGCAATGAATAAGCCGTTAATTTCCCTATATGACAGTCGTCAGCATAAAATTTTACCTTTTAAACCATTAGATTCTTTAAATATCCGTTTATATTTCTGTGGCCCTACAGTATACGATTTTTTACATATTGGCAATTTACGTGCAATGTTAACTGCTGATATTTTGGTTCGACTGTTGCGAAAAATATACCCAAAAGTTACCTATGTTCGTAATATTACCGATGTAGATGATAAAATAAATGCTAGAGCAAAGACAAATGATGAACCTATTCAGGCATTGACTAGCCGTACCATTGAAGAATTTCATAAAGATATGGCATCAATGTACATTTTACCTCCAGATGTTGAACCGAAAGCTACTGAACATATTGATGATATTCAACAAATGATTACTAGCCTTATAAGACATAGTTATGCTTATGAGGCAGATGGTCATGTTCTTTTTTCTGTTCATCATTACAGAGACTATGGAAGTTTATCAGGATGCAATCTCGAGGAATTATTAGCTGGGGCAAGGGTTGAGGTTGCATCTTATAAAAAAGACCCTAGTGATTTTGTTTTATGGAAACCTTCGAAGGAGGATGAACCTGGATGGGAAAGTCCATGGGGACGAGGAAGACCGGGTTGGCATATAGAATGTTCTGCAATGTCGCATCGTTATTTAGGAGAAAGTTTTGATATTCATGGTGGAGGGCATGATTTAATTTTTCCACATCATGAAAATGAATGCGCTCAAAGTTTGTGCTGTTTTCCAGGAAGTAAATTTGCTAATTATTGGGTTCATAATGCGATGTTATTAGTGAATGGTGAAAAAATGTCCAAATCATTAGGTAATTTTTTCACTATTCGGGAACTTTTAACTAATCATCATCCAGAAGTATTACGGTTACTGTTATTACAATCCCATTACCGTTCTATCCTTAATTTTTCTGATGAAGGTTTAAGAGAAGCAAAACAGGTTATGGATCGCTTTTATCGTGCTTTATTACCTTTCGAGAAAGAAATGAATGTAGAGGTAAAGATGCCAGAAGCGTTTATGGAAGCTTTGGTAAGTGATTTAAACACTCCTAAAGCAATAGTTATAATGCACCAACTTGCTGATAAAGCGTTACAGGGTGATGAACAATCAGCATTAGAATTAAAACACGCAGGACAACAACTTGGTTTATTTAATATTTCAACAGTCGAATGGTTTCAAGATATTGAAAATGAAGGTGAAATTAGAGCTTTGATAGAAGAAAGAAATGCTGCGAAAAAATCTAGAGATTTTGTGAAGGCAGATAAAATTCGTGATAAGTTGAGAGCTCAAAATATTGTATTGGAAGATGGTCTACAAGGTACAACGTGGAGAAAACTATGACTGGGAGTAATGGTGGGGTTGATTTGATCCCTATTGGTAATACCCCTGTTATTATATTAGTTCGTCCTCAGCTTGCTGATAATATTGGCAGTGTTGCACGTGCAATGGCAAATGGTGGATTATATCATTTACGGTTGGTATCACCACGGGACGGCTGGCCTCAGCTAAATGCGTGGCGCGTCGCTTCTGGAGCGGATCGGTTGCTTGATAATGCACAGGTTTTTGATACGCTGGAAAAAGCTGTTTCAGATTTACAGCATGTTTTTGCAACTTGCCCTAGACCAAGGCAAATAATCAAGCCATTATTAACGGCACGTGGTGGTGCATGTGAAATGCGTGAGATGACTAATCGCGGCTTGAAAGTTGGAATTTTGTTTGGACCTGAACGAACAGGACTTGAAAATGACGATTTTATTCAAACAGATTATTGGATTCGTTATCCATTGGATCCACGATTTATGTCTTTAAATTTATCTCAAGCTGTAATGATTATGGCATATGAATGGTGGATGACTACAGAAGAAACACCAATGCGTCAGTTACAGACTAATAAAACACATATTGCTACTAAAGGTGAATTAAATAATTTTATGAATCATTTAATTCGAGAATTAGATCATTGCGGTTTTCTTCGTAATCAAGAAAAACGTCTAGGAATGATTCGTAATTTATATCATTTTTTTCAAAGAGGTGAAATAACAGAACAAGAATTACGAACCCTTCATGGAGTTGTTGCCGAATTAGTCAAAGGGCCTGAAAAAAATTAAATTACTTGACCTGAGATTTAAGAGTGAAGCCAAGTTGCAACCATGCAGTACCATTGAAAATAAGATCAAATCCAACCATAAATCCAATAAACCATAAACCATTGATTGGATTTACAAAAAGGATAAACCCTAAAATTAATCCAAGAACACCACTAAAAATCAATAATCCCCATCCTTTGGTATTTTTATTGTTAAATGCAATTATAAGTCGCATAATACCGCCAAAACAAAAACATATACCAAGGAATATTGTTATAATGACTGAGCCATTAACGGGTTCACGAATTAATAAAATTCCACCAATAAGGTAAATAATCCCACATAAGGCAGACCAAAGAAAACTGCTCCAATCTTTAAGATAACAAGCATGAATAAGTTGTGCCAAACCTGTAATGATCAATAAAATACCAATAATGATTACCATGGCAATCGTTACAAAAACAGTATCGATTAAGCACAATACCCCAGTGATTAAGCATAAAATTCCTAATCCTATAAACCATTTCCATTTTTGAGCAATGAGTTGATCCATATGTGGTCTCCGATAATAAAAACAATTTTAATAACTTTATCAATGAAATTAAGTTAGAATAGTTTAATTTTTTTTATGAAATTAATCTATTGAATTATTTAGTTAATGGAGTTTAATTATTTAAGATTAAAACTATCTTATTTGAATAAATTTTAAGATGATTGTAACTAATAAATGTTAAATACAAATCAATTTAAATTTAAATTTAAATGAAACAATTGACATAGAAATTATTTCAAATAATAAACATATATAATTTAAATATAAAAATTATTCTAAATAATAAATTGTATTTATAAATATTTTTACTTTGATAAACTTACAAAAATTAAATTTATTAAAGTATTTATATTAAAATTATAGTTTTAAATAATCGAACTAATATATAACTAAATTAAATCGGTTATATAATTAAGAACAAAAATAGTTAAAAAATAGTTATAATAAGCACGTTGTAATTAAACAGATTGATGAAAAAAATAAATAATTTGAATAATTTTTTAAGTCTATTCGAAAGAAATCAAAATAATTGAATTGTTAAGCTTTAATAATTTGACAATTTAATAAACTTTTTTTATACAGGCATCTATTGCTAGAAAAGTGGTTTATTTTTAAGTAAAAGATTAATGAGGTTACTTTTATTTAAATATAGACCCGTCTTTATTCTGAATAAGGAACTACTGGTACAATAATAAAATAATATTACTATACCTCGATGTAATGTTATGGTTTATCTTAAGAAAGAAATTAACGTATGAGTAAGCGTTTACAAAGTAAATATAAAATTAACCGTCGTTTAGGGGTTAATTTATGGGGACGTGCTAAATCTCCGGTTAATAAGCGTGAATATGGTCCAGGTCAGCATGGTCAACGTCGTCGTGCAAAGCCTTCTGATTTTAGTGTTCAGTTGATGGCTAAACAAAAGCTTAAAGGGTATTACGGAAATATCAGTGAAAAACAATTCCGCCGTTATTATGCTGAAGCATCTCGTCGTAAAGGAGATACTTCTGAAAATTTGATTGATTTGTTGGAACGTCGTTTGGATGCTATTGTTTATCGTCTTAAATTTGCAGCCACTCCATTTGCAGCACGTCAATTCATTAACCATGGTCATATTTTGGTTAATGGTAAACGCGTCAACATTCCTTCTTATTCTTTAAAAGACAATGATGTTGTTGAAGTAAGAGAAAAATCAAAACAACTTGCTGTTGTTCTTGATGCAGTTCAAAGCAAAGAACGTGATATTCCGGAATATTTACAGGTTGATTATCGTCAGATGAAAGGTTCATTTGTTCGTACACCTAAATTAAATGATGTTCCATATCCTGTAACGATGGAACCTAATTTGGTTGTCGAGTTTTATTCTCGTTAATTTTATTTTTATTGATTATAAAAGTGCCGAGCAATTTAATTGCTCGGCTTTTGTGCGTTTAATGATTTTGATTTAATTTTAGGTCTTTCTAATGGTAGATACAGTTCAGAATTTAGATAAAGAAATTTCCCGTCGTCGTACTTTTGCAATTATTTCCCATCCTGATGCGGGTAAAACAACTTTGACTGAACGTATTTTACGTGCAGGTGGGGCCATACAAATGGCTGGTAATGTTCGTGCAAAAAAAGAACAACGTCGAACTCGTTCGGACTGGATGAATATTGAAAAAGATCGTGGTATTTCTGTTGTAACTTCGGTTATGACATTTGAATATGGTGGTTGCATTTTTAATTTGTTGGATACGCCAGGTCATGAGGATTTCTCTGAAGACACCTATAGAACATTAACAGCAGTTGATGCCGCCGTTATGGTTATTGATGCAGCAAAGGGGATTGAAACAAGGACAAGGAAGCTTTTCGAAATTTGTCGTTTGCGTGATATACCAATTGTAACTTTTATCAACAAAATGGATAGAGAATCTCAAGATCTTTTTGAATTATTGGATGAAATCGCATCAACATTGGTTTTAGAAACGACACCTTTAACATGGCCTGTTGGAAGAGCAGTTAAATTCTTAGGTACTTATGATATACGTAAACAGACTTTGCATCTCAAGAAAGAAATTCCAAGAATAGATGACCGAATTGTAACATTATATGAGGAAATTGAGTTAGTAAAGGCTATTTTACCTGAATTTAATATTGATGATTTCAAAGCTGGTTTTTTAACTCCTGTTTTTTTTGGAAGTGCAATCAAAGAATTAGGGATTCATGATCTTTTAGATGCCTTGGTTGAATTTGGTCCAAGTCCAAGGAATCAGGAAAGTAATCAACGTTTAGTCGAGGCAAATGAACCTTTAATGACTGCCCTTATATTTAAAATTCAGGCGAATATGGATCCAAATCATCGCGATCGTATTGCTTTTGCACGTATTTGTTCTGGACGTTTAAAACGAGGAATGAAGTTAAAACATACAAGGACAGAAAAAACATTTGCTTTACATACGCCTCAATTTTTCTTTGCACGTGATCGTCAGCTTGCTGAAGAGGCCTTTGCTGGTGATGTTGTTGGAATTCCCAATCATGGAACTTTACGTATTGGTGATACATTGACTGAAGGGGAAGACTTACAATTTACAGGAGTACCCTATTTTGCACCTGAAATATTACGAAGAGTTCGTCTGACTGATGCGATGAAAGCGAAAAAATTAAAACAGGCATTGGTTGAATTGGCAGAAGAAGGGGTTGTTCAACTTTTTAAACCTCAAGATGGATCATTTCCCATTGTAGGCGTCGTTGGTATATTGCAGCTTGATGTTTTACAAACGCGACTTAAATATGAATATAATGTCGAAATAGGCTTTGATAGTGTTTCCTTTTCTCAAGTTCGTTGGTTTGAAGGGGATAAAAATATCATGGAGAAATTTATTAATTTAAATTATAGTGCTATAGCAAATGATATTGATGGGGATCCTGTATTTCTTGCTAGTTCTGAATTTATGATGCAACGAACAATTGAGGCGCAAAAAAAATTAAAGTTTTATGATATTAAACAAATTGGTATAACTAAAAAATAATTATAAGTTTAAAATAAATATCATTTTAATATTTCTTTGATTAAGTTTTTTGCTGTTGGAATAATTGGATTAGGCAAAGTAATAGGGTTTGATATACAAATAAGTTCATCATACTCGGTGTTGCCTTTGTCAATCCAGTGGTGACGAATGTTTTCAAAAGATAGATTTGTTTTTAACGAAAACCCAAGATCTATTATATGCGTTTCTGGGTGGGTAGTAGCGTTTATGAGGATTGGTTGTTGAAAATAAGTTTTATCTAAACCGAGTTCTTCCTGAAGTTCAGCAAATAATTGGTCAATTAAATTGATATTATTATCTTGATTTCGAGATTCGATACTTCCAGCTGGGCATGTTTGCCAATAATTCGACATATAAATTGCATGATTGTTTCTTTTTCCAAGAATAAAACCCTCAGGACAACGAATTAAACCTGTAATAGCCAAAGGTTGAAGATTGAGTTCTTGATAAAATTGATGATTTTTCATTTGGGCAACAATAAATTTATATTCTGTCCAAAAACCTGTAATTTTTATGTCTGATAGATTTGTTACTGTAAAAACGCGACCATTAAATAAATTTGGGTTTTCTCTTTTTTTTAAATTCCAAATATATTCAATTTTTTTATTAATATCTGAATGAAAAAAAACCTTTTTATCTAAAATTTCGATCGAACAATTTGATTTCAAAGGAATTGTTTTCCACAACATGAATTTTAAATCTTGTAGAATATAAAGAAAATTTTGGCTGGGAGACCTGGATTCGAACCAGAGTTGACCGGGTCAGAGCCGGTAGTTCTACCGCTAAACTATCTCCCAATAATATAAAACGTGCTGTTTATATCATGATGAAAACTATAAAACAAGAAGATTATATAATAAATTAGTTACAAAATATTATCGTTATTTTACTAAAAAAAATTCATTTTTAATTTTAAAATATGTTAATATTATGAAGTTATTTTGAAAATAGGATACTGATTTTGACTGGATAAGTTGTTTAGGGCGTAAAATGTTTGCGGCGTTGGATCTTGGAACAAACAATTGCCGACTACTGATTGTATCTTCGGAACGCGGTAGGTTGCGAATTGTTGATCATTATAATCGTGTGGTAAGGTTGGGAGAAGGCTTATATAAAACTGGTCAACTTAGTCAAGCTGCTATGGAACGTACAATGATCGCATTACGGCAATGTGCTTCAAAAATTGAAGGTAAGAAATTTTCTGCTTTTTATGCAGTAGCTACAGAAGCATGCCGTCGCGCTTCGAATGCAACTTTTTTTTTGGATCAAGTCTTATCTGAAACAGGTTTGAATATTAAAGTTATTTCACCACGTGAAGAAGTTGAATTAGCATTAGCAGGTTGTAATTCTTTTTTATATACAAATGTTTTAAAAAGAAACAAAACTAAAGCTTTGCTATTTGATATTGGAGGTGGTTCTACTGAAATTGCATGGGTTAAAATTGATTTTACACGTCGTAGATATATTTTAATTGGATGTTATAGTATACCTGTCGGTATTCTTACATTAAGGGAACAATTTACAGTATCATCATTACAAAATTATTATCAAATGTTTGAATTCGTTCTTGCTAAAGTTTTGGAATTTGAAGCTATACATAAAATTCAGGCTGAAATTATAAGAGAACAAGTTCAATTTATTGGTGTAAGTGGAACTATTACAACTTTAGCAAGTATTTTATTAAATCAAAATAAGTATAATAGAGCAGCAATTGATGGATTGTCTTTACAAACAATTCAATTAAAAGAAATAATAAAATCGTTGCTTATTCAGAAATTTCAAGAAACAGAAATACTTTCTGAAAAATATAAAAAAAGAATTCATTATTTACTACCAGGTTGTGCAATTTTTGATGCTATTCATACTTTGTGGCCAGTTCAAGATATTGTTGTTGCTGATCGGGGAATTCGGGATGGTATTATCGCCAAAATGATGTATAATAAAGTAAGAAATTCCTACAAAAAACAATATCAATTAAATTTATCATAAATTAAATTTTTGGTAAAAATTGCTTAAACAAACAGAAGCCATGAATAAAGAAAATGCAAATTCAACTTTGCGAAAAAAGAAAAAATTACGTTTTGACACAGGTTTAACAGTTAATTTAAAAAAAACGAAAGGTCGTTCTATATCCCAGCAAAGATGGTTGACGCGTCAGTTAAATGATCCTTACGTTAAAGCCGCTCAACAACAAGGATGGCGTTCTCGTGCTGCCTTTAAACTTATAGAACTTAATAATAAATTTTATTTTTTAAAACCAGGAATAAAAGTCGTGGATCTTGGGGCTGCTCCAGGAGGGTGGTCTCAAGTTGCGATCTATCATAAAGCAGCAAAAGTTATTGGAATGGATTTATTACCGGTTGAACCTGTAAAAGGTGCGGATATTATTCATGGAGATTTTACGGATTCGCAAAATCTTAATTTATTATTAAATAAATTAGGAGGGAAAGCAGATTTAGTTATGTCTGATATGGCCCCAAATACTACAGGTCATGCAGCAACGGATCATATAAGAATTATTAATTTAACAGAGCAGGCTTTAGATTTCGCAATTAATATTCTTAATGAGGATGGTGTTTTTATTGCAAAAGTTTTTCAAGGTGGTAGTGAAAAAACAATGCTGGATAAACTTAAGCAATCATTTAAAATTGTTAAGCATGCAAAACCACCAGCCAGTCGTAAAGAATCACGAGAATTATATGTTGTCGCAACTGGCTTTAAGAGGAATCAAAAAGAAAAATAAATAATATTTAAAGTATAAATTTTTATTTATAGAAATTATTACTTTAAATATTATTTATTTTTCTCTTGTCTAAATTGAAGTTTTTAGGTATGAAGGATTGCCAATAATTGGAACCCGATTTATCGGTTATCCCTTTTTTCTTTTTATTTGTGATTCTTTATAAAGGGTACCAGCATGGCACATTCTTCTTTTACAATGAAACAGATCAAAGAAGCACTTGCTTTTGATGATGTTTTGATAATTCCTGCAAAATCAAATGTATTACCGAGTCAGGCTGATGTAAAAACCAATTTGACGCGATCTATCTGCTTAAATATCCCATTAATTTCTTCTGCAATGGATACTGTAACAGAATATGCAATGGCTATTGCAATGGCACAAAATGGCGGGATTGGGGTTATTCATAAAAATCTTTCCATTCAAGAACAGGCTAATCAAGTAAAGCAGGTCAAACGCTTTGAATCAGGAATGGTTGTTGATCCTGTAACTGCTTATCCAGATCAAAGATTAGAAGAAGTTATTGCAACGATGAAAAATCATAATATTAGTGGTTTACCTGTAATTGAAAAGCAAACTAATCGTTTGGTTGGTATTGTTACCCATCGTGATGTAAGATTTGCTACCAATGCTAATCAACCTGTAGCGGAACTAATGACAAAAAATAATTTGATAACGGTAAAAGAGGGTGTCAGTCCTGAAGAAGCAAAAAAAATACTTCATAAAAATCGTATTGAAAAATTATTGGTTGTCGATGAAAATAATTGTTGTGTTGGAATGATGACCGTTAAAGATATGGAAAAATCAGTTGTCTATCCTTTGGCAAATAAAGATCAATATGGTCGTCTGCGGTGTGCAGCAGCAACTGGAGTTGGTGAAGATGGTTATAAACGTGCCGTAACTTTAATTGAAGCGGGGGTTGATGTTCTGGTTGTAGATACAGCCCATGGTCATTCTCAAGGAGTATTAGACTCCATTGAACGACTTAAAAAGAATTATATGGATATACAAATCATTGCTGGAAATATTGCCACACCTGAAGGTGCACAGGCATTAATTGACGTTGGTGTGGATGGCGTTAAAGTTGGCATTGGTCCTGGTTCAATATGTACCACACGGGTTGTGGCAGGTGTTGGGGTTCCTCAATTTTCAGCAATTATGGAAGTTGCAGAAATTTGTCATAATAAAGCTGTTCCATTGATTGCAGATGGTGGTATCCGCACATCCGGGGATATTGTAAAAGCAATAGGGGCAGGTGCTGACGTTGTCATGATTGGATCTTTACTTGCTGGAACTGATGAAGCACCAGGCGAGGTTTTTTTATATCAGGGCCGGTCTTATAAATCTTATCGGGGAATGGGTAGTTTAGGGGCTATGGCTCGTGGATCAGCTGATCGTTATTTTCAACAAGATATTAAAGAAAATCATAAATTAGTGCCAGAAGGTATTGAAGGTCAGGTTCCTTATAAAGGCGCGGCTGAAGGAGTAATTCATCAGATGGTTGGTGGCTTGAAAGCTGGTATGGGATATACTGGTAATACAACGATTGCTGAGGTGAAAAAGAATGTTCAATTCCGTAAAATTACAGGTGCAGGATTAAGAGAAAGTCATGTTCATGATGTTTTAATTACTCGTGAAGCACCTAATTATCATCATAATTAATATTCATTTTATTATTTTTTTAAAATTAAGTTAAATACGTATGACTCCTTCTGCACAAATATCGGCAGTTATCGAACTGTTTTTGGATATTCATAAAAAAAAATATACACCAGCTGATTCTACGGCTAACCGTTTTTTTAGAAAACGTCGTTATATTGGTGGGGGAGATCGTCGTTATATTTCCACAATAATATGGGATATTTTACGGCATTATCGAAAATTAGAGTGGTGGTTAAAAAGAATAGGTAGCTCTATCAATCCACGGATAATGGTTGCATCTTATTTAATTTTATCAGGCAAATCATTAAAAGAAGTAAAAAGTTATTTTACAGGTGATAAATATGCACCGCTAGTATTGAATCATAATGAATTGCTTTACTTAGAATCATTAGAAAATCAATCATTTATATCAGAAGATATGCCTAATGCTGTACGTTTTGAAGTGCCGGATTGGATTTATCCTTTAATTAAAGAACAATATGGGGAAGATACAGAGAAAGAACTTTTTACTTTATTGGAACCTGCTACTCTAGATTTACGGATTAATACTTTAAAAGATAAAAATCGTGATGAAATAAGAGAAATTCTTGCTTCTGAGCATATAATTGCTGAAAATATGATATTATCACCGTGGGGATTAAGAGTTCAAGGGAGGCAATCAATAACGGTGACTAACGCATTTAAAAATGGATTGGTTGAAATTCAGGATGAAGGAAGTCAACTTATTGCATTAATGACTGGGGTTAAGCCTTCTATGCGGATTCTTGATTACTGTGCTGGTGCTGGAGGTAAAACTCTAGCTATGGCGATGATGATGAAAAATAAGGGACATATTATTGCATCTGATGTTTTTCCTGCTCGTTTAAATGCCGCACAAAGTCGTTTAAGAAGGGCGGGTATTTTTAATTGTGAAACGCATATTTTTGTAGAAGACGCGAAGTGGCTGAAACGTCGTTTAGAAAGTTTTGATCGTGTATTAGTTGATGCTCCATGTAGTGGTACTGGAACTTGGCGACGTAATCCTGATGCACGTTTACACTTCAAGGAGCAAGATTTAAGGGAATTAATCGAGAAACAATTCTATATTCTTGAGTCAGCTGCTAAAATGGTTAAAAAAGGTGGGCGGTTAATTTATGCAACATGCTCTATTTTACGTCAAGAAAATCAAGATCAGATTGGAAAATTTTTGAAAAAAAATTCTTCTTTTTTTTTGGCTGTACCAGATACGCAAGAAAATTTATTACCCAAACAGTTTAAATACCATCCAAGTTTTCAGTTAACACCGGCACAATTTCATACGGATGGTTTTTATTATGCAATTATGCAAAAAGAATAAAATTATTGTTTATAAAAATAATTCACTACATACCGCATTGTCAGTCCTTGAATTAAAATAGTAAGAATTACACAGCCATAACAAATAAGTAGAATTTCATTTTTAGGATAAATATTGGGAAGTGAAAGGGCAATAGCTAATGAAATACCCCCTCTTAAACCTCCCCATGTCAAAATAGATATTAGACCTTTAGGATTAGAATCGTGATATAATAGAACAAATCCGCTTAAACTAAGTGCAATAAATCGTGTAATAGCTAAAAATGGAAAAGCTAAGAATGTAATTAATAAAATCTTATAATTAAAAGGAATGATGATAATTTGCAGCCCTATCATTAAAAACAAAAGGGTATTAAGAATTTCATCAATTATACGCCAGCAATAAGTGACCGAATTACTTTGTTTGGAGGGTTGTTTTTCAAGATGATTACCGATTAAAAGTCCACTTGCAACAACTGCAATGGGACCAGACATTTGTAGATCATTTGCAATAGAAAAAGTTCCTGATGCCGTTGCGAGTGAAAATAAAATTGTTATTTCATTATTGGATAAACGTTTAATTATAAAAATAATTATCACAGCGATAACAATACCAAGAAATCCGCTTCCAATAATTTCTTTTATAAAAAGAATAAATAAACTTGCTGTTGTTGGTGTTTGTTGATGAATTATTATAGATAAAAAAGTTGTAAAAGCAATTAATGCTATTCCATCATTGAATAAACTTTCTCCTGCAAAAATTGCTTGTAATTTTTTAGATAATCCTAATCGATCGAACATGTTGGTTATTGAAACAGGATCAGTAGGTGCGATAATTGCGCCTAGAATCAAACACCATAAAAATGGTATAGGTATTGAAAATATTAAAAATAAAACCCAAAATATGAAAGACAATAAAAAAATTGATAATAATGTTCCTATAATGGTTAAAGAAGCAATATTATATTTAGACTTCCATAATTCGTGCAAAGAAACTTGTAAACTTCCTGCAAAAAGTAAAAATGCAAGTGCACCATTTAAAAGTAATGTCGGAAAATTAATTTGCGAAATAATATATTGGGCATATGAAAAACCTGAAAAAAAAGAAAAAGAATAATCAAGAATAAATAAAATAAGTGAAAATAAAAAAGCGGTAACCATAATTCCTATGGTCATAGGTAGTTTAAAATATTTAATATTAATGGCCCCACATATTGCTGTTAATAAAAATAATATCGAAATAAGGGTTAAAATGCTCATTTATTTTCTCAAATATATATACTTATTGTAATTTTATGTTATTTTTAAATTAAGTAAATTTATTTTGAGCAAAAAAACTATATAATAATTGTATTTTTTAATTAAAAATTATTAAAATTTAACATAATTATTTATATAATTATACTAATCTCAAGCGTAAATCCTTATATATTAAATTGAGGATATTATTGTTTTAAAAGAAGGATAAAATTCAATGACAGGCATTCATCCTGTATTAGTGGTTGATGATGATCCAAAGTTAATTGAAACGCTAACCGAACAATTGCAAGAAAATCAAGAATTTGAGGTTTCAAGTGCCTTAACGG
>CAMPDW010000012.1 GCA_946699565.1 uncultured Commensalibacter sp. | reverse complement strand
TTGACTCAGTTTAGGACAAAATGGATCAGCCAGCGATACATGGGCAACCAATCCTTTTTCAAAAAA
Organism: uncultured Commensalibacter sp.; assembly: GCA_946699565.1. Lineage (GTDB taxonomy): Bacteria > Pseudomonadota > Alphaproteobacteria > Acetobacterales > Acetobacteraceae > Commensalibacter. Next base: position 65,823 of record CAMPDW010000012.1, on the reverse strand, counting down.
ACTTTTTGCTCTTAAACGCGTACGATCAATTATCTGATCTATAACGACAAATGTGCCAGGAGATAATTCTTCTTTTAAAGAACCAACAGCTGAAACAGAAATAAGATCTGTAACACCTAATTTTTTCATTGCGGCAATATTGGCACGATAGTTAATATCAGAAGGAGAATAGATATGACCCCGTCCATGACGAGGAAGAAAAACACATGAAATTCCGTCAAGGACGCCTGTTAACAATTGATCTGATGGTAATCCCCAAGGTGTTTCAACATTCACCCATTTCTGATCAGACAGACCAGAAATATTATATAATCCAGATCCACCAATAACACCTATTACAGGCTTGGATTGTATATAGCTACTTTTTAACATTTGACCAGACTTTACGATTAACTAAATAAAGAAGAGTAATAATAAAAATCATATAAAGAGAAAGCATTATTCCTATACGATGGCGTTCTGTCAAATGGGGATGAGCTATCCAACTTAAAAATGTTATAACATCTCTTGCCTGTTGTTCAACTGTAGCTACAGTTCCATCTTCTAAATGAACCGCATCTTTTATTAACGGAAGCTTCATTCCAATTTGTTGATGTTGGACATAAATATTATAATAAGTAGCATTTTGATCAAAATGAAAGTTCTTTGGAAAAGAACGATAACCCATTAATAGCGCCATTCCATAATCCGCAGCATCTTGTCTGATTAACATATAGCGAGAAAAATCTATTGGTAATTGTCCATTATTAGCAGCTTTAGCCATATCATCATTCATATAGGGTTTTACAAAAAAATCTGTTATCGTGGCAGGACGATAATTATCATGCCCCTGTGCATTTTTTCCATCTAGGATACGATCTTTTTTCGCTATTTTATCGATTTGTTCTAAACTTAATCCTATTTGTTGCAAATCAGCATAACGCATTGCTTGAATTGAATGACATGAAGCACAGCTCTGACGATAAACATCATAACCTCTTTGAACGGCAGCTTTGTCATAAGATCCAAATAAACCTGTAAATCCCCAATAATAATGAGGAATAGAAGAACTAGCCTTACTTTTAGTAATCTCGATTGCTTGAACAATTAAAAAAATTAAGATGAATAAAAATGTAAAAAATATAAATCTAAAATCTAATTTTAACTTTTCTATCATTTATTTTGCTTCCCCATATCCAATAAAGAATGAGGCAATTCACGTTTTATTTCAAATCGAGGTGAAAAAGGCAAAATGATTAAAAAATGAATATAATAATAAAGTAAAGATAACCGTCCTAACCATACAAATAGGTTATAATTATGATATTTACCAACCACGCCTAAAACAATAAAAGCGATCAACAAAACAAACAATGAACAGCGATAAAAGGGTCGATATTTTGCTGATTTAATTGGCGATAGATCTAACCATGGAACAAAAAATAATAAAAAAATTGTTCCAGCTGATAGAACCAATCCACCAAATTTAAACGGTATAATCTGTAATACACCATAAAAAGGTAAAAAATACCATTCAGGAGCAATTGTTTGAGGTGTTTCAAGCGGATTGGCTGGAATATAATTTTCACTGTTGGTTAATAATTCAGGAACAAAAAATGTTAGTAAAATCAATATTAATCCAACAAACGATAAAATAACACCATCTTTTGACACAAAATAAGGATAGAAAGGTAAGGTTTCCCAATCACTTTTCGGCTCAACCCCTTCAGGATTATTAGATTTAACATAATGCAAACATATAATATGCAAACCAATGGCAAAAAATATAAAAAAAGCTATTACAAAATGTAATGTATAATATCGATGCAATGTAAAAGAATTAGGGCTGGTACCACCCATTAACCATGTTGATAAACTACTACCAATAATAGGTATGGAAGATAATGCCTGTATGACGACATTTGCAGCCCAATAAGACATTTGTCCCCAAGGTAATATATATCCTGCAAAAGCTGTTATCATAACCATCATCATTAAAAACATTCCTGAACACCAAACTAATTCCCTTGGTGATTGATAGGACCCATAATATAACCCTCTAAATAGATGGAGATATAAAAAAACCAAAAATAGATTGGCCCCCGCCATATGTAATGAACGAATTAACCAACCACTTGGAACTCTTCTTTCTATCATTTCAATGGATAGAAAAGCATGTTGCGGAGAAGCAGTATAATATAGAGTTAAAAATATCCCAGATAAAATTAATAGTAAAAAGAGAACAAATAAAACTGCCCCAAAGGTCCACCATATATTTAAATTTCTAGGCATTGGAAAATTAATATATTCTTTCTGAATAACAGAAAAAAATGGTAATCGTTTTTCAATCCATTTTATTAAGAAATTTTCTTTTGAAGGCACTGTATTTATTGGTTTATTATGGAGTATATTTTTTTGATCCATGTCATTTACTTATCGATAAAAATTCTCACATATTTCTAAAATTATTTAATTTTAATATTATTTTTGCCTTTATATTGCTACAATTTTATGTAAAATATATATCATAAATAAATACAACTTATTAATACTTTCCCCAATATAGAATACTTATTTATTAAAGCTACCAAAAATTTATGTCTTTATTGATTCCACGTCGTCGTATACTTCAGTTTTTATCTATTGCAGGATTTAGTACCACACTCTATTCCATAGGTGTAAAGGGAAACGAAGTTTTATCCACGATGGATCCAACAAAAGATAATCAAGATAATTATTCCTTCATTGTTGGGGGGACAAAAGAAAGTAGACTCGGTAAACTTGCAACTAATTTAGCAGAAATTTATAAACAAAATATTCAAAACAGCTCACTTCTTTTACATTTTACAACAGGTTTCGATAGCGTAACAGCTTCTAATTTATTTGATACACGATTAACACAAGATGGAGGACTTGCACTCATCACATCAGGTTCGGCAATTATAGCAGCTTTATCTGCTGATTCCCGCGTTCATTTTGATTACCAACGATGGATCCCTGTTTTTTGTACGTTAACTCCAATTATTGTCATTGCACGCCAACCATTTCATAATTCCATTCCAGACCTGTTAAAAAATAGATCTATGAAAGTCGGTGTTTCAACCCTTATAGGAAAAGAACTTCCGACCTTATTAGGAACTGAACTATTACAAATTAGAACAAAACCAGTAATTGGTATTACAACTTTTAAAACTGGCATTGAAGCATTAAGAAACAGAACTATTGATTTATTACAAATAGATTCACCAGAAGGATTAGCAGAACTTCCCAAATTACTTAAAGATGAATTTCATGTCTTTTTTTCATTTTCGAATGATAATTCTGTATATAATCCTGTATTCTCCATGCTTTATACACAATTACCTCATTATAGAATGAGTAATACGCTTTTTGAAATATGGCAAACACTCGCATTAGCTGCAAGAATGAATTTTGCGTTTGTCTTACCTATGTTAACCCCATCTGCTTTAGTAACTAAATGGCGTTTAAATACTGAAAAGCTAGCTACAGTCCCAAACTTTAATATTATAATGCAAGAAAATAATATGAGTTTCCAAAATAATATAAATAGTATTAAAATTTTTTCACAATTAACACCATCTATTACGGCCACATTGGCTTTAAGACGATGGTTATCTTTAAAAATACCACAATGGGAAAACTAATGATATCCTATCTTTTTCTTTTAAGCAAAATTCTAACTGCACCATTATTAGTAGCTGATACATAAGATGTTCCAAGAATCATTGATTTTATATAAGGTCGGTTGAGCCAATGAGGTAACTCTTTTTTTAAAATTCCTTCTCCTTGAGCCAAATTGCCAACACCTGTAATGACTTCGATACATCTTATTTGCTGATGATAGGCATTTAATAAAAAATTTTCCAAAGCCAAAAAAGCATGATGAGCTGTAAAACCATGTAAATCTAGTCTCTTTTGTGTTTTTAACTCGCCCTTTTGTAATTTTTTCCAAGTATTCTTATCTAATCCAGCTTTTTTTTTACCAATCAAATAAAATGGATCATTTTTAGTGGAATTTATATCCTTCTGCATTTTAAACAGTTTGTAATGCTGAATAAAAAAAGAGTGTTTATTACAACTAAATTTATTTGAAATTTTAGTTTTTAAGATCTGAAACTTTTTTCCTTGAGCTTCATCATAAACAACAGAACTAGATATATATGACTGTTCTCGACAATATTTATTTTTATAGGCAAGATGATGGATAGAAGTCGTAAAATTATTCCATATTACTTTATCTTCCTTACTTAATTGTCGTTTTTTTGTCAATTTGACTAACTTTCATCAAATAATTATTAAAATTAATAAAAAACCTTTCACTTGATTTTACAAGTGAAAGGTTCAAAAAACCACTAAATAAATAGATTAATGATTCATTTTATCAAGCGATTGACCTTGATATTTACCCGTTAAACTATTTAAAAATGCAAGAATATCATCAACATCTTGATCAGGTATCTTATGATCTGGTGTTTGATATTTAACCATTTCAATAACAGCTTCCTTTAAGGTCTTAGCACTTCCGTCATGGAAATAAGGACCTGTTAAAGCTATGTTTCTTAATAAAGGAATTTTAAAAAAGAAACGATCATTTTGGTTATGTGTAAAGTTAAAGCGTCCAAAATCAGCATTCGTCAAAGCCTTATCCAATCGGTCTTCAAAGAAATTTCTTTGTAACCCCATTTTTGCAAAAGAGATTCCACCAACTCCTACACCATTATGACAACTTGCACATCCGATATTTTTAAAAATTTCATATCCATGTTTGGCTTGTGAACTTATAGCACTGTTAATTCCCTTTAAATACATATCAAAAGGACTGTCAGGTGTAATTAATGTTTTTTCATATTCAGCAATCGCTTCTGTAATCGTTCTTTGATTTATATCCGAACTATTATAAACATTTTCAAAATCTTTTTCATACGAAGGATTTTGTCGTAATTTGGCAGCCACTTCTTCCCAATTTTTTGACCCCATTTCAAGCGGATTCATAACGGGACCCGCCGCTTGCGCCATAAGGTCATTTGCACGACCATCCCAAAATTGCGTATGATTAAATATAGAGTTATACACAGTGGGAACATTAATCGGTCCTTTTTGACCTTTAATTCCTGTAGCTGTAACTAAATTATCGACACCGCCTTTTTTAAGGTCATGACATGACGCACAAGTTAAACTATTATCACCCGATAAACGTTTTTCAAAAAATAATTTTTCACCTAATTCCACCTTTTTTGGTTCTATAGTTAATGTTTCTGGCACTGGTTGAATAGGCTCATCTGCAAATTGATCAGCAACACCAGCTGAAGCATAATAATGACGACGTTCTTGTTTAATCCACTTAATAACTTTATCCCGTTGATCAGCTGAAAGGCGTGCATGCCAATGCATTATTAAATATAAACTAGGCGGCATCAGATTACGTTGCATTACAAATTCAATACGCGATAATGAAACGTTATCAACGGCCTCTCCTTTATTCATCGCATTTAAGACGGGTTCCATACGAAAATTCTGTAACCCTTTAACACGATCATCTTGCATCAATTGATTTGCAATCGGAAGTTTAAAGTAAAAAGGAAGTTCTATTTTTTGAACATGACAATAATCACAACGTGCTTCTCTTAAGACATTAAAAGCGTCCATTGCCACAATATCATGCTGTAAAGGTGAACTTTCCGCCAACACAGGTGCCGTAACATGATCATAACGAGTTAAATAAGCAATAACCCCGCCATAGACAACAATTGCAATAACAAAGAAAGTCAAAATTAGTTTTTTCATAAGCTAATTTCCATAATAATAATGATTAAATAATTGCAAATCTCATTCATTGCTTAATAATGTAATTATTAAGGTTTGACTAAGTAACAAATTCCTTTTTTAATTACGTCAATACTGCTTTTTTTAATCTATCCTTAGCAATCTTAACATAATTTTTATCTATATCTATACCTATCCCTTTTCCATTTTCATAATGCGTGGCCAATAATGTTGTACCAGTCCCCATAAAAGGGTCAACTACTACAGGTTTTGACTTACCATGTAATTTCAAACACATTACTGGAAGAGCTAATGGAAAAGTTCCTGGGTGATTAAATTTTTCTGATTTTTTTCTAACCGTATCATAAGGAATAAACCATACATCACCCCGACATCGAAGATCATCCTGATGAGACCTTCTTGTTATATTTGATTTGTCCTTATAAGGAACACCAATATTCAAGCGATTTAAGAGCACATTTCCAGTTTTTGTCAAATGAAATATATACTCATGATTTCGGTGTAAAAACCTTTGACTAACTATAGGTTTAAAATGTCCATAACTGTCATTTCCAATAGAAATAGATTTTATCCATTCAATATGGTTTTGAAGTATAAATTTTTTTCTCAACCGTACGATCAACTCGAAAGGCAACCAAGGATTTGAAGATGATCCTGCAATATTAAGAAAAAAAGATGCATCATCTTTCATAACCCTTTTTATCTCAATACATATGGCCTCCAACCAATCCAGATATTCATTTTCACTTTTTTTATCTTTATACGAACTATAAACAATCCCTAAATTATATGGAGGTGACGTGATAAAAACATCAACGGATTTATCATTCATTTTTTGTAAAATCGATAGACAATCGCCCCTAATAATTATATGATGTCCTAATTTAGTACTATAAGACCGCAAACTAGATTTTTGTAAATCTCCAAAATAATCTGCTTTATGTATTTTTTTACGCAATGACACCGACAGCTCTCTTAACTTATTGATGTATAGGCAATGTCACCGGCAAATGTTGAGGTTGAATGGATTGACGGGGTAATAATAAATAAACACGTCCTTTCTCATTCATTAAACCAGCATACCACTCAGCAATTTTTCCCCAACCAGTAAATAAATCCAACCGGTTCATTCCATGGATATCACCCCCAATATCTTGTGCAAAAACCATATGTTGCCATGGTTTTTGCACTTGACTATTAGGAACAGGCATTGTTGTTTCTAACCATAAAGGGCTACCTAAAGGTATCCAGTTTCTATCTACGGCAACGGAACGACCTGCATTCAAGGATGTACCAAAAGCTCCTTTAGGTCCTTCATCAAGAACTTGATCATTTAAAGGTTTAAAAAATACATAGTTAGCATTTTCTTCCATCAAAGATAAAGCTTGATCAGGATGGTTGAAAAGCCATGTTCTTAATGAATAAATATTGATATCATGCGGATCCATTAATCCTTTTTCTATCAAGATTTTTCCAAGAGCTTTATAAGGTTGTCCATTTTTACCCGCATAAGCTAAGCGCATGATTGTATTATCTGGAAGTATAATACGAGCAGAACCTTGAATTTGCATAAAAAATAAATCAGCAGGATTTTTCAACCAAACAATTTCAAGATTCTTGTTATTTAAAGCACCACGATCAATTTCAGCACGTGTATAATAAGGTAGAAATTGGTTGTTAGCTGTTCTTCCATATACAATTTGACCATTTATCGCTTTACGAACTTCCAAATCATGGGGACGTGCATAAACAGGAACCTGATATAAAGGTGATTTATTCCTAGATCCTTCTATTTCAGGTTCATAATATCCTGTGATTTTATCTGTTTCAACATGATAGCTATATTGATAAGGTTGTAACCATTGTTCAAAAAAATTTTTAATATATAAAGATTGATGAATATCAACACCAGCTGCTGCATTACAAATTTGAATCCAATCCCTGATATAGCTACCATATAATCCTTTTTGACCACCGAGATATGTTGTTGCTGGCAATTGATTAAATTGCTGACAATTTTGACGAAAAAGGGTTAAAAGTTGTGCATAATTCTCCTGATTCCAACCTTGCAAGGATTGATAAGAAACAGGATAAAATTCAGGTAAGTTTTCTTGAGTTTCCCGCACACATCCTATTAAACAAACACTAAAAAAAATAAATAGAGAAAAAACAATTCGTTTCATAAAGATCCTGCAAGACTTCAATTTCCTGAACGAACAGCTTTAAGACGCCAAGAAATATTCTGACTTGTTACGCCTAGTATACGTTCAAACAACCAAAAATCAATAAATTCCGTTATAGATTCAGTACCAACAACAGGTTCATTATTTTTATCAAAAAGACAATTTATTTGATCCGATATAATTTTAACCTCAATTTGCGCTTTTTGAATCCCCATATCAGATATCAATTGAACATCATTGATTGAGATTGAATGAATGGTTTTAATGTCAATTTTTTGCGTTTCATGTTGATTTTGACGTGATTTAATCGCTTTTTCAAAAGACGCATAAACCTCTGGAATCAGCATTTTCTGCAAGTCAATAAAATCTGCATTAACAAAAGCGGTTAAAACCTTACGAAAAACAATTTCCGTTCCAACAATAAATTTTTGTGGAACAAAAGTGGAATCAATGACACAAATTTCCTGTAATTTTTGACCCAGCTCAGTATTAGGAGCTGGTATATTCACACTAACTTTTTGAGCCGGTGATACAACGGGTTGCTGTGGTTTATTTTTGTTATTTTTATTATTTACTAAAAAATTTGACGCTTTAACAGGCAATGGTATGGTCCCATTTTTTTCAAAACCGGTTTTTTTTCCTAATACGCTACGTAAACGTAAAATCAAAAATACAGCAACTAAAGCATATATAATAATATCTACGGGAATATCCCCTACAGAAAAATTCATTTTCCTACTCATTAACCTTTTTTAATTTAATAAATATAATCTTTTTCTTTTATTTAAACCACTGAAAACTATTTATTCCACAGTTTATTCTTATTTTGCAAATCATGTCTTGTTTTGAAATGAAGAAATTTATTAAGTATAATTCATTTTATTTAAAGATAAAATTTATGTTATAAAAAATTAATTTTGTTAAAAGAAAATCATTTTACTAATATTGAGAAAAAGATGACTGAATCCACAAAAACACCTTCTAATGACCGTCATTATGATGTTCCGCCCTCTTTACCACTGACTTTAAATATACAATTTACAAAAGATTTATCATTTGAAGTTCCTCATGGTGCCTCTATTTTTGCCACCTTGCAAGAACCACCTCAAATATCTGTAGCCATAGATACCAATGCAAATCGATTAAATGATGAGGGTGCTTATGAAGTAAGCCTTAAAATTAAAGTTGATGCAGTGGAACCTCTACAAAAAAATCAAGAAGAAAAATCAAACCGGACAGTCTTTATTACCGAATTGATCTATTGTGCAGTTGTTACTCTCCAAAATCCTCCAGAAGAATTAATTGAACCTATTTTACTTGTTGAGGTTCCACGTTTGATTTTCCCATATGCACGTAATATAATTTGTGACGTCACACGAGATGGCGGGTTCCCTCCTGTTGTTTTACAACCCATTGATTTTGTGTCCTTATGGCAAAGTAAACAACAGCAAAATGCACCTACAAATAACGAAGTAGGTCACGCCTAATTTATCTAAAGCTGCTCTTTCTTTAAAAGAGAGAGCATGGCTTCCATACAAGGGATATCCGCAATTTCAATAGATTTCCATTGATAGTATTCTAATATACTCTTAACTTTTGCGCTTATCCCAATAGCATGAACATTTTTTAATAAATCTCCAAGAGATTTTGGCATAAGATTAATAAAAAATCGACCCGTTTCAGAAGAAAAAAACAAAATTGTATGAATCTGTTTCCTTTTTAATTCTTTTTTAAATTGGGAAGAAAGACAATCTATAGAATTTACTTCATAAACTTCTTTCCGTAAAACATGAAAACCTACCTTTTCTAAAGAATTTGTCAATTGACATCCTTGTCTTTTTCCAACTGGGAAAAAAAGTGAACCTTTCGATATTGTTAGTTTTTTTCGTATTAAATAATTTAAAGCATCCGCATTCTTATGCGCGCTTTCAACAATTTTAAATCCTAGGGACAAAGCATCTCTTGCAGTACTATCACCAACTGTAAATACTGGGATTAATTCATAATGAACATTTTGCTTTGCAAATAAAGAATACGTGTAATTTACAGCTTGTCGACTTGTAAAAATAATAGCCTGAATTGATTCTATAAAATTTAGTTCGAAATTTAAGCAACGTATATTCATTAATGGAAGCGGAAAAACATTCCATCCCAGATCTTGAATCTTTTTAACGGTCTCGCTTAAACCAGGTTCAGGACGAGTTACCACAATATAATTTTGATTAACCAATCTTATGACTCAAATATATCATTTGGACTTTCCTTGCGTAATTCTTTTCCTAATTCATGACCAATTAATTCAGCTTCCTCCAAAGATCCGATAATATCTTTTTTAATCAAATAAGAACCATCCTCCCTTGCAACCAATCCTGTTAGATGTAAACGATCATCTTGTCTCGGAAAAGATACAATTCTTGCGAAACCGCCAATTGGAGTACGACAAGACCCATCTAATTCTGCAAGTAATGCACGTTCTGCCATTGAAACAGCTTTTGCTTCCTTGTTTTCGATTGCAGAAAGCATTTCCAATAATTCTGTATCTTTTTCACGAACGGTAATTCCAACTATCCCCTGTCCCGCAGCAGGAACCATAATAGATGGATCAATTAAAACACTAATACGATTTTCCATTCCAAGACGCTGTAACCCAGCTGCCGCTAAAAATGTAGCATCAAATTGTTTTGCTGTAATTTTATCAAGACGCGTTTGTATATTTCCCCTTAATAAACCAAATTTTAGATCCGGTCTATAGTGTAAAAGTTGAGCCTGACGACGAACTGAAGACGAACCGATCAAAGCACCTTTAGGTATAACATCATATGGATGTTTTGGATCAATATTTTGTTCTCCATATCTGACAATTAACGCATCACGGGCATCTTGACGTTTTAACGTACATGCCAAAACTAGTCCTTTAGGAAGATCTGTCTCCAAATCCTTAAGACTATGTACCGCAAAATCAATGTTACCCTCTAATAATTGTTCATGAATTTCCTTAGCAAACAAACCTTTGCCACCAATTTCAGCCAAACGACGATCTTGAATACAATCCCCGGATGTATGAATTTGAAATTCTTGAAAAGCCCCGATCTGTCGTAATAAAGGACAAAATTGAGTCAATATAGTAAGAAAATTCCGAGTCTGAACCAATGCTAAAGGAGATCCTCTTGTCCCAACCCGTAATGGCAATCCCCTTTTACCATATGATTTCATATAATTAACCTGTTGTAATGCCGCTGCTTTGGCAGCAACTTCTTGTAAATGAGGATTGGAAGCTATATGCATTATTTTTTTGATATCCATAAAAATATACTTTATCTATATCTATATCTATATTTATACTTATATATTCTCTTATTCTCTCTAAAAAAATATTGATTATGATATCCTTACACCAAACGCGTATAAAAACAAATAATTGCTTTACAATACTTGCAATAGAATCTTCTTGTGATGATACTGCCTGTACAATCATTCAATCAGATGGAAAAATTCTTGGAGAAGAAATTTATTCTCAAAAAGAACATATACGCTTTGGTGGTGTCGTTCCTGAAATTGCAGCTAGAGCACATATGGCTCATCTTCCCCCCTTAATTAATAATTTATTTGAAAAGTCAAAAATTTCTTGGAATCAAATTGATGCTATTGCAGCTACATGTGGACCAGGCCTCATTGGTGGCATCATTGTAGGAAGTAGCTTCGCCAAAGGTTTGGCCCTTGCAAAAAACAAACCCTTTATTGGTATTAATCATATAGAAGCTCATGCCTTAACGGTTCGTTTACCCCATATTACCAATAAGATTATCCCTTTTCCTTATTTACTTTTATTGACATCTGGCGGTCATTGCCAGTGTATTCATGTTAAAAACATTGGATTCTATAAAAAATTGGGTGGTACTATTGATGATGCCGCAGGAGAAGCCTTTGATAAAGTAGCAAAAATGCTTGGACTTCCTTGGCCTGGTGGACCAGCGCTTGAAAAACTTGCCAAAGAAGGAAATGAAAATGCCTTTCAATTACCTCATCCACTTTATGGCCGAAATGGTTGTGATTTTTCTTTTTCTGGACTTAAAACAGCAGTAGCTAATTTGCTCGGACCGTATCAACATTTATCAAGTTTACCACATTCTTTTGCCGCTGATATTGCAGCAAGCTTTCAAAAAGCTATTACTGATACTATTACCAATCGATTGGAAAATGCCATTCAAATGGTTCCTGATACAAAATATCTCGCTGCTGCTGGTGGCGTTGCCGCCAACCAATATTTGAAAAATCATTTAAACAAATTAGCCAATCAATATAATATGAATTTTATTTCACCCCCAATTCAATATTGTACAGATAACGCAGTTATGATTGGATGGGCTGCTATCGAAATTTTACAAAAAACCCTTCAAAATGATTTCATACCAGATGATATTCATTTAATGCCACGCCCTCGTTGGCCATTATCTGACATGTATGATCGTTTAAAAAATTAATTTATTATAAATTCTGGATTTTAAAATATGAAAAAAACTATTGCCGTTATAGGTGCTGGAGCATGGGGAATTGCCCTGGCGATTCATTTTGCCCGTACCCACGCAAATGTCTATTTATGGAGTAGAAAAGATCTTCCTAATCATATTACAAATACTTTGCCGCGATTACAAAATTTTTCCTTGCCCAAAAACGTATTTGTTAGTAATCAATTTCCCCAAAATGCCGATTTACTTTTCCTCGCTGTCCCTCTGCAATATATTCGTTCAATTTTACCCAACCTTTCAATCAATTGTCCAATTATTGCATGTTGCAAAGGAGTTGAACAGAAAACTCTGAAATTTCCTTTAGAGATTATTCAAGAGTTCTATCCAAAACACCCTTTAGCAATTTTATCAGGTCCAAATTTTGCTTCTGAAGTTGCTGCAAACTTACCAACAGCAAGTGTTATCGCCTCTAATAAAGTTGAATTAGCACAAAATATCTCTAATCAAATTTCAACATCAAACTTTCGTTTTTATATCAATGAAGATCCTATTGGTGTTCAAATTGGTGGAGCTGCTAAAAATATATTTGCTATTGCAGCAGGTGCTACAATCGGGGCTGGACTAGGTGAAAATGCGCGTGCATCGTTAATTACAAGAGGAATAACCGAACTTTCACGATTAAGCAATGGATTGGGCGGGTCTTCTAAAACCTTATCAGGATTGGCAGGATTGGGAGATATGATCTTAACTTGCACAGGACAAGAATCCAGAAATTATTCTTTGGGTCTAGAGCTTGGGAAAGGAAGAAAGCTAGACGATATTCTTAAAGAAAAAACTACTGTTATAGAAGGTGTAACGACCACTCCTGCCCTTCTAGAAAGAGCGAAACAGCATGAAATCGATACGCCAATTATTAAAATAGTTGCAAATTTATTGTCGCATCATATTAGTATACAACAAGCAAAAGAACAATTAATGTCCCGTCCTATTCCTATTGAATAAATAAAGATTTATATTTTTTATAATTTTTTATATAATGAATCGAAATTAAAATTTTACTAACAAATTAAATTTAAAATATATATAATGACTTCATCTATTTACGATTTATCCTTACCTTCTATTAAAGGCGAAACAATCAATCTTCGCGATTTTCAAGGTAAACCTTTATTAATTGTTAATACTGCATCAAAATGTAAATTTACACCTCAATATGAGGATTTACAAGATTTATGGCTATATTTTCGAAGTTGGAATCTTAATATTATCGCTGTTCCCTCTGGTGATTTTGGTAATCAAGAATTTAATGAAAATGAAGAAATCAAAAATTTTTGTCTTAAGCATTATCATATTAACTTTTTTTTGGCCCGAAAAAGCCATGTAAAAGGGAAAAAAGCCATCCCCCTTTTTCAATGGCTTGGGAAAGCTGGCGGAATAATGGCTAAACCAAAATGGAATTTTTATAAATATATTATTAGCCGTCATGGACAATTATCTTCATGGTATTCTTGTTTAACACGACCATCTTCAAAGCGTTTTGTTAATGCTATAGAACGTGTCGCTTATGATATGTAATTGAATTTAAATTTATTATTAAATCGGTTATCAAATAATGACATTTATTTAATTTAAATATTCCTGAAAAGGTACAAATGTTTAGAAATATTTTAACGGTTGGCTGTTGGACCATGTTAAGCCGTTTATTAGGGTTAGTTCGAGATCAATTATTAGCAGCGTATCTAGGTGCAGGATCTTTACAAGACGCTTATCAAGTTGCTTTTAGACTACCCAATATGTTTCGCCGTTTGTTTGGAGAAGGTGCTTTTAATGCAGCATTTGTACCTTTATTTACTCTAACTCTTAACCAGAAAAATATTAACGAAGCCAAAAAGTTCGCAAACGAATCCTTTAGTATTTTAATTGTAATTTTATTTGTTCTCACGATTTTAGGTGAAATTTTTATGCCCCAACTGCTTCACATCATAGCACCTGGTTTTACAAGTGATAAAACTCGTTATTACGAAGCAATTATTCTTAGCCGCATTACCTTTCCTTACATGATTTTAATTTGTGGTGCAGCTTTACTTTCTGGTGTTTTAAACAGCTTACATCATTTTAATATTGCGGCGGCGGCATATGTCAGTTTTAATATAATAGGTATCTGTGCATTGCTTTTTTTAACACCTTTTATGCCTAATGCTGCATGGGCTGCTGCATGGGGTGTCACCATTTCAGGTATATTCCAATTTGGAATTTTATGGTATGCCGCCAAAAAAACTGGTGTTTGTATAACATTTCATCAACCTCGTTTAAGCGAAAATATTCGTGAACTTTTTAAAAAAATAGCACCAGGTATTATTGGAAGCGGTATTACGCAAATCAATCTTACCGTTGATACAATCATCGCAACTTTACTTCCAACAGGAAGTGTCTCGGTTATGTATTTTGCTGACCGCGTAAATCAATTTCCATTAGGTGTATTAGGAGCTGCAGCAGGAACGACATTATTACCTTTATTAACAAAAGAAATAAGTGCAGGAAATAAAAAATCTGTTATAGCCATTCAAAACCAAACTCTTGATTTTTGTTTGGCCTTAACTATTCCAGCCACTTTTTGTTTATTTACTTTAGCACCCTTAATCATTTCAACATTATTTGGACATGGAGCGTTTAATTTGGAGGCTGTTTATAAATCAGCCCAATCTTTAAGAACCTATGCCATTGGACTTCCTGCTTTTATTTTAATTAAGGTTTTATCTCCTGCTTTTTTTGCTCGTGGTGACACATCTACACCTGTAAAAATTGGTTTATTTACTCTTTTACTTAATTTTATTTTAAATCTTTTATTTATGTATCCTTTAGCACACATGGGACCACCTTTGGCAAGTAGTCTTGCCGCAATTGTTAATGTAGGATTTCTTGCACTAATACTATGGAGAAAAAAATCCTTTTATCTACCTTTCTCTTTCATTAAACGAATTATGCTTGTTATTTTAGCCTCTTTAATTATGAGCTTAGGTATCATTATCTTACAATGGATGTTTTTTCAAAATGCCGTTTATTATTCTATTTTAAAACGTATAATAGATTTATCTATTCTTGTCTGTTTCGGTGGAATAATTTATGGAGGTATCTTACATTTGTTAAACATTATTAATATTTATAAATTTTTCATTCAAATTAAACAAAAATTTTTAAAGCAATAAACAACAAACACTTTAATCAATAGGCTTTTATGACTTTACCTTCTGCTAAAGGTGCTACGCCAGTAATGGCACAATGGTTTACCCTAAAAAAAGAACAACCCGAAGCTCTTCTATTTTTTAGAATGGGTGATTTTTTCGAATTATTTTTTAATGATGCCGAGGCTGCTGCAAATGCACTTGATATTTCCCTCACCTCTCGGGGTACACATAATGGTAAACCCATACCAATGTGCGGCGTACCTGTTAATACTGCAGCAACTTATTTGTCACGATTAATTAAAAAAGGATTTAAAGTTGCAATTGCTGAACAAATCGAAAACCCAAAAACAAGGGCAAAAAATCAAAAAGGCCCTCTTTCACGTGCAATTATTCGTCTGATAACACCAGGAACGTTAACAGAAGATGAATTATTAAATGCTTCAGAATCAAATTACATTCTTTGTATTATACCAGAAATTACACAAAAAACTTCTGGATTAGGTGTTGCATGGATTGATATTTCAACAGGAATTTTTGAAACAAGTTATTTAAAATCAACCCAGCTTAACGATTTTCTAGCACGCATAAATCCATCTGAAATTCTGGTTCCTGAACAATTTTACCTTCACCCTCATGAAGATCGCCAAACGACATTAAAAAATATATCCAGTTTTAAAAAAGCAGAAAAAAAATTAACCCAATTATTCAATATCAATTCATTGACAGCACTTAGTAATTTTAAACCTGAAGAAATCCTAGCTGGATATGAACTTATTGAATATATTAAACAAACACAAAATGGTAAAATACCGCATTTATCGCGACCTCAGTCTCAACAATATGAAACGATTTTAGCAATAGATCCTGCAACAAGAACTAGTCTAGAAATTTTAGAAAATAATACAGGGAAAAATCAGTTTACACTTTTTTCCAGCGTAAACCGTACGATTATCGCTTCTGGATCAAGGATGTTAGCAAACTGGATTTCCTCACCCTTAACGCAAATTGACAAAATAGAGTCTCGACAGAAAGGTTGGATTTATCTTTATAAAAACACTCAATATTTGGAAAATATCCGACAAACGCTTAAAGACACACCTGATATTGCAAGAGCCTTAGGACGAATTTCTGTTGGGAGAGGTCAACCGAAGGATTTAGGTTCAATACGGGATGGTTTAAAAACTGCAAAAAAAATTGCACAAATTTTGACCAATTATGAAAGCAAAATATCTAATATTCCATCATTTATACAAAAGATAAAAACTTGTCTTCTTGCTTGTGAAAATCTTTTAAATCATTTAATCACAGCACTAGTTGAAACCCCTCCTCTTAAATTAGATGAAGGATCTATTATTCAAGATGGGTTTGATGAAAAACTTGATTCTTATCGTAAACTTCACCATCAAAACAGACAAATTATTATCAAATTACAGCAAAAATATATTCAAAAATATAACATGAATTCCCTTAAAATCCGATATAATAATCAATTGGGTTATATTATCGAATTAAGCAGAACTGCTTCTGCTAAATTGAAAGATCACCCTGAACTTATTTTACGTCAGGGAACTGCCAATCTTGCACGTTTTACAACCAATGAGTTGACTGAATTAAACGAAAAAATTCTTGAAGTTTCCTCTATTGCCGAGGAATATGAAAAAAAACTATTTGATCAGCTTATTCAAAAAACTCTTGATGATAGAGATTTACCTATTCTTGCCAATGCTCTTGCTGTCATCGATGTATTACAGGCTTGTGCAACGCTTTATTCATCGCAAAATTGGTGTATCCCTGTTTTAACTGATGATACTACATTCAAACTTAAAAATGCTCGACATCCAGTTGTTGAAGCAGCGTTGAATCCAACTAAAAAATTCATACCCAATTCAAGCAACCTCACGAACAACAATAGAATAATGTTGTTAACTGGCCCCAATATGGCTGGTAAATCAACCTATTTAAGGCAGGTTGCGTTAAACGTTATTCTGGCACAAAGTGGGTTGCCTATTCCAGCGACAAGTGCTGAAATTGGTATTGTTGATCAATTATTCTCTCGTGTTGGTGCCTCTGATGATCTGGCACACGGAAAATCTACATTTATGGTAGAAATGACGGAAGCAGCAGCTATTTTAAATCAAGCAGGCCCCCGTTCATTGGTCGTAATTGATGAAATTGGTCGAGGAACTTCCACCCTCGATGGTCTGGCCATTGCATGGGCAATTTTAGAAACATTGCATAATACTATTCAATGTCGTACAATCTTTGCAACACATTATCATGAGTTAGCAGAACTAACTCAGCATTTATCTTTTATCAAAAATTTTACGATGAAAATTAAAGAATGGAAAGGATCTATTATCTTCCAATATGAAGTTGTCCCAGGCACAGCTGAACAAAGCTGGGGCATCCATGTAGCACAATTGGCTGGAGTTCCTCATTCAACAATAAAAAGGGCAAAATCTATTTTGAATATACTTGAAAACCAAAAATATGGATCCCAAATAAATTTACCCCTATCCCTCATTGAAAATGATCATCCATTACCAGACAAAAATGATAATCTAGTTCAAGGTAATGTACATGTTCATGAAATCGAAACAATTCTTAAAGAAATAAATCCTGATTTAATAACGCCCATTAATGCACTAAATATTGTATATAAATTGAAAAAAATTATTGATAGATATTAATTTTTTTTTAATTATTACTTTATACCTGTCCTTAAATTTTTTGAAACCGGTTACAAAATTGAAGCAATCTTTATTAAATTTCTCTTCAAATCCAGAAAAAGCAACAGAATTACTTCGTAATTATGTTCAAAAAATCATTAATAATAATCATAATTTATCAAGAGAAGAATTACTTCAAATTTTTAGAAGGCATTTGGGACGAATTCAAACACAAGTCCAAACTGAGTTTGAAATTACGAAAATTCCTGGATTGCAAGCTGCTACATTACTCGCAACCTATATTGACGGCTTGATCAGTGTCATATTTGATTTTATATACAAAACATTACCAATTTCCGATATAGCCAGTCATTCCATAGCCTTGATTGCCACAGGGGGTTACGGTCGTAAAGCTTTGGCGCCTTTCAGTGACATTGATTTGCTTTTCCTTACATCTGAACGGCCTTCAAATAAATTATTAAGCACAATTGAACAATTTTTATATTTTTTATGGGATCTTGGGTTAAAAATAGGCCATGCAACCCGTTCAATTTCCGAATGCCTGTCAACGGCTCATGAAGATATAACTATTCTTACAACTTTACTTGATGCACGATTTGTCAGTGGGGATAAAAAACTTTTTGAAGAATTCAATTTTCAATTCAAAAAAAACCATGCTTATGTTGATGATATAAAATTTATTAAAGAAAAACGTAAAGAGAAAAAAAATCGTTATAAAAAATTTGGAGAAACACCTTATTTAGTTGAACCCAATATAAAAGAAGGTTTAGGAGGATTAAGAGATTTACAAACAATTCATTGGGAATGTCGTTTTACACTTGGATTAAATGAAACAAATAATATATTTATCAATGCTAATATTGGTTCGTTAAATCTTTTAAATGAACAGGAAGTAAGACGTCTTAAAAGAGCCCATAATTTTCTATGGACCGTTCGTTTTCAACTTCATTATATTGCAGGACGTGCTGAAGACCGTCTAACATTTGATATGCAACCTGTTATCGGTGGCAGAATGGGTTATACACGACATGGACAACAAGGTGGTGTTGAACGCTTTATGCGCCATTATTTTCTAACAGCCAGAGAAATAACACGATTAACCTTCGTGATCGAAGCTGCCTTGTATTTGCATGCTAAACATCTAAAAGTAACAGATTACCAGACCAATAAATTTATTGAACATACTGGTTTTTCCCTATTAGAAAATCAACTTTACCCCACGCTAAAAACTTCTTTCGTAACTGACCCTATTTATATGATGCGCTTGCTAAAAATCGCGCAAACTCAGAAATATTCTATTCATCCTTTGGCAATTCATCAAATGATACGGGCAGAACGTAATGCCATGTTACTTCGTGGAAATAGAGAAGCTTCCCACATATTTCTAAACCTTTTATGTGATACACCTAAAATTCTTTCTTCGAAGGCAAGGTATAAACTTTTAAATCATAATAAAAATGAGCGAGAGAATTCAATCTCCACTGAATCATTGACCGATGAGCGATATAATTTTCATTGGTTACAAATTTTAAATACTACGGGTGTCTTGGGACAATTTATTCCAGAATGGCGGCACATGGTTGGACAAATGCAATTTGATACTTATCATGTCTTTACTGTGGATCAACATAGTATTGAAGCCGTAAAATTATTGGCTTTACTTGAGGCTGGTTATTATTCTGAAGATTTACATTTCGCTTATAAATTAATCCAGGGAGTTCAATCACGCAGAGCATTGTATCTAGCAACATTACTCCATGATTCAGGTAAAGGAAGAGGTTCAGATCACTCTGATCTTGGCTCACAAATGGCAGTTGATATTTGTGCAAGATTACATATGACCGCTGATGAATCTGATACTGTTTCTTGGCTGATCCTTCATCATCTTTTATTGAGCAGTACGGCTTTTCAACGTGATATAGATGACCCAAAAACAATTTTGGATTTAGTAGATACTATTCAATCCCCCGAACGTTTACGTCTTTTATTTTTATTAACCGTTTCTGATATCCGCGCAGTTAATGATAAAGTATGGAACGCGTGGAAAGCCACACTTTTAATTGAACTTTATAGCCGTATTTCTGAAGTTTTGGAGGGAAGTTTGGCAACAGCTGAACAGGACAGCCGAGTGCATCACAGCAAGACTAAAATAATTAATTTGTTACAAACCAACCATTTCAAATCGACAGACATTGATTTTTTCATTAAGCTTGGTTACGCAAGTTATTGGCTTTCTTTCAATCAGGATACATATCTTCGCCATGCAAAACTCATAACTGATGCAATACAAAATAAATCTTCCCTAACTGTCCATACCCATCCACTTCATGATCGTGGTGTAACAGAAGTGACAATTTATACGCAAGATCATTCTGGTCTTTTCTCAAAAATTGCTGGAGCGCTATCCATTGCTGGTGCATCTATTGTAGATGCTCGTATTCATACGCTTACTAACGGAATGATATTGGACACATTCTGGATTCAAAATGCCTCTAAAGATGTTTTTGATGAACCGCATCGTTTGAAAAGAATAACAGATTTAATTCATTCTACACTTGAGGGTAAAATAGATATCGAACAAAGTATTTTCAATTATACTCACCATATCCTTTATGGAAGAAGAATGCGGGCTATTCATGTTCCTCCAAGAGTTGTTATTGATAATCAGGCATCTAACAGTTTTACCGTCATAGAAATTAATGGGCGGGATCGAATTGGGTTATTATATGATGTGACAAAAACAATTAAAGAGCAAAATTTACAAATTAATTCCGCACATATTACAACTTATGGTATAAGAGCGGTTGACGTGTTTTATGTCAAAGATGCTTTTGGTTTAAAAATATTAGATAAATCAAGATTATCTAAAATAAGAGATGGAATTCTTGTCAAACTTAATCAAGCTGAAGAAAATTTTACAGGAAGACAACCTGAAATTCATAATACGGCTTATGTCCAACCCATTATTGATCAACCTCCGACATCATAAAAATTTTAAAAATAATAGTTTTTCAAAGCTTTTTGGACTTTATTTATCACTGGTTTCCAAGTTGCTTCATTTTCAATAATTTTTTCTTGCTGGAAAAAAGTTATTGTTGGATACCATAAATTATTTCCTTGTCTATCGTTACTTCCCTCATACCAACGCCAATCCCCTCCATAACGATTTAAAAGCCATACTTTTTTGCCCAATATTCCTGCCAAATGAGCGATAACTGTATCAACGGTAATAACTAAATCCAATTTTTGTATTAGATATGCTGTATCTAACAAATCTCCTTGGGGTAAAGGAATTATATTTTTTCGAAGAAACACACCTTCAGGATAATCAGGTTGTAAGGAATAAAATTTTACTTTTTCAATATTTAATAAATCTGAAAAAAAATCATATGGGATAGATCTAATTCGATCAAAACGATAATTTGAATTTCCAGACCAACATATGCCAACGTTAAGCTTATCATTTGAAACTTGAATATCATTCTCGTTTTCAATCAAGATAGGCTGAATCAATGGAATATTATTGATTTTCAATAAATAAGGAAGACTCATGAGTTTAGTTTGAAATTGAACAAATTCTTGAACTTTGTTTCCTAAACAAAATATTTTGCATCGTTTTCCAAGCTCCATTTGTTCAATAATCAAAATGATCAATCGATAAATAGCTTTAGGAACCTCAAAAAAAATAAATAATCTTTCATCTATATAAGGGATATACCGAATAAACTGGATAATATCTCCTAACCCTTGTTCAGAACGCAACAATAGATTTCCATGAAAGACTTTTCCATCCCACAATGGAATTTCTTTAAAATCAACATATTCAGTTAAAAGAACGTGCCGAGCCTCCATAAATTTCCAACCAGCTTTTAATTCACCTTTCGCCAATAAAACTGATGATAAATTATAATAAAATTTGCATTGTTCCACCTCTGATAAATTTATAAAATTTTCATCTTCTATAAGCGTATTATATAGATTTTCAGCCTCATCAAGTTCTCTTAATTCAAATAAAACCGTTCCCAAATTCAAACCAATACGAAAATCTAATGGAAATTTATTATAATTTTCCTGTAATATCACTTTTGCTTTTAATAAAGAACCTGTGGCCATATAAACCAAAGCAAGATTTACGCATGTTTCAACCTTGTCTTTTTGATAATATAAAGCTTTTTCAAGATATTTTTTAGCTTCATCTAGATGATTTAACTGAAATAAAATAGCACCTATATTCGCAAAAATTCCATATTCTTGCGGAAAAATATGAATTATTTTTTTATAAATTAAAATCGCCTCTTCTAATAAATTTAACGTTTGTAAGACAAGCGCTAATTTAAAAAGATAAACTTTCTCTCCAGGATTAGCCTGAACCGATTTTTGAGCGATTGTTAAAGCGAGCTCATATAGATGTTGGTCCCAATAAAAATCAATTAAATCATTCCAATACTCAAATTCATTTTTTTGTAATTCTACAGCTTTTTTAAAATTAAATTCAGCTTGATCATATTCTTTCAAATCCACTAAAACTTTAGCTATGGCATTGAATGCCTGATCATTGGATGGATTAAGCGTTATCGCACTTTTGAAAACAGAACAAGCTTCCACCCAATGACCCTGACAATACAAAGCCTTACCTAAAATCGTATAATATTCTGATTTAGCACGTAATTTAATTGCTTTACCAGCAAATCCAATAGCAAGATCAAATCTTTGTGCTAGAAAAAAGATATAGGCTCGTCCATATAAAGCATCTGAATGATCAGGAAACCGAGCCAAGATATTTGTTAAAATTGAGTCTGCTTCTTTAAATTGACCATTGAAAATAAACTCCATTGCACATTTTATTGATTGATCACTGTTCATTACAACCTATTGTCGCTTTACAAAAAAAGAAGAATTATACAATAATTAAGTCTAATAATTTATTTATTAATTTTTATATTTTCAAAAACTATTCTATCTTATACACAAGATAACGAGGTTTAATAAAGTTAATCTCTATCTTATTTCCTAATTTTAACTTATAAATGAACAAAAATTAACTGGTAATTGTAAATTGATCATGACCTTGTCAAAATCTATTTTTTTAATACTTTCTTTAACCTTAGCGGTTATGATTACGCCTTTTCATTCAATAATGGCAAAACAAAAATTAAACCAACCAGCTTTATTATCTTCTGATGCATTACAGCTTGTTGCACCTATTAATCATTATATTCCGAATTATGTCGCCATTGATAAAACGGGAAGAATTTTTGTTCAATTTTTAAATTATAATCATGATTCAGGTCCATCCTTGGCAATCATCAATGAAAATCATTCTATTACACCTTATCCAGGTGGAAAGTGGAATTCTTGGAATAATTCTTCTCATTCAGACCCTGAACACGCCTTTGTTGGTTTAACAGGTATGACCCTAACATCTGATGGTTATTTATGGATCATCGATAATGGGGTTGACAAAGCTGGTGTTGCCCCTAATAAAAAAGCACTTAAAATTATTAAAATAGATACAAAAACAAATCATATTGTAAAAATATATCCTATTCCCCAATCTGTAATTTTACCTAAATCTATTTTTAATGCTTTGGCTATCCATGATCATCACGCTTATTTTGCCGATAAAGGAGAACCTTCTCTTATCGTCATGGATCTCGATACGCAACAAGCACGACGTGTTTTAAATAACTCATCCAGTCTTTACTCTAGACAATCTATTATTGTTGATCATCAAGTTATTCGACCAAGAAGCGATCAAAATTCTTTTTTTAATGTCAATCAAATTGCAATTACACCCGATGGTAAAAGAGTTTATTATCAAGCAATTAGCGGCCCATTATATCGCATCGATACGATGTATCTAAATGATCAGACCTATTCTGAATCGGAATTAAATGAAGCAATGATATTATGGTTCGAAACCCCATCATCTGGTGGCATCACTTGCGATAATAACGGGAATCTTTATTTTACAGACATTGCAACAAATAGTGTTTATCGCTTTTCATCAGAACGCATATTAAAAAAACTTATCACTGATCCACGTTTACAATGGCCTGCACATCCATTTGTAGTACAAAATAAAACGCTATATATCCCCGTAAATCAATTCTTTCATCATTCAATCATGAACCAACAAAATCAATCTACAATTAAATGGCCTTTGGCTATTTATAAAATTAAACTTCCATCAATAAAATAGTTATTTCTCGTTTAATAAAATAGGTTATCATGCGTTATATTTCTACTCGAGGGAAAGCCCCCGTTTTAAATTTTTCTCATACCCTTCTTACAGGTCTGGCTATTGATGGAGGATTATATGTTCCTGAAATCTGGCCTCAGCTATCCCATAAAGAATTACGTTCATTACGTAATTTAAGTTATCCTGAACTTGCGGCCAAAATTATTGGATTATTTACAAGCGATGATGTCCCTGCTCCTATCCTTTTGGATTTATGTAAACAATCTTATGACCATTTTAATCATAAAGCTATCGTGCCATTGATTCAGCTTGAACATAATCTTTTTGTCCAAGAACTTTTTCATGGTCCCACCTTGGCCTTTAAAGATATGGCTATGCAATTGCTAGGTCGTTTGTTTGATTATATTTTAAGTCAACGCGAAGAACATATTACAATCATTGGCGCAACTTCAGGAGATACAGGCTCCGCTGCTATTGAAGCGTTTAAAAATAGTCGGTATCTAACCGTTACTATCTTACATCCTTATGGGCGAACTTCCGAAGTTCAACGTCGTCAAATGACAACTGTCCTTTCGCCTAATATTAACAATATTGCAGTTAAAGGATCTTTTGACGATTGTCAGGATTTGGTTAAAACTATGTTCGCAGATTTTTCTTTTCGTAAGGAAATGCATTTATCCGCCATTAATTCCATTAATTGGGGTAGAATTGCAGCACAAATTCCCTATTATATTTATGCTGCTCTATGTCTTGGCGCCCCTGATCGAGAAATTTCTTTTACAGTTCCTACTGGTAATTTTGGCAATATCTTAGCAGCATGGTCAGCCAAAAAAATGGGTTTACCCATCCGGTTTCTCGGAGTTGCATCGAATCATAATGATATTTTAACACGCTTCTTGCTAAGTAACGATATGAGTATACAAGAAGTTAAGCCAAGCTTATCTCCTTCTATGGATATTCAAATATCTTCCAATTTTGAACGTCTCCTTTTTGAATTATTGGATCGAGATGCTGTTCAATGTAATCAAATTATGCAAGATTTTCGTAAAAACAATAAAATGGCAATACCAGAAAAAATTTGGAACAAAGCCACTCAAAATTTCAATGGCATGTCCCTCAATAATGAAGAAACCAAAGAAGCAATTACTAAAATCTTCAAGAATTCTCTTTATCTTGCCGACCCACATACAGCCATCGGTATAACAACTGCCCAAAAATATAAAGATAAAGATACACCTATGGTCACAGTAGCAACTGCACATCCTGCTAAATTTCCAGATGCTATTAAACAAGCAACAGGGATTCTTCCACCTTTACCCCTGACAATGGCAGATTTATACGAAAGGAAAGAATATTATCAAATTCTTCCTGCTGACCTAAAAATAATAGAAGAGTCTGTTCGCGCAATTACTCGTCAAAATAACTTTTAATATGCTAGGGTATTTATGAATAAAACCATCAATGTCACACGTCTTCCATCAGGAATGTTAATTGCCACCGAACAAATGAAACATGTAGAAACCATTTCATTAGGTGCTTATGTTGCTGTAGGAACAAGACATGAAAACGCCAATGAAAATGGTATTTCCCATTTCCTTGAACATATGGCTTTTAAAGGAACGGCAACGCGTACTACAGCAGATATTGCCGAAGCAGTTGAAAATGTTGGTGGTCATATTAACGCTTTTACCGCACGAGAAATCACTGCTTATTATCTAAAGCTATTAAAAGAGGATGCAAAACTGGGTGTTGATATCTTAGGAGATATTTTAACTCACAGTATTTTTGATGCCAATGAGTTTGAAAAAGAAAGAAATGTAATTCTTCAAGAAATTGGTCAAGCAAATGATACGCCTGATGAAATCATTTTCGACTATTTTCAAGAAACTGCTTATCCCAACCAACCTATGGGTCGTCCAACCCTTGGCACGATTGAAATTATAAAAAATTTGCAAAAAGAAGATTTACAACATTATATGAAAACGCATTATAATGCAAAAAATATCATTTTTGCGGCAGCAGGTAATCTAGAACACAACAAAATTGTTTCATTTGTACAGGATGCTTTCAAAGATTTGCCTCACAATAATCCCATCACTCCTTCGAAAGCATTATATTATGGCGGCGAATTCCGAAAGGTAAAAGAACTTGATCAAGCCCACATTATTTTAGGATTTCCTTCTTTTACATTTAAAAACCCTTTGTATTACGCTTCTGTGCTTTTATCAATTATTCTTGGTGGGGGAATGTCCTCACGTCTTTTTCAAGAAATAAGAGAAAAAAGAGGCCTTGTTTATACAATTTATGCTTATAACATAACACATCAAGATGATGGATTATTGAGTATTTATACAGGCACTGGCAAAGAACATATGATAGAAATCATGCCTTTACTTATTCAGGAACTGAAAAATATTCAAAAGTCCATTAAGCCTGAGGAATTGCAACGGACAAAAGCTCAATTAAAATCTTCTCTTTTAATGTCAATGGAAAGTACAAACAGTCGATGCGAACAAATCGCACGCCATATACAAATTTATGAACGCATTTTATCTTCTCAAGAAATTACAGCGAAAATTGATGCTGTAACGCTTGATGATGTTATTCAAGCTGCTCGACATATTTTTCATGGTAAACCTACGCTTACAGCCCTTGGTCCCATTAAAAACGTACCATCTCTATCAAGTATCATTGAAAGTTTATCCTCATGACCCAACAGCAGGAATTTATCAGAAATCTTATTACTCAAGCAAAAAAAGCCGGTGCTACAGATGCAGATGCTATTTTTTTAGATTCTACATCCGTAGGTGTTCAAGTACGTAATGGTCAAGTTGAAGAGTTGGAACGATCAGAAGTTAAAACCGTTGGTTTACGTGTATTTATTCATAAAAAAGTTTCAACCGTTTCTACGACAGATTTGCAAAGTCAGAATATCGAAAAACTAGTTGAACAAGCAATCGCAATGGCTAAAATTCTTCCAGAAGATCCTTATGCGGAACTTCCCACACCCTCAAAAAAAACATATATCAATCCAAAAGACCTAGATCTATATGATGTTTCCGAGCAATCTACCAAGGAAATGCTTGAACAAGCCAAAGAAACTGAAGCTGCTGCACTTAATATTAAAGGTATTACAAATAGTATGGGTGGAAGATATAATTACGAAAAAACTGCAATGATACTTGCCAATAGCAAAAATTTCTTTGGGACTTATCAACGTACTTCTTATGCGTTGAGCGTATGCGTTCTTGCAGGATCTGGAACGGACATGCAACGCGATTATGATTACCACTCAACTGTGCATCTTAAAGATTTAGAATCTCCTGATCTGATAGGTAAAAGAGCAGCCCAAAAAACATTAGCTAAATTAAACCCTATCAAACCAAAAACAGGTATATTTCCAGTTATCTTTCACCCTCGAGTTGCCAATAGTATTCTCTCTCATTTGGCCGATGCAGTAAATGGCCATGCCATTGCTAAGGGCAGCTCTTTTTTAAAAGATAAAATGGGCGAATTTATTTTCCCAAAAGAGATTACAATCATTGATAATCCATATAAAATTAAAGGATTTGCATCGCGCCCCTTTGATGCTGAAGGTTTATACCCTGAGGAATTAAAACTGGTTGAATCTGGAAAGATAGCAAACTGGTTATTAGACAGCCACACGGCAAGACAACTCAATTTACAAAGTAATGGTCATGCAACGCGTGGACCTTCATCACCCCCAACACCAACACCAACCAATCTTTATGCCCTGCCAGGTCAAGAAACACCTCAGGAATTGATGCAAGATATTTCTGAGGGAATATATATCACAGAATTAATTGGCTCGTCCGTTAATATGGTAACGGGTGATTATAGCCGTGGTGCAAGTGGATTTATGATTCGAAATGGTCAAATTGCCGAACCCATTATGGAATTTACTTTGGCTTCCAATTTAAAAGATATGTTTGCAAAAGTTCGAGTCGCAAATGATCTTGAATTCAGGTATACTGTAAACAGTCCAACTTTACGTATTGATGAAATAAGTATTGCAGGACAGTAAAATTAAAACATGAAGAGATGGATTAATAAAATGAAACGTACGACCTTATATAGCCGTACTCTACTTTTTTTACTTAGTGCTGCCCTAATTAGCCCACCGCTCCTTATTTCTTCTTCTCATCGATCGGAAGCAAGAGCTGGTAGAGGTTTTTCAATAGGTAGCCGAGGAAGTAGAACCTTTAACGCACCTTCTTATACAAGAATTACACCTAATGGAGGACAACCCTTTCAACGTACTATGTCTAGACCACCTTCATCACCACCTCGTGGTTATAATAGTCCACCAAATCAGGGATCCACAGCTGTACCACCATCAAGTCAAAGAATAAATCCTACTAATTCTGCTTCTCCACAAAGAGGTAATTTTCTTAAGGGAGTAGTTGGTGGTGTGGCTGGTGCTGCTGCTTATGATATGTTGATGGGACATCATCAATCCAATGCACAAACCCCTACAGGTAATACGCCTACTCCTCCTGTTGATCAACGCATGGAGCAAGCAGGGCAAAATTCAATGCAATCAACACCTACACCAAATCAAAATTCTTATCAGCAACAGGCAAATAAAAAATCAAATTCCTCAGGAACATGGGTTTGGATTATTATTCTTGCTTTACTAGTCTGGTTCGGAATCCGTTATTTCCGTAAAAACTCTATGAATAATGATAAAAATAACAACCACTCTATGAACCCCCTAAAAGAATATATTAAAGAATCCAATATTCAACTTACACAAAATGATTATACCGCTTTCCAACAGCGTCTTATTGAAATTCAAGAAGCTTGGAATCATCAAGATTTAGGAGCCTTACAAAAAATTGCAACGCCAGAAATGGTATCCTATTTTAATGAACAACTTACAGATCTAGCCAGTAAAGGTTTGCATAATACAACTTCAAATGTTCAATTTGAACAGGGCGATTTATCAGAAGTCTGGACAGAAGGCACAAGAGAATATGCAACAGTTGCCATGCGATATTCTTTGATTGATATCACGACAGATAGTAATGGCAACGTGGTTGAAGGTAATCCAAATCAACCCACAACGATAACAGAACTATGGACTTTTGTAAGGTCTATTGATCATAATTGGTGGTTATTATCAGCCATTCAACAACAAAAATAAATTATAGATGTATTAAAGTGAGAAGATATAAAATCCCACTTAAACCTAAAAAAGCATAAAAAAGAAATTGATTCCTTTGATGACGTCGCCGACTTTGTTCCTGACACTCTTCAAAGGATAGTTCTTTATGATTGAGTTCACTCATTTAAACCCTCCAAAAACTATAACTGTAATGATCAACAATTAAAGCCAGAAATAAAAAAAATAAATAGAGCAAGGAAAAACGAAAAGACCATCTTGCTGCCTTATCCCCATTAAGGCTTACACCATCAAATGTTTGCTTTTCTAGTAATACCCGTATAGCCATAGTTATAAAACCAAAATTCAAAATAATAGACATTACAGCATAAATATTATGGGTATAATGATAAGAAACGGGTAGTAAGGTTATGATAGCCAATAAAATCGTATAAATAAATATCTGCCAACGCGTATGTCTTGCCCCTTTAACAACCGGAAGCATGGGAATACCGGCCCGACCATAATCTTTACAAGCATATAAGGCTAGCGACCAAAAATGAGGTGGTGTCCAGAACAAGATGATTAAAAACAAAATAATAGGTAATAAATGAAGCTGACCTGTAACACTAATCCATCCAATCAAAGGAGGAAAAGCACCCGCTGCACCACCAATGACAATATTTTGTGGCGTAGAGCGTTTTAGCCAAATCGTATAAATAACGCTATAAAAAAAGATAGAAAAAGCCAAAATAAAACTTGCTAAAAAATTTGTGGCTAAAAACATTAAAATAACGGAAACAACCGATATGATAATACCATAAATCAAGGCATCAGATGATTGAATCCTTCCCGATGGTAATGGTCGAGTTATAGTTCTATTCATAATGCGATCAATATCCTGATCATACCACATATTGATGGCACCAGCCCCACCTGATGCCAAACAAATACAAAGAATACTAATAAATGCCAGAATAGGATTCATTTCCCCAGGTGCTAAAATTATACCTACAACACCTGTAAAAACAACTAATGAAATAACCCTTGGTTTGAGTAAAATGAACCAATCTTTTACATTACTTCCCACAATTAAAGAATTGAATCTTATCCGTGAAGGAATATCAGTATTTTGAATTTGCATTTTACTCATTTATTTTCCTTATTTAACGGAAAAACATTGGGGAAGGTAATTTCCATTCATTTGTTAAAGCCTTTTTTCCCCAATAATTCGCTATAGGTTTATTTGCATTGTAATAGGCACTGATAAGAACTGCTTCAAAAATAAATATAGAAAGTCCCAAAAATAAATCACCTATATACAACGTACTTTTACCCAAAGGAATAATATCCAAGGTTAAAAGAACACCAATCATGGTAACATAAAAATGTAATTTACCCAGAATTTCACTATAAAGTTTGCCGAATATCTTACCCATCCAAAAATAAAAACCAGCAAATACAGCCATCAAAATAGCATAAATAATAGGGGAGTGGATTTGATTAACTCCGTTTATCAAACCCGTATAAGGCCAAGCAAAAAACAATAAAATTATAAATCCAAATGACCATAATACAGGTGTTGGTATCTTTTTATTACCTGCTTTAAAAAAACGTAAAGCAAATATACTCAAAACAACTACTAATATGTATAAAGATATTATTAAAGTTTTTTCGATCGTTGAAGAAAAATTAACCTGCCATAAAAAACCATTTATTACGAATTTATTCCAAGATACAAAAAGCACCAAGGAATATAATGCAACAAATCCAAGTAAAACTTTATTAAAATGTGATAAAGCTTCCGAAACCGTCTGAATAATATGAATAATAAGACCAAAAGCTGGCAATATTAAAACCGTCATAATAGGTAAGGAAAAATTTTGTATAGTTTGTGAAATTACCCAATCCAATCGAATATTATAATTCCAAAAATCTCCTGTCAAAACGGCAAGAAATGCAGAAGAAACACACAATAAAAAACCCGAACTAATAAATTGTATCCAAGCAAATAAGGGAACAGACGAGTATTTTAACTCTGCATTACGATGATTAATAAAAGTAACCATCACATTAATTGAAAATAACAATGAAGCTAAAGACCAAAAAACGAGACTCAATATATTCAACAACGCATTTTCAACATAAAAAAATGAACTAAAATTAAATAAAAATCCTACCCATAAAAGAAAAACAGAAAAAATATTGATGGAAGGGAAAGCAAATTTTTTAGAACCCATCAATACAGGCAAAAACCATACATTAAAACTAACCATTAAAACTGGTTGTAAAACATAAAAAACCATCATAATGGCATGAGTTTGAATAATCTGAGCTGTATTAAAATCATGCAAATGAAAAAAGACAGGTAAAAACTGATTTACTTGATAAAATAAAGCAGCTAATCCACCGCTTAATCCTGCTAAAACTGCAAGAATTAAAGCCCACATACCTACTTTATAATTAATTGTCATCAATTTCTTTCCGTAAAATTATATTAAGATTTAAATTATAACCATCTTTTAAAACTAACTAAAGTAAATAATCCTAAAGGTGGAACTGAAATGATATCTGCTCTTCTTAAAATATCTGACGGCAATAAGGATTGAATTGCAAAATCTGGATGCCACCCAAGTGCCCGAGAAGCAGGTGCCATAATCCGTTCAATATAATATCTCACCCCTTTTTCAGCAATAAAATGGTTAACAAAAAGTATATAACCACCTGGTTTAACGACACGCTGCAATTCTTGAAATAATTTATCTGGATGCGGAACAACAGATGCAACAAACATTCCAACAGCAATATCAAAAGATTCAGTTTCAAAATTCGTTGATTCTGCATCCATTTCAATTAAAGCTTCAACATTTTTAAGATTTTCATTTCTTACACGTTGTCTTGCCTTTTCAAGCATATCTGTTGAAAGATCAATTCCAGTGATTTTTTTTTCTTTATTATAAGCAGGTAAAGCCAGACCAGTTCCAACCCCCA
Source organism: uncultured Commensalibacter sp. (assembly GCA_946699565.1). GTDB lineage: Bacteria > Pseudomonadota > Alphaproteobacteria > Acetobacterales > Acetobacteraceae > Commensalibacter. The sequence continues at coordinate 33,197 of CAMPDW010000012.1, read as the reverse complement.
CCTCTAATATTTTTGTTCCTGGTAAGGTGTTAACTTTTTCAACGGCACAACGGCGCCCAAAAGACGAAACTGTTCCGAAAACTGTATCATAAACCTTAGCCCAGCGACGATAGGCTAATTTTACTGCATCTGCATTTAAAGCAGTATGAGGTAAAGGAGACACGCTATTGCTCCAAAGTTGATAAAATAACAAAATAATATAAAAACAACACTATATAATATAGTTTTACTAAAAAAAAAATTATTTTATTAATTTTTTAATCATTTCATATTTTATAACGATTTTAAATCGCAGATCTAAGATTTTTTAACCTTTATTAATTGCCTTTATAGATATAAACTTTTAAATGTAATCAAAATTTTAAATGAGATATTTAAAGGCTTTAAAACTTAAAATGTTAATGACAATTTTAATATGGCTAATGGCAATCATATCCATTTTTTTATGGGGATTCAATTTTTCATTTTTATTCCACCGTCAAATTTATGAATGGTTTGATAATAAATTTGGCAAGGATGACCCAATGCCTCCTATGCAAAACAAGTTAGATATATCCAATACTAAAAAAGATTAAAAATAAGCTTCAATTGCATTCCATATATAAGCAGCCGAATTAATACGGTTAAAACGATCAAGTTCTTGTAAACCAGTAGGTGACGTCACGTTAATTTCTGTTAAGTAATTTCCCAGTACATCAATACCGACAAAAATTAAACCTTGATCTTTAAGCGTTTGACCAATTTTAGAGCAAATATATTGATCACGCTCTGTTAATTCGATCTTTTCCGCAACACCACCAACATGCATATTAGAGCGTAAGTCTCCTTTTTGTGGAACGCGATTAATAGCACCTATAGCTTTGCCATCCACTAGAATAATTCTCTTATCTCCTTTTTTAACCGCCGGTTCATAACGTTGAATCATCAAAGGAGAATTATCTTTAGAAAATTGCATTTCTAATAAGGCATTAAAATTCTCATCATCTTCCTGAAGACGAAAAACACCTATTCCCCCATTACCAAATAAAGGCTTAATGATAATATCTTTGTATTCTTGACGAAATAATCTAATCGTTTCAAAATCGCGAGAAATAAGCGTTGGAGGCATTATATCAGGCCATAAAGTAACCATTATTTTTTCTGGAGAATTCCGCACCGAACTTGGATTATTAACGACAAAAACTTTATCCTTACCTATACCGTGTATTTGTTCTAAAATATGAGTTGCTGTAATATAACCCATATCAAAAGGTGGATCCTGACGCATTAAGAGAACATCAAAATCAACTAAATTAACCGTTTTTTCCTGTCCATATTGTACGTGATTACCAACAATCTTTTGTACTTTAACTTCATTACCACGTGCGGTTACGTATTTACTTGTTTCATTTTCAAATAAACTTAGACTTTGAACAGAATATACAAATAAGGAATATCCACGTATCTGAGCTTCTAACATTAAAGCAAATGTAGAATCACTATAAATGTTGATTGATTCCAACGGATCCATCTGAACGGCAATTTTTAACATACTTCAATATCCATTCATTCTAAAATCGCATCATATGTTATTTCTAAAATTTCAATATATTTTTCACCAATAGGTGTCTGAATTTTAACTTCATCGCCAATTCTAGCACGCATCAATGCTTTTGCAATTGGGGAAACAAGGCTAATTTGCCCTTGTTCAGTAATAGCTTCATCCTGCCCAACAATCATTACGATACGTTCAATATCGTCTTCCGTCACATAACGTACCGTTGCACCAAAAAAAACTTGTTCCCTGTTTTGTTGATCAATGGGATTTATAATTTGTGCATTTTCGAGTCTCTTGGACAGAAAACGAACTCTGCGGTCAATTTCACGCAATCTTTTTTTACCATAAAGATAATCCCCATTTTCCGAACGATCTCCATTTTCCGCTGCCCATGAAACAATTTCTACGATCTTAGGGCGTTCTTTATGTAAAAGCGTTAATAATTCTTGTTTTAAACGTTCATAACCCCAAGGTGTAATATAAGGTAAAGACATCAATTTAACCTAAAATAAAAACCAAATTTATATTCCAATAAATGAGTAAAATATCCTTCCCTTTATGGTCTGACCAGGTTTTAAAATTGCCAATCCCCGATCCGATATTTCTGGCATATTAATAGCATTATTCATATTTGTAGCTGGTTCCATCGTAAAATAAGATCTATCTTTTGGCGTATAAACAACAAGATGCTGAAAAATTGGACTGGCGGAAACAGTTAAAAAACAATTTTGATATTTCCATCGGATAAACGCTCTTCGATCCCAATGCACATAACAATTATCCAAGAAATCATTATGTGTCAATTTACGCATTTGATCAAAATTCCATTGATCTTCATTCAACATTCGTCCCTCAGGTAATCCATCAGGACCATTATTCCAAACTGAAGGAGCAGAAAAACCAATTTCAACTAAATTTCTTCTTGGCAGATAAGGATGAAAACCCATTCCTACAGGTTGTTTACAAATATCTGTATTTTTGCAAGACATTTGAATAAATAATCCAGTTTCATAAATACAGTATCTTAAAGTTGCAAAATACGCATAAGGCCATTCTTTTTCTGAATTTTTTTCTGGACTATAATTTAAAGTTAAAAGAACGCTATTTTCCGTAAAGGATTCCAAATTCCAAGCTCTTTGCCACGCATTTCCATGGATAGCATCTTTTCCATTACCCGCATTTGGAATTAATTGATAATTGCTATTATTAAAAGAAAATTTACCTTCTGCAATACGATTTGAATAAGGCAACATTGGGTAGGCAGCAATGATCTGATTGGAATTTTTAATCAAAGGTGAATCATTGACTGGATAAAAAATCAGCATTTCCCTCCGTAACCAATATGCAATAGCCCCGCCTAAAGAAGTATATATTCCAACTCGATTATCACCAACCTTGATTTCAAGCATTCTTGGTCCTTATTTTTAATGTATCTTGGATTTTTTTCGTTTTAATCGGCTATATCCACCACCTCCTAGACCAAGAGGTTTGGATATAAAATCTTTATTTACTTTTTTCTTTTCCTTTAAAGAATTGATTAACGGTTTAATATCAGATATCAAACCCATATCCAAATCTTCTAATCTTTTTATTTCATCTCGTAAACGTGCAGCTTCTTCAAATTCTAAATTTGCAGCGGCTACTCTCATTTCTTTTCTAAGATCAGCAATCGAATCTTTAAGATTTTTACCAACAAACAAATCAATATTCGTATATTCCAAAGGTGATACAGTTACATAATCCTGTTCATAAACTGAAGCAGTAATTTCACTAATCTTCTTTTTAACCGTTGTAGGGGTTATATTGTGTTCCTTATTCCATAAGGTCTGTTTTTTTCGGCGCCTTGCTGTTTCCTCAATTGCATATTTCAAACTTTCCGTCATTTTATCAGCATAAAATAAAACACGTCCATTAATATTTCTTGCCGCGCGTCCAATCGTTTGGATTAACGATGTCCGAGATCGCAAAAAACCCTCCTTATCTGCATCTAAGATGGCTACTAACTGACATTCTGGAATATCAAGACCTTCCCGCAACAAATTAATTCCAACCAAAACATCAATAACACCTAGCCGTAAATCCCGAATAATCTCAATACGTTCCAATGTATCAATATCGGAATGCAAATACCGAACTTTAATACCCGCCTCTGTCATATAATCGGTTAATTTTTCCGCCCATTTTTTCGTTAAAGTCGTAACAAGAATACGCCCTCCAAATTTAATCACCTTATTCACTTCAAATAAAAGATCATCAACTTGTAATTCAATAGGACGAACATCTATAATCGGGTCAGTTAAACCTGTTGGACGTATAACTTGTTCAATGAATACACCTCCTGTTCTTTCCAATTCCCATGGACCTGGGGTTGCACTGACAAAAATACTTTGAGGTCTATAGGAATCCCATTCAGCAAAATTTAAAGGTCTGTTATCCAAACAAGAAGGTAGACGGAATCCAAAATCAGATAAAGTTTTTTTACGTGCATAATCCCCTCTCTCCATCCCACCAATTTGTGGGACACTTACATGACTTTCATCAACAATTAGCAAAGCATCTTCAGGTAAATATTCAAATAACGTTGGTGGAGGCTCTCCAGGATTACGACCGGATAAATATCGAGAATAATTTTCAATCCCTTTGCAAAGACCTGTTGTTTCAATCATTTCCATATCAAAAGTGGTACGTTGTTGAATACGTTCAGCCTCTAATAATTTTCCTTCCAAAATAAATTGATTGATCCTTTGCTTAAGTTCCAATTTGATATTTTTAATCGCCTGATTTAACGTTGGTCTTGGTGTTACAAAATGACTATTTGCATAAATCGTAACTGATTTTAAATTTGTAGTCTTCACCCCTGTTAATGGATCAAATTCATCAATCGATTCTACTTCATCTCCAAAAAGTTGAATACGCCAAGCTCGATCTGCATTCTGCACAGGAAAAATATCAATGGTTTCACCTCTTACTCGAAAAGACCCTCGCTGAAAAGCAGTATCATTTCGTCGATATTGTTGTTCAACCAAAGCCTTAAGTAAATCTTCACGGCTTATCGTCCCACCTTCTTCAATCCTCACCACCATATGCGAATAAGTTTCAGGTGAACCAATACCGTAGATACAAGAAACAGATCCGACGATAATTACATCATTGCGTTCAAACAAAGCCTGAGTTGCGGCATGACGCATCCGATCAATCTGTTCATTTATTTGACTATCTTTTTCAATATAAGTATCTGAACGAGGGACATAAGCTTCAGGCTGATAATAATCATAATAACTAACAAAATATTCAACTGCATTATTGGGGAAAAATTCCTTCATTTCTCCATAAAGTTGTGCTGCCAATGTTTTATTTGGTGCCAAAATCAAGGTTGGTTTCTGAACCTTTTCAATAATTTTTGCCATAGTAAATGTTTTACCAGATCCCGTTACGCCTAATAAAACCTGATCCCGCTCACCTGATTCAATTCCTTCTACAAGCTGATTGATCGCATAAGGTTGATCCCCTGCTGGTTCAAATTGAGATACAACTTTGAAATAATTTAATTTTAATTTGGCTGGAATTTTTTTTGGATGAAAAACAACCGTGCCACTTCTTTTTATTTTTTTCATAAAATTATGTCTAAATTTGTTCCAATTGCGTTTATTCTATATTTAAGAATAAAACCTTGTAATTGCTATATTATATAGCATAATAATTTCATGACTAATATTAATATTTCAAAGATTAACTTTAAATGGATAAATCCAAGTGTCCATTATAAATAATATTCGATAAAATCATTTAAAAATCAAAACAGGAATACTATGGCTATAATATCTTCACATCAACCTCAAAATAACCCTAATATGCAAATCCATGAAAAAAGGCAATCTAATCCTCTTCCCACATGGGATTTGTCGGATCTGTATTCCTCACCTGAATGTCCAAAATTAAAAAATGATCTCCAAAATGCTAAAGAGCTCATCAATACATTTTCTCAACAATGGCAAGGAAAATTAAACAATCTTTCAGGTAAAGAATTGGCTTGTACAATTCAAGCCTATGAACAAATCAATGAAATCTTAGGAAAAATTAGTTCTTATGCTCAACTTATTTTTGCAACTGATTCCACCCAACCTAAAAATACGCAATTTTATCAAGATATTCAAGAGAAGATTACGGATCTCAGCACCTCATTTCTTTTTTTTACGCTGGAATTAAATCAACTTGATGAAAAAAATTTACGAGAGAAATTGAAAACTCAAGATTTATATCCTTGGAAACCATTTCTTGATCGAATTCGTATTTTACGCCCTTATCAATTAAGCAATGAAATTGAAAAATTATTTCATGAAAAATCTGTAACTGGATCATCTGCGTGGTCTAGATTGTATGACGAAACTCTAGCCGCATTGCAAATCCCTTTTCAAGATCAACATATTTCCCTTGGAAAAGCTTTAAACAAATTATCATCTTCAAATTCTGAAGAAAGAAAACAGGTTGCCAAAGGTTTAGGGGAAGTTTTTAACAACAATTTGAAACTTTTCTCACTGATTACAAACACTCTCGCCAAAGACAAACAGATTTCCGACCAATGGCATGGATTCCTCCGGCCAGATTCACAACGTAATTGTAATAATCAAATTGAAGATGAAGTTGTTGATGCACTTGTGCAATCTGTCACGCATAATTACAAAAACCTGTCTCATCGTTATTATCAACTTAAAGCAAAATGGCTTGGTGTGGATAAATTAAATCATTGGGATCGTAACGCACCTTTACCTGATGATCAAGATCTAGAAATATCATGGGAGGAAGCGAAAAAAATTGTTTTTGATGCTTATAATGAATTTGATCCACGTCTAGGAAAAATCATTCAAGAATTCCTTAATCACGAATGGATTGATGCAACATTACGACCTGGGAAAGCCTCTGGAGCTTTTGCTCATCCAACTGTACCCTCGGTGCATCCCTATATCCTTCTGAATTATTATGGACGTAGTCGAGATGTAATGACTCTTGCTCATGAATTAGGTCATGGAATTCACCAAATGCTTGCCGCAAAACAGGGTTACCTTTTATCCGATACACCTTTAACTTTAGCAGAAACTGCCAGTGTTTTCGGAGAAATGTTAACTTTTCAAAGTCTTTTAAAAAAACAAATAGACCTTAAAAAACGTCGCATTCTTCTAAGCCATAAGGTAGAAGATATGTTAAATACCGTTGTAAGACAGATTGCATTTTATCAATTTGAACGAAAGGTTCATGAAGCACGCAAAGAAAATGAACTTCTTCCTGAACAAATTGGTCAATTCTGGCTTGATACACAAAAAGAAAGTCTAGGGCCAGCTTTCGAATTTACTCTGGATTACAACACCTATTGGACATATATTCCTCATTTTATTCATGCTCCTTTTTATGTTTATGCCTATGCTTTTGGCGATTGCCTTGTCAATGCACTTTATAGTATCTATCAAGAGGGATATAAGAACTTTCAAGATAACTATATCCAAATGCTTCAAGCAGGTGGGACTAAAAACCATAAAGAATTATTAACACCTTTTGGGCTAGATGCTTCTGATGCTTCTTTCTGGCAAAAAGGACTGAATGTTATTAATCATTTTATAAATGAGCTGGAAAAAATATAATTATGGCACAAAATAACGATAATATTGATAAAACCAGTTTATTCGATGGAATGAAACGAGTGATGAATTCTACTCGAGCTGTAGGGGGAATTGCAGCCCGACTGGCTGGTGAAAAAATAGGGATACCTATTAATAAAACCGCTCATGCTGAGGAATTAAAAAATATTCTCGGGGATCTTAAAGGTCCTATGATGAAAATTGCGCAATTAATCAGTACAATCCCTAATATTCTACCTGATGAATATTCAGATGAGCTCGCCCAACTTCAATCCAATGCTCCACCAATGGGATGGTCATTTGTTCGCCGTCGTATGAAAAGTGAATTGGGCAGTAACTGGGAATGTTCTTTTGCTGAGTTTTCCCATGAAGCGATTGCAGCAGCAAGTCTAGGACAAGTTCATAAAGCAAAATTACATAACGGCAGAATTGTAGCGTGTAAATTACAGTATCCGGATATGCAAAGTACTGTTGAATCAGACTTGAAACAATTACGGTTGCTTGTTTCTTTATATCATCGCATAGATAATGCAATCAAACAGGATGAAGTATATAAGGAATTAGTAACACGTTTGCAAGAAGAACTCGATTATAAAAGAGAAGCCGCAAACATACGACTATTTTCTTATATGCTAAAAGAGGATCCATCAACGATAGTTCCAAATGTTATCGAAAATCTTACTACTGATCGTCTTTTAACAATGGATTGGGTTGATGGTATTAGTTTAAGGAATTTAATTACTCCTGAATTGAATCAAGATCGTCGAAACGATATTGCACGTGCCTTGTTTATGGCCTGGTATATTCCCTTTTATAGTTTTGGTGTCATTCACGGCGATCCACATATGGGCAATTTCTTAATTAATAATAATAATCAATTATGCTTACTTGATTTCGGTTCTATTCGGATTTTTCAAGGAAAATTTATTAAAGGTGTCATTGACTTATGCCGAGCCATTGAAACAAAAAATGATGATTTAGCTTATCAGGCTTATACGACATGGGGTTTCAAAAATATTACTAAAGAAACAATGAAAATATTAAATGAATGGGCAAGTTTTCTTTATGCTCCTCTTACTCAGGATAAAGTACGCACCATTCAAGATGAATCCGATCCTGATTTAGGTCGTAAATTAGCCAATAAAGTTCACAAAGGTCTTCAAAAAGCGGGGGGAGTCATGCCTCCGAGAGAATTTGTTCTTGTTGATCGTTCGGCTATTGGATTGGGCAGTTTATTTACGCGTTTAAATGCAAAAATAAATTGGCACCGTCTTTTTCAAGAAATTATTACCGATTTTGATGTTGATAAACTCAATCAAAAACAAGCCAAAGCTATCGAAATAGCACATGTCCCCCCCCCTCTAGAATAACCTTTTTATCCTAGCTTCATTGATTGATTATTTTATGAAATCATTTTCATTCAGATATGATATAAATGGCTTACGCGGTATTGCTGTATTGGCAGTTATTATTTTTCATTTCAATAATAATGTCCTGACAGGTGGATTTACAGGCGTGGACGTTTTTTTTGTCATTTCTGGATTTTTAATGACTGCCATTATTCTCGACAAACTTAATGCTGGAAATTTTTCCCTATTTCAATTTTATAAAGCCAGAGTTGAAAGAATTATTCCAGCCTTATTAGCTGTCTGTGCCAGTTTGCTTTGTATAGGATTTATATTTTTTGAGCCAGAAACCTACCAATTTATTGGGCAGCACAGTTTTTCAGCCCTTACCTTTTTTTCAAATATTTCATATTGGAAGGATTCAAATTATTTCGACATAAGCTCACAATATAAATTTCTGCTTCATAGCTGGTCTTTATCAATTGAATGGCAATTTTACTTTTTTTATCCTCTATTCATTATAAGTTTAAACCGTTTTTTTAAAATCAAAGGAATAAAATATACTATTTTTATTGGATTTATTATTAGTTTCTTAAGCAATATTTTTCTTATACCACGCGAACCAACATTTTCTTTTTTTCTTCTCCCTACACGTATGTGGGAATTATTAGCGGGTAGCCTTGCTTTTCTATATCCATTTTCCTTTACCAAAAACCAAAAAAAAACAGGTGAAATTCTTGGATTGGGTCTTATCCTTTTTGCATTTTTATATATACCCAAATTACAACCTTGGCGAAGTTATCTAGTTTTCATATCAATTTTAGGGGCATACCTTTGTATTTTAAGTAATAATCCGCAAACTTTTTTAAAAAATAAAATTATACAATTAATAGGTACATATTCTTATTCAATTTATCTTACACATTGGCCAATTTTTGTTTTTTTTAAAAATATAAACCATAAGCTCCCATTTTTAATTTATATTTTATTTACCTTAATATCTTCTTATATTCTTCATCAATTTATTGAAAAAAAACGAAATCATGGTTTAGTTTTCCTACTTTTATACAGTATTGTCGTAGGATTAAGTTATTACGTATCCATGAATGGTATTCAACAACGTGTTGATCTTTCCAATCAATCTGATCAAAAAAATTATCATTTACATAATTACGGTGGTCTTTATATTCCACAAAATTCTATTATAACTCATTTCAACCCACAAAATAATCATGGCAAACCTTCCTTTATTTTGATAGGAGATAGCCATGCACGGCAATTTGGGAATTATTTGCGCAATGCCCATTATAATTTTATTACAATTTTAAAAGATGGCTGTTTATCGCTTCCCACTATTCAATTGGATATTTTTCAAAAAAAACAAGATACACAACAGTGTAAACTTTTTTATAAAAACCTTCAAAAAACATTAAATGAAAATCAAACTATAGATCTTATTATTATACAACGTTGGGATTTGTATCGTGATTATTACAATGAATTTATTCACAACAAATTATTATTTACTCATACTCAGGAAAAATTCATTTCTCGATTAAAGAACGAAATAGAAGAATTAATAAATAAAAATGGAAAACAAAGGAATTATTTTCTTATTGGTGATATGTTCACTATCAATAATAATATTCCTAAATGTAAAATAAGAAACCAACTTCCTTTCTATCACTTTATTTATCCAATACATTGTTATGAAACCATTCCCTATCATCAAATAGCTTTAAATAGAACATTAGAACAAATGGCAAAAAATATTCCAAACCTTTATTTTATCGATCCAAATAAAGCTTTATGTAATGAAAAAGATTGCCGATTAACGGATAATAATCATAAACCTATTTTTTCAGATGATAACCATTTATCTTTTTCAGGGGCTGATTTTGTAGGTCCATTTCTTTGGAAAAATATTAATATGGATAAACTCAAATAATTTACGCTTGAATTGTTCGCTAAAGAATTACTTTCTTTCAATTTTATTATAAACTACTTACAATTTTACATTTTTAAGATTAACTTAATCTAAAAAATTTGTTTATTTCATTTCTAACCTAAATTTTTGATCTTTTTATTTTATGGAATCATTTTCATTTAGATATGATATTAATGGTTTACGTGGTATTGCAGTTCTAGCAGTCGTTCTTTTCCATTATAAAAATTCTTTTCTTCCTGGTGGATTTACTGGGGTAGATGTTTTTTTCGTCATTTCCGGATATTTAATGACTGCTATTATTTTAAAAAGATTAAACCGCTCTCAATTTTCATTATACGAATTCTATAAAGCACGTGTTGAAAGAATTGTCCCTGCATTATTAACAGTTTGCATTACTTTAATCATTTTGGGATTCTTTTTATTTGAACCAGATACATACCAGCTAATTGGAAAATACTGTTTATCAAGTCTTGCTTTTGTTTCTAATATTATTTTTTGGAATGAAACGGGATATTTTACTCTTGAATCCCATTATAATTTTTTTTTACATAGTTGGTCTTTATCAGTAGAATGGCAATTCTATATTTTTTACCCAATTTTTATTTATCTTTTATACCAGACCTTAAGATTTAATTCATTACGATTCATTATTATTTTTGGTTTTATAGCGAGCTTTATTGCTAATTTTTATATTCTTTCCATCTCACCGATGACGGCCTTTTTTTTGCTTCCTACACGTATATGGGAATTATTTGCCGGAAGTCTTGCTTTTCTTTACCCTATAAATTTATCATTAAATCAAAAAAAAATAGGAGAAATTACTGGTTTAACTATCATTATTTTATCTTTCATTTTGATACCACCACCTCAGTTATGGAAAAGTTATTTCAATTTTCTTCCCGTTTTTGGAGGTTATATTTGTATTTTATGTAATAACCCGAAAACGTATTTAAACACTCCAATTATTCAAAAGTTAGGTAATTATTCTTATTCAATTTATCTTACACATTGGCCAATTTTTGTTTATTTCAATGTTTTAGACATTCCACAACATTTTTATATCTATTGTTTTTTAACGATTATTGCTGCTTTTATCCTCCATCAATCTATAGAGAAAAAAAGAAATTTTAATAAAATTTTCCTTCTTATTTTTTGTTTAATTCTGGGAGCAAGCTATTACGTGTCTCTTGATGGGATAATAAAAAGAATTGATCAAATTGCAGGTCTAAATAAAATCAATTTTCATATGCAATATTTTGCAGGAAATAATATTCCAGAGCAAGCAACTATTACCCATTTCAATGAAAAAAATGACGCTGGTAAATTATCTTTTATTTTAATTGGTGATAGTCATGCACGACAATATGCCAATTATTTGCGAAATGCCCATTATAATTTCATCACGATTTTAAAGGATGGATGTATGGAATTATCAAATCTGACAATTAATATATTTGGAGACAGTCAAAATTTAAAAACCTGTCATCAGTACTATCGTAATGTATTAAAAATTTTAAAAGAAAATCCAAAAACAAAAGTCATCATTATTCATCGTTGGGATATTTACCAAAATTATTATGAACAAAATTTTTATACCACAATTAAATTTAACAATCAATTTATTAAAAGTTTTTCAGAATTTATCAATGAAAATGGAAAAATAAGAAATTATTACTTAATTGGCGAAACTTTTAAAATTAACTATAATATTCGTAAATGTGAAGCACGGCGTTTATTGCCTTTTTTTACATATATATATCCATTACAATGCGTAAATACCATCCCTAGAGAAAAGATTAAAATTAATACAGTCTTATCCAAAATTGCTCATAATAATCAAAATACTCATTTTATCGATCCTAATAATTTTCTTTGTAATAAACAAATTTGTAAAATAATAAATCCATCACATCAACCAATTTTTTCAGACGATAATCATCTATCTTACTTTGGCGCTAATTATGTTGGTCCATTTATATGGCAAAAAATCATGGCTATAGAAATGGAAAAAAAACATCAATAAATTTTTATCTTAAATATATATCCAGTTTTTTTAATTTATTGTTTTTAAAGATTGATATAAATCTTTAAACTTCTGATATTTTTCTTGATATTGGACTCTAACATCTGGATTAGGAATATATACTGCTTCTATTGGAGGTTCAGGTAACAACTCATTAAATACAACATGTGGATGACAGCTCATCATTGCCAATCTTGCTGCTCCTAGGGCCGGACCAATATCCCCACCCTGACGGTAATGCAATGTCTGACATGTAATATCTGCCAATAATTGTCGCCAAAAAACACTTCTTGCACCTCCGCCAATTAAATTTATATAATCAGGACGCAATCCAGTGGCATGCAACACTTCCATCCCTTCTGCCAATCCAAAGCTGATTCCTTCTACTACTGCCTTGGCTATTTCATTTTGTCCATCTTGATGGGTCAATCCAAACAAGGCCCCTGTCGCTTTAGGATTATTATGCGGTGTTCTTTCTCCTGAAAGATAGGGTAAAAAAACAATTGACGAAGGTTCTTTTGGTGCAGTCTCAGCTAAAGTCAATAATTCTGAAGCCGTTTTAATTCCTATCATTTTTGCAGTCCAATCGAGACAAGATGCAGCACTTAACATTACAGACATTAAATGCCAAGTATTCGGTAGTGCATGGCAAAAGCTATGAACTGCTTTTTCACAATTACTTAAAAATCCATCACTTGCAACGAAATAAACTCCAGAAGTTCCTAAGGATAACATGGCTTGACCTTTACGCCAAATTCCAACGCCTATTGCACCTGCCGCATTATCTCCACCACCTGCAACTATGGTAACATTACTGTTCATTCCCCATCGTTTAGCCAATTCTGATTTAAGAGTTCCTGTAACTTGATTACCCTCGAATAATTGCGGCATATTTTTTTCAGTTAAACCACATGCGCTTAACAAATCACCACTCCATTGGCGATTTTTAACATCAAGCCACATCGTTCCAGAAGCATCAGACATATCAGATGCAAAAATATCCGTTAACAACCAACGTAAATAATCCTTGGGTAATAAAACTTTGTCAATTTGTTGATAAAGTTCAGGCTCATGCTTACGCATCCAAATTATTTTGGGTGCTGTAAATCCAGGCATCATAATATTACCCGTTATAGATCTAGAATTCGAAACTTGTTTTTCCAGCTCTGAACATTCTAAATAGCTTCGTCCATCATTCCATAAAATAGCTGGCCGTAATACTTTTCCTGTTTTATCGAGTAAAACAGCACCATGCATTTGTCCTGTCAAACCAATTGCTTTTATATTTTTTAAAGAATGTTGCTGAGCCAATGATAAAAACACCTTATCAACAGCCTCCCACCAGTCTATAGGATTTTGTTCTGACCATAAAGCATAAGGTCGAGAAACAATCAATTTTTCTGTATGAGAAGCAATAACTTGATGATTATCATTTAATATAATAGCTTTAATACCTGACGTACCTATATCAATACCGATATACATAAATTACTCCTCACATCTATATTAGAAGAAGTAGTTATTTCATGCTTTTAAAAGCTAGGCAAGCATTTGAATAACCTTTGTTACAACTATCATTTAATAATTTTTTTGCTCTTGTTTTTTTTAATGAATCCTTTGAAGATAAATAAAACATTGCTAAATCATACATCGCTTGGGGATTATCTTCTTTTATAGCATTTTTTAAATAATATTCGGCTTGAACATTATCTTTTTTTACGCCTTGCCCATTTAAATAAATCAATCCTAAAAATTCAGACGCATCGGCATTTTCATTGTTAGCCAAAATAGTTAAAAGTTTTATTGCTTGGGTTATATCCTTTTGAGTTCCAATACCTTTAAAATACATTTTTGCCAAAATAAATTGTGAGTCTACATCTCCTGCTATCATACCTTGCGTATAATATTGAAAAGCCTGATTTACGTCTTTTTTTACACCCAATCCATTTTCATATAATTGCCCTAAATTATAATAAGCCCTGACATTTCCTTGTTCTGCTGCTTCCTTAAACCAATAAATAGCTTTTGAATAATGTTGATCTAATTGATCATTATTTTTATATAATTCAGCCAAGTTAAATTGTGCATGAATATCGCCTTGTTTTGCTGCATTTTGATAATATTCTATTGCTTTATTCAAATCCTGTTTAACACCCTGACCCGTTTCATACATAAGTCCAAGCATATACATTGAGGGTAAATTATTTTTTACTACAGCTTTTTCAAACCAAAATTTAGCCTGCCCATAATCTTTATTAACATATAATCCCTCTTCATATAATTTACCAAGATCATATTGTGCTTCAGCATATCCCTGTTTGGCTGATTTTTTATACCAATCAACTGATATAGCAATATTTTTTGGAACCCCGTTTCCTGTTATATACATCCTAGCAAGTTGATACTGGGATTTTCCATCTCCTTCATCTGCTAATTTCTTAAATAAACTATAAGCTTTTTTTAAATCCTTCTGGACGTTTTTACCTTCAAAATAAAATTCACCCAAAACATAGATTGCTTCTTTATTCCCTAAATTAGCTGCACTATTATATAAATTTAAAGCTTTGGAATGATCTTGAGAAACAATTTTTCCTTCTTCATACAATGTTGCCAATTTATATTGAGCATCAGAATTTCCTTTTTCAGACGCTTGTTGCAACAAAGATATAGCTAATTGAGAATTAGGGTTAGATCCTTTTCCTTGCAAATACATCATAGCTAAATTATAAAGTGCTTTTGGATCTTTTTTGGAAGCTTTATCATACCAATAAAGTGCCTTCGAATAATCTTTTGTAATACCATCGCCATTTTCATACATATTGGCAAGTTTGAATTGAGCCTTGGAAAAACCTTTATAAGCAGCCTGTTCAAAACAATGCAAAGCCTGTTTCGCATCTTTTGAAAGATGATTACCTGTAAGATAAAGGTTTCCTAAATAATAAAGTGCGTCAATATTTCCATTATCAGCAGATGTTTTTATGTAATTAATACCTTTATAAACCAATGCTGAATTTTCATATTTGTCAATATATATTGAACCTAATTGATATTGTGCGTTTATTTCACCCTTGTCCGCAGCAATTTGATACCATTGTATTGCTCGATTTAAATCTTTTTTAACACCCTTACCATTTTTATACAGATTTCCCAAAACATATTGAGCTTTAACATAACCATGGCGTGCGGCTTTACGGTATAATTGGATGGCTTTTTGATAATTCTGTTCAGTATTTTCACCATATTCATACATAACACCAAGCATATATTGAGCTTCAACATTACCAGCATTTGCAGACTGTTCAAAATATTCACGGGCTTTTTTAAAATTCTGCGAAGTACCCTCACCTTGCATATAAAGGTTTGCTCGATTGAATTGTGCTTCAATAAAACCACGACGAATAGTTTTATAAAAACAAGCACATAAAATAACAAAAACTATACAAATAACACCTGCACTTTTACCAATAAAAGCAATTTTTGATCGTTTCATGAATACAACGCAATGAATATAAAAAATTAAATAAATTATAAACAATTTAATAAATAAAATAAACTTTTCAAATTTTTAAAAAAATTATGAAAAAAAACATTTTTAATAACTCAATACTTGGGAATAAACTTAAATAATAGATAATAACAACAAATCAAGCCTGAATAAGTTCATGATCAACTTTTTCACTTAATTTAATTAAATGCATCCCTTTATCCAAATTATGAGCAACACCTTTACCTTCTAAATACATCTGTCCCAAAATAAATTGAGCTTTTTGGTGATTCTGTGCCGCAGCTTTTGTAAACCATTGAGCAGCCTTCTTCATATCTTGTTTTACACCATCACCTTTATAATACATAATTCCTAGGTTGAATTGTGCTAACACATATCCTTGTTCAGCTGCCTTTTTAAAATATTCATAAGCTTGAGATAAATTAATCTTAGCAGTTTGTCCCGTTAAATATAAATAACCCAAATTATATTGAGCTTGCATGTCATTCTGGGATGCAGCCTGTTTATACCAGTAGATAGCTTGATTCATATTTATTTCTGTACTTTGACCTTTTTCATATATTTGTCCAAGTATATATTGTGCTTTAACATGCCCTTGATTAGCTGCTTTTTTATAAAAATATAGTGCTTTCTCATGATCTAACTTTACATAATGACCTGTATTATAAAGATTAGCTATAAAATATTGAGCATTAACTTCATTTTGATAAGCGGCTTTTTCAAAATATCCTTTTGCTTTCAATATATTTTTTTCACATCCTTCTCCATTCCAATACATTAAAGCAACTTTATATTCAGCCTCACGATCTCCTTGATTAGCAGCCAATTCGTAGTATTCTTTTGCTTTTTCTAAATCTTTAGGAATTCCCAATCCATGTAAATAAATAATTGCTAAATATTTTTTTGCAGATATATTCCCTTTTTGTGCAGCTTGTTCAAAATAAACACGCGCTTTGCTATAATCCTGAGAAACACCTATTCCTTTAAGACAAAATAAGCCTAAATTTAATAATGCCTCTTCCTCACCTTGACGTGCGGCAAATAAATAATATTCATGAGCTTTTGTATAATCTTGTGTAATATTATATGCTTCACTATAAATATTACCCAGTATAAGCATTGCTTTAGCATTACCCTTTTTAGCCGCTTCTTCAAACAAAGATAATGCCTTTTGAATTTCCGATTTTACCCCCAACCCCTCATAGTAAATAATAGCTTTATATAAAAGTCCTTGCACATAACCCAAAGCGACAGCTTTTTCGAAATATTCCAAAGCTTTTTGATAATTTTGAGATACTCCATCCCCTTTTAAATACATTAATCCCAATTCTATTGGATTATTTTTTTCTGTAGATAATTCACGTGAATAATTTATAGATTGTTTATTTTTTTTATGGCAATTTTGAAAAATTTTATAAAATGTAGTCAGTACAATAATTAAAATAATAGGGATAATTATAAAAAAAATCATATAAATCCTATTGATCCAAAGATTGAATGACTATGTCTAAATTAATTCTGAATAAGAAGATAAGCAATAGAAAAGATAATTTTAATTTATTAAAAAATAAATGAAACAAAATTATTTGAAATAATTTCTGTAGTGGTTTTATTTTTTTGTTAATAATAAAAAATTAATCTTGAATCTTTTTAACTATAAATTCTATATATTTACTCTCTCCTACTTGATTTTATTTTTATAATTTTATAATGCAAACTCAAAATATACAAACTATTACAATTAAAGATTGTCTTCCTCTTAGACATCAAGTCTTATGGCCTTTTCTTAGTTTAAAAGAATGTATTGACCCTGAAGACCAGAATTCAACTCATATAGGATATTTAATCAATAATAAGGTTATTAGTTGCCTTTCAATTTATCCTAAAACACCTGATAATTATCAAATTCGTAAATTTGCAACACATCCATCCTTTCAAAGAAAAGGAATTGGTACAAAACTCTTTATTACTGTCCTCAATGAATTAAAACAAAAAAATATTCATTCTGTTACTCTTAACGCCAGAAGCACAGCAATTAATTTCTACAAAAAATTTAATTTTTATTTTTCAGGCAAAAGATTTATCAAAAAAAATATTTCTTTTATACCTATGCAAATTGTCTTAAAAAATTTTAATTTCTAAATAAAAATATGAACTAAAATAATATTTAAATATAAATAATTACAATTTATATAATATGCCAATTAGAATACATTTATAGTAAATAAATGAAATTAAATTTTTCATTATTTTTTCTTTTAAATTAGTTTTAAAAAAAGCTACCTGTTCATGGTAACTTTCTTTAATATTTATCCATAATACCTGAACTGCTGGTCTAGCCATTGGATGCGTCGTTTGGCGTAATCCATGATATAGTTGACTGACCATTTTTTACCCTGGTCTGAAATGTTGATGGCATTACCGATGCCTGTTTCTCCATTCATGGGCCAGTTCTGGAGATCCTTTTTCATCAATTTTGAATCGATCAGGTTTGATTGATTTAGGATAATCCTGTTAATTGTTTCGCCTGAAATCCTGTTTTTATCACGTAATTGACGCCATCTTGCCCGTATTTCCGGTCTGAAATACTTATGAAGCATATCAAAGAATATAGGGTCCTGTCCACCATATCTTTTATCCCGTTTCATGACCCAGCCGACATTATAGGGATCAGCCTGATCCACAGTGGTTGGCGCTGCCATGACCCCGAATGTTTCATCCTCATCATAGGGGTAAATTGACACTATTCCTGATGTCGCGGCTGCATTCCAGCTGCACAGCATGAAATTATTGACAATACTGTCAAATGAGACAACGACATCATTCAACAGCATGTAATCAATGAATGAGGTTAAATCAATGTAGCTTCGATAGGTATCCCTTGGATTGATGGATCCATTTATGCACCCGCTTGTCCAGGATAAAAAGCGTTTTAGAAAACTGATGCTGTCATCAGACACGGGATCAGGTGAATATATTTCCCATTCAAAAAAATTGTAGTTTCCCGTTTGCCAGAATGTTGTGGCATGGTCAGGCTGTGCAAGAAAATGTTTCGGATTTGATGAGTCGATGAGATACTGATCATTATCATTATCACTTCTTAGGACATATAGTCCAAGAAACTCACCATTACACCACAACTCACAGGGGAAACCCGCTGTTGAGAACAGGGCCGATGTCTTCATTCCCAAATCCTGATCATTCTGATAGGAATAAATCGCCTCAGGTGCCAGCCGTCCCGCCTCATCACGATGAAAATGCCGCCATATTTCGGTTGTAATCGTATCCCTGAGCAGGGTCCTGTCCGTTCCATATCCTTTCAGAACCAGACCTGACAGGGGAAACCAGTCACCAATCCTGACTTTCAGCTTATTGCCTGTCACCGCGTTCTTAAGCTTGATCTTGTAATTCTTCTTAAGCGAATTAAGACTGGACTGACCCTGCAGGTTCCATGTTCCCATTGCGGAAAACAGGGGAAGCGTCCCTTCAAAGAAAGATACGCTCATATCCACCCCATCCTTGCTGGTGGGAAGATCCCCCTTTAAGGAAATCCTCCAGGGTCTGGTAGGTTTGGACAGGGAAATGTAATCCCATTGAGCCGCCACATTATCCGCACCATATTGGACAAGACTGCCATTATTGACAAATCCCGTTGTTGGTTGTTGTAAATCAGCCATAGATCAATCTTCCATAAAAAGTGTTTATTCCATCAAAAAGGATTTCCACAATTATAACCGAACCTATTCTTGTATCAATGAAGGGTTGTCCATCTTGCCAATTGATCGATGTTGCAAATTCAACCTCACAATTACCGCCATAAGGCTGTTGGATGACAAGGGTCATGCGCTGCAGCTGTCCCTGTCGCCCCTTCTTCAGGGAAAGTCCACAATCCCTCTTCACCAGAAGGCGATAACCGATATCACCCGTTTTTGGAAACATGAGCTCAATGGACGCATCATCCACAATTCTTGTTTCCATGGATACCCCAGAAGACAGACGATCAACCATTTGACTGCCCGTCATGGACTGACCAAGGGAACCTGTTGCAAGACCCTGTGTTATGTCAAATCTTGTCATCCCTATTTCTTCCCTTCCAGTTTCAGTAAACGTGCCTCAAGACCATTGATTTTTTGTTTATGTGCCGCCAGCAGCATGCAAATCAATTCGGTGTATCTTAATTTTTGACGGTAAATCAAATCACCCTTTTCATCTCTGGGTGGTTCATATGAGGATTTTAAAACAGGATTACCGTTTTTATCCTTTTCACCCGTGTCAACCATTTTAAATTCAGATGACGTATCCTGAGTCCACATGGCATAATCAGATGGATCAAGCCCCGCATCCTTTATGGCCCGCTCAATATCCTGGGCTATAAAACCAGTATGAATACGGGCCCTCTCTTCACCCTTTTCCCGTATGGCATCCTTTAATTTATAGCTGACGACATTAACGTCATATAAAGATTCCATTAAGGCCATATGAATGTCATCAGCCTTCTCATCAAAAGTAGAAACAATCTTTTTAACATTTTTATCTGATGTCACGTTAACGGCAGTTTTCGAATAAATATTATTCCAGGAATTGCCATCACGACCCAAATTCCCCACACCATCACTTTGTGGATGAAAAGAAATTCCACCAAATGCATAATTTGGTTTAATTGAACCATCATCCCAAATAGTATCGATACCATTTTTATTATTGTCTGAAGTTTGGGTTCCATTTACGGAATATTGCAAATGAATTTCTCTGGATAAAGGATTAGCAGAAGCTTCAATATCATCATTTTTCCATCCTACTGCAATCCATGTAACTCCATCATTTTTTGGAGGTTGAAACATAAACTGACCTGTGTTATCAAGGGGCAATATTCCATTGGGTTTAAAGTTATCTTTTTTTCCATATAAATTTGTTAATTCTGCTTTAATATCCTCAACATCTTTTTTTGAATTACTTGCTATGTTTGACATATCAGATATTGATATACTTACGTTATTTATAGACTTGGATATTTCAGCTAAAGTTTGAGTTGTTTTACCTCCATCTGTTGATACATTACAATTAGAAAGATCTATACTGTTTGGAGAAGTATCAGTCATTTTTATCTATTCCTTGTAAGATTATTTTATAATATGTTTGCATTAAGTTGAATAAATAACTCTTTTATAGTTGTATATTTAAAATCAATCTGTTTATTGTTTATTCTACCTACTGACAATAATATCTGCCACTCCATTTCAACAATTTGAATTACCAATTATTGCCTAATATTTATAATAATCATTTAAAGTTAAATACTGCTCTTAAAGCAGTATTTATTAAATTTATTTATATCGATTTTTATTGTATGAATATTTATCATCAATTTTTCTTAAGTTGGTTTAATATCATATATATTTAAATTTATAATGTTAATAGGCTCTGATAAAATTAGGATTCTATCTTCACCATCAAAAAAGACTAAATAATTTGAAAGATTTAAATTTTTAAGGGAATTTTTTTTTAATCATTAAATAAAACTTTTATTTATTTTCAAGTTTTGTTAGTCGTTCTTCAAATTGTAATAATTTCTGTTTAAATGCCTCTGCCAACAAAGAAAACAGCTCTTCATAGCGTAAAGACTGCGTATAAACCTGATTACCGTTTTCATCTTTTTTAAGAAAATATTCTTTAAATAAAATAGGATTACCTTGTGGGTCTTTTTGACCTGAATCTACTTCTTTATAGTCATATTCAGGAGATTCAATCCAAAATGCATATTTCCTTGGATCGAGACCACGATCTTGTAACGCTTTTTGCAACTCCTGGGCTATAAAACCTGAATGCAATCTAGCTTTATCCATACCTTTTTCCGCGATAACAGTATTAAGTTTATAAAGCTTAGTTGAAACACCATAAACCACATTCAATAATTTTAAATGTTCTTCATCTTTGTCAATATTGTCAGTTACAACCGTTTTACTGTTAATATCAGAAGTGACAACAGGGGAATTACTTACGAATAAATCCCTCCATGGTAAATTTGACGTTCCCAAATCACTATAATTTACATTGGATGGATTATAAGTTGTCCCCCAAAATTGTTTATTGGCACTCACGCCATCATAACTAAGGCTTATATCTTGTACAATAATTTTCCCAAGCACATAATCATTATGAATGATACGGTTGATTGTTGGGTCTATCTCTGGCGATCCATCATCATTTAATTTCTGCCCTCCGCTAACATATACATCTCCACTACCATTGGAGGGAAAAACGGTTGAACGGTTTTCGTCAAGTCTCATAATCCCACCAGGCTTCGTATACAGTTCCTTTGTAAGATAAATTCCATTGTTTAATTGAATATTAACATTATCTGCTGCCTGTTTTGCAGCGGTAACATTCTGTGATGCCGTTGCAATATCTGAAGTATTCTTTTTTACTTCCGTAACCATCTCTGATAATGTCTGGACTGTATTACCACCATCATCAGAAACTATACAAGCGGAAAGATCTAAGTCTTTTGGTGAATTATTGATCATTTGAATATCCTATTGAATTGTTTAAATTTTGAATTTAAAAAACTGTCAGATAAGATTCATCAGACAACGCAAAGAACGCCACCATTATTGATGGTGTTTTTGTAATATACAGAACCATCTGTAAGAACGATATTACCATTTAAAGACAAACCATCAGGCATTTGTTTACAACCATTTACATAATCATCTGACGCCATACAAAGATTACCATTGACAAAAAAATCACATGGAAGTTCAAAAAAATTTCTTGGAGATATAAGATAATTATTTTCATCCTTATAAATACCTGTTAAAATATTCTGAACAGAACCATCATCCATTGTTATTGAAAAAGTTAAATCAGGATTAACTGCGATAGATTTAATACCTTTCCCTTGTTCACCCTTTGAACCTTGTATACCCCGATCCCCTTTAATGATGCCAAGACTAATCCAATCCCAGTTATCTCCTTGGGAAATGGTACGTTTTACTTCCCAGCTTATTGTATTGATCCAGATTACATTCGGATTTAAAGAAGCACTTCCATTATCTGGGTCTTTTTGGCTAGTAATAATACGTGTTCCATCCAATCCGCTTTTACCGTCATTACCTGCATCACCTTTTGGTCCTTGTTCACCTTGAAGACCTGTTTTACCCCGAAGGTTACCAGTTTTTTGCCAATTTGAACCATTGAAAACAAATAAATCATCAGAAACGGTATTAAAAAAACTGTCTCCAACCTTATAATTAGTTGAAGGTTCTGGGTCTTCTTGAGCAAAAAACCATAAAGAACCACGTTTCCCTTGCTCGCCTTTCAAGCTAACAAGTTTAATCCATTGGTTGCCATTAAATGAAAATAAATTGCTGGTTGTGACATTAAAGTAAAGATCACCCATTTTATAGACATTACTATAAACAGGATCAATTGTACCCGTATAAATAATACTTCCAGCTTCACCTTTTAAATTACCAGATTTTTGCCAAATATAATGATCATTACTTTGAGGAATTGTTTCAAACAAATCTCCAGTTACATCATTAAGCCAAATGATATTTTCCTTTGCATCCCGTACAATAGGATCACGATTAGATAATAAAATCTGTGTACCTGCTTTTCCTTGAATACCTTGGATACCTTGTTTACCTTCTGGAAGAATAAAATCAAAAACAACATGATGTTCATCTCCTGTATTTTCAACAACAGCTTCACTTCCTGGTACACCTGTAGAGACTTTACCAACCTTTACCGTTGCGGCCTCCCCCTGTTCACCTTGAGGGCCCACTGCACCACGAGGCAATATAAAATCTAGTACCGCATCAACCTCTGTTCCTGAATTAACAATTTTTGGATCTCCATCAGGTTCCGTAGGTAATACCTTACCTACCGTAATTGTTGCAGCGCGACCTTGTTTACCTTCTGGACCTGTATCTCCCAAAACATAATGACCAGCTTCTCCACTGCCAATAATTCCGCCTGGCATAATTGGTAAGGTAGCAATAAATTCACGTTCTTCATTAGCGTGCGTCGTGACTAAAAAACGAATGCCAATTTTGGTATTCATTATACCACCGCTAATTCTTACCTTAAAAATTTGACCGGAGATTGTAATATTATCAATACTGACCATCCCATCGGAAGATTGTGCGCTTACACTGCTAATCGCATCTGAAGGAGAAAGACGATTAACCATTGAAAATTGATAATAAACACTTTCTAATGGTGATTTACATTGTAAATCAATCTCGCAATTTCCAAGACACCCCCCTGGAACAATAATAATTTGACTGTCTTGTTCACAGCTCATTTTTCTATCCTTATTGATTACTAAAAATACATATTAAGTTATCATCGCCTTAATTTATTATTTACATCCATCCATTAAATAACTATTATTTATAAATTTTGATATATCTTTTGAAATTGATGAAATAAATTTTAAGAGTACAATAGTTTTCCAGACCTAATTCATTACCCTTAATTCAATGGTAGTTATTTATTTTTAATGAATACAAATAATAAACTATTTATTCCAACATTATTTATTTTATATTTAAATTTAACATAACTAGAACTTACAATTCTACAATTGTTTACCAATCGTAAAATTTTAAAAGTTACATTTCAATAAAGTATTTATAACTAAAATTAATTAATATTATTTTAATATCTAAATTTATATGATTAAAATTTTACGACTAACAATTTTTGGATAATATGACCTATAATTATAGATATTAATATTCAGTTGATTCATTGTCTTTTGACTAAAAAGCGTTTTATTTATTTTTTATCCATTAACATAAGAAATATTTTTATATTAATCAATTTTAATCATATTTAAAAATTTCTATGACTTCGTTAATCGTTTTTAACTCCTACCAGATTGATATAATTCAGGGCTGGCGTTATGACCTCATGTTTCAATTGATTAAGATAAATTCCACCTGTCGTTTTGGCCATGTTGATTTTTCCTTTTACATGTGGAGAAACTGACAATAAAAAAAACCCACCGCAAGGAATGGGTAAATAATTCAAGTTTCTCATCTATGATGATAAGACTCTATAAACATTGAATTTTAATAATTGATTAATAAAAAATTAACTTTTATAATCAGTTAAAAAATTATTTATGGAGATCACATCATGGTTGAAACGGAAGCAGCTTCCATTCACCTTGTCCATCCTGATACATACGGATATTGTTTACCTCATATTGAAATGCTGGTAAAGGCGGGCTTCCCATCTCCCGCTGATGACTATCTTGAAGGGAAACTAGAGCTCACCAAACATTTGGTTGATCATCCCTCCGCAACATATTATATACGTGTTTCTGGAGATTCCATGATCGATTATGGTATTTTCGATCATGACCTCCTGGTCGTTGACCGTTCTCTGGAACCTCGTCAAGGCGATATCGTTATTGCTTCTGTTGACGGGGAATTAACCTGCAAGGCTTTGGCAATTAAAAATAATGTTCCTTATCTGAAATCTGGCAATCCCAGTTATCCTCCCATAGAAATTAAGAACAAGGAGACCATGATCTGGGGGGTGGTCATTCATGCAATCCATTCCTTTAGAAATCGTAATCGCTAAAAGAATCCCAACCATAAAAAAATAATATGATGATTGGGTTGATTGACTGTAATAATTTTTACGTTTCCTGCGAACGCGTTTTTAATCCAAAATTAGAAAATCGTCCCGTTGGCATTCTTTCGAATAATGATGGATGTATCATTGCCCGTTCCAACGAACTTAAACCCTTCGTTCCTATGGGGATGCCAGCCTTTAAAATCTCCCCAGACTTACAAAAGAAAATCACCCTGTTAAGTTCCAATTACGAGCTTTATGGTGATATGAGCCAACGTGTTTTCAAGACCATTCAAAATTATTTTCATCATGTTGAACCCTATTCTATTGATGAAGCATTCATTCATTTGAATGAAGATCAAAAAACTGTTGGCTATTGTCGCAATGTCCAAAAAATCATTAAGAGAAACACTGGAATTCCTGTTTCCATTGGTCTGTCATCCACCAGAACCCTTGCAAAAATAGCCAACCACATCGCTAAAAAAAATAAAAAACATGAAAATACTTTTTGCCTAGATATTCATGGTCCTGACTTTCAACATATTCTTGAAAACTTACCAATTTCTGAAATATGGGGAATTGGTCGTCGCTTAAATGCCAAACTGATCACAATGGGTATTGAAAATGCTTGGCAATTGAAAAACTGCAACCCAAAATTTATAGAACAGCATTTTTCAATTGTTTTAGAACGTACTATTTTGGAATTAAGAGGCATTTCCTGTATTAAGCTAACAGATTTCTATACGTCCAAGAAAAATATAGTCGCTTCTCGCAGCTTTGGTCAAAGTACCAATAACCTGTTTAATATAGAGGAAGCCATTCGTTTTCATACTTTCCGAGCTACAGAAAAATTAAGAAAACAGCAATCCATAGCCCATGCTATTCTAGTTTTTTTAAGAACCAATCGTTTTCACGATCGAGCCTTACAGCATAACCCTTCCCTTGCCATATCCATGTCCTACCCTACAGATGATAGCCGGGAAATCATAAAGACGGCTCAAAAAGGTCTTCATAACATTTTCAGAGCTGAATACCATTATCATAAAGCGGGCATAATGCTTTTAGATATCATTCATAAAAATCAAAGGCAGCTTGATTTTTTTACCTATACTCAAAATAATCAATTAATTAAGCGCAATGATAATCTTATGCAGGTAATCGACAGGATTAATCAAAAAATGGGTTCCTATACTATTTTCATCGGTGGACAAACAAAAAAGGCAAAATGGCACCTTAGACGGGAACAGTTAAGCCAACGCTATACAACACGATGGGAGGAAATATTGAAATTACGAATTTAGATATTTTTACTAAGTAAATTAATTATAAACTTAATAATTAAATTTATAATTCTATCTTAACAACAATTTACTCAATGGCGGAGAAGGTGGGATTCGAACCCACGGTACGCTATTCACGCACGGCGGTTTTCAAGACCGCTGCCTTAAACCACTCGGCCACCTCTCCAACTTATAGAAACTTCATATACGATTTAACTAAGTGTTGGCAAGTGTTTTTTAGTACTAATTAAAAAAATTTATTTACTAAATTATAACTTTTTATCCATATTTCTGCTATTTAAAAATGAAATTATTAAATAAACTTTTAAAATTTACCTCAAAATTTAAAAAATCATTTTATCTAAGTATTAAGGTTTAATAGGCTAATTAGTTCTTTTATTAAAATATTGAGCTAAAAGTGCAATAACAAATAACTGAATTTGGTGGAAGATCATTAAAGGTAACATAATCATACCTACCATAGAATGAGGTAACAATACATTTGCAATCGGCACACCTGAAGCTAAAGACTTTTTTGATCCACAAAAAATAATGCTAATACGATCTTCCAAACAAAATCCAAACAGCTTTGATAATGTAAAAGAAATAACTAAAATCATAAATAATAAAACAATATCAATGGTTATTAAATTAATAAATTGTTTAAAATCAAGTTGATGCCATAAGCCCATATTTACCGCTTGACTAAAAGCAGTATATACAACGATTAATATAGATCCACGATCAGAAAAAGATAATAAACGTGAATTACATAAAACACACTCTCTAAACCATGGTTGTAACAATTGTCCCAAAATAAATGGAAAAAGCAATTGATAGATTATATTTAGATTACCTTTTGAAAAAGTTGATTGATGATAATGAAAAAAAATAAATCCAACAATAAAAGGAGTTATAAAAATTCCTAATATATTTGAAGCTGTTGCTGAACAAATAGCAGCTGGAACATTCCCTTTCGCAATGGAAGTAAAAGCAATAGAAGATTGAACCGTAGAAGGTAAACAACACAGAAAAATAATTCCTGTCCATAAATCAGGTAAAACCATAGCTGGAAATAAATAATGCAATCCTAAGCCAAGAAAAGGAAAAATTATAAATGTACATGTAAAGATTAATAAATGTAAACGCCAATGCAACAATCCTTCTATCATTGCCTGGCGTGATAATCTTGCTCCTTGCAAGAAAAACATAATAGAAATAGCAATAATTGCAAGATAATTAAAAAAAATTACCCCAAAACCATAACACGGAAAAAAACTTGCTATTGTTATAATTAATAACAACGAAATTAAAAAAGGATCAAAATATTTCAACATTGTAATAACCTACAAGTTTAATCAGAAATCATTTCAGCACAAAATACTATAATGTAAAATCTTTTATAATTAATACTTTGATCTCTATAATAATATCGATATAGTTTAAATATCTTTTAACCTTTTTTACATTTAAACTATGAACAAATATCTTGCACCTTTTTTTTATACATTATTAATTTTTGCTTCTTGCTGGATTAATATCACTTCATCATTCGCTTCAGTAACATGGCACGCCTTTTGTTCGAATATTACCACAGATTCTTTTGAACATAATACTTCGGAATTACAAGCGACGAATTACACCATCACAATTCCAAGTAATCCAAATGTATATTTAAAAAGTCAACAATTACATGTAAGCCAAAACAATAAA
The DNA here is from genome assembly GCA_946699565.1 of uncultured Commensalibacter sp. Taxonomy (GTDB): domain Bacteria; phylum Pseudomonadota; class Alphaproteobacteria; order Acetobacterales; family Acetobacteraceae; genus Commensalibacter. Next base: position 4,624 of record CAMPDW010000012.1, on the reverse strand, counting down.
AATTTATCACAAGATCAGTTACAAAGAATAACCAATATAACTTCAACCAGCCTTTTAACGCTTTTTCTTAATTATCAAATTAATGAATGTAATAAACGTTATTACGTAGATACTGTTAAACCTATTTTGAAACAACTTCGCCAAAATGGGCAGCTTACCTTTATATGGAAAAATATTACACTCAAAAACGCAAAAGTAGCCTATAAAGCAGATGAGCTCCAATTACAATTTCTGAATATTTCAAATAACGTCAATATTAAGCTGCATTTTTCAGGATTAACGGAAATATATAATGTATCTCAAAATAATATTTTCTTACCTAAAAATGGAGATGCAAACCTTACAACTTCCACAGAAAATTTCCCTTTTATTCTTGCAGCTGCAAGTGGGAATAATGAAAATAGTTACTATAATTTAACATTACCCCTAACCATTAATCATTTAATGATCAATAATAATTTAACCTATATTACAGCATCAGGTAACACTATACTTGACAAAAAACTCAACCCCAAAGCAGCAAAAGGTAAAGTAACAGTCAGTAATATGGAAAAACTTATATCAAAAAGTAATAGTGCCTATATTAATAAAATAAAAACAGCTTTGATTTTAGCAAAATTTGCTGGAAGATCCGTTGGAAATAATACTATGGAATGGGATATTAACTGGCAAGGAAATCTTTTTAAAGTTAACAATATTCCAATTCCTATTTGGTAATCTTAACAAAAAATTATACCGTCATTTGATCGGTGGGTTTTATTCCATATTTATTTTTATCTGCACTGGGCATGGACGTTACAATTAAAAAAGAGAGTTGAAACAAAAATTTAATTCCCCAAAAAGGTAATGAAAATAAAATAAGGAAGCCCAACAAACCAGAAAAATTAATAGCATGTAAGCGACGAATTGATACAGAACACGCAGGTGCAAAGGTTAAAAAAAAATAGAGCGTAAAAAACAGACGAAAATCTAAATAATAATAACCAATTGAAAAACGATAAATAAGATGGAAATATTCATCCAGACAAAATAAAAAAAACAGAATGAAACTGTTTAAAAAAGTGAAACCCCAGAACCCAACTCTATTTGTTCTTCCTTTAAAATAAAAAAAATGTTTAAAGGCATCCCACCAACCATAAAACAAAATTTTAAAAATTTGATTTAATCGGAATTTTTCAATTATTGTCATTTTTATCTTTTTTAAAAAAGTGTATATCCATGACTACCCATTACTGCACCTATAATTGTAATTAAACTTATAACGAGTAAAACCCAATGTAAACATTGAAGTCGTGTATAAACTTTATCAGGATTTTGTTGACTTTCATTTTCAATTTTTTTATCCAAAACAAAAGGCTCAAGAATAAATAACATCGTTGTGAAAACAAGCCAAATAAAAAACATGGCATGCATCCACCAAAATTCTATATGCTGGAAACGATTCCAAATATCCATTTTCCATACCATATAAAATCCTGAAATACCCGCTAATAAAGTCACGAAACGGGCTTGTGTAGCAAAACGACTTTCTATTTTATGAAAAATTTTTACACGTTCACAAGCTGGAAAATGATGACGGACTGTAGGTAACAAAACCGTTGTTACCATACATACCCCTCCTATCCATATGACTATTGCTAATACATGGACACTACGCATAATAATTAAATCCAACATTTCACAACCCTCGTATTTTATATATGTAAAATTTTTACATCAATTATAATAACAATAATATTAATGTGAAAAGATAAACTGTCGATTAATTATATTTTGTCGTAAATTAAATTCATAAATATTTAATTCTTAGAAATTTTCAAAACTTTTAAGAAACAATGTAAATGCTTGTGTATAACTTCGACGATTAGGATATTGTAAATGATAACCAGTAAAAGAAGGAGTATAATCAGGTAAAATATGAATTAAATGTTTTTGCTGAATAGCGTGACAAACTTCTTTAATAGGTACATAAGCGAAACCAAATCCCTCTAACGTTGCCTGTAACGCTTGAGTCAATGTATTACATGTAAATTGACTTTCCATACGAATAATCTGTTTTTTTTCATTAATAATAAACTCCCAATCAAATGCATTTTTCATGAATGAAAGCATACAACCCACGGATTGATGATGTATTAAATCTTTTGGCTTTCTAGGTAATTCAATATTTTGCAAATATAAAGGTGATGCAACAACAGCAACCTGAATTGGTTGGCTTATTCTTCTGGAAAGATAATCTTTATCAACAACTTCTTCAAGACCGATCTTAGCATCATAATGACCACGAATATCTTTTTGTAAATCTGAAGAAACTTCAACATTAAATTTGATATCTGGATAAAATTTTAAAAATTTTCTGATATGAGGCCAAATAACAAAATTAGCAGCATGTTCATCCGTTATAAGATTGATTTGCCCCATAGGTCTTTGTTTTAAATCAGTAACTTTATTTAATTCTTCAACAATTTCTTCTAAACGAGGCGCAATATTTTTAAGTAATATTTCACCTAATTTTGTTGGTTTAACGCTACGTGTGGTACGTAACAACAACTTTACTTTAAGATTTGCCTCAAGATTTCGCATTGTATGACTTAGGGCTGATTGAGACACACCTAACTTCGACGCTGCTTTTGTAAAACTCTTTTCTTTAGCAATTGTTAAAAAGACTAAAAGATCATTAACATTTTTTTGTAACATAATTTATTTTCTCAATTGAATTTTTTTTTAATTTTTTGAAATAAGTTATCAACTATTTTGAGAAACTTGTTTCATCCTATAATACTATTATTTATCGTATTTATCCTAGCAGCGTAATATTATTATTCAAATAATAAATTATATTTTTTTAAAATAAATTATAATCTATTATTTTACGCAATATTCTTAATATATTGATCGAAAACCATCAATTATAGACACACCCTTGTTCTTAATTCAGCAACCAACATCATTTAATTTATTTAATATAAATTGACAACGTTGAATACGTTTAACAAAAGGCGTTTCACGTAAATAAATTAATTTTCCATCAGGACGTAATTTAATAGATTGATCTTTAATACCTGCAATCCACTGAACTAAACCAGCTAGATTTTTAAATTCATTATTATGAAATTGAACAACTACTCCTTTTGGTCCTACTTCAATACGGTTAACTCCAATTTTCTTACATAATTTTTTTAGCTTCATAACCTCTAATAAATTGTTTACCTCATTCGGTAAAGGGCCAAAACGATCAATCAATTCAACTTTCATTGTCTCGATATCATCATTATCTAAATTACCAATACGTCTATATAATCCTAGTCTTACAGAAAGATCTGTAACATAATTTTCTGGAATCAATACAGGTAAACCTAAAGTGATATTAGGTGACCAATCCTGATTATCCGAAATTTTATTATTTTTTTCCGCTCTAAAACTCGCAACTGTTTCTTCCAGCATTTTTTGGTATAATTCAACACCCACTTCTCTTATATGACCTGATTGCTCTTCACCAAGTAAATTTCCAGCACCACGAAGATCCAAATCATGAGATGCAAGTGTAAAACCAGCCCCTAAATTATCCAAAGATTGCATAATTTCCAAACGTTTTTCTGAATTTCTAGAAAGAAAATGATGCTGTGGCCATGTTAAATACGCGTAACCACGTTGTTTTCCTCGCCCTACACGCCCTCTTAACTGATATAATTGTCCCAATCCAAAATGATCGGCTTTATAAATAATCAACGTATTTACAAAGGGCATATCCAACCCACTTTCAACAATATTTGTAGAAAGCAATACATCATATTTACCTTCACTAAATTCCGTCATAACACGTTCTAACTCTGTTGGTGATAATCTTCCATGCGCCTGGACCAAACGTAAATCAGGAACAATTTCTAAAAGTTGATCCTGCAAATTTTGTAAATCCTGAACACGTGGAGCTACACAAAATAATTGCCCACCTCTAAATCGTTCTCTTTGAATGGCCTCACGAATTATTACGCGGTCAAAAGGCATAATAAAAGTTCGTACTGCTAATCGATCAATGGGAGGTGTCGCGATTAAACTAATATCGCGTATTCCTGTTAAAGATAATTGTAATGTTCTTGGCAAAGGTGTTGCTGACAACGTTAATACATGAATATCTTCACGTAATGCTTTTAATTTTTCTTTATGTGCAACCCCAAAATGCTGCTCTTCATCAATGATTAGCATGCCTAAATTTGCAAATTCTATATTTTTTGCTAATAAAGCATGTGTCCCGATCACAATATTAACCGTTCCATCTGACAAATCTTTTTTGACTTGAGTAGCATTTCTAGAAGTGATCATTCTGGAAAGTTGTGCAATTTTAACTGGAAATCCTTCAAATCGTTTTATAAAAGTCTGATAATGCTGACGGGCTAGCAAGGTTGTAGGCACGACGACTGCCACTTGACTTCCATTCATCGCCATTATAAAGGCAGCTCGTAATGCTACTTCTGTCTTACCAAAACCAACATCTCCACAAATAAGACGATCCATTGGACGTCCTGAAGCAAGGTCTTGAATAATATCTGAAACTGCTCGAGCCTGATCATCCGTTTCAATAAAAGGAAAACGAGCACAAAATTCCTCCCATAATCCTTCTGGAGGT
>CAMPDW010000011.1 GCA_946699565.1 uncultured Commensalibacter sp. | reverse complement strand
AATATGCCACCAGCATATCCCCTTCTCATCCTATGTAATTTTCAATGAACAAAATAAAAGACGCTTATGAAATGTGTTATTCATTCAACGTCTGTGCGACTTTATCTATACAATCTAAACCTAATAATCAACCCCTAAAATTAATTTTTTTTATTTTATTTAAAAAATAAAAAAATTATATATTTCGTAGATACATATTCTTAATTATAGACTTGAAAAATAATATATCATTGTCCTTATATAGTTATAAATTAATCTTCATTTTTTAAGGCAATTGATTTTATAAAAAAAGATTTTGGCAATTTAAAAAATTAATTTATTCAATTCTGTTTTTTTCGATTCTAACCTTGATTAAAATATGAATCAGCTATAGTTATATCTCTATTATTAATACTATTCTAAATATAGTATTACTTGATAAAAAATTAACTTGTTATTCTCGTAATTAGTTAACAAACAACAACTAGCATAAACATTTAAAATGTTATCATTAAATACAGATATTAAAAGATTCTTTAGTTTTATGAACACCTTATTAAACAACTTTCATCTTAAAATAAGAACTAATTAAAAAATATAATTACCTTCCAAAGTATTTTCATAAATTATTTAAATACTGTCATTATTTATAAATATTAAATCTTGAGAAGATTTATTTAAATCTCATATTTTATAAAAGATTCTTTAATTTTATTTATTTTTTTTATAAAAAAACTTGCGATTTCTATTTTTTTTTTTAAAAACAAAATTGTCTTTTTATTTAATCCTTCTCAAACGTAATTATATAACTATTAAGAATGAGTTTTTGTATGTGACAAAAAAATACTTTCTTCATATATTGAAAGGTTCTATACACAATATATTTGGTAAATAAAGAGACTTGCCTTTACTGGTAAGACTGGCGTAATTATCATTTGCTTTTCCTTGTAAATGGTAATTACGATTTGTAAGTATTGTTTTGTAAAAAACTTGGTGGAATATTAATTGTGGAAACAAACAAACATCCAACACCAACGGATTCAGGTCTTCAACGACGCTTTGGTGATTTTACTTCTCTTTCTACGGCTTTGGATTATGCTGCTCAAGGTAAAAGCGGCATTAATTTTTACTCAGCCAAAGGGGTTTTGTTAGAATCACTACCATATTCTGACTTACAGCAACAAGCCATACACGTTGCAAAACAACTTTTATCCTTAGGTCTTAAAAAAGGGGATCGTCTTGCTATTATTGCTGAAAGCGATAGTGATTTTAGTCGCATCTTTTTTGGTTGCCAATATGCAGGGATAATTCCTGCCCCCATGCCATTACCTGTAGCTTTTGCAGGGAAATCTTCATATATCGATACATTGAGGGGAATGATCTCGAATTCTTCTGCAACCGCTGTGGTTATCCCAGAAACAATTCAAAGTTGGACACAAGAAATTATAAATGGTTTCCCCTTACTTTTTGGTGGAAGTCCTGCCCAATTAAATGAAATTCCTATTCAATCTAATATCGAATTACCAACTATTCAGCCTGATGACCTTTCTTACTTACAATTTTCATCAGGAAGTACCCGTTTCCCCATCGGTGTAGCAGTTACTCAAAAATCATGTTTAGCCAATGCACATGCAATTGCCTATCATGGATTAGCAGTTAAAGAAATAGGAGATCGCTGTGTTTCTTGGCTTCCTTTATATCATGACATGGGATTAGTAGGCTTTTTTCTAACGCCTATGACCTGTCAATTAACCATTGATCTCTTACCAACAAGAGACTTTGCAAGACGTCCACATGTCTGGTTAGATTTAATCAGTCGTAATAAAGGAACCCTATCGTACAGCCCTTCATTTGGATATGAATTATGTATCCGTCGTCTACCTGCATCAAATTCAGAACTTAATCTTTCTTCATGGCGCGCAGCAGGCATTGGGGGAGATATGATTCGATCCCATATTTTAGAACAATTTGCTGAACAATACGAAAAATATGGCTTTAATCCAAAAGCATTTGTAGCAAGTTATGGAATGGCAGAAGCTACCTTGGCCCTGTCATTTGCGCCATTAAACGAAGGTTTAAAAACCGATACAATTGACCTGAATCTTCTTGAAACGTCAAGAATCGCTAAACCTACAAATGATCCAAATATTATCACACGAACTTTTACGCTCTGTGGCCCTATTTTACCCAATCATGAAATTGAGATTCGTGATGATAACGGAAAGGTTTTGACTGAAAGACAAGCAGGTAGCGTTTATGTCCGCGGCCCAAGTATCATGAGAGGTTATTTCCAGAAAGAACAAGAAACTGCTTTGGTTTTAGATAAAAATGGATGGTTAAAAACAGGCGATCTTGGTTATTTACTCAATAACCAAATTATCATTATTGGACGTGAAAAAGACCTCATTATCATTAATGGCCGTAATATTTGGCCCCAAGATTTAGAATGGGCTGCTGAACATACATTCCCTTCACTAAGAAGTCGTGATGTCGCTGTTTTTTCTGTTGATAAAAATGATCAGGAAGTTGTCGTGGCTCTTGTTCAATGTCGGGCAATTAATGAAAATGAACGGAAAAAACTACAGGAAGAAATGGCAAGCTTATTCAGAAAACAAAATGGAATTGATGTTGCTGTTCTATTAGTTCCACCTCATAGCTTGCCCCAAACCTCCTCTGGAAAATTAACACGCGCCAGAGCTCGACAAATGCTTTTAAAAGGAGATTTTGGATTTCAATTTTAAAGATAATTGCAAATGAAATTTTAAGATCTCTTGAACAGAATTTAAAAGCTATTTACAATAAACTATTTCTTTTTTTAAGAATATAAAGGCTGATTGTATTCTATTTCTTGCCAATCAGTCTTTATTATTTGATAACAGATAATTTAAAGGGTATTATCATGGCTGAAACGGTTAAAGAAATTTCAAAAATTATTATTCAAACTTTATTAGAAAATCCAAAGGTGCCAAGAAATATCTCACCTGAAAGTAAAATTATTGAGGATTTAGAATTCGATTCTTTAGCTGTAATGAATTTTGTAATGGAAATCGAAGATAAATTGGATGTTTCTGTCCCTCTAGACCGTTTAACAGATGTAAGAACTATTCGTGATCTTGCTGATGCTATTGTTTCTCTTAAATAAAAAGCTTTTCTCATGGATATTTTTACTAAATTTAAACCACTTGAAGCTGCCTTTGATCAATTGATTTCCTTTACTCCTCATAATCCATTTGGAGTAACAATACAAAAGACACTTTCTGCCACAGTTGGAATCATTAATGGAAAAGAAACGCTTCTTTTTGGAACAAACAATTATTTAGGTCTTAGTCAATCCGAAGAAGCCAAAAAAGCCGCTGCTGAAACAGCATTGATCTTTGGTGTTGGAACAACTGGATCCAGAATTGCCAATGGTTCTTACTCTTTACATCAAGCTTTGGAACACGAATTAGCACAATTTTTTAATCGTCGTTCTTGCATGGTATTTTCAACGGGTTATCAAGCAACTTTAGGCATGGTTTCAACCCTTGCTGGAAAAGATGATTATCTTTTTCTTGATGCAGATTGTCATGCTAGCATTTATGATGGTAGCCGATTAAGCCAGGCTCAAATTATCCGTTTCCGGCATAATGATCCCGAGGATTTACGTAAAAGACTCCGTCGTGTTGGAGATATTTCTGGTATTAAACTTATCGTTGTTGAAGGCGTTTATTCGATGTTGGGGGATATTATTCCCCTCAAAGAATTTGTCGAGATTAAAAAAGAAGAAAACGCCTATCTTATGATTGACGAAGCCCATTCCTTTGGTGTATTCGGTCAACATGGTCGGGGAATTGCCGAACGTGACAATGTTGAAAAAAACATTGATTTTACTGTCGGAACCTTTTCCAAAAGCTTAGGAACGGTTGGGGGGTATTGTGTATCAGACTATCCACAGATGGATCAGTTAAGACTTTGCACAAGACCTTATATGTTCACCGCTTCTTTACCTCCTGAAATCATTGCTGCAACCCGTGAAAATCTGAAAATTATTGCTGCTCGTCCCGAGCTACGCGAAACATTAAAAAGAAATGCAACACAATTTTATTATGCCTTACAACAGGCTGGCTTTAAAACGGGTCCTGATGTAAGTTCCGTTATATCCATCATATTAGATGAAATTCCACAAGCAGTTCATTTTTGGAACAGGGTTCTCGAATTAGGTGCTTATATCAATCTAAGCCTACCTCCTGCTACTCCGGACAACCGACCTTTATTACGTGCAAGTATTGCCGCGGCTCATACTGAAGCTCAAATTGATCAATTGGTCAAAATCTATATACAAGCAGCCAAAGATGTAGAGGTAACTCTCAATTAAAACTATTCAACGCTTAAACATACCCTGCCGATATAATTTAAATAATATCCAGGGTGCATTAATAAAAGGATGATTTTTTTGAAAATTATTCAAAGTTAAATTTAGATAACAGTGTCTATTAATTTTCCATATAATATATTGAGGACCTCCTTTAAATGTAAACGCGGCCTTGATCAATCGTATAATGTTTAAAGGACGACCTAATTTTTTCCTAATCCCCCACTGTTTAATCATCCTTTCTTTTTGTGCTTGTGATACTTCTATTTTTAAATGATGATCTCTCATTTCTTTATAGAAAATACCAAGCTTTTTCCAACCCAACTTTAATAATGCGGTAAAATAATCTTCACGATTTTCTAAAATTAACATCGGGCGATTTTTCGCTTCAACTCGCAATTCCACATTATAAGTATGACGAAATAAGGAACACCAATAATCCAATGCAGTCCCCTCTTTCGGTCCCAAATAGGCTGCCCACCATATAGCTGTTCCAACTGCCCTTACTATACATCTAAACAAAGCTTGCTGGGCCATCTTATCCTTCCACCATAATATCTTAACAGGTTGACAAAATCGTGCCCACATTGTCGTATCTATCGAATTCAAATACGTTGCCTTACGTAATTGTTCCAAGGATAAAATAGCTACTTTAGCTCTAAATAAAGTATTCATGTCTTTCCATTCATAATATTCAATATTTGGTGGTAACCAAGCATTTGCTATTTTTTTAAAGTTATTATGGAAATACCAATCATCTAACTGTTCACAAACAATATAAAAATCTAATAATCCCGATAAATCTCCTTTCCACAATGATGAGCCATAATAAATAACCCCAAGAGGTTTTCGCTTATTCAAAATAAATTCAATAAATTTAAAAATAGAATCTGGAATAGACTTTTTATCAAATGATGATGCTAATAATTGTGTAAATGACGCTGACATTTTACTTTATAAACTAATTATAAACGCACAAAGGAAAATTTTGGACCTGTTGAAAGATAAACGCAATGATTTAACCCAGTATCAAAACGTTCACCATCGAGGATAATATCCTCTTTTATCGTTAACGCTATTTTTTGAGCCGTGCCACTTAAATAATATTTATTTTGTATTAACCACGCAGGAGTTTTACCTCGCATTAAAGCAAAACATGCCGATAATAAACGTGGAGGATATGCTTTAACATCTAAATAATGAAATGTATCTTTGTCAGCATATTGGCTAAAAAATGGCCAAATCCCATGCGATAAATTTTGTAATGTTGTTGCTAAAAAAATGAAACAATCTTTTTGATTACTTTCCTTGCCATCAATACAGAATGAACATTCGCTTCCTTTAAGCCATAAATCACGTGTTTTAAAAAATATTAACTTTAACAAACTCGTCACTATAGTAATGACAACAGCCGCATCATGAGAAAAATTTTTCAAGATTGTTGGACTATGGGCAATTTGAATAGCCCGTGTGAAAGCTGCTGTACCTTGAAACATCCCTAATACGGGTAGGCGAGAACCATCACTCCATTCAATTTTTAATGCATAACGATGTTGAACTGAATAAAATAATCGTTGCCGTTCAGCTAATTCTTTAATGCGTTTCAACGCATCAACACCACGTATACCAAACCCAATATCTTTTGCAATTAAATTCGTATTCCCTGATGGTAAAATAACAAGGGTTGGGATTTTATTCTTTGGATAATAACGATAAATCGCTGTCATAATAAGGCTTATCGTTCCATCACCACCATCAATTATAATACAATTAATTCCCATTTCGGCAAAATGTTTAATCGTTGCCATCATGCTATCGATAGAACTGGATATAACAAATTTTTTACCTAACCACTGATCAGCAAATTCTGTGAAATCTCTATTATCCACGCGATTCAATCGACTGCTAGGATTTTTAATTAAGGCAATATTTTGAGTCACGGATTATTTCTAACATTCTAATAGTATCTTGTGTTAATTTTAGAGAAGGGGTAATAAACATTTCTAAACATTCTAATGTTTAAAATTCTTTCTCATTTGCTTCTTTTATGAATAAAATTATAAAAATCAACTATAATATCGTAATTTCAATTATGTTACATAAATAACATAAATTAATTTTAAGGATAGTCTCTTTTGAAACGCTTTACAATTGCCCATATTTCGGACATTCACCTTCCTTTGGAAAGCATTCAATTTCCGAAATTATCCCTTATGAATAAAAGATTTTTAAGTTTTTTATCATGGAAAAAGAGACGTTTTTCTTTACAAAAGAAAATCCTTGATATCGTTATTCAAGACATTACAAAAGCTTCCCCTAATTTACTCTTAATTTCTGGGGATCTTACCAATCTTGCCTTACCGGAAGAATTTAAACAAGCCGCCGAATGGTTGCATAGTTTACCTTTTCAAAATATAAATCTCATACCTGGCAATCATGACACACTTATCAAAACTCAGTGGCATAACAGCCACGCTTTTTGGACACCTTGGTCGCAAGCGTACAGTTTTGATGATTATCCCATTATTACCCACTATGGCTCTGTTGCTATTGTCGGTATTAATTCTGCCATACCCACAATTCCCTTTTTTGCAAATGGACAAATTGGTAAAAACCAACTAGAACGTATAAAATACGCTTTGCAAAAATTAAAACAAGAAAAATTATTTAAAATTATCGTGTTACATCATCCACCCATGTCTGGAATCGTTTCTGAACGAAAAGCACTAACAGACAGGGTTAAATTACAGAAGATTTTATATAAGGAAGGTGCAGATATAATCTTATTTGGTCATGTTCATAAAACCATTACAAAAAAATTTATGGATACAAACATACCTATGTTAGGAATTGCCTCAGCTTCTTCGAATTCAAGCCGACCCAATTATCAAGCTGCTTGGCGTAAAATCGTCATAGAAAAACAAGAGGATCATTATCATGTCTATTCAACTGTTCGATCCCTTAATAAAAACGGCGATTTTTCACAAACACATTCTTTTTATATAAACCATTATTTCCAGTAAATCCTTGATCAAATTTTTTAAAAACAATAATAATAATAAACGTAAATTTTCCTCTAATATTCCTATAAAAATATTAGATTCCTATATTTTTATGCAAGCTTTACCAAGTTTTATTATTTCACTTAGTGTTATATTAACCGCTTTAATGCTTGAACGGCTCCTTGTTTTACTTGATCTTTTGGCAGCCGATAACAGCCCTTTAACAACCTTTCTTAGTTTATTAGCTGACTTAATCCCTCATTATCTTGGTCTTGCTATTCCAGCAGCTTTTTGCGTTTCGATTTTTTCAAGCGTCAGGCAATTAAATTTAAATAATGAAATTGATGCATTACTTAATTCTGGAAAATCCCTTTTTCAATGTGTTCGGCCTTACATTATCAGTGGTTATATCATCAGTATTTTATGCACCATTTTATATGGTTATATCCAACCTTATGCCAGATATGACTTTCGAGCCGCTTTTTTCTACGCTTCCCACGCAGGATGGGCACCTCATATCCAAAGCCACATGATCATCCAACCCAATAATCACACTGTCATGATCGTTGATAAGGCAAGTCAATATGGAACAGCATTATCTGGTATTTTTATTCGCCAACAAAAATTAAATGACAAAAAACAACCTATTGAACAAATTATACTTGCTGATAAAGGTAATTTCTATTCACGACAAGATCGTACCGTTATTATGTTGAAACTTTATAATGGTCAAAATTTAACCTTAAACCCTAATAACAATAATAATATTACTGAATTTTCTAATGCGACTCGTATTATCCAGAATACAAATAAAAATAATATTTTTAGGGAAAGAGGTGATGACCAGCGCGAGCTTACTCTTAATGGACTTTATGAACAAATAAAACAACATACTAATAAAAATATCCCACTTTTAAGTATCAAAGCTGAATTCCATTTTCGCTTAGTCAGAGCATTATCCGTGATTGCTATTCCTTTCCTAGCAACAGCACTAGCTATTTCACCTAAACGTCAAAGAAGAAATTTAGGCTTAGGAATTGCTGCACTTATTCTTGTGGCTTATGATCACGTTCAACAATTGGGATTAACCCTTGTCTCGCATGGACATGATAATGCCTTTGTTGCTTTATGGATCCCCTTCTTTATATTTATTATAATTAGCTATGGTTTTTTATTCTTTAAAAATAATCCTTTTATTTTAAATCCTCGTTTCTTTTTAAACCGTTTACTTAGACATGCAGATAAATAATGAAAAAATTTCTTCAACGTTATACTTTAACTCTTTATTTATCGCACCGGTTATTAACAACAACGTTTAGCACGGTTATTATCTTAACAGCAATTATGGAAGTTTTGACTTTATTAGAACAAACCTCCATAATCTTGGAACGGCATCTTGGACTCAAAGGGGTCATCCATTATATGATGCTTAAATTGCCAATGCTTTTTACTTCTGTTTTACCTTTGAGTACATTAATTGGCTTTTTAATTGCCTTAACACAATTAACCATCAATAATGAAATCACAATTCTCCATTCTGTAGGACTTTCAACATGGGGACTAATTAAAAAATTATTACCCATGACACTTTGCCTTAGCGCACTCTGTTTTATTATGTCTGATCTAGTTACTCCAAGAACAGAACTAAATTTAGCTACATGGTGGAATAAAACAAATCCTCATCCAGAAAAAGAAAATAATTTTTATTTTTATAGTAATCTTGATATTATCAATATTGATAATATAGCCTATGGAGGGAATAAAATTACCGGCTTGACGATTATAAAACGTCGTGATTTATCCCATATCGATTCCGTTTTAATTGCAGATGAAGTGATCCATAAAAATAAACAATGGATTTTTACAAACGCAAAATTCTTACAGAATCAACTCGGCGTTCCTTTAAAATTCCATGAATTAACAGATGAGAAAGAAAAAATATGGGATATCTATTTAACGCCACATACACTTATAAGGTTATCCTCTAAATCAATGCCACAATCCATCCACAATATGGTTCTAGAATTAACTAATCAACAACCTTTTAAGATGCCAACGAACTATATTAAAACGACAATTTGGGGAAGATTGTGTTTACCCTTTACATTCATCATGATGCTTATTATCACTGTTCTCGTAACTTATATCCCACCCCGTGCAGGTTTACGTAGTTGGATTCCTATTTATTGTTTGGGATATGGTCTATTATTTATCATATTCCAAGAGGTTCTACATGCACTAGGGAAGGCGGGTACAATACCAGCACCTTTTGCAGCTTTTTCTGCATTTCTAATTTTTATGTTATCAACAAGTGCTATTATTTTACTAATTGAAGAAAAAAAATGAGCAACCAATCTATCTTTCAAATTATGCGTAATCAAGACCTGCGTTCTGGACGCAGTTATGACTTAGGTAAAATGGGATTAAAACAATTATGGGTTGCCTATTTAACCCATCCTACTATTTTATTTTATTTTAGTCTCATTATTGGTTGCATATTTGCCGTCTATTATACTTTTAATGGATGGATCCCTGTATTGAGTTCAATTATTATAATGATTTTAGGATTTCCCTTAATTTGGTACATTATTCATCGTTGGATCATGCATGTTTCCCTTCTCTATAGAATGAAATGGACCGCTTCACTGTGGAAACGTATTCACTTTGACCATCATCAAGATCCACATCTTCTTAACGTATTATTTGGGTCTCCTTTAAATACTATTCCAACAATTATCATTGTCGGAGGTAGTCTTGGCTATCTAGTTGGTGGACTTTGTGGTTTTTTTACTTCTATTGGCACTGCAGTATACATGGCTTGTTTTTATGAATTCTTCCATTGCATTCAACATTTGAACTATAAACCAAAATCTAGATATGTCAGCCATATTAAGCAGGTTCATGTTTTACATCATTTCCATTATGAAAAGGGAAATTACGGCATTACCAATTATTTTTGGGATAAGATTTTTGGAACTTATTATGAAGATGCCAAAGCACGCCCACGAAGCCCAACTGTTTTCAATATGGGATACACAATGAAAGAAGCAGAACATTATCCTTGGGTCATGTTAAAAACTGGAGCACCACCTCGTGATCGTCCTGCTGGTTCAAACTTTCGGGAACAGAAGAATTCTTCTTCCGACCAAAATACACAAAAAGCAGCTTAAATAGGGAATTAAAACAATATGGAACGTGAACCCATTAATGCTTTAATTCTTGCAGGATCAAGACAAGGAAAACAAGATCCTCTTGCTTTATATGCTCACGTTTCCCATAAAGCAATCATCCCTATTATTGGGAAACCTATGATTAAATATGTTACGGACACACTGGCTAAAATAGAATCAATTGATAAAATAGCCGTTTCAATTGAACAGTCTAATATTGTAAAAAACATTTTACCTAATTTTATTCAGTATCTTCCAGCGTGTGCCGGACCTAGTGCAAGTATCATTCAAGCAATACAAACTCTAAGAACACCTTTACTTGTAACAACAGCAGATAATCCATTATTACAACCTGAATGGGTAGAATATTTCTTGCAAGAAGCTGAACGTTCCCGATGTGATTTTGCTGTTGGTATTGCATTAAAACAACAAATTGAAAAAGATGTTTCCAACACAAAAAGAACCTATATCAATCTCGCAGATGGATCTTTTTCAGGATGTAATATATTTTTGTTCAAATCCTCTCAATCTATTCAGATTGTAAGACTTTGGCAAAAATTAGAAAGTTATCGTAAACAACCACTTAAAATGGGATTCTTTCTCGGTTATTCGATTATTTTACGTTATATCCTACATCGTTTAACAAGAAATGCACTTAAAAGAAGAATCTTTAAACTTACAAAGGTTAAAACACATTTCGTTCTTATGCCTTGGGGACAGGCAGCTGTTGATGTAGATAAACCAGATGACCTTAAATTAGTGAATACATTAATATGTGAACGCTAGTCTTTCTCATCTTCTTAAAATCATTTTACATGATCAATGATTTAACGTCTTAATTGATTTTTGATAGCTATAATATTGACTATCAATATAAAGACGTTTCAACGGTTGATTTATAATTTTTTTTGCATCAATCAGCGTATAAGGTCCTGCAGCACTAAGAGTATGAACTCCTTGAGTATAATTATAAAAAGCTTTATTGGGTTCACATTTTCCACTTACCCGTGCTTCAAATTGATCAGACGTTAATAACGTAATATTTAAAAAGGATAAGCCGCCACCATAAGTTAAACTACAATTCTGGGTTGGCAGAATTATTCCTTCTGAGATCATGACAACATTTCCTCCAGGACGAGAACTTGTAGGAGAAATTCTAACAGGGTTAAGCTTATGAAGATGCCACGGCCCTATTAAACATTCTGACCAAGCAACAGATAAAACACCTTGTTTACTTAATCCTTCCTTAACAGGCGTGTAAAACAACCACCATAAATGATTATAAAAAAATAAGGTTGGATCAATCACAACCTCAGGGAAAGAAAAAGAATCCACTTTTTCCCAAGAATATGGAAATTGAACCGCTTTATATAATATCGTCTGACCAGATTTATAAGCTTCGGGAAGCATATAGATATCTCCTTGATCCTCTATTATCATCGGATATGAAAGATGCCACGGTTCATTCAATACTACACGACGGTCAATGAGTGCCAATTCCTGATCAAAAATCAATACCTCTATTCGACCATGCCGCTTTCGATAATCATATGCTTCCGCAAAGACATAAAGTTTATCATCCTTATATATTCCGAATGGATCAGCTAAAAATTTAAAGCTTTCTTCTTCTTCCAACCAATGAATAGTCTTAACACCATTGATGATGACATCCTTTAATGGTGTCTTAATAATTCCAACACGCCAAATATCAGTTTCAAAAATAGACATAAGAACGTCAAATCATTTATTTTACAGGAACAAGATTTAATAATTCGAGAGGTTTGGTTGCATAAGTTTTAACCACTTGCATAAGATTTTGAAAATGTTCAGTTTGACAATGCTGATCAAAGACTTGTTGATTTTCCCAGCATTCAATAAAAACAATTTTATTTTGATTATTTTTTTGAAAATAGATGGTATAATCATGATTCCCTTTTTCTTCTCTTGATTTCATCATACATTTTTTAACTATTTCAGAAAGATGAGACCAAGCCCCTTCTTTAACTTCAAGAATAGCAACTAAATTAATTTTTTGAGTCATTCTTTTTTCCTTATTGTTATTTTATTTATTCTCAAACATAACATATTTTATTAATGTTTTATTTTAAAATAGGAAACAAACTGTTTCTATAAAAATTTTAATAAACTTATTCCCTTAAGGTTAGATTTATTATGACAGATGCACTTTCACGCCGTTTTAATGCTGCTCAAAAAATTGTTCAAAAAGCAGCCGAAATTGCTTTACAAATGCAACCTAATCCAGGAGGGCCAAAAGGGTTCCTCAAACACACTCAGAATTGGCTTACTGAGACAGATGGGAAAATAGAAAATTTTATTTCAAAATCTATTCAATCTCTTTTTCCTGAAGATGGCTTTCAAGGAGAGGAAGAGGGAAAAACACGTTCTGGTTCATTAAGATGGATTGTTGACCCTATTGACGGTACCTCTAATTATGCACGCGGAAGAAACAGATGGTGTATTTCACTTGGACTTATGGAAGAAAATATTCCGACCCTAGGCATCATCTCTACACCCTACGTAAAAGAATTTTATACAGCACGTTTAGGAAAAGGTGCTTTCATGAATGGTTATCCAATTCATGTTTCTGATGTCAAAGACCCAAAAATATCCATGGTTGAATTAGGATGGAGTCACGTCAGCAAGATTGAGGAATTTCTTAAAAATGCTAAAGCTATACTAAATACTGGTGCTATGATTCGTACACTTGGTTCAGGCACAATGTCCCTCGTAGATGTTGCAACAGGTCGGTTAGATGGACATTACGAAATGGCTATTAACCTTTGGGATGTTGCGGCAGCACTTGTCTTATTAAAAGAAGCTGGTGCTTGTATATCTCCATTTTTAGAAAGTGGTGGATTATATCAAATGACACCAATTTTAACAGCAACTTCTGGAATTGCTGATATCCTTTCAAAAGCCGTTAGTATTCCCTTATCATAAAGTTATTTTATGATAGAATAACATTTAATTTTTATATTAAGATCTTCACATTATATAGATTATCTCTATGAAAAAAAATAATTTTTATCACTATATCCCGTTACTGTTTTTATCAGCCCTTGTTTCTTTTTCACCTCAAAAAACGAATGCAAAAACAGATAAAGTGCAGTCTATTGTCGATCATTCAGTTTTAGCTGTACAAGACGTTTTCGATAATATGTCGTCGACGAATCACGTATATTCACGATTAAAAAATGCCCGTGCCGTTATGATTTGTCCTAATATCACACATATTTCCTTGGTTTTTGGTGGATCAGGGGGGGATTGTGTCTTATTATCGAGGGACGCACGTAATTCCTGGTCAAGTCCAGCTTTTTATAAAATGTCAAGTGGTTCTTTCGGTTTACAACTTGGTGTTCAAAATACTGAAGTTTTACTTTTCATCATGAATGAAAAAAGCTTACGTAAATTATTAGATAGCCAATTTACAATGGGTGCAAGTGCCTCTGCAACAGCGGCAAAAGCAAATAGCAATGCTGATAAAGCCACGGCTGATATTTATAACTTGCAAAAATCATCTGGCTTATTTGTTGGAGCATCTCTCAAGGGATCTAAACTTAAAGTTAATAGCAGTGCCAATCATAAATATTATAATCAAATTGTAGGACCAGAAGATATTGTTATGGCAATGCGTGTTAATAACCCATCTGCCAACCGTCTTCGTAAAATTTTGATTAAATATTCAGACATAGCACAAAACTCATCAAAAATGATCTCGTCAAGAAACCAGAATAATAATGATAATAATAACGATGGCGCTATTGATCTTGCCCCTCAAGATGATTATTCATCCAACCATCATATTCAATCAGAAAATTTACCTGCACCTTCAAAAATTAAAAGACATTAAATAAATAAGAGTTAAAGAAGAAAGATAGTTATTTTTAACTATCTTTTTTTTATTAATCTAACATTACGATTATGTTGCGTTAAAGTAATAGAAAAACTATGACCACCCGTTCCATTTGCGACAAAGTATAATATTTTTCCTTCAGCAGGATGAGCAACCGCCTCCATCGCTGCTTCACCAGGAGAACATATGGGTGTAGGCGGTAACATATTTGTCCAATAAGTATTATAGGGATTAACAATTTCCCAATCTTTTCTCGTCAATGGACGATCTAAATCATTTTTACCATCTGTTAAAGCATACGCAACAGTAGGATCAGATTGTAATTTCATTCCAGTATGCATACGGTTAATAAAGACCCGTGCAATCAATGGGCGCTCCCGTTTTAAAGCTGTTTCTTTTTCAACAATCGATGCCAACGTTACTAAATCTTGTTGCGTTTTAATTTCAGCTATAACTTCTCGATTATCCCAAATTTTTTTAAGCTTTTTTTGCATCGCGATTTGCATTTGATACATTATTTTTTCGCGATTCATCCCCCATTCATAAGCATAGGTTTGAGGCAATATGGTTCCTTCTTCAGGTGGTGTGACATTACCTATCATAAAAGGAGCTTCATTAATTAAATTAGTAATTTGAAATGCTGTTAATCCTTCTGGAATAGTTAATTTATGTTGTACAGGCTTGGCATGTCGTAAAATATCAATAGCTTGTTTTATAGAAACCTGTTTGGGAAACGTAAATTCTGCAGCATGCAACATACCAGTTTTTTCAGTTAATTTCACACTGATCCTAAAAATAAATCCACTCCAATATGAAGAAAAAATAACATGTTCATTTTGAAGCTGATTTAAAATAGTCTTAACATTTCCTTTAGAAACTACAATATTTTTTGTATTTTCTAAAGGACCCGTTCCAGAATAAGTATATTTCCCACAGATAAATAAAAATAGAACACAAAAAAGTAATGCAATACCTATAAAAATAAATCGACGCATTACTTTTAAACCTATAATGAAATAATATACTTTAAAAATTATACTCTTTTAAAAATTAAACTTGCGTTTGTACCACCAAAACCAAAGCTGTTTGATAATGCAACGTCAACTTTCCTTTGTTGAGCCATATGGGCAACACGATCAATAACACTTTTTCTTGATGGATGATCCAAATTTAATGTCGGTGGAACTTCATTATTACAAATTGATAATATTGAAAAAATAGCTTCAACGGCACCCGCAGCACCTAATAAATGACCAATAGATGTTTTTGTTGAAGACATTGCCAAATGCTTGCTAGCATCACCAAATAACCGTTCAACAGCTTCTAATTCTAAATCGTCAGCCATCGTTGATGTGCCATGTGCGTTAATGTAATCGACATCTTCCAAAGTTATACCCGCATGTTTTATAGCTGTTGCCATCGCACGATATGCACCTTCATGCCCTTCAGCTGGAGCTGTAATATGATAAGCATCACCAGACATTCCATACCCAATAATCTCACCATAAATTTTTGCACCACGCACTTTTGCATGCTCATATTCTTCTAAAACAAGAATACCTGACCCCTCACCCATAACAAATCCATCACGATCTTTATCCCAAGTTCTTGAAGCCTTTTGAGGCATATCATTAAATCCAGTAGATAATGCTCTAGCAGAACAAAAACCAGCAATACCTAGTTCACAAATAGCCGCTTCCGCACCACCTGCAATCATTACATCAGCATCACCCATAGAAATAATACGACTCGCATCACCTATGGCATGCACACCTGTTGCACAGGCTGTGACAACTGAATGATTTGGACCCTTAAAACCATATTTAATAGAAACATAACCAGAAACCAGATTAATTAAGGCAGAAGGAATAAAAAAAGGAGAGACTTTCCTAGCATAACCATCATGAACTTTAATAGAGGTTTCGTAAATTGTTTGCAAACCACCTATTCCTGATCCAATCATGACACCCGTTGCAATTCGAGCTGCTTCACTTTGAGGTTTCCAACCAGAATCTTCAACAGCTTGCATTGCTGCAATCATCCCCAGTTGAATAAAACGATCCATTTTTTTAAGATCTTTAACTGCAACCCATTCTTTAAGATCAAGCTTACCTTCTGCTTTGGATCCTTCTGGTATTTCACCAGCGATCTGTGCAGCAACTCTTGAAGCATCGAAACTTTTAATTTTGCCAATACCACTTTCACCAGCAATAAGCCTTTTCCAAACATTATCGATACCAATTCCAAGAGGGCTAACAACTCCCATTCCAGTAACAACTACCCTACGGCGTGGCCATGAATTCTTACTTGTCATTAAATTATCCTATAAATTTTATGAATCGATAATGTTATAGACTTTTAATTAAGAAGCCTGTTTTTGTTTTTGAATGTAATCTATTGCATCCTTTACTGTTACAATCTTTTCCGCAGCATCTTCAGGAATTTCAACATTAAAAGCTTCTTCAAAAGCCATAACAAGTTCAACTGTATCCAAGCTATCAGCTCCTAAATCATCTATAAAAGATGCTTCTGGAGTTACCTTTGATTCTTCAATGCCTAGATGTTCAACAACAATTTTTTTTATTTTATCAGCAATATCACTCATTATATTTATCCTTTTATAACTATAAAGCCTATAAATTTAATCTTAATAACGTTAAATTTCCAAAATTTTAAAATTTAAAATTATTACACTCAGTTGATATAAGGAAATAACACATTTCCTTTGCATAACCAAGCAAAACCAATATTATAATTTCACGTTATATTCAACTATTTAATTAACAAAATTCTTTTATCCCATGAACATTCCACCATTAACATGCAAACTTGTCCCCGTGACCCATTCCGCTTCATTAGAAGCCAAATAAACAGCTGCACCAGCCACATCATCAACGTTCCCCACACGATTACAAGGAATTTTCTGTAATAATTTCGATTGTTGTTCGTCTGACAAAACTGCTGTCATTGCTGTTTCAATAAATCCAGGTGCAATAACATTAACGGTAACACCTTTTTTTGCTACTTCTAAAGCAAGGCTTTTACTCATAGCAATTAAACCCCCTTTAGCAGCAGAATAATTTGCCTGTCCTGCATTCCCAACAAATCCAATAATAGAAGCAATATTAATAATTCGACCAAAACGACGACGAATCATACTTTTTAATGCAATTTGACTTAATTGAAAGGGAACGGACAAATCAACATCCAAAACTTCCAACCATTCTGATTCCTTCATCCGAATAGACAAGTTATCACGTGTTAAACCCGCACTATTCACTAAAATATCAATCGGAGCATCAACTTGTTTTTCTGCATTGGGAATAAGATTTTTAATAGATTCCGCATCTTTTAAATTTGCGCTTTGAATAAAAGCATTTTGTTCACCAAGCTCTTCCTGAATTTCCTTTAAAATCTTTTCTCTTGTTCCAGAAAGGATAACTTTAGCACCTTGTTTTACATATGCTTTTGCAATTGCTCGCCCAATTCCACCAGAGGCACCTGTAATTAACGCCAATTTATTATCTAATCTAAACATATTTTTCAAATTCCTTATTTTTTAAAAATCAGAGAATATTTTTGCAACTTCCTCAAGCTCTATAGGTGTATCAACTGAATAAACTTTACGATCTGGTGCAATACGTTGCATCATTTTAGATAAAACTTTTCCCGCACCCACTTCGACAAAACAATTAACTTTTTGATCAAGCAAATAATCCATTGTTTCTGCCCATCTTACGGATCCAGTAACTTGTTTAACCAACGAATCTTTAACAGATAATGAACTATCGTAAGGGCGAGCGGTTATATTGGCAATAACTGGAAAAGTAAATTGTTTCGGAACGACGTGCTCTAGAGCTTCCTGCATTTTTTGAGCGGCAGGTTTCATTAAAAGACTATGAAAAGGTGCTGAAACAGGTAATTTTATAACACGACGAACACCAGTTTCTTTAGCCAACGCCATTACACGATCAATCGCATCCATATGGCCTGAAATAACAACTTGTGAAGCTCCATTATCATTAGCAACCGAAACGATTGAGTGATCTTGAGTTGCTTGTTTACATAAATTTTGAGCCTGTTCAACCGTTACATTCAGTATTGCAGCCATTCCACCTTGTCCAATAGGAACGGCATTTTGCATGGCCTCGCCTCTTATTCGCAACAATTTAATTGTCGTTACAAAATCAAAGACACCAGAGGCACAAAGTGCGGAATATTCACCCAAAGAATGTCCTGCCGCCATTGAAACAAGATAAGAAGGTTTAATATTAAAATCTTTTTCCAGAACCCTAAACACAGCAATAGAATGCGCCATCAAAATAGGTTGTGTATTTTGCGTCAAAGTTAATTCTTCTATAGGGCCTTCCATCATAACTTTGGATAATGATTGTTTAAGCGTTTCGTCTAACGTTTCATAAACTTCTCTTGCAACAGGAAAAGACTCAGCTAATGCCTTACCCATACCGATATATTGACTTCCCTGACCAGGAAATAGAAAAACACATTTCATCATAAAATATTCCTATATATATAAAATTAAAATGCTGATTTAACAAAAACCTGATTAATACTTCTTAAAATATCAAAAGTTTGCTTCCATAAAAGTAGAACTCGATGAGTTTCAACCCCACGATTTTTAACAATTTCAACTATCTCACCGATAGAGCGCTGGTTATTAACTAACCCTAGAAACCCACGTGCCTGAGGCGGCAAAGGCAACATAATGGTTAACATCCCAAATGAATACGGTAAAAGATTGGAGGATAAAATTTGGTTGGCTAAAATTTCACCAGGTATTTCACGCATGAAAGGAATGGAATCCATAGAACATGGATCAACGAAATGACATGTATCTTCTGCTCGACGCACGTAAACAACATGTGTTGACATATTCCCTGCAAGAGATTCAGCAATTCCCGCCCGCGTTTTTATATCTAATTGCTTGAATTTTTCCCTTATTCTAGGGTCAGTAATCAGATAAGTAGGATTATAACGTGCGGGTTCAATTAGACCATTAATTGCAAACCCTGTTTGATCTAGCAAATCCCATAATTCTGTAATTTTATAGGCACGATCTCGTGGATTTAATAAAAGATCATAAAGACCGGCATCACTTCCTGTTAAATGATCCCCAAAATTACTATTAAAACGAAGCCAAGCCGTTTCAGGAAGATGCTTCATAATCCTTTTTGCAACATCCAAACGTTTAGCCGGGGGATCTGATAATGAAGTAAGCTCCGATAAAGCCTCTTGCAGCATGTAAACTCCAGTCCGTCCATAAGGAGCATAGACCATTAGCCCCATGCCCCCACCAGAGTTTAACTGTGTTTTTAATATTTGTAACGCTAAAATAGGATCAGGTAAATGATGTAAAACACCACAACAATCAATATAATCAAAAGTACCCAAATTTAAATTGGGTAAGTCAAGAATTGAACCTTGTACAAATTGAATATTATTTAATTTTCGTATTGCTGCACGTGCTTTAACAATTTTTAATACCGCTTCTGCACGATCCAAACAAATAATCTTACCGGGACGGTTGTTACGAGTCATTTGTTGGGCAACCATGATTGCGGCATCTCCCGTTCCACAACCAGCAATTAAAATTCTTAATGGTTGTGAAGGAGAACGAAAACCACCAAACACCCAATAATCAATTTCATTTAAATGACTTGGGCTGCCAATTAATAGACGCTTTGTTTCTTCTTTCAGATCACGCTCGGGGTAAGGGTAAACCTCATATTGTCGAGCCAAACCAACATCTTGTAAGTCATTTTGATGCGCCATTTATATTCTTGCAATCAATTTTCCACGTTGCCAAGCTTCTGCTGCTTCATCAGCATTCATCCCCTGATTTCGTATAGATTCTTCAAGAAATTGTACAGTCTGATTACCCAGTATCATTTCTTCAAGCTCATCAATCAAATCATCACCGAATTGCCTCACCCAAACAGGATTTAACAACATCACCGCTTTTTGTTCTCGGTTTAAAATAGCTTTAGAATCTTCTAAATAATAAAAATTTTTTAAATCATTTAAATTTCCTGGCTCATGCAATACCATAATTTCAGGTTTTCCTGCATTAATAATTTCTTGATACGCAACAAAGGCATCTTCATCTTGCATTGGAATAAGCTGATACTCACCTAAAAAATCATAAGATTCCATCATCTTATATGTAATTGCATATAAAGTTTCACTCACCTTAATATCACGATAAAGAAAGTCCGCTGACTTAATTTTATCAATTGATTGCAACCAATCCTTGAATTGATTAGGTAATGCCAGATAAACAGAAGGCTGATAAAGATTACCAATCACTTTTAAAGCTGGATTTGCCTGAAGCATATCAGCATGAACATCCGGTAACCACACACCAACAAATAAATCAATATTCCCTGTCGCAAGTTCTTGCATCAGAGCTTTATAATCACCTGTAATTAACTCAATATCATTTATTCCATGCGCTTCTAAAATGCGTATTATTACAGAAGCTGTTGCTTCACCTATAAAATTGTCGAAAAAACCAAGCTTTAAAGATTTCATCTATAATTATGCTCTTCATTAAAATTTCATTATGCTACTGCTAAAACTTTTTTAGCATGAGCTTTTTGTTGTCTATTAATAATCATAAGAATCAATTTTGACAAATATCTTCGAGTTTTTTCTGAAGGCATCCAACCAATAATTTTAAAAACCATTGCAACAACTTTACTAATATGTTTTTTCTTATAAATAGCCATTGCTTTTTCCATATAAAGGGCCCTACAACGTTCAAGATTATAAGGCATATTTTTTGGTTCATTTGTAATATGAAAGGCGGAAGCCAGTTCATCATCCTGGCTTTCCAAAATACGACCTAAAGCAATTTTTGCCTTTTGCAACTTAGATAATTTTTGAGTTTTTAAATATCTTTGAGCATAATCATAAAATAATTTATAATGGCGGTATTCATCCGCAGCAATATGACGGCATATCTCTTTTAAAACAGGTTCCTTAACACAATCAGCTAAAGCACTATAATATGATGATGTCCCAACTTCTATAATTGAACGTGCAATAAATTCACCTGCTTGAGAACCTCGAATAGAATGGTTGGTTGTTAAATCAATTTTATAAAAATTCCTAAATTGATCAAAATTATCCTGATAATTCCAATTTGGTTCAACCAGCATGACCCAACACCCTAAAGCATCACCATGCTGTAATTCTTCTTGTCCCCATTGTTTAAAAACCTTCTCCAATTCTGGATCATGATTAAAAACGTTACCTAAATAAATCATGTAATCAACACTGTTACGTTCAACAACCGAAGCTGTTTTAATCAAGGGTATAATATTAGGATCAACAAGTGAGGAATCAAATTTATCCCAATGTATTTGTTCAATAGTCCAATGTTTCATATTCTTCTACTCTCAATCCACCTTAAAAAACACAAGACAAATATAGAAAGTCTAATTGAACTACTTTTTTTAATGAAATCTACTATTCAAAACAAGAATTAATATCTGAATCCAAAATAATTGAATGATCCCAACAAGGTTTATGATCTTTATCAATGATAATTGCCCTTACACCTTCCAAAAAATCACATCGATGAATCAAATGGTTAATCACGGTGACATCTCGTTGAATGACAGATTTCAAATCCTTTAATTTACGATGCCATGCTTGAAATGTTACCCTCAAAGAAAACGGACATGCTTTTGTCAAAGCTATTAAATCAATTTTTGCCCAATCAAACATACTTTCATTTAGTCGGCGTATAATTTCATCTACAGAATCAGCTGCATAGATTTGATCAATTTGTTTCAAAACACCGTTATCAAACAAAATCTTCTTTTTAAAAGAAGAAAGTGCCTGTTTAAAATTTGAATTTTCCAAATTTGACAAAACAGAATCTAATTCAGAGGAAGGAATTAAATAATCTGCAAAACCCAGTTGAATAGCCTCTTCACCGTTGCAACGTTGGCCTGTTAACATGGCTCTTAACCCTACAAAACCAGGAGCTTTTTGAAAAATAAAATTAGTACCAGCATCAGGCGTTATCCCGATCATTACTTCCGGCATGGACAAAACAGAGCGATCCGTTACAAGACGATATGTTGCGTAAGCGCCTAAACCGATACCACCGCCCATTGTAATTCCATCCATAAGCGCAATAACAGGCTTTTCATAATGGGCAACAAAATAAGCAAGTTGATAATTATGCTGAAAAATACTTAAAGCCTTTTTATAATCGCCTTCCCGTGCAAAGTCAGCAATTTGGCGAATATCACCCCCAGCACAAAAAGCTTTTTTCTGGCTACTTTTAATCAAAACAGTATGAATGGAAGAATCATGTTGCCATTTTTCCAATACCTCCATGATTTGTTTTTGGAATACATCATTAATTGCATTCAGAACTTTTGAACGGTTTAAAATTAAGATTCCTATTCCTTTTTGTTGTTGAGTAATAACCCACTCATTCATATGTAAGTCCTTATATCAATTTAATAATTATTAGACTATAAAAAGAAAAAAGCTAACCAAAAAATCACTTATCCTTGTTTCGAAGTCTTTTTTAACTTATTTTTCTGTCCTATATAGTCATAAAAATTTCAGGAATTTAAGACATGTAACAATTACAATCTTATAATCATGTATCCCAAATTTATTTTTAGTAAGGATTTATGAATGCCACAGAAGCAAAACTTAAACCTGGCGACAGAATATCATTTTCCAATTCGTCATAATTGGACAAAAAAAGAAATAACCGCTTTATTACAACTTCCACTGCCCGAACTTATCTACCAAGCCCAAACAGCACATCGACGCAATTTTGATCCAACTCAAATTCAAGTTTCAACATTGCTTTCCATTAAAAGTGGAGGATGTCCAGAAGATTGCGCCTATTGTCCTCAAAGTGCAAAACATGAGGAGAAAATCAACGCAGATCGTCTAATGTCTATTGAAAAAGTATTAAAAAAAGCACGTACAGCCAAGGCCGAAGGTGCAACACGTTTTTGTATGGGTGCTGCATGGCGTTCCCCAAAAAAACATGATTTAGAAACCGTTTGTGCCATGATTGAAGGAGTTAAAAATCTTGGTTTAGAAACTTGTGTTACCTTAGGAATGCTTAATCAACAACAAACAGAAAAACTCAAAAATGCTGGATTGGATTATTATAATCATAATCTGGACACCTCTGAAGAATATTATGATAAAATCATATCCACACGCACCTATCAAGATCGTCTAGATACACTCGCTTTTATTCGGGATGCAGGAATCAAAGTTTGCTGTGGTGGAATACTTGGCATGAATGAAGAAGAAGCTGATCGGGCTAGCATGATCAAAACACTTGCCAATTTACCAAAACACCCTGAAAGTGTTCCGATTAACATGCTTATTCGTATTAAAGGAACCCCTTTGGAAGATGCTAAACCCATTGATCCTATTGATTTTATTCGGACAATCGCTGTTGCTCGAATCGTTATGCCAAAAAGTTATGTTCGTTTAGCTGCTGGCAGGACGGAAATGAGCGCAGAAATGCAAACCTTATGTTATTTAACAGGGGTTAATTCTATTTTTCTAGGTGAACGCTTGTTAACCTGTCCAAATCCAGAAAAAAGCAGCGATCTCACATTATTCAATAAACTTGGACTACAAATTGCCAAACAGCAAAGACAAACATCCCAATTATTTAAACCTTCTTGAAAATCATGTTATACACGGGCCTTCCAACGTAATAATCTCAAAGCGTTTGTAACCACGCATACACTACTTAAAGCCATTGCCCCTCCTGCAATGGCAGGATTCAAAAAACCCAAGACAGCTAAGGGAATACCGACAATATTATAAATAAAAGCCCAGAATAAACCCTCCTTAATACGATTATAGGTTTTCTGGGCTATATCCAATGTATCTACAACAAGTTCAGGATTGTTACGCATCAAAACGACTCCTGCAACTTTTATCGCCACATCTGTCCCTTCTCCCATTGCAATAGAAAGATCAGCTTCAGCTAAGGCAGGTGCATCATTAATTCCGTCCCCAACCATTGCAATAGATTGATGATCCAACCTTTGAGAGTTATGGGATTGAATAAAAGATTGCTTGTCTTCTGGACTTAAATTTGATTTTACTTCAGTAATACGAAGCTGTGCAGCAATTTTATGAGCAACAGCTTCATTATCACCCGTTAATATAATAGGTTGTATGGCTCTTTCTTTTAAACGCTCAATCGCCTTAACAGCACCTTTACGAATGTGATCTTCAAAGGCAATAACACCTAATACATGATAAGCATTTTGATCTTTTCTTAAAAGCCAGGACAATGTTGATGCGCGAATTTCTTTTGGTAACTCAAATAATGTAATTCCATGCGTTTCAACAAGTTTCCAATTACCCAATAAATATACATCTCCATCAATGGTTCCCATAACGCCACGTCCCTGTTCCTTGATAACACGGAAATCCTCTGACTGATTCAAATGAAGAGAATGCAATTGCGCATCTGATAATAAAGCTTTAGCTAATGGATGTTCACTTGATAAAGAAAGACATGCAGCCCAATATAATATTTGTTCTTTTGAATAGGTTGAGGTTGGAACGACAGAAACAACAGCCAGTTTTCCTTCTGTCAGGGTTCCAGTTTTATCAAATGCAACTCGTTTAACATGTAAAGCTCTTTCCAGCGCTTCAGCATCCCGAATTAAAATTCCTGAACGGGCCGCAGCACCACATCCTGTAGCTAGAGCTGTCGGTGTTGCCAATCCTAATGCACACGGACATGCAATTACCAGAACCGCTGCGGCATGAAGTAAACCAACGACAAAACCATCAAAGAAAAGCCACCATCCTAAAAAAGTCAAAATAGCAAGAAAAATTACGACAGGAACAAAAACCGCACTTATCTGATCGACAAGTTTTTGAATGGGTGCCTTGGATGCTTGGGCATTTTCAACGAGTTGTATGATCTTGGCTAATCGTGTTTGCTGGCCTATTTTTTCAACTTGAATAAATAAACGTCCATTATTATTCAATGATCCCCCTGTAACTTTATCCCCTATTTTCTTTTCTATTGGCAGGCTTTCACCTGTCAACATTGATTCATCAACAGCACTTTCACCCTGTATTACATGTCCATCACAAGGGATAACTTCACCTGGACGCACAACAATCTGATCCCCCACCATAATTTGATCAAGAGGAACAGTAATCTCTTTTCCATCCACTAATTGACAAGCCTGATCCGGACGTAAAATTTGTAACTCTCGTATGGAATCTGCCGCTTTGAATCTTGCTCTTTTCTCCAGCCAATGCCCCAACAAAATAAAGGTTATAATTAAAGAAGAACTTTCATAATATAAATCAGGTTCAGACTTGCTATAACCTAAAAGATAAAAACTTAACAAAAAAGTGCTTAAAAGCCAGGCAGTACTGGAACTCAAAACAACCAATAGATCCATATTCCCTGTACCAGACCGAACCGCACGATAGGCTGCACTATAAAAAGATTTACCTAGCCAAAATTGAACTGGTGTTGCTAATAAAAACTGGACCCATCCTGGAAGCATCCAATAATGACTAAAACTACCTATGATCATTGAAATAAGCAAAGGTGCAGAAAATAAAGCAGCTATTACCCAACGAGACAAACCTTTTTGTTCGTCATCTTGCTCAGAGGATATAGATTGACAATCAGGATCAATCCAACTTGCACTATAACCTGCTTTTGCAACCGCTTTTTCTATTATCGATATAATCAATTGCTTTTGTGTTTGTGGTTTTAAAACTACCCTTGCCCGCTCCAATGTTAAATTGACGCTTGTTTCTTCAACTCCTTCAACACGCTTAATTACTTTTTCCACACGTCTTACACACGAAGCACATGTCATCCCATGAATAACAAAGTCAAGCGTATGTGTATCAGAAGGTTCTATTAACATATTCAGCAATCCTGCAATTCAAATGTATATGCAAATAAGGATTAGTGTAAATGAGAATTCATGCTATAATATTTACATTCTTTAGTCATTAATTAAATATAAGGATACGCTAGATGAAAACATATCATGTAGAAGGAATGACCTGTCAACATTGTGTTCATGCCGTTGAAGAAGCTGTAAAAGCTTTATCCAATATTCAAGAAGTCCATGTTAATCTTAAGACAGGAACCTTAAAAATTACCGGATCAGTCGATGAGGCTAAATTAAAAAAAGCGATTGAAGGAGAAGGCTATAAACTTGTTTAACCGATAAAATGATCAATGAATCTACTTTATTCATAATTATCTCAGCCTAATGCTTAGGATCGAGCATTCATAACAAAACGTCGAATTAATTTTAGATCTTTTACACCCTTTTTAAATTCAACACCAGAAGATACATCAACCGCTTTTGCTCCTGATATTCGAATGGCTTCCTGAATATTATCTGGGGTCAATCCGCCAGCAAGTAGCCAAGGTTTCACAGACTTCCACGTTTTCGTTAATGACCAATCAAACTGTCGCCCATTTCCTCCGGGTCTTGTATCTGATTGGTAAGAAGGAGCTTCCATCACCATACCGTCAACTGTGCATGATCTTAATAAATCTTGGTGTGTCTTGATTCCCTTAGCTATCCAAACTGGAATTTTGAACGTTTCCCGAATAAATTCAGCCTGTTCATCAGGGCAATAAACTTGTAAAATATCCAGATGAATCTTTTCTATTACTCTTTGTATATCTTCGAGTTCTGGTTTAACAAACAAGCCAACCCTTAACAAACCTTCATTCCGGTAATCAGGAAGTTGAGCTGCTTGTGAGAGCGACAAAAAACGTGGAGAGGCTGGGTAAAAAACCAAACCAACCCAATTGACCTGTAACTCCGCTAACAAATCATAAGTTGCAAGGTCTTTAACACCACATATTTTGATCGCTGTCATCGTCTTAATCTTGTAGTTGGCTGATAATCTCCTGAACGACGTGCTGAGGGTTTTGTGCCTGAGTTATAGGCCTTCCCACAACAATCCAGCTTGCACCAGCCTGATGTGCCAAAGCAGGAGTCATAATACGTTTCTGGTCATCAGCCTTGACATCTGATAATCTTATTCCAGGAACAACCAAAATTACTTTTTCTCCATAAGCTTTTCGTAAAGTAGCTACTTCTTGTGGAGAACAAACCAATCCATCAACCCCAACCTCCAACGCAGTTTTAGCCAAGGATAAAACCTGATCCAAAGGTGTTGTATGAATGTTGATACTCTTTAGATTTTCCTGATCCATACTGGTTAATACAGTCACACCAAGTAAAATTGGTTTTTCTCCTTTTGGAAAATTTTCATCCACAGCTTTTCGGGCTGCCCTAATCATATCTTTCCCACCTAAGATATGAATGGTCAACATCGCTGGCTTTACAGGAGCTAAACTTGCAATTGCAGAAGCAACCGTATTAGGAATATCATGTAACTTTAAATCCAAAAAAACCTGCCGATTTTGAGCAAGTTTTTTAACTGCTTTAAAACCGCAAGCATAAGTAAATTCCATTCCAATTTTTATCATTTGTCCTGTTGCATCAGCAATATTTGCCCATTGTTCAGCCAATACAAGATCTTTTGTATCAATTGCGAGGATTAAACCCGTTTTTATCATTGTTTTTAAGCAGTCTATCAAAAAGTTATAAAATTAATTCGTTGAAACATTATTTTCTTCATGTGTTGCAGGTTCTGTTCCAACAGCGATAGGAGCAAGTGCAGCCGTTGCTGTTGAAATATGAGGTTCAGTCGTTGTTGAATTCTGCTTTAAAGTGTTTTGTTGGGTCAATGCAATATATTGCGCCCGCAATTCATTTAATTGTGTTTCCAAATCACGAATTTTCTGTTCTGCCTTTCGTGCCCTTTTCCATTGTCCCACTAGAGAAATAAAAACCGTTAATGCACCAACTGCAAAAGAAATGATACCCGCTAACAATACAATCATTCCAACTGAACTTTGCCAATTAATAGCAAAAAAATTCATGGGTACAGGATTCATATTCAAAAAGAAAAAAATAATTAAAAGTACTAAAAAAGGTACAATAATAATTAAACGTAACACAATAAAATCTCCTTAACCCAGCAAAAATTTACTATTATAACTTTAATCCCTATATAATACAGAAAACCTCATATAAATAAGCAATTTTTTAAAACAATTAAAATATTAATTTATTTCATCTATAAAAATAATTTAAAAAAAGAAAAAATAACCATATAGTTAGTTATAGTATAAATTATTTTTTTAAATTTAGCCGACATGAATAAAATTATTCCATTTCAAAAAATAAAAAAAAAAATATGGGCTAATGTTTTTTATCTTGGAAATAAAAGATATATCGCAAATATTTATCATTCTTATGAAAAAGCACACCAAGATTGTGAATGGCGAAAAAAAGAAATTATTGCTTACAAACATCTATTGATTAAAAACAAGCAACCAGTTCCCCATTATTTGACTATTGCAATTCACCATTCTGAAATACCCAAAAATTGGCAACCCTTACCAGTTTTTGGTTTTTTACTAACATCAAAAGGACTTTATCAAACCTGATTTTTAATTTTATAAGTGAAAAATTTTAATTCTTTATGATAATGATTTTATCAGAATTATTTTTTAATTAATAGTAAGAGATTAATAAATGCCTCATAAACGCAATAAACCGATTACAAAGCCTGTTGTTTCTTCTTTACCTGTTATTCCTGTTCATGAATTAATTATTAATGCTGAATATATTCGTGAGCTTAATACTAAAGTTTTTAATACACCCAAAGTTTTTCTTAATGTTTCATCTAATGCTAACATAACGCTTGCCGTTAATGTCAATGCCAAGCAACTTGAAAAAGGACAATCCCAATTTGAAATTGTTGTTATTGCAAATTGTGTTAGTCAAAAAACAGTTGAGCAAAATAAAGAACCCATACCTATTTTTGAAATTAATTTACAGTATGGTGCGGTTGTTACCCTCCCAACGCTTAAAGCTTCAAATGTTGAAGATTTACTCATGGTTGAAGCACCTAAATTACTCTTTCCAGAAATCCGAAATATTATTTTAAACCTTACACGAATTTCGAATTTACCGTCGGTTCTAATTCAACCGATTGATTTCACCCAATTATGGAAAGATAAAAAAACATCCTTAACTAAAGAAAATCAAAACTAGAATTCAAATCAATCATTATGAGTAAAATAATGCCTTATAAAAACAATCCAGCAATAAAAATCATTGGTCAGGCAGATCCAGGAGGAATCGTTCCAGAATCTTCTCAAATTGTTTATGAAAACCGATGGCTAAAAATTCGTGAAGACATTATCCGTTATCCTGATGGATTAAAGGGCATGTTTGGTGTAGTAGAACGCAATCAATTCGCCGTTATTCTACCATTGGGTCAGAATAAAAATGGCGAAAAAACAGTTACTCTTATTCGACAATATCGCTATCCCGTTGGAGAATTTCTATG
Source organism: uncultured Commensalibacter sp. (assembly GCA_946699565.1). Classification (GTDB taxonomy): domain Bacteria; phylum Pseudomonadota; class Alphaproteobacteria; order Acetobacterales; family Acetobacteraceae; genus Commensalibacter. The sequence continues at coordinate 45,380 of CAMPDW010000011.1, read as the reverse complement.
GGAGCTACCTATGGGCATGTGGGAATTAAGACCTGAAGCCACACCAGAAATGATTGCAATTGGAGAATTAGAAGAAGAAACAGGATTGCAAGCAGCTACTATCACTTATGGAGGAAGTTTATATCAAGGGGCGGGATATTCGAATCAAAAAGGTCATATTTATCTTGCCACGGATTTAACCCAACATAAGCCAAAAAGAGAAGCAACTGAACAAAACATGACCTGTCATACAGTAACCTTAACATATTTTGAAGAAATGATCAAAACAGGCAAAATTATGTGTATGGTTACTATTGCCGCTTTCTGTTTATTACGTAGTAAAAAATTAATTTGACTCTTTATTTTCTCATTACTTAATAAAAACTTAAAAACCATCATTTTTTGACTTGAGGAATATATAAAGTATGGAAGCACCCCAAACCAAGCAAAGTACCAACACCACCTCCCGTAATCTTATTAAACAAGCGATTATGATTGGCTCCTCTATGGTTTTTGGACTCATTTTGGGACTTGTTTGTCATGCTTTTGGCGATATCATTATTTATAAATCTGCAAATAGCAATATTACGCTTTCACATTTTATTTTAACCTTATCTGAACTTATCGTTAATCTATTTTTGCGTCTAATTAAAATGATTGTAGCTCCTCTTGTCCTATCAACCTTAATTGCTGGAATTGGAAACGTTCAAGATACCAAAACGATAAAGACAATCGGGATCAAAGTCATTATTTGGTTTATTGGTGCTTCTATTGTCTCTTTAGGTATTGGAATGCTTGCTGCTAATATTATTCAACCAGGCAAAAATTTTACACGTAATTTACCACCCATATCCAACACACATATAACCTATCATTTTGATCTTATTAAATTTACGCTCCATATTGTTCCTGATAGTGTCGTTGCAGCAATGGCAAATAACGATATGTTACAATTGGTTGTTTTTGCTGTCTTTTTTGGATTAGCTTTAGCTGCATTACCTGAAAAACAATGCCATTTAGTCCGAGAAGTTACAGATGGAATAGGTAAAATTATGCTAAGAATCACTGACATGGTGATGAGCATAGTACCAATTGTCGTTTTTGCATCCCTACTCTCCATAGCAACCCGTAATGGACTTCAAGTCATTCAAAGTTATGGTTTATTCTTAATTGAATTCTATACTGTTATTTTCGTTATGTTCATTATCCTAATTGGAACAGGTTATGTCATGATGGGAAAGAGAATATTCAAACTTCTTCCTTTTATTGCAGAACCCGTTATGGTTGGTTTTGCAACAGCTAGTAGTGAATCTGCTTTTCCAAGACTTCTTGAACAACTTGAAAAATTTGGTATTCCACCTAAAATATCGGGGTTTGTCGTTCCTTTAGGATACAGTTTTAACCTCTGCGGCACCATGATGTTCATCTCATTCGCCGCTATTTTTATCGCACAAGCCTATGATATTCATATACCGATTGAGAAACAAATTATGATGTTGCTTGTTATGATGGTCAGTAGTAAAGGAATTGCAGGTGTTCCACGTGCTTCCATGGTTATGTTGGCTGCAGTTATGCCTGGTTTTGGAATACCTGAAGCTGGTTTATTGCTAATTGTAGGAATTGATCAATTTCTCGATATGGCAAGAACAGCAACAAGTGTTCTTGGAAATGGTATTATTGCAGCAATTGCCAATGAATGGGATGTCAAAGCAAATAAAAATCAAACAACCTCTACATAATCTTTATACTCTATTTATATTCACATGCCATTTGTCGAGACCCTTTAAAACCCATGAAAACACAGTTAATTGACGGTAAAGCTTTTGCTAAAAATATGACCCAAAAAATAGCTCAAGAAGTAAAAGAGCTTCAACAACATCATAATATAACCCCTGGTCTGGCGGTTATATTAGTTGGTAATGATCCTGCCAGTGAAGTTTATGTCAGAAACAAAACAAAACAAACACACCAGGTTGGCATGCGATCCTTTATGCATCTTTTGCCAGAAACAACAACACAGGAAGAAATTTTAAATCTAATCGCTCGTTTAAATAATGATCCAGATATTCACGGTATTCTTGTCCAATTACCTTTACCGAAAGGATTAAATCCAAATACAATCATTCAGGCAATCATCCCACATAAAGACGTGGATGGTCTTACTGCTTACAATACTGGTAAACTGGCTTTGGGACATAAAGATGGCTTCATCCCCTGTACTCCTTTAGGATGTCTTATGTTACTAAAATCTGAACGCTCTCGTTTACAAGGTTTACATGCCGTAGTTATTGGCGCCTCAAATCTAATGGGTAAACCCATGGCCCAACTTTTACTACAGGAAGGTTGTACAGTTACTGTCGCACATATCCATACGCGTGACCCAGAAAAAATTGCGCAAGAAGCAGATATTCTTATTGTAGCAACAGGGTGTAGTGAACTTGTTAAAGGATCATGGATTAAAGAAGGGGCTACGATTATCGATGTTGGCATTAATCGTATTAAAACAAAGGATAATAAAACCAAACTTATTGGAGATGTTGCTTTTCAAGAAGCTTTTGGAAAAGCAGCAAAAATTACACCTGTTCCAGGAGGAGTTGGCCCTGTCACCATCGCCTGTTTATTATACAATACTTTACAAGCCGCGCGAAATGTCCGAAATTTAAATAAAATATAATTATAATATTTATAAAATTAATAATTACTTATTATGTTTCTTTTCTTAGAATATTTTTATATAAACAAAGTGATCAAATTATCTCGATTTAGTTTACAATTTATTCAAATACTATTTATAAGAAAAAATTACAACAAAATGGATAAATAAAATGTCTGATATAGAAATCCCTTCATTATTTTTTGATTCTGCATGGTATCTAGAAATTTATACAGATGTTGCTGAAGCAGGTGCCGATCCAACAGAACATTATCTACTTTTTGGTTATAAAGAAGGACGAAACCCTAATCGTTATTTTGATACAAATTTCTATATGCAAAATTACCCAGATATAGCATTAAGTCCTTTGAATCCTTTTATTCATTATATCTTATACGGAGCAAAAGAAGGAAGACTACCAAGACCTGCTAATCAACCTCCTGTTCCTTATAAAAAATTAAAAGTTACTATCCCTCAAAATTAATTAATAAAAAATTTAATTTTTATGAATAAAAAAAACTTTTGAATATTCTAAAAATCATGTTTTATAAATAACACTATAGAATATTAATTTATATATTATTTTCTTCTTGTAATATAATAAAGAGCGATAAATATAATTTCACAAAAATATTTTATTCTAAAATATTTTATTTTTTATTAAAAAATATAGTATGAAATACTTAAATATGATCTTTTTAATAAACAAAAACCATAATAATTGTAATTTAATTATCTTTAGAAAGATTACAAGTTAATCAAATTATAATAATTCATTTTTAAATTTTAAAAAATAATATTAATAAAAAATTAAAACAAAGCGTATGGAAAAAAAAATGTCTAATATAGAAATTCCTTCACTACTCTTTGACTCTGCTTGGTATTTAGAAACATATAAAGATGTTGCTAAAGCAGATGCCAATCCAATAGAACATTATTTAACTTTTGGTTATAAAGAAGGTAGAAACCCAAATCGTTATTTTAACACAAATTTTTATCTACAAACAAATCCTGATGTTTTATTTAGTTCAATGAACCCTTTTATTCATTATATCTTATACGGAGCAAAAGAAGGAAGATTACCTCGTCCCATCAATCATTCTCCTATCCTAAATATTGTAACAACACAGAAAAACTCCAAGGAATCAAATGCTGAGCTTTCTGAAAATATCAAACTTTCAGGAAATATCGATCTTCCAGCCTTTGAAGAATCTATAAAAGAGAATAACCCTCCCCGAAATGTAAAACCCTTAACCGAGAATAAATCTACAGAAGATGATGAGTCTTCAATTGATATAAAATTTTCAAATTCAGAAAATGAAATTGATTTAATCGCTAATAAAAAGAAATTGTCATCTGATCAAAAAACAAAAAGAACAGTAAAACCCAAACAACCAAAACCAAAAAAAAACAATACAACAACAGCTAAAAAGAAAACGATAAAAAAAGAAGCCTCATCAACAAATATAACGCCTAAAAAACGTAGAACATCTTCAAGAACTCAACGTAGCATGGCAAATGGTAAAAGCAAAGAAGACCATACTTTGAAAATTACTTTTTAGAATTTTTTACATATTTTCTTGCACGCAACAAACGTCGTTGATAAGGGAACATAAATTTTCTAAATTTTGTTCTTTTTATTTGAACATGATAATGATTTAAATAAGTAGCTTGGATGATTTTAAATTGATATTGACTGTTTAAATTAAACGTATGAGAATGATAATTTCCTATAGCTTGCATTAAATTGCCATTTGTTTCAATAAGATATAGTTTTAAAATAGCTCCTGCAACTGCAATATTATAGCAATTATCATTCTTCAATCTTTGATAAATGATCTGACCAGTTTCATGTGTTGTTTCCATTAAAGGAACAACCCAACGTGTGTTAATTTGCATAAGACCTAAATCCTGAGTTCCATTTTTATTATTGGAAACCAATCCGGGACTTCCGCCTTCAACACGTTGAATTGCAGGTAGAACGGAAGAAGGTAAATGATGAAATGAAGCCACCATCATCATGCATTGTATATATGTTGCAACCATTTAATTCAAATTAACTTTATTCTATTTCATTTTTATATTATCAATTTTACGATTAAAAACGATTTAATTTACTATTTTAAACTATTCATTTGCAATATAAGGAATTCGTCATGACACGAATCTCGGTAGAGTTAATCCCCAGAGATAAAAATCATATCCTTAATAATATAAAACAAGTCAAAGAATATTTCCCCATTGCTGATACGATCAACATTCCTGATCTTATGCGTTTCACCTTACGAAGTTGGGATGCTTTTCAAATTACCTTCCCATTCTATACGCATTCTATCCCTCATATAAGAGCTATTGATATCAATCCTAATCTTCCATTACCAGGCCATGATTTAGAAAATTTACAAGAAATTTTGATTATTCAAGGGGATCCTCCTTCCGATTTTAATAAACATACTTATCCTAATACAACAGAAAGTATTTTAAGACGATATCGCAAGGAATTGCCTCATATAAAACTCTATGCTGCCTTTGATCCCTATCGTCGTTCTCCCAAAGAAGAACTCGAACATATTTCATCAAAAGAAGATGCTGGTGCCTGTGGTTTTTTCACACAACCAATATTTGATGAAAAAATGCTGGAACTTTGTATGGATTGGCTCCATAATAAAACCGTTTTTTGGGGTTTATCACCAGTCATTGGACCAAAATCAAAATCATATTGGGAAGTAACAAATAAAGTTATCTTCCCACATCATTTTGAAACAAGCCTACAAGCTAATATTAATTTTGCCAAAAGGGCCTTGCAGAAAGTTAAAGAAATGAATCAGAACGCTTATTTAATGCCTTTACGGGTCAAATTAACTTCATATTTACCCCCATTACAGAAAATTTTTTAAACTTAACTGCGTAAAGCATATAAAATCCGAATCCAAGATCTTATCCCCTTATGAAATGAACGAAGATTATATTTTTCATTCGGGGAATGGATGCAATCATCAACATTTGCAAATCCAATCAAAAAGGATTCTATTCCAAATTCACGCTGTAAATCACTGACGACTGGGATTGAACCTCCACTACCAATAACAACCGTCTTATGATTCCATTCTTCTTCCAAGGCTTTGCTAATTTTACGTAAATTTTTTCCTTCAAGAGAAATCATACTTGCTCTTGAAGCACCGTAAGAAACAAATTCTACTTTACAATCCTTAGGTATTCTTGATCTGACAAATATTCGAAAATTTTCTCGAATTTGAAACGGATCTTGCTGTCCAACTAAACGAAAAGAGATTTTAGCTGAAGCATGAGCAGGAATAATTGTTTTAAAATTAGGCCCTTCATATCCCCCCATAATTCCGTTAATTTCACAGGATGGACGGCACCAGGTTTGTTCAATCGCATTAAAACCAACCTCACCTGCTGGACAGTATAAACCAATCGGATCCAGTAATGCTTGATCAGTTTTACCAATTTTCTGCCACTGCTGACGAATGGATTGATTAATTTCAGGCACTCCATCATAAAATTTTGGAATCGTGACCCTACCTACTTCATCACGTAATGCTGCAATAATTTCTGATAAAATCTGAATAGGATTTTGAGCGGCATTTCCGTATAACCCTGAATGTAGATCACGATTAGCCGCATAAATCTTGACTTCTTCCCCAACCAAACCACGAACCATAGCGGTAATAGCTGGTACATCAGGCATTGCCATATCCGTATCACAAATAAAAGCAATATCAGGATGTAATTGATCTTTTTGTCGCGCTAAAAAAGCAGGTAAATGTTCCCCGCCGTTTTCTTCTTCACCTTCCAAGATAACAGTGATATTCAAAGGTAACTGTTTATTTTGTTTGTAAATCGCCAGGCAAGCTTCAAGAAACGTTAAAATTTGCCCCTTATCATCCGATGACCCACGTCCATGAATAACTTTATTACCTGCGAAATCATTACGAATACATGGTTCAAAAGGAGGTATTTGCCATAACTCCAATGGATCAACAGGTTGAACATCATAATGACCATAAAATAAAATATGCAAAGCCCCTTTAACTTGAGGAGCATTCGCCAAAACAATAGGATGGCCTTTGGTTTCACAAATCTGAACTTTAAAATCCATATCCTGTAAATAATTCTGTAGCCACTTCGCTGCTTTTTGGCAATCTTGATTATGATTCGGATCCGCTGAAATACTGGGAATCCGTAAAAAATCAAATAATCGATTCAAGGATTCTATTAAATCTTTATCCGCACAAGAAAGAATTGATTGCAAAATAGACTCCTTTTATTATAAAATTTTACATTATAAACACTGATTTATTTTATTTAATAACCAATAATGATTTTATCTTATCTAAAACCAAAACCTATTACATTAAAGATTCTCGCCGCTGCCATTTTTAACCTTATCTGTTTCATCAATATCGGTATGCCTTTAGCAACAATACCTGTCTTTGTTCATAAACAATTAGGATATGATAGCATCATAGCAGGAATTACCGTTTCTGCATCCTATCTCGCTACTTTTATAAGCCGTCCTGGGGCTGGTCAATGGTTAGATACCAAAGGTGCGAAAAGTGCTGTCATTATTGGTTTGGGAATAAGTGCATGTGGTGGGCTTTTAACATTTTTAGCCTTATTTTTTATTCATCAACCCTTTATAGCACTCATCATCATCCTTCTTGGTCGATTTTGCATGGGTATTTCAGAAAGTTGGACTTCAACAGGCGTCAATGTTTGGAATATAGGTAGGGTAGGCATTAAAAATGCAACTCATGTCATTTCATGGAATGGAGTAACCACGTATGGTGGCATGGCTATTGGTGCTCCCTTAGGGGTTTATTTAGCTTCACAGCCGATTGATTTTATTGGTGGGTTATCAGGATTCTCCATTCTCACTGTCATTTTAGCCTCACTATCCATGTTTTTAGCATCAACTTATCCTGCCATTGTTCCTGTGCCAACTGTTAAACGTTTACCCTTTACTAAAGTCTTTAAACGAATTTCTGCCTTTGGTTGTTGCCTTGGTTTATCAACCATTGGATTTGGTAGTATTCATACTTTCATAGCATTATATTTTATAAGCAAACACTGGTCAGGTTCAGCCATTGCTCTAACTATTTTTGGCATATCCTTTATTATGATTCGTTTTATTTTTAAAAATTCACTCCTAAAATATGGTGGTTATATTGTTTCGATCATTTCCCTAGTCACGGAAACTATTGGATTGCTTCTACTTTCTACACAATCCTCAATCATTGGTGCCTATATCGGAGCAGCTTTAACTGGATGCGGTTTTTCACTAATCTATCCAGCTTTAGGCGTTATAGCCATATCAAAAGTCAGTATTGAAAACAAAGGAGCAGCCCTTGCTTCTTTTTCTTTATTTTTAGATATAGCCCTTTTTATTTCTGGCCCTTTATTGGGTTTTATTCAAAGTCATTTTGGTTATAATTATCTTTATTTATCAGCTAGTTTTTTTGCTTTTTGTAGTGTTCTATTGACCTATAGTCTATATTGTCAAAACAAAGTAACTTCGATCTAATTTCTATAAAAATCTTAAAGAAAGTTTTATGACTCATTATATCTATTCAATCACAGTTTTCTGCGGCTCAAAAAATGGAAATGAACCAATTTATACACAAGCAGCAAAAGAACTAGCAAGCCATTTTGTTCACAATCAATTACGGCTTGTTTTTGGCGGTGGAAGCGTTGGTCTTATGGGTGAAATTTCAAATACCATGATTGATCTGGGTGGAAACGTCAAAGGTATTATCCCTCAATTCTTAATTCAAAAAGAAGGACAACATTCCCGCGTAACAAATCTCACCATCACGGAAGATATGCATTCAAGAAAAAAAATTCTTTATGATGAAGGAGATGCCTATTTAATTATGCCAGGTAGTATAGGAACTTTTGATGAATTTTTTGAAATTCTAACTTGGCGCTATTTAAAGCTCCATAACAAACCAATTATCATTGTCAATATCAATAACTGGGCTGATGCTTTACATCATCAGTTGAGAAATACCATTAAGCAAGGGTTTGCTGATTCTTCCTTATTTCAACTTTTCGAAATCGTTTCTGATGTTCCATCAGCAATTAAATCTTTAAAAACATCTCTGCAATTTTAAACAATCAACTTTCCTTTATTACAAATTATTATGTAACAAAGGAAACAATTTACCAAATGACTATATTTAGTGAAAATAAGTAAGATAACGTCTAAGACGCCAATAAGCCCAAGCCATATCTACTCCTACCCCAAATAAATCTTTAATTTGACTTGGGTGAGTTAATAAGTTCTTTCCAATCTTGGGTATATCTAACTTTCCATTTTGCGTCAAAGCTAAAGAAGCGAGAGGAGGAAGATCCCGGTCAGCAGAATCGCAAACAACCCGTAAAACCACAAAAGGAATTTGTTTCTCCTTGGAAAATTGAGCAACCAAACCACTTTCCATATCCACAGCTATACATGCTGTATCCTTAAACAGTTCACTTTTTTTCTGTGAAGAAGTCACAATTTCATTACTATGCAATAAACTTCCAAGTTTGATTTCAGATTTTTCCGCACCCAGTCTAAATCTTAATTCTGGATCAGCATAATATTCCTGATTTGCTATAACGACACTATGCGGTAATAAAATAGTGCCCGCTTTAATGACAGGATCAAGTCCAGCAGCAAATCCAAACGAAATAATAGAATCAATTTTTGCCGATGATAATCGTTCTAGTGCTTTTTCCGCTCCTTGAAAAGTTGCTCCACTCATTTCAATAATCGCTGGGTTTAAAGCTTTGGCTAATTGTACCTCAAGCCCCATTCCTACCAACATACCTAGGCGATCATATTGCATTAAAAACCGACCTCGACTTTGCCACTATTACTTGTTTGGAGATTACGGAAACGAGATAAGGCCAATAAAGGAAAAAACTGCTTATATCCATGATAACGAAGATAAAATACCTTTGGAAATCCCACAGCATTATAAGAATCTTCTTCCCATTGGCCATTCTCTTTCTGAACACTCATCAACCATGCAATTCCTTTTTGAACCGCTGGATGTTTGACTTGCCCTGCAGCCATCAATCCCAATAACGCCCAAGCGGTTTGAGAGGGCAAGCCTTGATTATAAATGCCTTTGGGCGCCTCTTCATAAGAGGCTTCATCTTCCCCCCATCCACCTTCTGGACGCTGGACATAAAGCAACCATTTAACCGCACGTTTAACCATTGGATCTTCATGGGAAATACCAACAGCATTTAAAGCACATAAAACCGACCACGTCCCATAAATATAATTCGTTCCCCAACGTCCGAACCAACAACCTGCATCTTCTTGTTCAGAACGCAGATATTGAATAGCTTTATCAATAACGGCCTTATCTTCAGAATAATTAAGCTGCGCCAAAAAAGAAACACAACGTGCCGTTACATCAGCCGTGGGAGGATCCAATAAAGCCCCATGATCCGCAAAGGGAATATGATTAAGAATCATTTTATTATTGTCGATATCAAAAGCACCCCACCCACCATTCGAACTTTGCATACCAATGATCCACTGACGGGCACGTTCAATTGATTTAGTATGTTCAGGATTCCCCTCACGATGCAGTAACATGCCAACAACAGCCGTATCATCCACATCAGGATAATAATCATTTCGATATTGAAAAGCCCATCCACCAGGTTCTATTCCAGGACAATTAATAACCCAATCCCCTTTAATATCAAGAATTTGTCGTTCTTTTAACCATTCTAAACTCTTAGCCAATTTCTTTGAGGTCGCTTCCTGATCCGCTGCTTGATTATAACTAATTGTCTCAATAACAGCATGACCCGTCAAAGCAGTATCCCAAATCGGTGAGACACAAGGCTGGCAATAGGCTTCTGTATCTGTTTCAATCAATAATTTTTGGACAGAACGCCAAGCAATCGCAGCACGTGGGTTATTATCAGCAATTCCTAATGCATAATAAGCCATTACAGAATTCGCCATTGCTGGGTAAATTGCCCCCAATCCATCCTCTCCATTTAATCGCTCATCAACAAAATCTATCGCTTTTTGAATGGATCTTTTGCGTAAAATAGAAGGGAAATATTTCTCAACAGGTCTTACAACCTTATCTAACCCCTTAAATACATGCCCCCAATAAGAACGAAAAGGTCCCTTAATCCAATCTTTAATTTGATTAGGAGGAGTTACGAATAATTCCTGAATATGAATATGATGAGGATTAATTGCCTTAGGCTTTAAGGCTGCCAAAATCAGCAAGGGCACCACAACTGTTCTTGACCAATAGGACATGTTCCAAATAGAGAATAATGCCTTTTTAGGCATCAGCATTAATTCAATCGGCATTGCAGGCGTAGCATGCCATGGGACCTCTCCAAACAAAGCCATTTGAATACGTGTGAAAACATTGGTTCTTTCCGCTCCGCCATGTGCAAGAATGGCTTCTCTGGCATGTTTCATATGAGGTGCATCCATATCATCCCCAATTGCCTTTAAAGCAAAATAGGCTTTTACAGAAGCAGAAAGATCAAATTTTCCTTGATAATATAAGGGCCATCCACCATGATCCCCTTGAATACGCCGTAAATATACGCCAATTTTCTTTTCCAAATCCTGATCAATACGATCCAAGAAATGTTCAAGTAACACATACTCAGCTGGAATGGTTGCATCGGCTTCCAATTCAAATACCCAATGTCCATCTTCATTCTGATGTCCAGTTAATACATGCTGTGCTTGAGAAATTGCAGCGTCCAAATCATCATTTTCTATTGTTTTTCCCAAATCATCAGTATGATTTAGCATAATTGAATATTTCCTTATATGATTATAAATAAATCATTTCTATTAGAATTTTGATAAAAAATCTAATTTTAATTATCTTGATTACTCAATCTATAGAATTGCTTGGGCTGCTTTATATCCCGAACGAATAGCACCTTCAATTGTTGAAGGTAATCCCGTAGCCGTCCAATCGCCAGCTAAAAATAAATTTTGGCATGTTGTATAACATGAAGGACGACGTTTATTTTGTTCAATCGTAGCAGCAAAACTAGCCCTTTTTTCCCACAGCAAACGGTAAGGAGGCACGGTTTCTGGTAAAGAAGAAAGGAGAAATGGCTGTAATGCCTTCCCTATTTCATTCCATATTAACCTAGATAAATTTTCTTGATCAGAACCTGTAAAACGATTAGCCGCACTTACTGTTACTGAAATAACGCCATTTTTAACGAAGATCCACTCACTAATCCCACCAATAACACCAATAAATCTAGCTTTTTGAACACTACCTTTTAACTTAAAAAATGAATCAATTTTATAATGTAGATTTAAAATACTTTCAAATTCATCCGGTAATCGTATATCTGGTAATATAGGGGTAAGAATTTGCCGAGCCATATAAGCATTAACAGCAAAAATAACTTGATCTTCAGGAGCAAGCTCTATTTTTTCGTCATTGATAATGAAATAATCAATTAAATTATCCTTTACATGCAACTCTGTTAAACGAGAGGTTGTATGAACTTTTCCACCCTGAAGTTGAATTAAAGACAAGGCTGGTTTTACAAAACTTTCTGATAATCCCTCTTTTGGAAAATATGGGATACAGGCCTTTCCACCTTTCAAAAGAGATTGTTTTACAACAGAACCTAGTAAAACAGCACTTCCAACTTCACAAGAAGTATTTAAAACAGAAATTGCAAAAGGTTTTAAAAGACGACGCGTCAATTCACCATTGACAAGACAATCGGCAACTGTCTGTTCATGATTCGCTTTTATCAAATTCCATAAGGCCAATAATTCAGGAAATCGAAATTCTGGTACCCTATGATTTTTATTAAAAAGCCACCACGGGAACCTACCTTTTGACAAAAGGACATCCCAATATTGATTGGCATCATGATCATAAAAAGGATAGAGAGGATAACCGGAGCTTGATAATGTTTTAATAGAATCAAGTTTATTCAAATAATCAACAACTGCATTATTCCCAGAAAGAATTAGGTGATTTCCATTATCAATTAACCGATCCAGCTTAGAATCATAAAAAGATCTTGCTCGTCCACCACATGAAGGACTTGCCTCATAAAGAATAATTTGTGTATCTGGGTAAGAAGAGAGAGAAACAGCAGCTGATAACCCTGCCAGTCCACCACCAATAATATAAATATGTTTCTTTGCCATTATTATCGAACGCTATACCATTAATCCAGCTATACCAACAATAATTTTTTCTCCTATCGACAAAGATGCCCGTTTAAAAGGTTTCCTCCAACCCAGTGCCCTTTGTTTTCGTAATAAAAGATGATAGGTTATTGCCATCATTTTTGCAGGTCGTATGGCCTTTGCATCACACTGCTTCATAAAGTTGTTGGCCTTGCAAAAATGATCCATCGCCCGACATGCTATAATATTACATACTTCTTTTATTGACGGATTATATATGCATTTTTCAGGAATTGAAGAAATTTCGAAACGTTCCAAGAGCTCTTTGGGAAAATATAATCGTCCCCGCCCAACATCTTCTTCAAAATCTCTTAATATATTCGTTAACTGAAGAGCTCTTCCCAAATGATAAGCGACCTTTTCTGCTGCTTCAGAAGAATCCCCGAATATTCTTATTGCTAGACGTCCCACCGCAGAAGCAACACGATCACAATACAGATCCAGACTTTTTTCGTCAGGGGCTATAATTGGAGTAACAACATCCATATCCATACCATCAATAATAGCCAAGAAATCTTCTTTTTTTAAATTAAATCGATGAATACAACCAAGCAAAACATTTCCAATAGAACTTTCCGTTTTCCCTTTATAGAGATGTTCAATCCTATCACGCCATTCCTGCAGTTGTTTTTGCTTTAATTCTACACTGCCTTCTTCATCAGCAATATCATCAACAATCCGACAAAAACTATATAATGCAAACATTCCATAACGACGTTCAGATGATAAAATTTTCATCCCTGTTGCGAAAGATGTTTTCGAATGACGAACAACCGTTTCCACAAAGATCAAATCAAGTTCGCTACATCCCATTATCTGTGCGACTTCAGCTAACGGCTTTTGCATAATCTGATTAGACCTTTCCACAGTTAAAGTTTAAATTAAATTGGTTGTAAATAAGAATATAAAAATTAGCAAATTTAATATAGTATATTGATAATTACACAATCTATATAGTAACATCCATTCTTTCTTACTAGATTTTATTATAAAATATGTGGAAAAGAATAAAACATCGCTTTTAACGCATCCTTATAATTTAATTTCACCCGTGTTGCTAATGGATCTTCTTTTCTTAAATGATCCGTTAAAAAACGTGCTAAACTAAGAATTATTGAACTTTCCATCTTTAAACGACGATTAACTATTTGTTGAACCAATCGTTCTGCTTCAAGATTTAAATCATCAACGTAATCCAGAATATAATTAAAAACATTTCTTAACCCACTTACTGTACCAATATCTCGAATAGCATCAATTTCAACATATTCAGCACGCAGCATATCTAAAGGGATATAACAACGGTTAAGTTTAATTAAATCAGTCTTACAATCTTGTAAATGATTTAAAATTTGTAAAGATGTGCATAAAGCATCTGAAGCTGGCTTGATCAACGCATTTTCTTTATGCAGATCAAGTAAATAATGCCCAACAGGATTGGCCGAATAACGACAATAATCCAACAATTCGGCAAATGTTTCATAACGATTTTTTACAGCATCTTGACGAAAGGCTATTAACAAATCCGTTGCCGTTTCAAAAGATACACAGGTTTCTATTAAGCTGTTACGTAAAAAACGAGCGGTCATAATATCAGCACGATCTGGTGCAGGAATATTATCACATAACACAGCCTGCATACCATCTAAACGAAAAACTTTTTCTTCAGACGTCAAAATCTCTGAATCTGCAATATCATCTATAACTCTTGCAAAATTATAATAAGCCTGAACATGAGGTCTCAAATGTTTGCTGATTAACAAAGAACCAACTGGAAAATTTTCATCCTTAACACCCTTACCAGAAGAAACATCTTTTTTTCCCCAAATCGAAGAATCATACATATCCACATGATTTTTCATTGAACTCATAAATGATCCTTTTGCTTTGTATTTTTATTAATAGAATGAAAAGAAACTAAATGGCTTAACGTTATATTTGTATCTATATTTGTATCCTTCTCATAAGCTTTTCCAGAATCGTTCGTATAGGCTCTTCCTTTCCAAACCATTCCTTTACCACGGTAAAAATTAATGGCTGAACCTACTGTCGCCATTAAATAAAAAAAAGCAATAAACGGTAAAGCGAGAATCCAAAGGTAGGAAACTTGAAAACGTGATAATGTTGGGACAAAAGATAAAATTGACATGGCATAGGTAACAAAAGCTAATTGTTGTGCATATCCCCTTGCTAAAACAACTTGTAAAAAAGGCGAAAACCAAATAAGCATCATTAAAATAATAGTCGCAATCAACCAGGCAATCGAATAATGAAGTTGAACATAAGCCGAACGTGTAATCATATTCCAAATTGCTTCAACCGAATTATACGGTCTTAAAGAGACAGCCTGAGAACTATGCCCTAAATAAATCCTGCCACATTTTTTTTTAACAAGTGTTGCTAAAGTTACATCGTCAATCAAAGCATTTTTTAAAGCAGCAATACCACCAATCTGCTTCAACGCTTTTTTACGAATTAATACGGTTCCCCCCGCCCCAGCGGCAATTGAACTTGATGGTTTATTTACTTTTGAAAAAGGATAAAGCATACAGAAGAAAAATACAAATGCCGGAATAAGTGCTTTTTCAAATAAACTATCACAACGAAGCTTAACCATTTCAGAGACTTGATTTAAATCATCTTTCAACGCTTTATTCACAAGCGATGTCAAATGAGTCGGTTCATGATCAATATCTGCATCCGTAAAAAAGAAAAAACTATCTTTTTCTGATTTTTGATGATCTATTTTGGATATCCCTTGATACAAAGCCCATAATTTCCCACTCCATCCATCTGGACGACGAGCGGCATCAACAACCTGCAGTTTTAATCGTTGTCTTTCAGGTAAGGTTTCCCTTAAGGACCTGATAAGCTTTCCAGTTCCATCAATACTACCATCATTCACCAAAGTAATATCAAAAAAACCAATATAATCTTGATTTAATAATGATAAAATTACTTTTTCAATCGTTTCCGCTTCATTACGTGCAGGAACAATAATATGGACTGCTGGCCAAAAATCACGTTTTTTTCTTTGTTCTTCAGAAAGAGGGTATAAAATAGGTCCCCTACTCCAAAAACGACCACGAAAAAAAATCAGCCCTAGCCAAATTACAAATGAAACTCCTGCCAATATTAACATATTGCACCATTTATGTTGCTCTTAAATTTTATTATTTAAAATATATTTCTTATTTAAGATAGCCTTGTTGCCAAAACCATAATAAAGAATCTTTCAAAGCTTCTTTTGCTGGTCTATATGTATATCCTAATTCTCTTTCCGCTTTAACAGGAGAAAAAAACATTTTCTTATAAGACATCTGTAACATTTCACGCGTAACCCGTGGTTCAATATTAAATGTACGTGCTAACCATTCAGAAAAAATAGCAATTGGCCATAAAATTTTTTGATTAACCCGTATAAGAGGAGGTCTTATACCAGCAATTTCAGCTACAATTGAAAAGACGTCTCGTAATAACATATTTTCACCGCCTAAAATATACTTTTCACCAATACGTCCTTTTTCTAATGCCAACCGATGCCCATTAGCCACATCTTCAACATGTACAATATTTAAACCGGTATCAACATAAGCGGGCATTTTTCCCGATGCACAATCCAAGATCATTTTTCCTGTGGGTGTTGGTTTAATATCACCAGGACCAATAGGCGTGGAAGGGTTAACGATAACAGCAGGTAATTTTCTGATTTTAACTAAATCCAAAACAACTTGCTCTGCTTTATATTTGGATTGTTTATAATCCCCAATAATATGGTGAACAGGTGTAGTTTCATCCGCAATAGATCCATCCCCAACCAAACCCAATGCAGCAACAGAGGAACAATAAACTATCTTTTCAACCCCGGCCTTCATTGCAGCCAGCATTAACTCCCTTGTTCCATCAACGTTGATATGCATCATTTTTTGCGGGTCTGGAACCCATAATCTATAATCTGCGGCAACATGAAAAAGATATCGACAACCTTTTAATAAATTGACAAGACTTTCAGGTTTCGCCAAATCTCCTTCAACAAGTTCGGCTTTCAACCCATCTATATTTTGACGATTACTGCTCGACCGAACTAATAATTTTAATTGATGACCGTGTGCAATTAAATTACGAGCTACAGCAGAACCGACAAAGCCTGTTGCCCCTGTTACAAAAGTTGGTGCAACCATATTAACCTCATTCATTCACGTCATTTCTTTAAATTTTACAAATCAATAAGCAAGATACATAGGAACATCTATTGTAATTAGTCCCATTTCTAACTAGTATGCAAATGTTTTAATAATTTAAATAACTTTCTTAAAAAATAAAATACGGTTTGTTTTGAAAAAAATCTCAATCATCTTATTCTTTCTCGGATTGACCCTTCTTATTGGTGGGGCTGTTTGGGTTGGTATGGACAGTATTATCCAATCCTTTACCTCAGTAGGTTTAAAAGGGTTAATAATTCTTACTTTATGGCAAATATTCGTCATTTTATTACTAAGTTATGCTTGGCATGTAATTTGTCCTGATATTGGAATTTTGCGCCTTATTTGGGCACGTTTTTTAAGGGAATCTGCTGCAACTTGTTTACCTTTTTCACAAGTTGGAGGAATTCTTTTAAGTATTCGTGCCGTATGTTTTAAAGGCTATCGTTATATTAAGGCACCTAAAAATCAATCTATTGCCCATGCCGTAAGTTCCAATATCGTTGACATAACAACTGAAACACTTGGACAGATTGTTTTTATTATTCTTGGAATTTGCTTTTTAATTATTGGACAATATCATGAAACCTTACAAAATATTGACGTTCCAGGAACAAAATTAAACCTTAAATGGTTTATTATTATTGGTATTTTTTTTCTTTTAATTGGCAGTATTTCATTAATTTGGTCACAACGACAAGGAAGTGCTCTAATTAAGAAACTTTTTAACTTTCTAAGCAAAAATATTGCCCAACAATGGAAAGATCAAGTTAATGCTAATGCAGATTCTTTTCAAAATTCAATTAATGAAATTTGGTCTAATCCTAAAAATGTGTTTTTAAGCTGTATCATTCACTTGCTTGGCTGGTTGGCTGGTGCTGTAGGAACTTGGTTATGCTATAAATTCCTAGGCAGTGCAATAAGCATTCAAGAAGCTGTCATTATCGAAGCTTTTGTATGTGTTGCCCTTTCCATCGGGTTTCTTGTCCCTGCAAGTGTAGGAATTCAAGAAGGAGCCTATGTTTTATTAGGAACGATTTTCGGTATCGATCCTCATTTATCTTTTAGTCTTTCCCTTATCCGCAGGGCAAGAGATATTTTAATTGGAGTTCCAACATTATTATTGTGGCAATTTACGGAAATTCACTATTTACGTAAATACGAAAATGAAAAAAAGATGACAGAAACCCCTACTGATTAATTTTTCAATCTATAAGCATAAAAATTATGACCTCATTACAAACCCCGATTTTTAAACAAATTACAGTCATTGGCCCTGGATTAATCGGATCATCCATTCTTAGACGTATTCAAAAAGATCATACAATTGCAGAATATACGATTGCTGTTGATATTGATCCTCAAGTATGTAATCGAGTTAAAGAATTAAAAATTGCCAATGAAGTCAGTTCTGACCCCATACAGGCAATTCAAAATGCTGATTGCGTTATATTAGCTATTCCTGTGGGGGCTATGCAAGAAGTTGCAAAAAAAATCATTCCCCATATGAAAAAGAGAGCTATCCTTACCGACACAGGTTCAACCAAAGCCTCTGTAATTGCTGCTATTACACCTTTTTTGACAAATGATATTTCCTTTATCCCAGCCCACCCCATGGCAGGAACCGAATTCTCTGGACCTGATGCCGGATTTGAAAGTTTATTTGAAAATCGTTGGTGCTTGATAACCCCTACATCCGTCACGGATCGAAAAAGCATCCATAAAATTGAACAGTTTTGGCAAACTATGGGCGCAAATACACGTATTCTTAGTATTAAACATCATGATAAAATCTGTGCCATTGTTAGCCATCTTCCTCATTTATTAGCTTTTACAATTTGTAATACTGCGGATAATTTAGCCGATGAAACACGCTCGGAAGTATTAGATTATGCGGCTTCTGGTTTTCGAGATTTTACTAGAATTGCTGCGTCCGATCCAATTATGTGGAAGGATATTTTTCTCAATAACCGTGAAGCTATTTTAGAAATGCTGGCACGTTTTATGGAAGATGCGCAGGCCATGGCAAAAGCGATTCGTTGGCAAGATGAAAATTATATTGTGAAAACGATCAAAAAAGGTCGGAAAATCCGTAAATCTCTCATTAATAATAAACAAGCATAATCATTTTATTAGTCTTATTCCAAATTCTACTTTATTTTTAATAAATAATTTTTTATCACTGAATAAGACAATCATAATGTATGTGCCACTCTCCAAACTTCCTTCGATCGAAAAATTAATTAATACATTTGAATGGAAACAAACTAAATTAGGAGGAAAAGATACTTGGCCTCCTACTCTTAAATCAACTTTATCTTTAATTATCCACAGTTCTGTTCCTATGATCCTTTTTTGGGGAAAGAATTATATCACTTTTTATAATGAAACTTATATCCCTTTTATTGAAGCGAAACATCCCGCACTTTTTGGACGTCCTTTATTAGAAATATGGCCAGAACAAACCCAGAATTTCAATAAAATTGTTAAAATTATTGATCAAGGGGAATCCTTTAACTATACGTTTCACCAAAAATTGTCAAATAATTCAGATGCGAATTCATTTCGGAAAGTAACACTTACATTTAACCCTATTCATGATGATCAAAATCAAATCGTTGGCATTCTGGGTATTATCACCAATTTAGCCGCTCAGAGAAAAACAAAAATTGAATCTTTAGAACAACTTATTGGTGGGATTGCCCATGATTTCAATACTTTATTAGGAGGTATTATCGGTAATCTGGAATTAATGACTTTACGTATTCAACAAAAAAAAATAGAAAAAATACCTGCTTATATTCAATCAGCACTACAAGCCGCATCTCAAGCTTCCATAATCACCAATCAATTACTATCTTTTTCTAGAAGACAAACTTTAATTCCTCATATCACTAATCCTAATCATATTATTCAGATATTGACTGATAAATTTGAAAAAATAATTCATCAAAATTCAGATAAAACAATTTTTCTTAATTTTCATCTCGATCAGAATATTTGGTCTATTTTTTGTGATCCAGAACAATTCAAAATTGCTTTGATAAATATCTTCACGAATGCTTGTGAAGCTATACAATCCATAACTGGAGAAATTTGTATTTCCAGTAGAAATATAAAAGTTGATCATACACTTTCACATCATTTAGCAATTAAACCTGATGATTATATAATTATTACAATCAGAGATAATGGATGCGGTATTAAATCTGAAATTATTGACCGTGTTATTGATCCATTCTTTACAACGAAACCTTTAGGAAAAAGAGCAGGCCTTGGATTATCCATGGCTTATGGCTTTACCAGACAATCAAAAGGCTATTTAAAATTACGATCTAATTTTATGAAAGGAACATCGATCGATCTGTATCTTCCTCGCTATAGGCGCCCTTTAGTTGTTGAAAATTTTTTCATAAAAGATAAACAAAATTTCTTTTATAAAACCCTTATTATTTCTCAAGATTATCATTTACGTACAATTTTAAGTGAAACATTTGAAGATCTTGGTTTCACTGCAACGATGGTTAAGACATATCCAGAAGCCATTACTTTGCTAAATAACAGTACCAATTTTGATTTTATTACAATTGATACACGTATCTTAGAACAATTTAAAAATCAGGATATTATTTCAACAATTCATAAAAATTATCCAGACATTTTAATGCTTTTTATCACTGGATATGAAAAAAACATTATTAATCCACCTGAATTTACAGATGAAAGAAATTTTATTATTCGTCAACCTATAACCTACTCCTTACTTGCTAATCAAATTGAAGCTATAAAAAAAATACGGGAAAAAAATTCCCATATTCAAAGTTAAATTAAATTAATTTTCAATTTTTAGTCGAATTCAACAACCCGAATTAAATTCGTACTGCCTGTCTGTCCAAAAGGTACACCTGCGATAACAACAATTTGGTCACCTTTTTTTACAATATCATAGTTTTGTGTTGTTTTCCGTGCTTCATCAACAATGTGCTCTACAGTACAAGATGGATTACTTGCTTCATTAGTTGTACAAGGATGAACACCCCATACCAATGTTAATCTACGTGCAACATGAATACTTGGTGTTAAACTGAAAATCATGCTATTTGGACGTTCTCTGGACATACGTAATGCTGTTGTACCCTTATGCGTATAGGCAACAACAGCAGGTGCAGATAAAGTTGCACAAATCTTTTGAGCTGCAGCTACAATAGCATCGGCAATATTACGTTGAGGCTGTTCACGTGTGGCTTCCATCAATTTTGTCCATTCATAATCTTTTTCAACCCGTGTAATAATACGGTTCATAATTGAAACTGCTTCTTTTGGATATTGACCAGCCGCACTTTCAGCAGACAACATCACAGCATCCGCACCTTCTAATACTGCGGTTGCGACATCAGAAGCTTCGGCACGTGTTGGGGTTGGTGCTGAAATCATGCTTTCCAACATTTGTGTTGCCACAATAACAGGCTTACCAAGGCTGCGTGCTTTACGGATGATTTGGATTTGAACCAAAGGAACTTCTTCAGGGGGCATTTCAACACCAAGATCACCGCGAGCAACCATGACACCATCTGTAACTTTCAAAATCGCATCAAGATTTTTAATAGCTTGTGGTTTTTCCATTTTAGTAATGATCCAAGCTCTACCATTTGAAATAGATTTAGCTTCTTGAACATCTTCTGGACGTTGTACAAAAGATAGACCAATAAAATCAACGCCCAGCTCCAAAGCGAAACGTAAATCTTTATGATCTTTTTCCGTCAATGCTGGAATAGGTAAAACCATATCAGGAACATTAACACCTTTATGATCTGATAAAACCCCACCAACGGTTACTTCTGTTTCTAAATAATCAGCCCCAACATTTTGAACGGTTAAACGTAATTTACCGTCATCTAACAGCAATCTTGCACCTGATTTAGCACTTTGAATAATTTCTTTATGCGGTAAACATACACGATGTTCATCACCCAACATGGGATCTAAATCCAAACGAAATTTTGCTCCATTCTTTAAAGTAATCTTGCTATTTGCAAAATTACCAACACGTAATTTTGGACCTTGAATATCGGCTAAAATACCAATAACTTTTCCTGTTTCTGCTTCAATTTCACGTATAATTCGATATCGTTCTGCATGGTCTTCATGGGAGCCATGCGAAAAATTAAGACGAAAAACATCAACTCCAGCAAGAAATAATGCTTTAATCATTTCCTTAGTTGAAGAAGCAGGACCTAATGTTGAAACAATTTTTGCTCGACGATCTCTTAAAATTAATGATTTATCTTTCATAATATTGAGTTCCTTACTTTTATTAATTATAAATTTTAACTTAATTACATTAAAATCTTTATCCATCATACATTATAAATCATAGTATAATGATTAATGAGACTGAATAATTTCTTGCGGAAGTAAACCCCAAAAACTTGTTCTTGGTACCCATCCTATATAGGTATTGATTTTTATTTTACACCAATTTGTATTGGCTGGACATTCTTTTATACTTCCAACAACACCAGATTTTAAGATTGCAACAGAATTTGCATTATCTTGAGGGGCATCCTTTACAACAATATGATTTGATAATTGTAATTCTTGTACGTTTTGAACATATCCTGAAATCACACTATCTGTTTTTTTTATTTCTGTTTTACTTTGAGTATCATTAGATGGTCTATCTTTATCCTCTACGATACTAAGCGGTGCTCCAGTTGTAATAAAAAACCGATCCCTCGATAATATAGCCTGCTGAATCCATCCTTTCTGTCCATCGACATCTTCGATTAAACGCCAAACATCAAATTCACGTAAAACTTTCACAGGCATATGACGCCTATGATAAATCATGATAATTGGATAACGTGTTCCAGGACCAGCACGCATATTTACCACATCTGCACGTAAAGATAAAAAATGAGGCAAGGGTAATCCTGTAACAGAACCTTTTTCTGGTTCAGTAGACAAAATATTATTAGATGGAGATACCGCAACAGCAGCCGCTGCAACTGTAGCTGCTGTAGTTGCTGCAACTGCCCCACCTACAGTTTTAGCTTCAGGTTTTGAGACCTGTTCCTCATTCGTGTTTTGCATGGAATTAGCATGATGCTTTTGTTGTGAATGTGTTTTTTTTTTCAAATATGTAGAAGAATGTTTTTTCTTAACAATTTTTTTATGAACAACCTGTTTGTGTTGCTTGCTGCCCTGTGCCAAAACAACAGATGATAAACCTATTATATTAAAACTCATAAACGTTAGAGCACAGGAAATATATAAAAAATAATTTACACTTTTCTTAATAAAATGATTAAAAAAACAATATTGCATCTCATTTTATCTTTCAAACATCAATTACATAAAATTGAATCATTACTGGTAATATAAAATAACCGTTATAATAATATATAATATAAGATTACTATTCTCATTAAAAAAAGCTTCTGATACGTTTATTTTATATATATAACTAAATTAAGACAGGTTAAATGACAAAAATATGACTTTTTTATATTTATCAAAAAGAAAACATAAAAATAATCTGTTTTTATATATAAAATGGCTATTAGCTATAACTCTATTATGTAGTATATATATTGCTTATCCCTATTTAACTTTATGGTCAATTTCCAAAGCAATTCAAAGCCATAATACACAATATTTAGCTCAAAGTCTAAACTGGCATTCTATTCAAAATAATCTTAAAAAATATCTGACACAGGATTTCTATAAGCCCGCTGACTATAATCAAGATGAACTCCCTGATTTTGGCACTTCCTTTGCAACAGAAGCAGTTAATAATGCTATTGATCACCATTTTAATCATAATAGCCTGCAAATTCTTCTTAACTTTATATCACCACCATCTTTACCCAATGCTTCTCCTTTGAAAAATAACGAAAATGCCTTACAAATTTATATGACAAGCCATATTTATTTTTCATCTCCTTTTAAAATGCACGCAATTATTACAATACCAGGCGATAAAACTCGACCCTTGCATATTACATTAAAATTGCAAAAATGGCGTTGGAAGATCACAGATATTTCTTTACCTGATCAAGTTATTACTCAACTTTTTAAGCAGAATAAGTAAAATTTCTTTTAAAAAAGATCTTCTTCTAACACTATCAATGAAATTGCATATGAAACCTCACCTTCATCGTCATCACGATAAACTGTTCCAATTGATTCAAACATTCGACCATTCTGAATACAGAGTTCAACAGGATGTCCCTTATGTTTAGGAAAAACAACCTGAAGTTTATTACTTCCTAATTTTTTTTGTAAATAAGATTGTAATAATTGGCTTTCTTTTTGCGTAATATTCACAAGCTATCCCTATTATGAATTACAGGTTAAATTATTATATATTCCTTAATAATTAACCAACCACTTCTTAAATTACCAGTCCTTTATTTTATTAAAAACCTATTTAATGTTTTTCTGATGAATCAACGATCACTAATAAGTCCCCTGCAATAGGTATTGCCTGGCGATCTTTGAGCAAAATTGCTTCAAATCGTTTATTCTGTTTAGCCGCCTGTTCATATAAAACGTCAATGATTCCATAATGATCGATAAAACGATTCATATTCGCAGAAATACGAACGCATCCTTCCGAAGCAGAGTTTCCCAACCGAGGTTCCAAATAAACAGGATCCGTAGCATGCATTTCCAAGCGAATCTGACCTTTTACATGATCAGGCAACCATCCCTTTTCAGCCCACTGCCAACCAAAATCCCACACACGCATACCTTTGGTTCCATTACCACGAATACCTAATTTATTTTTCGTTCCTAAAGCACGGTACCCTAACTGTTCAGTTGTATTCATAAAAACACCTGTAGGAGTGATATAATATAATTTACGTCCTTTTTTCCCTGTTGAAACATGCCCTCCGCCCAATGCTATCCACTTGCCCTTATTTTTAGGAAAAGCCAGAACAAAACATAAGGCTTGCACCTTAGGGTTACGATCAACAACGACTAAAATCTGAGCTCTTTTTAAAGGAATCCCAGATTTTTCAACTTCATTTTTAGCACGCTTTATCCATTCTATATTTTGTTGTGATGAATAAAAACGTGCATGAGGAACATTTTCCTTTAATAATTTTTGCAGTTTGTATGCTTCAATATAAGCTTTTTCAGATGATAACGAGGGTAACGGGTACAAATCATCTACTTGATGAAAAATAAGAATAGAAAAACAATCATCAAATTTGGTATAATCTATGTGACACTGATTTTGTGCAGGATCAATAAAATAATCATTGAAAATGGATGAAAAATTGGGATCATTAATTAAACAATAAGAATGCCTATATAAGGCTTTTATTTGATCCATTACATTAAAAGAAGATAAAGATGATCTAGCCAAAGATTGCACGTTTAAAAGAAAAATGCTCAGGAAAATACCAATCCCTAATCGATGAAGCCTCATCCCTTCCCCTTCATTTTGTAAAATATTATAATAATTTCGTAAGTATATATAATATTTTACAAATGAGAAAAGATTATTTTTAATCTACATATGAATTGCTTGATTCTGTGTCGCCAAAGCTGCTTCTTTAACAGCTTCGGATAGAGTAGGATGCGCATGACAAGTCAAAGCAATATCCTCTGCCGAGGCAGCAAAAGCCATAGCCAACACAGCTTCCGTAATCATTTCACTACAATTTGGTCCAATCATATGGACACCTAGAATTCTATTTGTATATTTATCAGCTAGAATTTTTACAAATCCATCTGTTTTACCCATTGCACGAGCACGTCCATTTGCACTAAATGGGAACTTACCAACAGAATAGGCAATATTTTCTTTTTTCAATGCTTCTTCTGTTTTACCCACCATAGCGACTTCAGGTTCGGTATAAATAACGCCTGGAACAAGATTGTAATCAACATGAGGTTTCTTACCTGCGATAAATTCAACCGCGGCAACACCATCCTCTTCCGCCTTATGAGCCAACATTGGACCAACAATCACATCACCAATGGCATAAATACCTGAAATATTCGTTTGGAATTGAGCATCCGTTTTAATTCTTCCTCTCTCATCCAATTCTATACCAATTTTATCGAGACCCAATCCAGCTGTTACAGGACGACGACCAACTGCCATTAACACAATATCGGCTTCAAGTATTTCTTTATTACCTCCCTGAGCAGCTTCAATTGAAAGCTTTAACTGACCGTTAACTTTATCAATTTTACTAACCTTATGAGAAAGCTTTAATTCAAACCCTTGTTTGGTCAAAAGACGCGCAAGTGTAGAAGATATTTCTTGATCGAAACCAGGAACCAACCGATCAAAATATTCAACGACCGTTACTTTAGCACCAAGACGTTTCCAAACACTTCCCAACTCGACACCAATAACACCACCACCAATTACAACCATATGTTTTGGTACTTCTGAAAGTGCCAAGGCGCCTGTTGAACTAACAATTTGTTTTTCATCAATTTCTATTCCTGGAAGACAGGCTGTTTCACTTCCAGTCGCAATAATAATTGAACGTGCAGTAATTTCTTTACCGTTTACTGAAACTTTTCCTGAAGCAATAATTGTTGCTTCACCTTCAATACGGGTAATCTTATTCTTTTTAAATAAAAAATCAATACCATTGACATTCGCATCAACGACAGATTGTTTATGTGCCTGCATTTTATTTAAATCAATCTTAACATCTTTGACGATAACGCCTAATCTATCAAACTGATGCTGAGCAGCTTCATACTGTTCAGAGGCATATAACAAAGCCTTGGAAGGAATGCAACCAACATTCAAGCAAGTTCCACCCAATGTTTTACGTTTTTCAACACAAGCAACCTTCATGCCCAATTGTGCAGCGCGAATAGCGGCAACATACCCACCGGGCCCCGCACCAATGACAAGAACGTCATATTCACCTGATGTTGCAAGCGCAGCTGCTGGCTTTTGAATGGCATTTGACGCAGATACAGATACGGGATTTTTTGCAGCCGTTTCACTACTACCCAAAGGTTCCAATGTTACTAATAAAGCCCCTACAGAAACCTCGCCTCCCTCTTTAACAGCATGTTTACCAACAATCCCTGCAGATGGAGCAGGCACTTCAACATTGACTTTATCTGTTTCAAGCTCAACGATAGCTTCATCTGTATCAACTCTTTCACCTGGTTGTTTCAACCATTTTGAAACAACAGCAGATGTAATACTTTCCCCTAAAACAGGAACAACAATATTTACGGTCATGGTTTTACCTTTTCTTATTTCTTTAAAATAAAATCCATACGACTCTTAAACGCCCAATAACAAACGTTCTGGATTTTCGATACGCTCTTTAATATGAACAAGAAAGCTAACAGCTTCTTTACCATCAACAATACGATGATCATATGAAAGGGCAAGATACATCATTGGACGAATAACAACCTGACCATTAACTGCAACTGGACGATCTTTGATTGCATGCATCCCTAAAATTCCAGATTGTGGCATATTTAAAATCGGTGTGGACATCAAAGAACCATAAATCCCTCCATTCGTAATTGAAAATGTACCATCTGACAGATCATTTAATTTCAACGTATTATTACGTGCACGTTTTGCAAACTCAATGATCTGACCTTCAATCTGAGCAAAGCTCATTTGATCTGCATCTTTTAATACAGGGACAACTAATCCATTTGGACCTCCAACTGCAATTCCCATATTAACAAAATGACGATAAATAATATCCTCACCATCAATTTGGGCATTAATTGCTGGATATTCCTGAAGAGCGGATACAGTTGCCTTTACAAAAAAAGACATGAATCCTAGACGGCTGCCCTCATATTTTTTATTAAAAGCTTCTTTATATTGACTTCGCATATTTATTACAGCAGACATGTCAACCTCATTAAAGGTCGTCAATATTGCTGCAGTTTCTTGTGCATCCTTTAATCGACGAGCAACCGTACGACGTAACCGTGTCATTTTAACACGTTCTTCACGAGGATCATCCTTACGCGATATAACCAATACGGATGCTTTGGTTGGATTTGCTTTTTGATCAACAAACTGAATCACGTCATCCCGTGTAATGCGTCCATCACGACCTGTTCCTGCTACTTGATCAGCAGCAATATTTTTTTCATCCATCATTTTACGTGCTGCGGGCATTGAAGCAGGCTCATCATCAGATACAGCAGGGGCTAAAGACTTTGCTAATTTTACTGTTTGTACAGGAACAGATTTAGATTGAGCAGATTCAATAACAGAAGCTTCATCTTCTATTACCGTCAATAAAGCACCAACACGAACTTCTTGACCTTCCTTTACTAATTGTGCACCCATTACACCTGTTTTTGAAGCTGGAACTTCAACACTAACTTTATCTGTTTCAAGTTCAACAATAGCCTCATCCATATTTACGACTTCACCAGGCTTTTTCAACCATTTAGCAACCGTAGCCGTACTAATACTTTCACCTAATTGCGGTACTTTTATTTCAATGGACATACTTAATTTCCTAATTTAATTTTATATTCTTTTCGAAGCGACCGATTATAAATTCAAAGCCTGTTTAACCAATTTTTCTTGACCTGCCTTATAAACAGACATTAATCCTGCTGCAGGACTTGCTTGAGCCTCACGTCCAGCATATTGAATTTTTATTGGACTATTCTTAATTTTTTGCACAATTGCTTCAATTTTATCAAAAATATAATGCCATGCACCCATATTCTGAGGTTCTTCCTGACACCATACAAATTCTTGTGCTTTAGAATAAGTATTAACTATTTTCTCAGTGGCCTCAACAGGGAATGGATATAGTTGTTCTATGCGAATAATTGCCATATCATTTCTTTTGGCTTCACGACGTGCAATAAGTAAATCGTAATAAACTTTACCTGAACAGAATACAACACGTTTAACTTTCAAACTTTGGATTAAAGAACTGTCAATTTCATCAATAACAGGTAAAAATGTTGTGTTATCTGCAAATTCTGCCAATGTTGATTGGGCAAGAGGGTGTCTCAATAAAGATTTCGGCGACATAACAACCAACGGCTGACGATAATTTCTTTTTAATTGTCTGCGTAATGCATGAAAATAATTTGCAGGCGTTGTAAAATTACAAACTTGCATATTATCTTCTGCACATAATTGCAAATAACGTTCAAGTCGAGCGGAAGAATGTTCAGCCCCTTGCCCTTCTTGAGCATGCGGTAATAAAAGTACTAAACCAGATTGTTGAAGCCATTTACTTTCAGCTGCAGCAATAAACTGATCAATAATGATTTGCGCACCATTAGCAAAATCACCAAATTGGGCCTCCCATACAACAAGTGCATTCGCATTTTCACATGCATAACCATATTCAAACCCAAGAACCGCAAATTCAGAAAGCAACGAGTTATAAATCTCAATCTGAGCCTGATTGGAAGTTATATGGTTCAAAGGAACATAAGCCTGTTGATTCTTTTGATCAAATAATATCGCATTTCGATGACTGAATGTACCTCGTTGGCAATCCTCACCAGAAAGACGCACTAGATGCCCTTCTAATAATAAACTACCAAAAGCTAAAGCTTCACCTGTTGCCCAATCAAAGCCTTTTTCTGTTTCAAACATATTTGCTTTTGCTTCGAGCTGACGGGCTAATTTAGGATGACAATTAAATCCTTCTTTGTAAGAACTGATTGCTTTACCAATCTGTTTTAAAACACCCAAAGAAACGGCAGTGGAGTAGTCTTTGCGACCTTTACCCCGCCATTGCATATTTTTCCATTCACCCTTTAACCATTCTGGATTGTTTGGACGATAATTATTGGCTTCAACATAAGCATTTTGTAAATAAGTTTGAAAATCAGACCAATATTTATCTGATTCTGCAGCAGAAATAACAGCTTCATTCTGTAATTTTGCAGCATAAAGCTTAAAAATATCTTTATGTTGATGAACCGCTTGATACATGATGGGTTGAGTAAATGTTGGTTCATCTGTTTCATTATGGCCAAATCGACGATAACAGACAATATCCACAACAATATCCGTAGCAAAACGCTCACGATAATCAACAGCAAGACGCATCACTGAAACAACTGCTTCCGGATCATCCCCATTTACATGAATAATGGGGGCTTTGGCCACCTTGGCAACATCAGAACAATAATACCCTGAATGACCATATTCCGTGGATGTCGTAAACCCAATTTGATTATTGGTAATAATATGAATTGTCCCACCTGTTTTATATCCAGGAAGTTGGGACATAGCCAACGTTTCATAAACAATGCCCTGACCCGCAAAAGCAGCATCACCATGTATCAAAACAGCCAAATGTTTTTGATTATTTTCATCCTGCATTGCACGAACCCTTCCTTCGACAACTGGATCAGCCGCTTCAAGATGAGAAGGATTAAATTCCAGAACCAGATCAACATCCTGTCCATCAATTTGAACTTGCTTACGATAACCAAGATGATATTTTACATCGCCAACACCGGGAATGTCATCTGGTTTATACGATTTACCAGCAAATTCGCTAAATAATGCAGGGAAAGACTTACCTATAATATTCGTTAAAACATTCAAGCGTCCCCGATGTGCCATACCCATCGCTATAGAGTGATTTTTATAACCTACAGCCCGTTGAATAACGGTATGAAGGGCTGGAATAAGGGTTTCCCCCCCATCCAAACCAAATCGTTTTACCCCGACATAACGTTTTTGACAAAAAGCTTCAAATCCCACGGCTTCAGCAAGATGTTGTAAGATTTGCTTTTTATCCTCTGCGCTTAAGACATAATTTTTTAAATTTTCAGCTTTTTCAATAAACCATTGTCGTTGCTCTCTATTTTGCAAATACATATATTCCCAAGCAATAGAACGACAATAAACTTTTTTTAATACAGGAATAATATCGTTAAGTGTATGAATTTCTCCATCTAGAAAATTTTTAGTTGAATTCCCTACAAAAATAGGACGGTCTAGATCTTCTTTTTTAAATCCATAGGTTTCAGGATTTAAATCCTTATAATCTTTTGGTAGATGAATAGATAAAGGATCCAATAAAGCATTAAAATGACCAACAGCACGATAGGCATCAATTAATTCAATTGCTTTTAAACTATCATTAGCGGCCTGATAAAGTTGTTTTGTTGTTACCTTACCCCCTTTTATAGATACTTTTTCATCGGTTTCCAATTCAATTTTTATAGGTTTTCGAGGAGCCCATGACGGCCCCCTCACATCATCCATTATTGTTGTTGGATCATCATTCATCGCAGAAAAAATCTGTGCAAATGACGGGTCAACACTGTTAGCATCTTGCCTCCATTTCGCATATAAATCTGCAAGATACGCAGCATTCGACCCACTGAACACACTGGCAATTTGATTAGCAATCGCCATCCTATTTCCCCTTAATTATTTCTACTAAAAACTCAAAATTTAGAGCTTAATTAACTTATTAATATAACAAGTAGATCGTTTAGCCACTTCAATTTTTTTTTAACTTTAGTCAGAAAACCTTTACTCTCGAATAACTAATTTGTCCAATCTTGACTTTGCATTTCATATAAACGTGAAATAGTACGTTCGAAAAAAGCAGCTCTGTTTTCTTTTGGATAAATATGATCCCAATCGGTTTCAGCCGATACATAAAGGATTGTATGTTGTTCATATAAAACATCAATTAAGGTGGTGAAGCGTTCAATGACATCCATATTTTCAGGATTAAAAACTGGTATATTTTCGATGATCAACACCTTATATTTTTGCGTCAGTGCCAAATAATCACCAGCACCCAATGCCGTATCACATAAATACTGAAATTGAAATTTTGCCACTTTACCTGCAGCACAAGAAATAATAAAAACATGCCCCATAACCGTTAACTCAACCTGTTGACCTTGCTTTCCCCCTGATTCTTGCAAAAAAACCTGATCTAAAATATCATGATTCTTTTGATTGCAACCAATCAACCATTTTGTTTTTATTTCTTTACGCCCAAGCCTATAATCATGATCTGAACAAAGTTCCAATTCATCCATATTTTGCTGTAAAAGGACAATAAAAGGTTTAAACGCATCTGCACCAGGTCTGTTTTGAAATAAACCTTCCATATGAACATTCGAAGTCGCAACAATAACAACTCCTAAATTAAAGAGATGTTCAAAAAGCCGACCCAAAATCATTGCATCAGCTATATCATTAATTTGAAATTCGTCAAAACAAAGCAACCATGTTTTTCTTACAATATCCTCGGCTAGTTTGGGAATAGGATCTTCACCCTTAGGATTTTCTAATTCCAATGCATGAAATTTTTTATGAACTTTTTGCATAAATACATGAAAATGTGTCCTCATTTTTTTTTGAACAGGGGCCTGACTGTAAAATAAATCCATTAACATAGACTTACCACGTCCCACAGGTCCAACAAGATAAATACCTTTTATTTTTACAACTGGTTTTTGCCATAATTTTTTAAACGACTTAAATAAACCTCCAATCTCTAATTTAACGGGTGTATAATCAGCTAGCTTTACACAAAGCTGATCCAACTGATCGGCGATTTTTTTCTGAAGTGGATCAGGTTTGAGATCTCCATCTTTTACCTTTTGTTCATAAAGTGTATTTAAACAACTCATAAATTATAAATTTCCCCGTCAAATAAAGATTTAAACCTTTAAAATTTTTACTAAGAAAAACATAGCTTTTTTTATTTTCCTAATGATTTTATTTATTTTCAATTAATTTTGATAAAATTTATTTACATCAATCATAAAATAGTTAAAAATATTTTGCTGTTTTCTAAAGACTTCTTACAAATTTATTTATTAATTTATTAAAATTTATCAATTAAGGACTAATTACTATGGGATATCGCATAGCCATTATTGGTGCAACTGGAGCGGTAGGTAGAGAAATCTTAAAAATCTTGGCGGAACGTAATTTTCCAATTCGTGAAATTGTTGCTTTAGCTTCTCCTCGTTCAACAGGTAAAGAAATATCCTTTGGTGATAAAAAAATCCTTAGAGTCCAAAATTTAGAAACATTTAATTTTAATGGTTGGGATATCGCCCTCTCTTCTCCTGGGGCTACTATTTCATCCATTTATTCTCCCAAAGCTGCAAAGGCAGGTTGTATTGTTATTGATAACACCTCCTATTTCCGTATGGAACCTGATGTTCCTTTGGTTGTTCCAGAGGTTAACCCTAAAGATCTAAGAAAAATTAAAAGAAATATTGTTGCCAATCCCAATTGCTCAACCATACAAATGGTTGTCGCTTTAAAACCGTTACATGACTTATTTAAAATCAAAAGAATTGTTGTATCAACTTATCAGGCAACAGGTGGGGCAGGAAAAAAAGGAATGGATGAATTATACACCCAAACTAAATCATCTCTTGTCGGGGATTCTATTTCCATTCACAGCTTTACTAAGCAAATTGCTTTTAATTGCATCCCTCATATTGATAAATTTATGCCTGATGGATCAACTAAAGAAGAATGGAAAATGAATGTAGAAACAAAAAAGATTCTAGATCCAGATATTAACGTTTTTGCAACATGTGTTCGCGTACCTGTTTTCATTGGTCATGGTGAAGCAATTACCATTGAGTGTGAACATCCCATTAACCTTAACAAAGCAAAAAATGCTTTACGTAATGCTGAAGGTGTCGTTGTATACGATAAACAAGAAGATAGTGGATATATTACACAAATTGAAGCAGCTGGAGAAGATGCCTCTTATGTTTCCCGTCTTCGTATTGACCCAACTGTTCCAAATGGTTTAGGTCTTTGGTGCGTATCTGACAATTTACGTAAGGGTGCTGCACTTAACACCGTTCAAATTGCTGAAAAATTAATAGAGATGGATCTTATCTCTAAAAAATAATCTAGAAAAACTAACAAGTAAATCACCCCTATAATTATTTGTTAGTTTTATAATTTTAATAAACCTAATTAACTTATAAAATTTCATATAAGTAAATTTATTACTACAATAATTAATTAATTTTTTATATTATATTCTTTCAAAAATAATAATAAAACCGAGTTGAAAGACCTTTTTATTACTGTAAAAAAATTAGTAATTCATACACAATCAATTGAATGCCCAAAAATTGACTGGATCAATAAACTTGTCAGGTATAAAGTGCAAGTAACTTAAATCGGTTTTACCGTGTTATAAGGATTAATTTAGGAAATCAAGAATGTCGGATATACGCAAAACTTTTTATGTAGGTTACAAAAGCGACGGATCCTATCAGAACCGCCCAATGTCACCCCATTTACAAGTTTATAAACCTATCTTATCAATGGTCCTATCTATTAGTAACCGTATTACAGGTGGTGCCCTTTCAGCAGGAAGTGCTTTAATGGTTACCTGGCTTGTTTCGGCTGCAAAAGGACCAAAATCTTTTCAAAAAACTCAAAAATTTACAGGAAGTTTTTTAGGGCAACTTATTTTATTTAATTTTTCATCAGCCTTTTTTCTCCATTTTATTGGTGGAATTCGCCACCTTATTTTCGATTTAAGCGGCAAACGTCTGGAAAAATCTGAAATTAATCAGGACAGTAAATCAGAAGTTGTTGGCGTTGCAGCTTTAACTTTGGCTTTATGGACCATTATTCTTAGTAAAAAAATCAGAAAAAAAATAAACGAAACATAAATATCTTTCATATTAATTAAAAAATTAGAATAATTTTCCATAAAATATTAGGAGAAACTCCGATGAAGATCTCTGTAGAACGTCCTACAATCCTACGTTCTTACCTTGGACGTATGCGTGGCTTAGGAATTGGACACAATGTTTTTGAACATTGGTGGATCGAACGTTTAACAGCAGCTGGCATAGCCCCTTTATCAATTTGGTTCATTATCCAAATGTTAAGATTAGGAGATGAAGACCATAAAAATGTTATTAAATGGGCAGGAAAACCTGTAAATACCATTTTATTGCTTACCCTTGTTCTTTTAACATTCCGTCATATGCAATTAGGCTTGGAAGTCATTACATCTGATTACTCACGTGGGAAAAAAAGATTGGTTCTTAATTATTGTATTAAAGCAGGGACTTTATTTCTAGGAATCCTATCCATAATCTCTATATTGAAATTATTTTTTACTGCATCCACCAGTAAATAATTAACATAAAGGATATTTATCGTAATGACTGATACTACTTTATCATTAAAAGATACATATCGTATCGTTGATCATGCTTATGACGTTATCGTTGTAGGAGCTGGTGGATCTGGTTTGCGCGCTACGCTTGGAATGGGTGCCGCTGGTTTTCATACAGCTTGTATTACAAAAGTCTTCCCAACACGAAGTCATACAACAGCAGCGCAAGGGGGAATTGCTGCATCACTTGGCAATATGGGTGAAGATCACTGGCAATGGCATATGTATGACACTGTCAAGGGTTCTGACTGGCTTGGCGATCAAGATGCCATTGAATATTTATGTCGTGAAGCAGTTCCTGCCGTTTATGAGCTCGAACATATGGGCGTTCCTTTTACTCGAAATAAAGAAGGAAAGATTTATCAACGTCCTTTTGGCGGACATATGCGTGATTTTGGTAAAGAACCCGTTCAACGTGCCTGTGCTGCTGCGGATCGAACTGGACATGCAATTTTACATACATTATATCAGCAATGCTTAAAACATAATGTTGAGTTTTTTGTAGAATATTTTGCTATTGACCTCATCATGGATGAAAAAGGCACATGCCATGGTGTTACAGCATGGTGCTTGGAAGATGGTAGCATCCATCGTTTCCGTGCAAACTTAGTTGTTTTGGCTACAGGTGGATATGGACGTGCATTCCAGTCTTGTACTTCTGCGCATACTTGTACAGGTGATGGAAATGCCATGGTTATGCGTGCTGGTATCCCAACACAGGATATGGAATTCGTTCAATTCCATCCAACAGGTATTTTCCCAGCAGGCTGTTTATTAACCGAAGGATGCCGCGGTGAAGGTGGTTATTTGACAAACAGTGAAGGGGAACGTTTCATGGAACGTTATGCACCTCATGCAAAAGATCTTGCTTCCCGTGATGTTGTCTCTCGTGCGATGATTGTTGAAATTAATGAAGGTCGCGGATGTGGTCCAAATAAGGATCACATCATGTTACACCTTGAACATTTAGGAGCTGATCTTTTACATGAACGTTTACCAAGTATTGTTGAAACGTCACGTATTTTCTCGGGTATTGATGTAACTAAAGAACCTGTCCCAGTTTTACCAACCGTGCATTATAATATGGGTGGTATTCCAACAAATCTACATGCAGAAGTTGTTCGTCCAACCAAAGATAATCCAGATGCAATAGTTCCAGGATTAATGGCAATTGGTGAGTGTGCTTGTGTTTCTGTACATGGAGCAAACCGTCTTGGTACTAACTCTTTACTTGACTTGATTGTTTTTGGACGTGCCGCCGCTTTACGGGCAAAAGAGATTCTTAAACCAGGCACACCAATTGCTCCATTCCCTAAAAATGCAGAGGAAAACGCACTTAGTCGTTTGGATAAATTAAGATTCGCCAAAGGTGGAATACGTGTAGCTCAAATGCGGGATACTTTACAAAAAACCATGCAACGTCATGCTGCTGTTTTCCGTAATACTAAAAACATGGAAGCAGGCGTTGAAAAAATCAAAGATATTTGGTCTGGACTGGGAGATATTTCTGTTTGTGATCAATCCTTGATCTGGAATACAGATTTAATGGAAGCCTTAGAATTTGAAAATTTGTTAGCAAATGGTACTGTTACCATGGTAAGTGCAACAGCACGTCATGAAAGCCGCGGTGCTCATGCTCATGATGATTATCCAGAGCGTGATGATAAGAACTGGTTAAAACACACAGTTTCATATCTCAATAATAAGGGAGAAGTTTCTCTCGATTACCGCCCAGTACATATGAGAACTTTGACCGACGAAGTTCAGGTTTTCCCTCCTAAAAAACGGGTATATTAATCAGAGAAGGTAATGACTAATGGTTGAATTAAGACTACCCAAAAACAGTAAAATTGGAATTGGAAAAATATTTTATTCCTCTTCACAAGCAAAAAATGTTAAAAAATTCAAAATCTATCGTTGGAATCCTGATGATAATAAAAATCCAGTCATCGATACATATGAAGTGGATCTTGACAAAATCGGACCAATGGTACTTGACGCTTTGATTTATATCAAAAATGATATTGACCCAACGCTTTCTTTTCGCCGCTCATGCCGTGAAGGAGTTTGTGGATCATGTGCCATGAATATCAACGGATTAAATACGCTAGCATGCTCAAAACATATTAATGAATATGATGGGGATATTTCTATTTATCCTTTACCTCATATGCCAGTTATTAAGGATTTGATCCCTGATCTTAATGGTCCTTATGCACAATTAAGAGAAATTGATCCATGGTTAAAAGCAGATACACCTCCTCCACCAGATAAGGAACGTTTACAATCCATTGAAGAACGTAAAAAACTTGACGGTTTATATGAATGTATTCTGTGTTTCTGTTGTTCAACGTCATGCCCTTCCTACTGGTGGAATGGAGATCATTATTTAGGTCCTTCCATTTTATTGGCGGCCATGCGATGGGTTGCAGATAGTCGTGATGAATATAAAGGAGAACGTTTGAACGCATTGGAAGATTCTATGCGTTTATATGCCTGTCGCACTATCATGAATTGTACTCAAGCTTGTCCAAAAGGACTTAATCCAGCACATGCTATTGCTGAGTTAAAAAGATTACAAATTGAACGTAAGTTTTAAATAGGCTAAAAGAAGAGTCATGAATAAAAAATATATTTTTGACTCATCATTTCCCAATCAAAAAGCTTATTCCATCGCATGGATCAACAGTTTATTTGTTGACCATGCGATTTTTCGTTTATTTTGGTCAAATTTTCATACCGTTATCCCTAGGAAAGTATATCGTTGCAACCACCCTACTCCATCTAGATTAATAAAATTAACAAAAAAATATAATCTTAAAACGATTATCAATCTACGTGGCAAACGAAATTGTGGTTCAGACGCATTATCACGTTATACTTGTCAAAAATTAAATTTAAAATTATTGGATTTACCTTTTGAAAGCAGAGGGGCACCTCATATTGATCGAATCCTTAATTTAGCGAAAATTTACAACACATTAGAATTCCCGCTGTTAATTCATTGTAAATCTGGAGCAGACCGAGCAGGTCTTGTTGCGACCCTTATTCTTTTATTAGAAAATTATTCTATCCAGGAAGCAATGAAGCAACTTTCTTGGGAATATGGTCATTTTAAATATTCTAAAACGGGTATTCTGGACGCTTTTTTCCAACAATATATTCAACAAACCAATGGAAAAAAGGAATTCTTGGACTGGCTTCAATCAAAATATGATGAGAAGCAACTAAAAATGTCTTTTAAATCAAAAAAAATCTCATCTTTTATAACGGATAAAATTTTACAACGTGAATAAATTAAATTTTGGCAGGATATTACACTGCCATAACTTTAATCAAATGAAGTAATTTCTGTCTAATCTCTTTATCCTTAATTTTATAATAAGCCTTCAATAATGCAATCGTTTCCTTGTTATTAACTATATTTGAGTTTAAAACTTCTAATTCTTCGTTTGTATGCGTTTTACCAGCTTCGTCAACTGAAATGTCCTGAATGCTTATAGGATCTGATAAAGATGAAGAAACTAATTTTTTATTATTGATTGCTTCATTTAAAATTTCATCAAAGAAGAAATTAATTGGCACTTGTAAAACCTGTGCAATATAATATAACCTTGATGCACCAACCCTATTCAATCCTTTTTCATATTTTTGTATTTGTTGAAATGATAATCCCAAAGCAAGCGCAAGTTTTTCTTGTGAATATCCCAATAACTTGCGCCTTAATCGAATACGACTTCCTACACGTTTATCTATAGGATTAGGATGAATATTATTTTCATCCGAAAAAGAATTTGATAGCAATTCATTTGCCTTCATCAAAATAATCAACTCTCATTATAAAATCTTTTAAAATTATATTCGTAATAAATATTTATATTAAATGAATCTTTAAAAAACATCATATATATTACTATTTAATAAATACGATAACATTAAATTATTTTGAATTTTTAAACGTATCTTTTTACTTAACTATATGACATATAATTTTAAATTCTGGTGACAGTTATATATTACATGATTTTCATCCCATTTATAAATATTAATAAATTATTAAATTGTTTACCAAAAATTAGCAAATAAATTTTGGATCCTATTATGTTAATCTTATTTTGATAATTATTTTCTTAATAAATTAATAAGAAAAATCATCAATTTTCTTATATTTAAATTTATGATAAAATATATTTGATTTAATATTTTTGATTGTCTAATAAATAGATGCTGTCAAATTAATCAAGATTAATTAGACATAATAGTCCTAATACAAACACCAATTTCATTCTAATATTGAGATATATATGAGATTTTTTGATAATTCACCAACGAAATTTCATTTTTTATCAATGGATAAGCCGGAAGCCATACAATATAAAAATAAATTAATTAATAAATATGGCAACGCATCCATTGATGAAGCTGAAGTAATTATTTGTATTGGTGGTGATGGATTTGTACTAGAAACATTGCATATCTATATTAATTACCATATCCCTATATATTCCATTAATTTCGGTTCCGTTGGATTTTTAACAAATCCGAAAATAAAAGGAAACCTTTCGAATCTTATTCAAAAAACACAACCTACTTGCTTGCATCCATTATCAATGATAGCAAAAACAATTGACGGGAAAATTCATACTGCATTAGCTTTCAATGATATATTTTTATATCGACAAACGAGACAGGCTGCCAAAATAAAAATTCTTATTAACCATAAAATAAGATTACCTGAACTTATTTGCGATGGGATTATTCTAGCAACACCTGCTGGTTCAACAGCCTATAATTTATCTGCACATGGACCAATTGTACCCCTCAATTCAGAACTTTTACCCATAACACCAATATGTCCTTTTCGACCACGGCGATGGAGAGGGGCTTTGCTTCCATCATCGACAGTTTTCCAATTTGTTACTCTTGAGGATAATAAACGCCCTGTTGCAGCAGTCGCAGATTTTACAGAAATTCGAGATGTAATTGATATTATTGTTAAAGAAAATAAATCAATTAAATCGTGTTTACTTTTTAATCCAAACCAAAGTTTATCCGAAAGAATTATTTCAGAACAATTTGAAGAATAAAAATAAATAAATTACTTATTGTTATATTCCTCATTATAGTTAGACTTACGGAATATATAACCCTGTCCCCATATTGTCGAAATAAAATCATCTGCTCCAGCTTGTTGTAATTTTCTTCGTAATTTACAAACAAAAACATCTATGATTTTAATATCAGGCTCAACATTACATTTATATAAATGATTTAACAAAGTCGTTTTTGTAATCAATGTTCCTCTTTGTAAGATAAGCAGCTCTAAAATTAAATATTCTTTTCCTGTTAAATGAACCAAGTTCTCATCAACAAAAACTTCATGTGTTTCAAGATTAAGACTTAATTTATCAATATAAATAATTTTCTTGGAAAAAACCTTTTGAACCCGACGTAAAACTGCACCACATCTTGCAATCAATTCATCATCATTAAAAGGGATTATGACATAATCATCAATACCAGCTTGAAAAGCTTTTACTTTTCCATCAATATTATCATGCCTAGAAACAATGATAATGGAAATTTTTTCGTTTAAGGCTCTTAACTCTTTAATTGTTGAAAAGAGTAATTTGTCCAAATTATTTCCTTCAACTATAATAAGATCATATTCGTATAAATGAGCTGTTGATAAGACTTGAATATCAAAGGAGACTCTATCAATTGAATAATCTGTTACTTTAAGTTTTTGGTAGAATTCATGCTCTGTAAAAAAGATGTCTCCCATTAGAAGAACGTGCATACTTCTACTCCAGGTTAAATTGTTACTTCAAATTACTACTATAAAGTGCATAAGTTTATAAAAAAAATCAACAAAAACTTTAGTATTAAAGTTAATAATTTTAAACAATTAACCTTTTTTTCTGATAAAATTATAAATAATGCTGAAGTATTCTGATTTTAGAAACCTCAACATTATAAATAAAAAACTTGTAAGCTTATTTATGAAATTTCTTTTTAATAAATTGCCATAAAAAACTTCGAATATATCCACCTATAGGTCCCGTCAGGGCAGTAATTAAAGTTGTAAGTGCAATTGAATCACGTAATTGTTTTAAATTATGATTGCGAATCACTTTAGCTTCAATCTCTTCCTCACTCATTTTTGATTGGAAAACCAAATAAAAGAAAAGAATTGCACACAAAATATCAAAAATCAAAACAATTAAAGACGAACCTAAAAAACCCACATGAAATAACCAACAGCATAAAGCTGCCAAAACGGCGTGTAACGAAATTAAAATAAACAAGCTAAATACAGCCCCAATGCAACATAGAACGATTTGTTTGCTTAGTCTAATTGACTTTTTTTTCAAAAGTAAAAGCTCAGCATCAGCTGCTGCTTTTCCAAATTCAACAATTTTCATCTATATATAGACCACTTCTACAACGACAAAATTAACGCGTAATACGACCCAAAACAAAACCAATAATCGTAAATATCAATACTGCCTTAATCGGTTTGGATTTAACCTGTTTGGAAATTTGTTGAATTTTTTCTTCCGCAACATCTTTAGCTTCATTTTTAATTTTATCTGCTTGTTGCGTTAATTCAGATAAAGCTGGATTTAACTGCTCTTTTGAGTTGGTAATATTATCTTGAACTATATTTTTAATTTTTTGTAAATCTTTCTTTTTTTTCTTACAAAAAAACATCGTCTATTTCCTTAACTTATTTTGAAAATTAATTTTAGTTTAATCTATTTTAAAAACAATCATAATAAAAAAAGAACTAAAACATTATTTCATCATTAATGTTGTAATAAAACATAATTATAAATAAACAAAAATCTACCAACATCAGATAATAAATTTAATAATTTATAGTTACTTTTTTCGTCATTTAAGCATTATAAAATAATTTATATGCACTTTTAATGATCATTTTTATAATTTACTTACTTTTAATTGTTGCTAATAAATATTTTCCTTTCAAAATTGTCTTAATAAAATTAAGAACAAAATAATTGTAAAATACAATAATAGACATATATTAATGAAAAAATCTTGACTAAAAAATAATTTAAGCATTATTCACAGAAAGAATTTTAATAAATATTAAATCAATTTCAATCTGCTATAAAATAATACTGTTCAATATCGTTATTATTAAACTTTAATTATAAACAAAAAAAATCTTAAATAAACAATATTAAAGTTAATTTTTAAAATCAAATTGACTAATTCATGTTTTTTGCTTTAAAGAAAAATTTTAACTTAATAAAAACAAATTTATATTACTCTTCTTTATTTTTATGGATTTTTCTAATTATTCCCATAAAAAATAGTAATAAATGTTAAATAAACCTAGAGTACAAAATAATGATTGCAGAATTTGATTTTTTTGGCGTATATATCGCTCCATTTGTAGTTTATGCTTTATTTGCATTCGCATTAACTGTTATTATTCGTTC
This sequence comes from uncultured Commensalibacter sp., assembly GCA_946699565.1. Classification (GTDB taxonomy): domain Bacteria; phylum Pseudomonadota; class Alphaproteobacteria; order Acetobacterales; family Acetobacteraceae; genus Commensalibacter. The sequence goes on along the minus strand of CAMPDW010000011.1, from coordinate 2,667 downwards.
GTTCTTATGGAAAACTGGATTAATAAAATTATTTTGGCATCTTGCTTTATTTGAAGTAGCTCTATATTTCAGTATTTTATGCCTACTTATCTTATATGTCTAACGTCTGACCTTCAAAATTGATCTATATACCATGGTACCTATTAATAATATCATACGCATTATCTCAACCTTAGTTATCGTAGCCCTTGCAATTATCCTAGGAATTACCCTATGGGATACATATATGATAGCACCATGGACACGTGATGGTCGCGTCAGAGTATATGTTGTTAAAATCGCCCCCGAAATCGCAGGAACTGTTGTACAAGTTCCCGTTAGAGATAACCAATATGTACGTAAAGGCGATCCTCTTTTCGTTATTGACCCCTTACGCTTTAAGATTGCTATCCAGCAAGCGCAAGCAAATTTGGAAAATGCAGAAGCTAACCTTGCTTTACAACGCCGTAATGCTATGCGCCGTAAAGACTTAGAGGGGATTGTATCAACAGAAGAAAAAGAAGATTTCAATACAAAGGTTAGAACAGCCCAAGCAAGTGTAGATAATGCAAAAGCTATGTTAACAGAGGCTAAATTAAATTTACAACGTTCTATACTTTATTCACCTGTCAATGGTTATATTACTAACCTAAACTTACGTGTAGGAGATTATGTCAATACAGGAACCTCTTATTTATCCGTTATTGATGCCGACTCTTTTTGGGTTTATGGCTATTTTGAAGAAACGAAAATGTGGGGTATCCATATAGGGGACGTTGCTCGCATTAAACTCATGGGATATAAACAGATTTTGCCAGGTCATGTTGTCAGTATTGCCCGCGGTATCAATGATTCCAATGCTAATGCGGATAATTTCGGGCTGCAAAATGTTAATCCTATCTTCACCTGGGTTCGTTTGGCACAACGTATTCCTGTCAGAATTCATATTGATCATATTCCTGATACTATTCATCTTTCAGCAGGAATGACCGCAACAATCAGTGTCGGCCCTCAAACAAGTGGTCGAAGGGGAAAATTAGCTACTTGGTTACAAGATCATCTATGAGTATCTGAAGCATGAACTATTTCAAATTCTTCTGCAAAAAAACCATTATAATTTCCTTTATTTGTTTAAATGCCTGTACTGTTGGACCTAATTTTCATCGAGAACATATGAAAATTCCAGATCAATGGACAGAAAAGGTTTGGAAAAGACCTGCTACAGCTCGTGAAATTGCTCAGGCTGCAAATGAAATGCGTCGTTGGTGGGAACAATTTCATGATTCTCTCTTAAACCAGCTAGTTGAAAAAGCCATTCAAAATAATTATGATCTTCAGATGGCAGGACAACGGATTTTGGCTGCTCAATCTTTACGTGATCAGCAAGCTTCAAAATGGTATCCTCAATTAGATGGTTCTGGCGGGTTTGGTTACCAAACTTCTTCCAACACGTTATCCAGCAATGTGTCAATTTCTAAAAATGTTGCCAATAATTCAGTTGTTCGTCGTTATGGTGCCACGTTTAGCTGGCAATTGGATGCTTTTGGATTGATTCGTCATATGGTTCAATCTCAAGAAGAGGCCGTCAAAGCCTCTATTGAAGATAGAAGGGCAGTTCTTTTAACCATGCTTTCACAACTCGCCAATAATTATATAACTCTGCGCACCATGCAATTACGGTTGCGTATTGCTGATGAAAATGTAGCGATTGCCCAATATATTTATAATCTAACCCAAAAACAATATATTGAAGGGACTGGAACAACCTTAAGCACCGCACAAGCTGAAGCCGAACTTGAAGCACAGCGGGCAAACAGGGAACCCCTCAAAACAAGTATAACACAGATTACCCATACAATTGATGTATTGCTTGGACAAACACCAGGTACCACTGAAAAACTTCTCAAAGTTGAACAACCCTTACCTGATTTACCACCTTTTCCACCTTCCATTCCTTCAATTGCCTTAGCTAATCGCCCAGACGTTAGATTAGCAGAAAGACAATATGCCGAAGCAACAGCCAATATCGGTATCGCAGTCGCTGAACTTTATCCACAATTCACCATTGATATGAGTGCCATGCCAACTACATCTTTTACCAGTCAAATGACCAATATTGCCAGTTTAATATCCAGCAGTTTTATCAATATGTCTATTCCTGGTCTTCATGGTGGACGTCTTAGTGCCGCAGTGAAACAAGCTCAGGCTCAAGCAGAAGAAGCACGTTTACAATATCGTCAAACAATCCTAACATCTTTAAAGGAAATTGAAGATGTTATTGCGGCCTGGGGTGATGATTCTGAACATGTTGATTTATTACATAAATCAAAAGTAAGCAGTCAAATCGCCCTTATACGTGCTCAAAAACTCTATAAAGCTGGACTAACGGGATATTTAAACGTTTTAACCGCTCAAAGAACAGCTACCAATGCTGCTAATGAAGAAGCTGTCGCTATTTTGGAGCGTTTTCAGGATTCTATCAACCTATTTACAGCCCTTGGCGCAGGTTGGCAAGGAGTTGATATGACCAAAACAGAACTTCCTATGACCATCGAACAACAGAATATATTAGCGAAACTAGTTAAACAGTAAAATTTTACAATCAATCTCATAGGTTATACTTAAATTATGTTACTAAATAACCTTAATTAAGTGTTCTAAATTTTAAAAGGGGTAAGAAATTTAAAA
>CAMPDW010000010.1 GCA_946699565.1 uncultured Commensalibacter sp. | reverse complement strand
GGTTCGAATCCGGGCTCCCCGACCATTAATAAAAATCTTATTTGTTAAGATGTTTTTTAATAATGATTAATAGGGGTTTTTATGACAAGGGCGCGAATTTATAAATGCCCTCAAAAGGCAACACAATCAGGAGCTATTCGCAGCCATAGATGGATTATTGATTACGGTGAATCTTCTCCTCGCTCTCATGATTCTTTAACAGGATGGATTAGTTGCAATGATACTCAAGCTGAAATAAAATTATTATTCGCGACCAAAGAACAAGCAATTAATTATGCTAAAATTCATTCAATTGCTTATGACATAGAAGAACCTAATTCAAATCATTACGTTATAAAAAACTATGAAGACAATTTTGATAATAATCGTAAAATGAATTGGACTCATTAATTGACTTATTTTTGCGCCCTTAGCTCAGCTGGATAGAGCAACAGCCTTCTAAGCTGTGGGCCGCTGGTTCGAATCCAGCAGGGCGCATTACCCATTCCTATTTGAAATATTTATTATTTCATAGTGAAAAGTCGGTAGATTCCAATTTTGTTGTTTTTCCTGATAACTTGACAGAGGTAAAATTACTATTATTGGATGTTTATGGATATCGAGCCAATTTAACAGATTTTTCATATTTTGCTCATCCAATGCTATACAACCTGACGTTGTTGCATTCTTTTTAAAACGCAGATGTGTAAATATACAACTGCCATAGGCAGGTTTATTTTCCTCATTATGAATAATAATAAACCCCAGTTTATAAAGTTGATCATTTTTAAAATAGATATCTCTACGCATAGGTTCTGTAGAATTTAATGTTTTATCAAAATTAAAATCATCACGATTTATAATTTGATTATAAAAAGGTGATGAATAATCATCAACACAGTAATGATTTTTATTCATAACTTTGAATGATAGTTTGGTTTGCGCATAATTTTTATAACCAAATGCATATCCAATTTTGAATAATCCTGCAGGTGTTCGTTTATCTCCTTCTTTTTTATAATTTCCATCATATTGAATAGGTTGAAGACCCCTTCCCCAAGCCAAACCATTTTTACCAAGAGAAATTTCGATATAATTACCTATTTGATGCCATTGATTATTAGAATATTCAAATTTCCATAATTTACCCGAATGTTCATTCCATCCCTTGGCAATAACGATAATTAACTGCTGATTAATTTTCCAGTGTATTATATTATTGCTACTTTTACCGTGACAACTTAATAATGCAAAACTACACGTAATCAATAATAATTCAATTTTATGTTTAAAAACCATTGATGCAACAATTGAAAAAGATAATAAAGCTTTATAAAAATATTAATTGAATATATTCTTTAAAAGAAAAATTTTTAATAAAATAATTTCAATAAACTAAAAATTTATAAAGGTTAAATATGACAATTCTTGTTACAGGTGGATGTGGTTATATAGGAAGTCATACATGTGTACAATTAATCAAACAAGGATTTGATACAATCATCCTTGATAATCTTTACAATAGTAAGGAAATTGTTTTAGAGCGCATTTATCAAATTACAGGTAAAAGACCTCAATTCTATCAAGGTGATATCAGAGATAAACATCTTTTAAATAATATTTTTAAAGAAAATAAAGTTACAAACGTAATACATTTTGCAGGTTTGAAAGCAGTAGAAGAATCTATTAAACAACCCTTGAAATATTATGATGTCAATATTTATGGCTCAATCAACTTATTGGAGGCCATGAAAGCAGCCAACGTAAAAAAATTTATCTTTAGCTCTTCTGCAACTGTATATGGTACACAACCTAACATCCCTTATATTGAAACAATGGAAACGGAAGAACCCACGCAGCCTTATGGTCGTAGCAAACTTTTTATTGAAAAAATTTTACAAGATCTTGCAAAAGCTGAAAAGGATTGGTCTATCACTCTATTACGTTATTTTAACCCAGTTGGTGCGCACCCTTCAGGTCTTATTGGAGAGGATCCTCAAGGTATCCCTAATAATCTCATGCCCTATATAACACAAGTTGCAATTGGAAAATTAAAATCACTCGCCGTTTTTGGTCATGATTATAATACAATAGATGGAACATGTATTAGGGATTTTATTCATGTTATGGATTTGGCAGATGGACATTTAGCTGCATTAAATTATAATTCATCACACTCTGGTGTAAATATTTTCAATCTCGGTTCTGGTCAAGGAAGTAGTATATTAGAAGTTATTTCTACCTTTGAACAAGTATTTAAGAAAAAGCTCGCTTATCATTTCGCACCGCGAAGAGCAGGAGATTTACCTGCCTATTGGGCTAATGCAGATAAGGCAAAAAAATTACTGAATTGGCAAACTCATTTAAATCTTTATGATATGGTTCATGATTCATGGAATTGGCAAAGTAAAAATCCTAATGGATTTAATGAATAATTTAAATTTTCATATAAATATTTTTTAATTTTATCACAATTATCTAAAAGATAATTGTGATAAAGAACATCCTTTTAACCTTTTAAATAACAAAGAAGTTGTGCAGATTGCAAAGAATGGTGATGAACATTAAACCCAATAAAAGCGGGTGTTGAATCAGGTGTAACATCAATTTTTGCAATATTTAATGCATCAATAGTTATAATATAACGATGAGGATTTCCAGGAGGTGGGGCCCCTCCACCATATTCTCTGTGGCCAAAATCATTCTTTATTTCAATTGCTCCTTCCGGCAATAATTTATTTGATGATGCACCTTCAATCAAATGCGTAACATTAGGAGATATATTCACAACAACCCAATGCCACCATCCTGAACCTGTTGGTGCATCGGGATCATACATTGTAATAACAAAACTTTTTGTTCCCTTAGGTGCTTCTTCCCAATATAACGAAGGTGAAATATTTTCTCCGTTTTGTCCCATACCATGATAACGTTGCGCCCTAGGCATTATATCTCCATCTTTAAAAGAATGACTCCATATTCTAAAAACCATAATTACCTCCTTTTTTTAATTTAATTCAATAGTATATTGAATTGTAAAAAAATCAAAAAAACGATGATTAATTTCACCTTAAATTTTTATAAAATTTTTTAAGTAAAAATTATGAAACATAAAATTTGAAACAAAATCTTTAACGTATACTTATTTTTCAATTTTTTAAATTATCTTCAAATTGTGCAATAACTCTATTTTCTAAATTTAATCTTGCTAGAGGCAAAGGTTTGTTAACTAAAGAAAAAACATTTTTTTCTAAAAAATAACGCGTTAATTTAAGCCCGTCTATCCAATCTTTTAAATTACCAATTTCATTGTGATTGTATAAAAATTTTGGAAATTTAAATAATTTAGGTTTCCATTTTCCTGCTATTTTTTCAGTAACAACCTTACCTGTTCTTGGCGAAACATAATAGGATTGATTATTTGCCATATGATGACAAATTGAATCATCCAAGCCATACCCTAATTCAGCAAGAAAATTAAATTCCCATCGATTTAGTTCAGGAACTGCAATCTTTTCAGCTTTTTCAGGATCACATGTTAAAAAATTAAAAAATTGAAAAGTATATTGTGCAATATGTTCAACAGGTTGCCGTTCTAGTAATCCATTCTCTATTACAGAACATAATGACATCATAACAGAAAAAGCTAATGGAAAACAGGATAAGAAAACAAAATTAGAGCGGATTAACTCACCTTTTAAAAAGCCTAATTGATCAGATAACTTTGCCGACCAATCAGCATTTATAAAATTTCCGATCTGCCATATTGAAAATTGACGACGAGAAACCATTCCCTTAACAAGACCACGAAATAAACCTTGCTCAAGAGACAGAACAGATACGATCCCATCGGTTTCGCCATAAGATCGAATATTCAAAACAATAGAAGGAGAAGACCACTCCAACATTCTATCTTCTCCACACTGATTTAAAATCGCTAACCTTTTGCAACTTGTGCCACTTCAGCAGCAAAATTATTTTCTTCTTTTTCAATTCCTTCACCCAAATGGAATCGTTCAAAAGCAACTAATTTTACACCATTTTTATCTACAACAGCTTTTACTTTACTTTCACCATCATGAATCCATGTTTGTTCCAGTAAAACAACTTCTTCATAAAATTTACGTAAACGACCTTCAATCATTTTTTCAATGATATTATCAGGTTTTCCTGAAGCACGTGCCTGTTCAATAAAAATACTTTTTTCACGTTCAACAGCTGCTGGATCAATATCTTCAACACTCAAGGCAATTGGACTAACAGCAGCAACTTGCATGCCAATTTTACGTCCCAAATCTTCAATTTCTTCTGATGCTGAAGGAGCTTCTAAGGCTACTAATACACCGATTTTTCCTAATCCAGGACGTAAGGATGAATGAACATAACTTGTCACGACACCAGATGGAACTTCAAAAACGCAGACACGACGAATGGTCATATTTTCACCGATGGTTGCGATTAAATTAGTTAAATTTTCTGCAACTGTTTTACCTTTTTCCATTTTAGCATTTTTTAAAGCTTCAACATCATCACCAGCTGTTAATGCAACCTTAGCAACATCTTGAACGAACTGTTGAAACTGTTCATTTCTTGCTACAAAATCGGTTTCAGCATTAACTTCAACCATAGCTGCTTTATTACCATCCATTGCAATTCCTACTAAACCTTCAGCAGCAACACGTCCAGATTTTTTTGCGGCAGTAGCTAATCCTTTAGTACGTAACCAATCAATAGCTTCTTCAATGTTCCCAGCCGTTTGATTAAGTGCCTTTTTACAATCCATCATGCCAGCACCAGTTTTTTCACGTAATTCTTTTACTAATGCAGCTGTAATTTCTGCCATTATTCTTCCCTTTCTTAACGCACGAACGCCTCGAATATTATCGAGACGTCATGCTGCATATGATTTTAATCAACCGATTATATGATGAAATCCTATTTCCATATCATCGCTTTTCAAAAAATTAACGAAACTTTAGGCTGTAACATCAGGTATTTCTTGAACAAAATCCATAATAATTTCAGGAGGTAATTCTTCTGCCGTACCGATATCTTCACCAGCAGCACCTAACTCTTGAGAAATACCATCTAGCACCGCACCCGCAATTAAATCACAATATAAACTGATTGAGCGTAATGCATCATCATTTCCTGGAATTGGATAAGTGATCCCATCAGGATCAGAATTACTATCCAACACAGCAACAACTGGAATACCTAATTTATTAGCTTCTTGAACAGCTAATTTTTCTTTATTCGTATCAATAATGAAAAGAATATCTGGCAATCCACCCATCTCTTTAATACCACCAAGAGAACGTTCTAATTTATCACGTTCACGCGTTAATTGGAGGATTTCTTTTTTTGTCAAACCCATTGTATCACCATTAAGCGTTTCCTCGATTTGACGCAAACGTTTAATAGAATTAGTAATAGTTTTCCAATTAGTCAACATACCACCTAACCAACGGTGATTCACATAATACTGACCACAGCGTTTTGCTGTTTCTGCAACAATTTCAGAAGCCGTACGTTTTGTCCCAACAAATAATACTCTACCCCCATTGGCGACCGTATCACGAACGGCATGCAATGCACGATCCAACATTGGAACTGTTTGTTGTAAATCAATAATGTGAACTTGATTACGAACACCAAATAAATAAGGTGTCATTTTTGGGTTCCAACGACGTGTATGATGTCCGAAATGAACACCTGCTTCTAATAATTGACGCAAAGTAAAATCTGGCATTGCCATAATTTTTATCCTTTTTTCTGGTTAAACCTCCGTAAAGTATCGATTACCCTTATCAAGCACCAGCGGTGAAAACTTTACGTGTGAATTGTCGAACAATTTCGATAATATCGTATATGATCGTTTTTTAAATAAATTTCAAGAAATTATTTATTTAATTAAAGACAAAATATAAAATTTAGCGATATTGAATACAAGCTAATAATGCATCACCATATCTTTCAAATTTCATATCTCCAATACCCTTTATTTCTTTTAAAGCTTTCATTGTTCTAGGTTATTTTAAAACAATATCTTTCAAAACAACATCATGAAAAATAATATAAGGTAGAACCTGTTGTTTTCTAGACTCTTCCAAACGCCATCTTTTCAAAACTTTAAAAAACTTCAATTGTTCATTATGAAAGATGAGTTTGCAAAATGTCATCTTGTTCTTTATGAAAATTCTTTTGAACTATATCTTCTCGTAAATATAAATCTTCATTCCCTTTTAAAATAGGACAGGCTTTGTCTTGATTTAAAAATAAATTAGAGAATTCTTCGCCTTAACGTAAAGCGTCTCGTTCCATTAACCGTTGAATAATCGAACGCCAAAAATATTAAGATTTATCCTTAACCAATACCAAATAATGGTAATTGATTATACTGAAAATTTTTAACTTATTCACTTTTTTTCCGTGTAAAACATTAATGATATATCCCGCTCCGAAATGTTGTCCCGTACGATAAACTACAAAAAGGACTTTTTGTGCAGCAACAGTGTCGTTAAATAATTTTACGTGATGTAAATAATTATCACAATGATTACAGAATTTATCAAAATCCTCACCAAAACATTTTAATAAAAATTTTGTCCGACAATCAATAGTTTCTACAAAAGCAACCATCATATCTAATCTTGATCAAGCAATTCTTTTTTGATCATTAGAAATTACAGATTATTAAAGAAAATATCAAGCTTTGGCAACATCTAAATATATAGCTTCAGCCACATCACCATCACGACCTGCACAACCAATTTGTTGATAATAATGCTCTGGCCCTTTAGGGATATCTAAATAGACAAGCAATTTTACATCAAGACAATCAATACCAATTCCAAACGCTATAGTTGCCACAATAATCAAAGGTTTACCAGAGTGAAATTTCAATAAATAGCAATTAAAAAAAATCTATGTTTTTTAAAAATTGTAAAGTTTCACTATATATAATAAACGTTCAGGTGAAATATATAATAATTTTAACTTTTTTGAAGCAATATCATGACGAATAGCAAATGCTTCACCATTTTCCAATTCAGAATGTAAGGCACCCGCAGGAATACCTAATTGATATAAAGCAGCAATCTGATTATCCATCAAAGCGATCAAAGGTGAAATAACCAACCCCATTCCGGATCGACATAGGGCTGGGATTTGATAGCAAATACTTTTACACCACCTGTAGGCATTGACAATAAAACACCCCGACCTTGCATAACAAGATCAATGGCTTGTTTTTGTAGACCTCGAAACTGTTGATACCCAAAATATAGTTTCTAAAACTTGTTGGAGTTTTAATCCTGCTTTTGTTTTTTATATATCCAGCAAATTAAATAAAATGATCCGGTATTATGCTATTGAACTATAATTTCAACGCGCCTTGCAGCCACTTGACTTTTACGGTCTTCAGGTGGACGAGGAGTGTCATGCACACGATTTGCTTTTATGCCATCATCCACAACTTTTTGAGCAACAATTTTTGAACGTTGAACGGCTAGCATCTCATCTTTTGATAAATCGCCATAAATAGCTGCATATCCCCTAACATATACCTGTTTTTCAGGAAATTTTTGTGCATAAGTAACAGCTTGAAAGATTGTCTTATTCGCCGCATCATCCAAATCTGTTGAAGCAAATGGAAAAAAAATCACATAGATTCTATCATTATTTTTTGGCAAAGATGCTGATTGAGAGCAAGCTCCCAATAAAACTGAAGCTAATAGCACTAGAACAAATCGACGCATTTACTTTCCTTCGTTAAAAGCATAACTTTAACTTATTAATATATATATAAATAAATAGAATTGAAATATATAACTTTTATTATTGTTTAATCAATTTCCCTTTTGATAGATGCCAAATTTCATCAATTTGTTCTATACCTGTAAGACAATGCACAATTAGAATAACCGTACGGTGAATGGTAATTTTATTCAATGTCTGGAAAAAATCAGCTTCAGTATCTGCATCCAATCCAGTTGTAGGTTCATCCAATAATAAAATTGGTGCTTTAAATAACAAAGTTCTTGCTAAAGCAATCCTACGGCCTTGCCCACCGGATACTTTTACACCCCCTTCACCAAGCCATGTATCAAGACCATCAGGCATTTCTCTCACAACATTAGCGACAGAAGCTTCGGATAAAGCTTGCCATAATTCATCATCTGTCGCTTTTGGATCACCCAATAAAAGATTTTGACGAATAGTATCATCAAATAAATGTGTATTCTGAGATAGCCAAGCTATTCTTTTCCTTACCGAATCATCCGTTAATTGATTTAAATTTTTATCTGCTAAGGTAATCATTCCTTTTTGAGGATAAACAACTTTTAATAATAAAGCTGCCAATGTTGATTTACCTGTTCCAGAAGGACCGATAATTGCAATTTTCTTATTTTGCTGAATAATCAGGTTCAAGTTCTGATAAAGCCATGGTTGAGAATCATTCCAACGAAAAGATATATCTTTAAATTGAATATCGCCATACTTAGGGGCCTTTTCTTGTTCATCACGCTTTAAAATCAAAGTTTTTTCATTATTCACATTAATCACCCGGATGGCTGCATTAGCAATTTGACCTGCCAACCCGCCTGCTCTTGTCAAAGGAACAACAAGCTCAAAAGCCGTTAAGGTTAAAAACAAACAAAAAACTGTATGAAGAGCATTCAAGCCATGAAATCCAATATTTAATCCAGCCATCAAAACAAAAATAATTGCTATTTGACCAAAGAAAAATGAAATAACGCCAATAAGAGCAACTTCTTTAACTTGATAGGCTTGATCATTAAAAAGATTAACTTCATTTTTATTTATTAGAGAAGCAATACGTTGTTCCGCACCAAATGCCCTAATCTCCCTTAACCCATGAATAAAATCAAGAATTGTTATTCGTAATAGAGCCATTCCCTGAATGAGTTTTTTCCCGCGTTTGCGCGTCAAATATCCAGCACAGCAAGGACAAATAAAGGCTGCAATTATATAGCAAATAGCAATTAAAAAAGATAAAACGATATTAAAATAACTTATAATACTTACAAGAATAAAAAAAGTTAATATTGAACCCGTAAAAGGTAATATTAGACGCAAATATAAACCATCCAATGTTTCAATATCAGAAACCAAACGAGATAAAATATCCCCACTATGCCGAAATCCCAAACCTACTGCACTTTCTTTAGCAAGCTTATGAAAAAACCATATTCGTAAATCAGTCAAAGCATGAAACATAGCATTATGCGTATATAATCTTTCCACATAACGAATAATCAACCGAAAACTGCCGATTATTTTTAAAAATAAAGAACTTGTTATTGCTACACCTATCGCCGTAAGGGCAACCTTGCTCCCCGCAAGGCTCATTAATGCCAAACCTAATATTAAGGCTATCAATGAAAAAACCACTCCAAGAATTAAAGATGGTAAACGTGTATGCCATACATCCAATATCTTTTTAAAAGCTGATCTAGCATCAGAATTATTTTGTCTAACATTCATCCGCATATCCATCATTTTAATCCACTCTCTCGCAATCAATAATAGCACCTTTATTTAAACGAATATGTAATCCATGTATTTTCTTCCCCTGTTCAGAATGTGTTGCCATAATAACCGTTCTATTTTGTGTTAATTGTATCAAGCGTTTAAAAATATCTTGTTCAGTTTGCGGATCTAAATGTGCTGTAGGTTCATCAAGCAAAAGTAAAGGTGCATTCTTTAAATAAGCCCGCGCAATTGCAATTCGTTGAGCCTGTCCCCCGGATAAACCAAATCCATTTTCACCAATCACTGTTTCAATACCTTGAGGTAAATTGGGTAAATACTGATCAATGGCGGCTGCTTCAATCGCCTTCTGGAATTCTTGATCAGACGCATCAAGTTTGGCAAATAAAATATTTTCCTTAATTGTCCCATTAAATATAACAGGTTTCTGTCCTATCCATGCGGTCAACGCTGATAAAGAGCTAGCAGAATATTCAGTTATATCAATATTATTAATCAAAACTTGACCTTTATTTGGCTTGATAAAACCTAGGATCATTTCGATAATAGTCGACTTTCCTGCCCCTGATGAACCTATTAATAAGGCTTTATCTCTCGCCTTAAGAGTAAAATTCAAATTATGAAGGACATTACCCCTTTGCCTATCCCAATAATAGGTAACATTTTTAAATTGAATATCGACTTGATCGGAAAATGGTATATTTTTTACGTTTTGTGTCTTAATAATTTTTTCTGGTAATTCAACAGCCATTGATGCCGTTCCTGTCAACCTAGCTCTATCTTGATAAGCTAAGGCCAGACTCCGTAATGGACTAAAAAATTCTGGAATTATTAATAAAGTAAACAAAATATTAGTTACAGAGATAGATTGCACTGAGTGGCTTTTAAGAAACTGATTTCCATCCATTAACACAACCAAAATAATTGCCATAATCATCGCACAATCTATTGATGCCGATGATAGAAAAGCAATACGCAAAATTTTCATGGTTCGTTGACGCAATTCATCAGCCGATACAGCTAGTTTGTTAGCCATATCTTCTGAACGCCCAGCTAATACAATTGTTGCAATTCCTCGAATGCGATCTAAAAATTGAGCCTGTAAACGTGTCATCGCTAAAAATTGCTGTCTTGCTGCAATTGCTGCCCCTATACCGAAAATAGCTTGAGCAATAGGAACCATTAGACCGCATAAACCAATAATTAAGGCAGACCATGGTTGAACTAAATAAACAAAAACCAAAATAAGAAATGGAGAAGCAATCCACAAAATCGAGGCAGGTAACCAGCGAGAAAAATAACCATCCAATGCCTCCACCTGATCAACAATTAACGCAGTTAAAGCACCACTTGATTGCCTTCTTAATATGGAAGGACCAATCTGCATAATATGATCTATAAATAATTGACGTAAGCGATGACGTGCACGAAGCCCTGTTTTTAACGTCATATAATCCTCAAGAAAAAGTACGCATCCTTGGAAAACAGACAAAACTAGAAAAAAGAACAATAAAGAAAAAACAGAAAATTGAAGCGAATAAGTAGGAATTAAGATTTTTCCAAGTATTTCAGCAATTATCCAAGCCAATCCCACTGCTATCAAACTAGAAATTAATCCTAAAAAAATTAGAGGAAATATTGCTTTTTTTCCTATTTTTGTTTGTGTTTTTATCCAATTTTTTATTTTTTCTTTATGATCAAGCATATAAGCAACTCTAATTGTAACAGCATAAAAATGCCTACGGCAATTCCAATCTAAAGTATCTATAATTTAAATAGTAAAAAAAAACAAAATTTTCTAATTTTTTACCAATTTAAAAATTCATAAATTTTTGATTCCGAAATTTTAAAAAAATAACTTCCTTATATCTTCCGTATATTATATAAATTTATATTATATAAATTTTACATAATTAATAAAATATTTACATCTTTAAAATTAATAACTACATCTTTAAAATTAATAACTATGTCTTATTATGAATAATTCATCAGTTTAATTTTATCTGTTACAATAATCTTCATCATTCGCTATGCCAAATCCCCTATTATTTTTACAAAATATCTCCTACAGTTTTGGTAGGCATCCACTTTTTACAAATGTAACATTTAGTATGGAAAGTGGTGAAAAATTATGTTTAGTTGGAAGAAATGGATCAGGAAAATCCACTTTATTTAAAATTATAATAGGATTGCAAAGTAAAAATTCTGGAAGTCTTTTCATACAACCAGGAACATCCATCCAATGTTTATCTCAAGAACTTGATCCTTCTTATTTTACGACAACACTTGATTATGTTTGTTCGAGATTACCTAATCCTGAAGATCATTACCGAGCTCGACTTTTACTCAATGTCTTGGGATTAAAAGAGAATGAAAATCCTACTTATCTATCAGGCGGTGAGATAAGACGTTGTGCCCTAGTTAAAGCATTGGCACCTAAACCTGATCTTTTACTACTTGATGAACCTACAAATCATCTTGATTTATCCACGATTGAATGGTTGGAATCAGAATTAAAATCTCTTCCTTCTGCAGTTTTGATGATTAGTCATGATCGTCGCTTTTTAGAAAATATGTCCAAAGGAATTATTTGGTTAGATCGTGGACAAACACGGCAATTATCAATGAAATTTTCAGAATTTGAATCCTGGAGAGAAGATTTCTTTGAACAAGAAGCTTTGAAACAGCATAAATTAAATCATCAAATCGCCAAAGAAGAAGATTGGGTGCGTTATGGTGTGACAGCAAGACGCAAAAGAAATGTTCGACGCATGGCTGAACTTTCAGAACTTCAGAAAAAACGTAGGAACTATGTAAAAAATTTTTACATGGATAGTTTACAAACCAGTGAAGCAGATAGTTCAGGAAAAATTGTCATTGATGCTAAAAACATTACTCAATCCTATGGTTCTAAAACGCTTATTAAAAATTTAAACTTACGCATCATGCGTGGGGATCGCCTCGGCATTATCGGTGCAAATGGTGTGGGTAAAAGTACTTTATTAAAAATATTAACCGAACAGGAAAAACCTAATCAAGGGAAAATCAAACTGGGAACAAATTTGAAAATTAATATTCTTGATCAACATAGAGAGCTTCTAGACCCTAACAAAACCTTGACTGAAACTCTTACACGTGGTCACGGAGATTATGTTGATGTAAACGGCAAAAAAAAACATGTTATCAGCTATATGAAACAATTTCTTTTTTTACCCGAACAAGCTCAAATCCTCGTCAAAGTATTATCAGGGGGTGAAAAAGCACGTTTATTACTTGCTTGTGCATTAAGCAAACCATCCAATTTAATGATTCTCGATGAGCCCACTAACGATTTTGATCTTGAAACTTTAGACTTACTACAGGAAGTTTTATCTACTTATATAGGAACTATTTTACTTGTTAGCCACGATCGTGATTTCCTTGATCGAATTGCAACTTCTATTTTAGTGGCTGAAGGAAATGGTGTTTGGACAAAATATGCAGGTGGATATTCAGACATGATTTCACTTCGTCAATCACAACTTGAAAAACCATCGAATCAGTTCCAAAACAAAACTCAAAAAAACATACTCTCTAAATCTATACCTCAAACAAAACCAAAGAAACTTTCTTACAAAGACCAATTTGAACTTAATCATTTGCCTGAAAAGTTAGAAAAATTACAAATATCTATTAAACATCTCAACCAACAGTTGAATGATCCTGAATTATATCAAAAAAATCCTTCCTCTTTTCAAAAATATACCCAACAATTATCGGATAAACAAAATGAACTTGAAAAATTTGAGGAAAGATGGCTGGAATTAGAACTGTTACAAGAGGATATGCGATCAAATGACGCATGAAAATTATATAAAACTGATAAATATGATTATTAAATATTACAATTTATTTATTATTCATAATTGAATTATTATCTAAAATATCCATATTATTTTATACTGTTAATGATAAAAAACAAGTTATCTTAAAGATTAACTAACATAAACCTAGAGATAAAATTATTCTTATGGAGGCATTCCGTTTATGAGCAATCATAACCATCCATTTTACAACCCACAGTTAAGTTATGAAGATAATTACAAAAAAGGTCCTTTTGGAGTTTTTACAAAAAAACCTGACACTTCCTCGCTTCTTCAAAATCCCGTTCATTTTCTAGGATGTAACGTTAACCTTCCCTTTGGTATACCTGCTGGACCCTTACTTAATGGTAAATACGTAAAAGCAGCATTGGACTGGGAATACGATATATGTGTCTATAAAACTGTCCGAACTAAAAAATATAAATGTCATCCTTTACCAAATGTTCTGGCAGTCCATCCCGATCACAAACTTTCTGCAAATATAGACACTGTTTTAGCAGATCAAAATTATGATTTGCCAATATCCATAACGAACTCTTTTGGGGTTCCCTCCTTTGATCCAGATGTTTGGCAACCTGATATGGAGGAAGCCGTCAATTATGCCAAACCTGGACAAGTTATTATTGGAAGTTTTCAAGGTACATTAGGAGCTACAAGTCATATTGAAAAAGATTATGCTGAAGCAGCTCGTTTGATTGACGAAACGGGCGCACCTTTATTGGAAGCCAATCTCAGCTGTCCTAATGAAGGCGTAAATAACTTATTATGTTTTGACATTAACAAAGTTGAACGAATTGTCCATGCAATAAAAAATACCGTTCCAGACAAGCCTTTAATACTTAAATTAGCTTATTTTAAAGATAACACCCTTTTATATTCTTTTCTTGAAAGACTTGCTCCTATTGTTAACGGTTTCTGTGCCATCAACACTTTGTCTATAAGACCTATTAATGCACATGGGGAATGTGCATTAGGAAAAGATCGTCCCATAGGTGGTGTATGTGGAAACGCTATTCGTTGGGCTGGGGAAGAAATGGTTTCCCGACTTTATGAATGGCGTGCCAATCACAATGAAAATTTTATCATTATTGGTGTTGGTGGGGTCAACACTCCTGAACATTACCATACCTATCGTTCTTTAGGTGCGGATGCAGTTATGAGTGCCACAGGTGCCATGTGGAACCCTGCCCTTGCTTTACAAATCAAGAAAATAGCTCAGTAATTAAATTTTAAATAAGTTATCAAGACAGATTTATTTTTGATAACTTCATTTTATTTGTAAAAAATTGTAATTGTATAAATTAAAAATATAATTTGTCTATCATAATCAAATTAATCATATACTAATGATTTCCATAAAATCTTTTTATCTTACATATTTCAAAAACCTTTTGTTCTAGAACTTAATAAACCAGAGGCTTGCATTTGTTCTTTTGATTCTTGAATGCTTTGGATCACCATTAATGCCGCATTTAGTGCTCTTCGCCCTGCAATACCATCAACCAACACAGGTTTTCCATCAAGACAGGATTCAACAAAAGCCTGATGTTCCGCTTCTATATTATCGTGATCTTTCCATTTAACAACCTCTCGCCTGAAACCATTCGTGCCCGGCAAAAACAGACCTTTTTCTTTTCCAATCATAACTAATTGTTTTTTCATAAAATCAGCAGATAAATAACCTTCTTCAGAAAAAATTCGCATTTTACGTTCAGTTTTTAAAGAAATACGGCTTGCCGCAATAGTTGCAACGCATCCATTTTCAAAAATAACACGAGCATTTGCTATATCTTCAAATTCGGATGTTACAGCAGCCCCTAATGCTTCAACCCTTAGGATATGTGAAGGGACAATTGCAAGAACCAAATCAAGATCATGAATCATTAAATCCAAAATAACGGAAACATCAACCCCTCTTGGTTTAAAAGGTGCAATCCGCATCGTTTCAATATATAAGGGACGTTTTATACGCTCGTGAATAATTTTATATTCAGACGAATATCGTAAAAGATGTCCAACCTGCAAAACAAGGTTTTGATCGTTAGCCAATTGAATAAGATGACCCGCCTGATCCAAAGTTGCAGAAATAGGCTTTTCAACTAAAACATGCTTTCCAGCTTTCAGAGCCTCAACCGTTAATTCATAATGATATTCTGCAGGTGAAGCAATAATTATAGCATCACAAGATTTCAATAACTGATCAAGTGGCATATAAGAAACATTTCCCGCTTCTTTTCCAACCTTTTTAGCTTTTTCAATTACTGGATCATAAATACCGATTAAATTTTCACGCTTTGCTTTATACGATTTTAAAGCATAGGGATTGCAGGGGCAGGGTATTTGATTTTAAAGCATGGAAACGACCAAAATACCCTGCCCCTGCAATCCCTATGCGTAAAATCGTTTGCTCCCTCATTCATTTTCTCACTTTAATTTTTTAATTTTAACTTATAATTTTTTTAAAATTCGATAAAAAATAAAATATATCTTGAGGATATTTAAACATTGTTTTTATTTTTAATGCTATATATACCATGCCATATAATAGTATTATAACCAACATATTGCATCGAATAACGTCATAACGGCTTTGTCGTTAAACGTTCCCTTTAACCATTTTCAGTCCAATCGGACAAAAAAGGATTTAGTCGTTACTACGATGATATATTACAGTCGAACAAAATTTACCCTGATTCTTGCCACGTGTTTCATAGGACTTTTACTATGTTTACCTAATTTTGTTAAACATCCCTCCTTTAAAATACCTTGGCACCAAATCCATCTTGGTCTGGATTTGAAAGGTGGATCCTATTTATTGATGCAGGTTGATGTTGAAACCATCAGTAAAAATCGTTTACAAACATTAAGCGATAATGTCCGTCAGACATTGATTTCCAAAAATCTTGGTTATCGCAATATTCACATCGTTCCTCAAAACCATACTATTATATTTAATTTACGCGACCCAAGTGAAAAGGATAGGGTTTTATCTGTTTTGCAATCCATGCCAAAAACAATTCCGAAAGAATTTAACGTTTCTAATGATAATGATCAAATCATATTATCTTTATCAATAGAAGCTATGCAACGACGAGCTAACGAGGCCGTTAATCAATCCATAGAAATTGTTCGTAAACGTATTGATGCAACAGGAGCTGTTGATCCTTCTATTATACGTCAAGGATCCGATAGAATTATTGTTCAATTACCAGGAATTAGCGATCCAAATCGTATCAAACAATTACTTGGTACAACAGCTAAAATGACATTTCATTTACTTGATGAAACAGCCAATCCCAATCTTCCCCCCCTAGGTGTAACTTTTCTTCCAATGGTTGATAACAGTTCTATAAAATTACCAATACGTGATCATATCGAAGTTGATGGTGCCAATCTTACAGGGGCAAGCACTGGATTCGATCAACAAAGCGGTGAATATACGGTTAATTTCAGCTTCGATAATGCAGGCGCACAAGCATTTGCCAATATTACTCGTGCCAATATTAATAAACAGTTTGCCATTGTTTTAGACAACAAAGTGATAGAAGCACCCGTTATTCGTACCGCCATTACGGGTGGTAATGGACAAATTACAGGAGGATTTGATGCACAAAAAGCTACAGATCTTGCATTATTATTACGTGCTGGTGCCTTACCTGCTCCATTAAAAGTTATAGAAGAACGTTCAATTGGACCTTCTTTAGGTGCTGATGCTATTCATGCTGGTGGCTTAAGTCTTGTAAGCGGCTTTATTCTTGTTATTATTTTTATGCTTTTATTTTATGGTCGTTTTGGCTTTTACGCCAATATTGCCTTATTTGCGAACCTTATTTTAATGAGTGCCATTTTATCTTTATTTGAAGCTACTTTGACCTTGCCAGGGATGGCTGGAATTCTTCTAACCTTAGGAATGGCAGTGGATGCAAATATTCTTATCAATGAACGTATCCGAGAAGAAATAAGAAATGGTCGCACCCCACTCAACGCTTTACAAACAGGTTTTGATCGCGCTCTCAATACCATCATTGATAGTAATGTCACGGCATTCATTGCCCATGTTATGTTATTTATTTTCGGAACAGGCGCAGTGAAAGGTTTTGCCCTAACCATTACGATTGGTATTATCACCACGCTATTCACCACTTTATGCCTATCTTGGATGTTGACCATTCGATGGTATACAGTTAATCGTCCTAAAGAACTTCCAATTTGAAAGAAAAAATATGCTTGGTCGTCCTTTATTACATTTAGTTCCTCATGGTACAAAAATTCATTTTATGCGCGGACGCTTCGCTGGATTAATTACATCCGCTGTACTATCCATTGCGTCAATTATTCTTTTTTTTCATCCTGGTTTAACTTTGGGGCTTGATTTTCGTGGCGGTATTGTGGTCGAAGCTCAAACCCCTGAATCTGTTGATTTTGGCAAATTACGCCAGATTTTATCACAAGCGCATATATCAACGGCTGGATTACAACAATTTGGAGAGAAAAATAACGTACTTATCCGATTAGATGCACCAAAAGAAAATAATGATGATACAACGCAGGCTTTAATCAATAAAGTTAGATCAACAGTAATCAATTATGAAACTGGAACCAAAATTGTCAGAGCTGATGCAGTCGGAGCATCTGTTTCTTCAGAATTATTCAGAAATGGGCTTTTAGCTTTAGGCATTAGTCTTTTCATGATCATGATCTATATTTGGTTCCGATTTGAATGGGAATTTGCCCTGAGTGCCATTATTACTTTGTTGCTTGATTTGACAAAAACAGTTGGTTTTCTTGTCATTACGCATTTCGAATTTGATCTTGTGATGGTTGCGGCTATTTTAACAATTCTTGGATATTCAACCAATGATAAAGTGGTCGTTTATGATCGCGTAAGAGAAAATCTTAGAAAGCATCATTCAATGCCTTTTCAAGAACTAATTGATCTTTCTATTAATGAAACCTTAAGTCGAACGCTTGCTACTTCCCTTACAGTCTTTTTAGCCGCTTTACCCCTCGCTTTATTTGGTGGAACATCTTTATCTGGATTTGCCTGGATAATGCTCTTTGGTATTATAGTGGGTACATCCTCCTCCATTTTTATTGCAGCTCCACTTCTTCTTTTCATGGAAGAAGGAAACATAAGAAGAAAAGCTAAAAAATAATAATATCTTCATTATTATAGAATTTAAATAAGCTTATATATACTTGACATAGCATTATGACCATTAAATAAAAATGCTATGTTAATGTTTGAAATGTTTTATTGCTTTAAATTTTAAGATCAAAATATTCAAAATAATATCTGTTTAGATAAGATTACAAAAGAAAATTTACGGAATATAACTTATTAAAGTTACAATAGAATGGTGCTATAGAAGATGATGCAAAACAATTAAAATCAATTATTGATTGTAAAATCTTAAATTATCTATAATTTTATTATCATTTTAAACAAATTATCAGTAATAATTAATTTTATTGAAAAATTTAAAAACTGAATTCAAATCAATTTATTATCATCTATTACAACGCTGATTTATGATAAAACTTTTAGAATAAAAACAAGTAAAATAAACCAATACGACATTACTAAAATAATATAAAAAATAAAAAAACGCTGTCAGCATCATTCTAAAGTCATAAGTAATTGTTCAATAGAAAATTGTGCCTGTTTTAAATTTTGTTTATTTGGTTGTGCTAGAGCTATAACAACATAATATTTTGCATTTTGATCTTTTTCTAGTAAATCTTTAAATTTTACTAAAGACATTGAATTCAAACTGCCTAAATAACCCATACACATTCCATGTGTAAAAATGTAATTATAAGCCACAGATCGAGGTGTTATTGTATCGAAATTAATTAAGGTTTGATCTTTTATTTGACATCCCATCAAAGAAAACAAAGATAAACTTAATCCCAATAAAATAAACCTCTTGATCATCTAATTATTCTCGACTTTTTTATCTTAATATTATTAAGATGCATTTTTCTTTGCAAGAATATCTCTAATTTCTTGCAATAAAATTTCTTGTTTTGAGGGTTGAGCAGCTTTTGCTTCTTCTTTTGCCTGTTGTTGAACCTTTATACGAGCATAAATATCATTCAAAACGCGAACAATCAAGAAAACAACAAATCCTATGATTAAAAATTGAATAATTGTATTCAAAAAAAGACCAAAATTAATAGTAACTGCACCTAATCTTTGTGCCTCAGCTAAGGTTTTAACATGTGGACCTTTTAAAGTGATAAAGAAATTACTGAAATCTACACCACCAAGAAACAATCCTATTATAGGGTTGAAAATATCATTAACCAAACTTTTAACAACACTTGTAAAAGCAGCTCCTACAATAATACCAACGGCAAGATCAACTACATTTCCACGCATAATAAAAGATTCAAAATCATGAACCCATTTAAAATATTTATTTTTTTTATCTTTATTTTCAACGCTCATTTTATGTTCCATTTTATTTCATTAAGTTTATAGTTACGAATTAATTATATTTGAAAATAAAATTTAAAATAAGAAAAAAATGACAAATATTAAAAAATAACAAAGTATAGATTGATTTTAATTCCCAAAATGACTATAAATACATTTTCTTTCTCCGTCTGTTAACGGAGTTTTTTACAATCTGTTAAGAGAAAATCATGAAAAACGATATCCATCCAGATTATCACGAAATTACAGTCGTCATGACAGACGGCACTGAATTCAAAACTCGCTCTTGTTATGGCTCTAATGGTGTTACTTTACGTCTTGACGTTGACCCAAAATCCCATCCCGCTTGGACCGGTGTACAACGTATTAATGATACACGTGGTCAAGTTGCTAAGTTTAACAAACGTTTTGCTGGTATTGGTAAAAAAAAGATTTAAAATAAGTTGTTTATTTTAATTACTTTCATTTAAATAATAAGGGTAAATGAATTACCCTTATTCAAATTTACTCTAACTAAAATATTAGTTTGGAAATTATTTAAATTGTAAAGAAAATAATCTTATAATTTGCAAAGTAATATTTTATTTTTTTATCATACAGGATTGTCATGACTCTACCTCTTATGCCAAAGGCTACCGCAGTATGGCTTATTGAAAAGACTGCCTTAACCTTTAATCAAATTGCGGAATTTTGTGACATGCATCCTTTAGAAGTCCAAGCTATTGCAGATGGTGAAGTTGCACAAAGTATTATCGGGTATGATCCAGTAGCAAATGGACAATTAACTCAGGATGAAATTGACCGCTGTGAAGCTGATCCCAATTGTAAATTAAAATTATCCGCACATCGTATGCAAATCGTTAAGCGATCGAAAGGTGCACGTTATACTCCAATCTCTAAAAGAAATGATCGACCCGATGCGATCGCTTTTTTATTAAGAAATTATCCTCAATTACTGGATCAACAAATTACCAAACTTCTTGGTACTACCAAAGATACCATTGCAAAAGTAAGAGATAAGCAACATTGGAATTCCCCGAATATTAAACCTCGTGATCCTATTATCCTTGGTTTATGCAGTCAGATGGATCTTAACAATGCTGTTGCTGAAGCAAATCGCCGTGTTGAAAAAGATGAAATAGAAAACTCATCAAGTAAAAAATTGGAATTTTTCGAAACTCATCATTCTTCTGAATCTAAAAAGGAAGAATTAGACATCGAACATATTTTTTCGAGTTATACAAATAAAGATGATCAATCTAATTCAGAATAAAATAATATGACAAACTCTCTCATTGCAGCGAAAAAAATAGTTTCCGTTGGCATTATTATGGGCAGTCAATCCGATTGGGATATGATGAGTCACAGTGCTGATATGCTCACAAAGCTCAAAATACATCATGAAGTAAAAATTGTATCTGCTCACCGGACACCTGATCGTCTAAGAAATTATGCAACGACAGCAGAAAAACGCGGTATTAAAGTCATTATTGCTGGTGCTGGAGGAGCTGCTCATTTGCCGGGTATGATTGCAGCATGGACATATTTACCCGTACTTGGAGTTCCTATGCAGACCCATGCGTTGAATGGTCAGGACAGCCTATTATCCATTGTACAAATGCCAGCAGGAATTCCGGTAGGAACCTTGTCCATTGGAAAAGCTGGAGCCATTAATGCTGCGCTTTTGGCAACATCTATTTTATCAATTAATGATCAAGCTATTGCCCAACGATTAAAATCATGGCGTAAATCACAAACTGATTCCGTAGCTATCTCTCCTTTATAAATTATTATCAAGAGGTTTTCATGCTTTTACCTAATTCAACCATTGGAATCGTAGGGGGTGGTCAATTAGGAAGAATGTCTGCCATGGCTGCTGCCCGCCTAGGTTTTCGTACACATATTTTATCAGATATGAGGAATGTTCCTGCAGAACAAGTTTCATCAAAAATTACAGTTGGTTCTTATAATGATTTTTCAATCCTAAAAAATTTTGCTGAACAAGTAGATGTCATAACCTTTGAATTTGAGAATATCAATATCGAAGGTATCGAATATCTTGAAACCTTATGTCCTGTTAATCCTTCAAGTCATATTCTAAAAATCAGTCAAGATAGACAAATTGAAAAAAACTTTCTTAATCAACACAATATTTCTACAACTAAATGGATGCTTATTCAAAATCATGAAGATGAAAAAACTGCAGCAGAAATTTTAGCATATCCTTTTATCTTGAAAACAACACAATTGGGATATGATGGAAAAGGTCAAGCCATTATTCACAATAAAGAAGAATTTTACAAAGCTTTTAAAACATTGGCACCTTATCCTTTAATTGCCGAAAAAAAAGTTAACTTCTTTAAAGAAGTCAGCGTTATGGTGATACAAAACACAATAGGTGATATTCAAACTTTTGATGTAACTGAAAACCGACATAAACAAGGTATTCTTGATTTGAGCATCGTACCAGCCCCAATTGATCCTACCTTACAAAAAAAAGCATAAGATTCTGCTTTAAAAATAGCCAAGGCTCTTAATCTAGTCGGTATATTAGGGGTTGAAATGTTTATAGATGAAAATAACGATATTCTTGTTAATGAGATAGCTCCCCGTCCTCATAATTCAGGGCACTGGACAATGAATGCATGTCCCATTGATCAATTTGAAATGCATATCCGTGCTGTAGCTAATCTTCCTTTACCCCTTGCTATACGACATTCGGATGCGATTATGAAAAATCTTATTGGTCCTCAAACTTTGAAATGGTGGCCTGATATTATGAAAACAGCAAAAATGATTGGACACTTATACGGAAAACAAGAAGCAAAACCAGGACGTAAAATGGGACATGTTAATATTCTTTTTCCTTATAACAGTCTTCCAGGAGAATATGGTATTAAATCAGCTTTGTCTTTTTTAAATTCTGAAGACTAAGTAAACTACTTTCTTCGAATAAATAATAATTGTATTTTTTATAACAAGATGATCAGAAACACTAATATTGACCGCTTCCAAGACATTAATTAATTAACATAAAGGTTAATTGTTTATCTTCTTCGGAAGATAAAAATAGATCACTCGAATGATTATGAATTAACATCAATAAAGAATCAGAATATTTGAAAGCATATTTTGCAACTTCTCGGATGTAAATAGATGCATTACTCACTGTTCCCTGAGTCTGATAATTCAAAAGCAATTAAATATGAATTCTCGTCTAGTAAATAAATATAAAAATGTTTAATTTTCTCTCTTGAGAGTAAAGCAATCAAGTAATGTGTTAATGCTTTTTTTGAAGATAGAATATTTTTATTACAAAGATTATAACGTAAAAATCAAAATGATGTCTTATAGAGCAAATATATAAAGGCAATATCTTTTTCAGAAAGATAAAAAAGCTTATCTTTTAATATACTTATATAGGCATTCATTAAAGAATGAAATGAACTCAATTTTGATAGAATTTTCTTTAGCCATTCTTGATTTATCTGTTCAAAATTTTACCCATTGAGATAATAATGATATAAAAATAGATCTAATTCTGAAAAATCTTGTTTATTTTCATTTAGGAAATTAATTTCAATATATGATAGAAAATCAACAGTTTTCAAAGGATTAATCCCATATAAACGAATATAATATTTTATTAGTATAGTTATAAAATTAATCTAATAAAATCACTTTAATGATAAAATTGTAACCGTAGGAGATTAAATATTTGAATCAAAAATCAGCTAATCAACAATGGGGAGGACGTTTTAAATCAGGTCCATCGACTATCATGGAACAAATTAATACATCCATTGATTTTGATAAAAACCTATGGCAACAAGATATTCTTAGTTCTCTTGCGCATTCAGAAATGCTTGCAAAGCAAAACATCATTTCAAATGAAGATAAGGAAAAAATTCATGAAGGACTGAAAAAAATAGAAAAGGAAATTCTTACAGGAGAATTTCACTTTGATAAGACCCTTGAAGATATTCACATGAATATTGAAGCCCGGCTTGCTGAACGTATTGGTGAAGCTGGTAAAAGATTACATACAGCACGTTCAAGAAATGATCAGGTTGCGACGGATTTTCGTTTATGGATTCGCCAGCACATTGATGAATTGGTTTCGAGGGTCAGACATCTTATGCTCAATCTTGCAAAAAGAGCCCTAGAATATGCTGATACAGCAATGCCTGGGTTCACCCATTTACAATCAGCTCAACCTATTACATTTGGACACCATCTTTTAGCTTATGTAGAAATGCTCTGTCGGGACCAAGGAAGATTAAACGATACCAGAAAACGTTTAAATGAAAATCCTCTGGGTGCAGCGGCTCTTGCTGGAACTTCCTTTCCAATTGACCGCCAAATGACCGCCAAACTTTTAAAGTTTGATCGTCCGATGGCTAATTCTCTTGATGCCGTTTCTGACCGTGATTTTGCTTTAGAATATTTATCTGCACTCTCCATAATGGCTATGCATCTTTCCAGAATGGCTGAAGAAATCATTATTTGGTGTTCCCCACCTTTTTCATTCATCAAACTTTCAGACGCCTATACAACAGGTTCATCCATTATGCCACAAAAACGGAATCCAGATGCAGCTGAATTAATTCGCGCCAAATTAGGACGTATATCTGGCGCGCTTATCGGATTATTAACCGTAATGAAAGGCTTACCTTTGGCCTATGCCAAAGATATGCAGGAAGATAAAGAACAGGTTTTTACTGCTACAAATACGATGATTTTATGTTTAGATGCTAGTGCTGGCATGATTGCTGATTTAAAAGCTAATCAAGATCAAATGGCTCATTGGGCTGGTTCTGGATTTTCAACGGCTACAGATCTTGCAGACTGGCTGGTTAAAGAATTAAAATTACCCTTTAGGACAGCCCATCATGTAACAGGTAAAATTGTAAGTTATGCAGAACAACATAATCTTACACTTGAAAAGGTACCTTTGAAAAAAATGCAGGAAATTGAACCTTTAATCAATACTTCAATTTATTCTGTTTTAAGTGTTCAAGCTTCTCTTGCTTCCCGAACAAGTGAAGGTGGTACTGCACCAGCAAATGTTCGTAAATCGGCACAATCATGGATAAATCAATTAAAGGATAAATCATGAAAAGATTTTTATCATTTTGTTTCGTTTTGAGTTGTCTAAGTGTTTTTACAATTTCTCTTTCAGGATGTGGAAAAAAATCTTCACCTAAACCTATAGGGCCTGCTGAAAAAGTCACCTACCCACGGTCTTATCCCGCTCAAGACTAAATCTCATTTTCTTGGTGGAGCAGCAAGAAATATTGCTAAACCACCAGGATGATCTATAAAAGCTGCAATTTGTATAGCTGTAATTACCCATTCTTTATTTTTGTTCAAAGTAAAAACAGGCGCACCACTGCTTCCATATGTAGCTTGACAATTATGAGCTAAGATCATTTTATCGTCTTGAGTTTTTATTATTTCGATAACGTGACAACATTGATCTGCATAAAGAATTTCCTGTCGATCTTGTTCATAACCTGCTAAATAAAGTTTCATTCCTATATAGGGTTGCTCCTGATTGAAAGATAATAAATCTGTTTGATTTTTTTTATTTTTATCTAAAATCAAATAAGCCCAGTCATATTTAATAGAATCAATAGAAACCTTATCAATTTTTCCACCCTTATAATTCGGTGATTTAATAATATTTAAAACACGATAGGCAAATCGATAATGTTCTTGCTGATATCTTAAGAGGAAATGTACTGAATTAGGTGCAATAAAATGTTGAGTTTTTTTAATCCATAAACAATGTGCTGCAGTTATTACCATTCGAGCATTAATTAAAAAACCCGTACAACGATTTCCCAAATCCGTTTGTACACGCCCCACAATTTGCCATGGTTTATCGGATGAATGAACAAATTGGCGATGATTATCTGTGATACTAATTCCTGGCAATTCTTTTGACAAAATTGGCAAAGGAAATAGAATGAATATTATAACTATTAAATTTTTAATCATCACAGATAATCCTATTTTAACATTTACTACTCATATACATAAATATAAAGAATAAGTTAAAATCTTATTTGCAGTTTTACTTAAAATCGATAGTATTACTTTTTTTAACTTGATCTAATCAGGCTTTTTAACGAATGTCCTCCTTTAAAACCGAACCCAAAACAAATTATCAAACTTTATTAACTTCTCATCCAAATTTACGTCTTGATAGTATAAAAGGTCTTTGCTTTGGAACTATTGCATTGGAAATGCTCACCAAACATTATGGAAGCCCATTATGGATTATTAATGCCGACATTATAAAATCCCGTTATCAAAGATTAACTCAAGCTTTTCAACCAAAAAAAATTGATGTTTCCATCCATTATGCCGTAAAAGCAAATGATCATCTAGCCGTGATTGATCTTCTAGCCAAAGAAGGTGCTGGAGTAGATATAGTTAGCTTGGGTGAATTGAAAAGAGCCTTGCAAGTTCACATTAATCCTAAAAAAATATGTTTTTCAGGTGTTGGTAAAACAGAAGAGGAATTGAAAACGGCTATAGATCTTGAATTAGGTCAAATTAATGTTGAAAGTCGTGAAGAACTACTTCTTATCTCACAAGTAGCACAACAAAGAGGTAAAAAAGCTGCAATTTGTTTACGTATTAATCCGGATGTTAATGCAAAAACCCATCATAAAATTACAACGGGACTTGCAGAGAATAAATTTGGTATTGCCTATCAACATGCACTTCCAGTCTATAAAGAAGCCTATCAATTAAGTCATATTATTCCACTTGGATTTGATGTGCATATAGGAAGTCAAATCTCCTCTGTCGAACCTTATCAAAAAGCTTTTGTAAAAATGGTTGATTTAATTCAACACGCACGGTTAGAAGGTCTAAAGGTTTCAGTCTTGGATTGTGGAGGAGGATTTGGCATTTCCTATTATAACGAAAAAGAGGCCAATCCTGTTGAATTAGCTGATTTAATGGATAAGACCTTTGCATCATTGGATTTACATCTTTGTATTGAACCAGGGAGATGGTTAGTTGGTCCAGCAGGAATATTAATTAGTAAAGTTACCAGAAGAAAAGATAACGAATCCAAAGCTGCTCCATTCATAATTCTTGACGCCGCGATGAATGATTTGATTCGTCCAGCCATGTATGATGCATGGCATGGAATCTTACCAGTTCAAGCTGAAATTTATAATCGTCCTTTGGAAAGTTTGAATATCGATGGTCCAATTTGTGAATCAAGTGATATTTTCGCTCGACAAAGAAATTTACCCAGCCTGAAAGAAGGTGATGATATTGCCATTCTTGACACGGGTGCTTATGGACATGTCATGAGCTCATCTTACAATGCCCGCCCCCAAGCTTTACAATTAATGATTAAAAATAATAAAGTCCACCTTATAAAGCCTAGGCAAACAATAGAAGAACTGTGGAATAAAGAAATTATTCCCGAATAATACTTTTCCTAAACTATTCAATCTTTAGCAGCGAAAGAATAGTTTAGAAATAAATGTAATAATTGCTTTAAATAATTATAAATTAAGTCATTTTAATTATGTTCCTGTAAAATTTAACTTTCACCTCCATGATCAAATCTATATTATTTTTATTTAACATTTCATATTTCATAATTTTTATTTCTATCCATGAACCATTTAAAACATCTCTTACTTAATTACAAAAAATCAATTTCTGGATAGAAAACTTTGCTACTCCCTAATTTCTTATTCTGAATCTTTAATTTATTTATGTTTGTCTTGGTTTATATGGCATTCCACAATTATTGTCCGATTTTGTAAGGTAGGTTATGTTAATAATATTGTAGAAAATTAGTTTTTTAATTATTTATTAATCTTATAAAACTTATTTAACGTATCGAAGATAATAATAATCTAACCTATCAACCTTTACAGCCGCTTTATGATCACCATAATGATAAGAAATCCAAAAATTTATGAATTCAACATCAACAAAAAATTCTGCAAGATTTTTCAAAATTACATGTTGGTTTTTCCAATCTATTCCATTCATATAATTATAAAAATTTTTATTACTTCTTTATACTTCTGATTTTGATTTTCATAACCGTATTTCATGGACATACTTATTCTTCTCGTTTTATTTCTATTTTCTATCCTGAGTATGACGATAAAACAATGCCAAAGCTTTTACTGAAGGCATGAATTATTCCGCCTTCTTATGCTGGATCGTCAGGTCACTTACTTAACTTAATCTAACATAAAATTATTGCTAATCAACAAAGCAAGATTTATTTTTTTTACAAATTGATCGAGCTCTCCAAATGAAATCTAAAACACTCTACATTCAATTTTAACACATGTTTTCATTGAAGAATTGTCTCTTCATTAATAAGATGATCATGGATTTTTAATAAAATAAATTAAGAAAATTAACTTTAAATTATAGAGGTCGTATTATTGAATCATGGAATATTAATCTTATACAAAATCACCTATCAAAAATTTCATGGACAGAATCTATTCATCAAATTTCCAATAATTATGACTATTTGTTTCCTTTTAAAGTTTCTCATCCTTATGAAATTCAAAATTTTTTTTATTCAGATTGAGTTAATACCAAAAATCTTTATAAAACCTTTCATAATAGCCACAATACCGATTTCAATTCCAAATCGACCCAAAAATATATCTCAAAATCTAACTCATAATTTTTTTCAATACGATATGGTCAAGTCATAAAATCAGAGCCAAACTGAATGCTAGCGATATAACTCCTTAACAAAATAAATTACTCTTGAATGAATTTACCTTACCCTCTTTTCAATTAAATTCCTTAACAGCAAAAAAATTAAAGGCTATTAGAATCAGTTTCAAACAACAATTAATTTCTAATCAAGATGTATATAAAACTTTTATTCAAACTTTAAGTCAGCCAAATGAATTGAAAAATTATAGGATTTTCTTAAATTTAAATAGTCTTATATTTTTTATAACATTTAATCAAATTAATTTACTAGCAATAAGAACTCAAATAATTGATCGTTTATCTGAAAATTTAAAACAACTTGTTATCATATAACTTAACGAATAATTAATCCTTAAAAAATGTAAAACAAAAATTATTTAAAATAATTAGATCAATTATCCGAAGGAATCCATGATTCTTCAGCTAATGAACAACAATGTGATCTTAATATAAATTTATTGATCCAAAAAATAAAATTGATTCAATTTTCTACAATTTTCAACGTGGATCTAATTTAAAAAAATGATTAGTTTTATTTATTAAAAAATCAGTCAATTTTAACAATTAATATTAATAAACTATTTTATAACATTCAAAACCAAATTCAAAACGAAAATATAAATGAGGCTAAAAAATAAATTAATCTACTTTTGAATCATTTAAAAAGATTACAATCTTTAATAAATCAAGATTTAAAAAAATTCAAAAGCAATTAAATAATTTGATAAAAAGACAATATAAAATTTTACAGGAATCATCTCTACATCTTTAACAATCAAAGAATGATCTTATCGCTATCAAATTTCCATAACTAAATAGTTCGATCCAAAATGAAAAAAACTTTGCTTCATGATTTAAAAAATCTAGACAATTATCTAAGTCATATTTTAAACAATAAAGTATTAGAAATAACTAAAACTGAACAAATTATACTTTTTGTTATAAAAACTTTTCAAAATAACGATGCTAATAAAAATCTGCAGAAATAAATAGAAAAAAACTTCTCAAGCTTTAAGTCTATATACAATATTCAATACCCAAGAAAATAATTTACTGCCAAATACTAATCCAAAAAATTCTGATTTTTTAGAATGTCATTTTAATCAATCTAATAATAAAATTGAACTTGAACCTTCATCAACCAATAATCAAAAAAAAATAGATAAACCCAATCATTTGGCAAAAAATTAGACATATTTAATAAATATATTAAATATGTCTTAATAAAAAGCACTTATTAAAATGCTTTAATTAAACCGACTTTATATTACAATTCACACCATTGGCGCATAAGGTTATGATATACATTTGTTAATTCTAGTATTTGAAAATCATTATCATCCAACCTTGCTCTCAACTTAATGATTGCCATATCCAAATCGAATAAAATACGTCTTTTATCAGAATCCCTGATCATTGATTGCGTCCAAAAAAAAGACGCCCATCGACTTCCTCGTGTAATTTTAGTCACCGAATGAAGACTATAAGTAGGATATACAATCATATCACCTGCAGGAAGTTTGATTGATTGATACCCGCTGGGGTCATGCATAATTAATTCTCCACCATCATAATCATCGGGATTATTTAAGAAAAGCGTTGACGAAACATCCGTACGAATACGCATATTCGTTTCAAGAATAGGTCGTAACGCATTATCAACATGATCAGGAAATTCCATCCCTTCATCATAACGATTAAATAAAGGAGGAACTACACGATAAGGAACTACTGCCGAATTAAAAATTGGGTTACGACCCAAAGCTTTCAGAACGATTTCCCCTAATTCTTTACTTTCTGATGATTTTTGATCAATTTGAATATTACGTTTAACCTGAGCAGATTGTTCACCTGCGGTTACTTTTCCATCTACAAAAGGTGCGTTTTTATAAACAGATTGAATATAAACAAGTTCATCGTTATCTAAAACGTTGGGGACGTGAATAATCATTAAATTATCCTCTTTTTATATTTTTATTCCAACATATTCAAACTAAACAGAAAAGCTCTTCCAGCAGACGGGGTTGCACGATTACTGAATAAAGAATCATAATTTAAACGGTTCGTTATATTATAAATATTAAAAGAGATTTTCCAATGGTCATCGAATTTATGTGATAACATTGCATCAATTGTAACATTGGATGGAACCTTAGCATTATTCATGTTATTCAAATAAACAGAACCACGCCAGGTCACTCCGCCACCAATTAATAAATTATATGAGGTGTTGGGTTTAATATCATAAGTTGTCCATAAATTTCCTTGATGAGAAGGGACATAAAACATCCTGTTGCCTTTGATCCCTGCTGTTAGAGAACCCGTCACTTTACTATGATAAGCAGCAAAAGCCCCATAAACACTCCAATGTTTTGTGATATTACCTGAAATTCCCAATTCTATTCCTTGGTTATAACCTTTGTCTCCAGTACTTGTTACAGCCCCTGACAAAGGGTCACTGACCATTTGATTGCTCTTTTCAAGATGAAATAAAGAGGCTGTAATACCTAGATGTTGATCCAGCAAGCTCCATTTACCACCTAATTCATATAAATGGCTTTTTTCGGGTTTCATTCCATTTTGCCCGTCTTTCATAGGTGCATAGGAATTGGTTAAATACATTCCTAAGGGTGTTGTAGACGAGGCCCATGTAAAATAATAGGATTGATTTTCATCAGGATTGAACAATAAACTAATCGTGGGATTAAATACATTGTCATTGGTGGACATATGATTGGTCGTAAAGCTTTTTCCTCCTTGCGTGTTATAGAAAGCTTCCCAATTATCGTAACGAAACCCTCCTTTAACCGACCATCGTTTGGTAAACCAAATCTGATCATATAGGAAAGCACCCACATCTCGAGAATGACCATATCTGCGTGCAGGATCCCCTGTTTTGCTATTTGGATCACCTGGTTTGATTTGAATAGGGTAATTAATCGCATCCGTGGGATGGACAAGATTATTATTTGGTAATGGTGAAGAATATTCCCCATAATGCCGACTTTCATGAGCATAAGCAATATCAACCCCAGCCGTCAGCTGATGTTTGATAAAACTCGTTTTAAAATTAGCAACCGTTGACAAAATATTTTGAAATGACCAGGTACTCTGTTCATAAGGATTAGGTCCCGCAGTCGTAATCAATGCATCCCATGGCCTTCCTTCAAAATAAGGATCACTGCATATATTTGCTCGACATTGTGGACGGGTTACCGAATATTGACGTTGATAGTTTCCGTAACGTGTATCATTGTGTAACACAATGTCAGGCGTGATATTGTAAGTTAAGCGACCTGTAACCTGATTATCTTGTGTTTGGTCTTTATCCATTTTATTACCATACCAGTTTCCTCTTCTAATTCCATATTCTGTCGCTGGCTTACCAACTAAATGTCCTGGTTGTGTTATAACGGGAACACCATAATCTGGAATACGATCATCTTGTTGATGGACGAACTGAAAGACATAATTGACGTCTGTTCCTAAACCAAAAGCAACAGAAGGAGCCAATCCCCATCGATGCGAATATAAATTATCCCTACCGACAACATTATTACTATTCGCCATACCTTCCATGCGAAGGCCGATTGTATCGCTAATTTGTTTGTTTAAATCAAAGATTCCACGGTAATAATCTCCATTACCACCGGAAAATTCTGTTTTATATTGATCTTTTAACAAAGGTTTTTTTGTAACAACATTAATCGCGCCACCTGTCGTTCCGTTTCCGAAAACTGAAGATGAAGGTCCTTTAATAACGACAACATTTTCATAATTAAAACTATCACGACTATAAACCCCAAAATCTCTTAAACCGTCTTCATAAATATCATTTTGAGCCTGAAAACCACGAATAAGAAATTGATTACCAGACATCCCTCCTCTTCCTTCACCAACTGAAGAGGTCACACCAGGAACATTTTTTAAAGCTTCATCAAGAGATTTGACATTCTGTTCTTCCATAATTTTTGCAGGTACAAGATTAATATTCTGCGGTGTATGCATGATATCTTGAGCCATTAAATTATCACCCGTACTTTGCGTCAAAATATTATTCGTTTTTTTACCACGAACAAGAATATTTTCATTTGTTGTGGACTGTTTTTCCATTGCTAAATTTTGAGATTGTTTTTTACTTCCATCATTTGTTGATGCTTCAACTGTATTATTTGTATTCGCTGCTTCAGATGTTTTTGTAACTCCTATATTCCCCAATAAACCAACCATAACCGCCGCTAATGATATGGGTTGGATTGATCTTTTAATTCCAGTCAATTTATAATACCGTCCTCTAATAAAATGATAATAATTATTAATAACATAAGAAATTAAGAATCATTATCAATATATTGAGCAAAATGCAATCTTCAAAAATAAAAAAAATCAATTGAAAGAATTTATTTTTTTTAAAATTTGCAAATTTATAAATAAAATTAAAAGCTAAAATATGTTTTTTAATTTCAGATGTTAACGTATTTTTAATGAAATAAATAAATTATTATGTTAATAATGTAATTTATTTACATTATATATCAATTGAAACATATGATACATTATTGGTTAATTAAATCAGAACCAACATCTTTTTCATGGCAAGAACAACTTAAAAATAAAATTGAATCATGGACAGGTGTTCGCAATCATCAAGCAAAAAAAAATTTGCAGGCCATGAAAAAAGGTGATTTGGCTTTTTTTTATCATTCCAACATCGATAAAAAAATCGTAGGTATTGTTAAGATTTGTAAAGAAGCTTATCCTGATCCTACTGATCCTGATCATAAATGGATATGTGTTGATGTTGAAACAATTTGTTCGGTACCCAATCCGATTACGTTAAAGAAAATTAAATCAAATCCTGATCTTTCAAAAATAGCACTTATCAAACAATCACGTTTATCCGTTATGTCAATCAGTCCAGAACATTGGCAAATTTTATGTAATTTTGGAAATATTAAACTATAAATATTATATAAATTTTTAGTTTTTAAATTTTAATATCAAACTTTTTGAGTCAATCATGAAATCTAACAATGAACAAAATATTGAGTTTATTCATCTTCATCAAAATGATCTTCCTTCAGAACTGAAATTTGAAAAATCTGTAGCTATTGATACTGAAACAATGGGACTTAACCATTTGCGAGATCGATTGTGTCTTGTTCAACTAAGTAATGGGAATGGAGAAGCTCATATAGTACAGTTTATTCCTGAACATCTTGGTGGAAAAGGATTTTCTTCCTGCCCAAATCTCAAAAAATTATTGACTAATCCATCGATTCATAAAATTATGCATTTCGCACGTTTTGATGTTGGTATTTTACAAACGTCACTTCAATTAAGAATGAGTTCAATAATATGTACCAAAATTGCTGCTAAATTAACAAGAACTTTTACCGATAAGCATGGTTTAGCTGCTTTATGCAGGGATTTACTCAATATTGAATTAAACAAACAACAGCAAACATCTGATTGGGG
Source organism: uncultured Commensalibacter sp. (assembly GCA_946699565.1). GTDB lineage: Bacteria > Pseudomonadota > Alphaproteobacteria > Acetobacterales > Acetobacteraceae > Commensalibacter. Next base: position 44,665 of record CAMPDW010000010.1, on the reverse strand, counting down.
GGATCCTTCTCTTAACAAAGATCAATTAGTTTATGCAGCCTCTGATGTTTTATATCTTCATCAGTTATGGAATAAATTAGAAAATTTATTAATCCGGGAAAATAGAATTGAACTTGCTCAATCTTGTTTTGATTTTTTACCAATTAAAGCTGAACTAGATCATTTAGGATATATAGAACCCGATATATTTGATCATCAAGGATAAAATTAAAAAGTTTCATTTCACAATAAATATATATATTATAAGATTCGATTTAAAATTTAATTTATTTAATCAAGTGCATTAAAATGAATCCAATAAACGTATCAGATATTGATATCGCCCTTAATGCTTTATCTTTAGAATCTAAAGGAATACAAGACCTTATCAATGCACTTCAAAATAAAACTAAATTAGCCAAATCCTTTTTACAAACTGTTCAAAAAATTTCTACACTTAAAGGTCGGGTTGTTTTAACAGGAATTGGAAAATCTGGTCATATAGCAAAAAAAATTCAATCTACTTTAGCTTCAACCGGAACTCCTTCCCTTTTTGTTCATCCAGCAGAAGCCTCCCATGGTGACCTTGGAATGATACAAAATGATGATCTTATCCTAGCCATTTCAGCATCAGGTGAAACACAGGAATTATTCAATATTATTGTACATGCTAAACGTTTTAATATACCATTAATTTCAATTACTATCAATACTTTTTCAACATTAGCAAAAAATTCCAATATTATTCTTGCACTCCCACAATCTAAAGAAGCGTGTCCCTTAGGTTTAGCCCCAACAACAAGTACTCTAATGCAATTGGCCCTTGGCGATGTGCTTGCTATTACATTATTGAAAAAGAAACATTTTACAGCATCAGATTTTGGTATATACCATCCAGGGGGAAGATTAGGAAGCAAGCTTAAAATCGTAAAAGATTTAATGCATACTAAACATGATATACCTTTGGGAAAACCACAAATGCCAATTACAGAAGCTATAATGGAAATGACTAAAAAAGCATTAGGATGCATTGGTATTATTTCGGAAAAAAACCAATTAATTGGATTAATTACAGATGGTGATTTAAGACGTGCTTTTAATAAAGACATACGAAAATTAACAACTTACGATATCATGAACCCGATCCCATTAACTATTCGTGCAGATATGCTTGCAGCCGAAGCACTAAAAATAATGAATAATAAAAACCATCCAATAACTTGTCTTTTTGTTGTTGATGAAAATAATTATCCCATTGGAGTTTTGCATATCCATGATCTTTTACGAGCAGGAATAGCATGAACACAGATCAAGATAATAAAACTGCTCAACAATCTTCATCAAAAGCAAAAGTGGAAAGAACGGATTTCCAAGATAAAGAGAAATTTTTTAATCAACGTTTAAAAATGGTAATTGAACGACGTCATGTCCCTAAACCTGAGGAAATTGAACGTCGTAATCATATTATGAAATGGGTAAAATGGGGTTTACCTATAACTGCCTTGGTTTTATTAAGCTCAATTGCGGTTTGGCCTGAAATTAATCGGGCTTTACATACAAATAAGGATATAATAAAACAGCTTTCTCGCATTAAAATAGAAAGCGGAACTATGGTTGGAGCTACCTTTCATGGACTTGATTCCCACGACAGACCCTATACAATTACATCTGAAAAAGTAGTACAAAAATCGGATAATAATAACCTTGTTAATCTTGGCAAACCTAAAGCCGATATTTTATTACAAGATAATGTTTGGATGATAGTTACCGCTAATAATGGTATATATACACAGCATGAACAAGATTTAAACCTTATCCATAACGTTGTTGTATATCGTAATGATGGTATTTTCATGTATAGTAATCTTGCGGATGTTGCAATAAAATCCTCAATTATTACTGGAAATAATTGGGTTCATGCTGAAGGTCCTTTTGGTATTTTAGATGCCCAAACCTATTTCCTAGACTTACATGCTGGAATTGCTCAATTTAAAGGACCTGGTCGATTAGTTTTAAATGATGATAAGAAAACTAACTCTTCTACTCTAACCCCAGCCAAATCATCGGAATAAAATTGATGAATTCAAAACACATTTTATTACCTTTTATTATTTCTTTTTTTCTTTGTGGTTTTTTCTATAATCATAATTCATCTGCCCAAAGCATTGATCTTTCCCATGGTGGTCAGATCACTGTAACAGCGCTTGGAGGATTTGATTGGGATCAAAATGCTAAGAAAGTTACAGCTTATATTCAAGCAAAAGCTATACGCGATAATGTAACCGTTACAGCTGATAAATTAATTGCATATTACAGAAAAAAGGCTGGTTCACCCGATAAACCACCAGAAGCAAATGCAAATTCACAGCCCAAAAATGATAATATGGGACAAAACGATTCTGGATCTAATGAAATTTATCGCCTTTATGCTTATGGTCATGTTCATATTTATACAAATACAGATCAAGCTTGGGGTGATAAAGCTGTTTATGACATTGATCAAGCAACATTGGTTTTAACCGGTCAGCATATGAAATTGATAACTCCTCAAAATATTATGACTGCTCGGGATGCTATGGAATATCATTCTCAGACAAGAATATCCGTTGGACGTGGTGACGCAACGGTTATCAATATTAAAGATGGTCGACGTATCTATGCTGATGTATTGGTTGGATATACTAGTCCAGATGAACAAAAAAAACTTCATCAATCCAATGATCTAAAGACAAATGACCAAAAATCGGATGATTTAACCAAATCTGGCAAACTTGAAAAAGTAAATGCGTTTGGCAATGTTGTTGTCCGTACACAAACTGAAACAGTGCGTGGGGATCGTGGTGTTTATGTTCCTAATACTGGCATAGCCCGAGTTGTTGGTAATGTTCATATTACACGCGGTCAAAACCAGTTAAATGGTCATTCCGCCATTATCAATATGCACACAGGAATTGCCCATATGACAGAAATGCCAGGTCAGCGCGTTAAAGGATTAATTGTTCCTAATCAGACTAATCAAAATGAACGGCCTGAGAATAAAAAATAATTTTAAAAGTGAGCTTTAATTTCCATGCCTGAGATAAAACCCTCTTCAAATAATACATCAACAACCAAAAATTTACCTGATAATGAAGGGTTGTTTGCAGATAATATTGAGAAAACCTATAAAAAACGTCAAGTTGTCAAAAACGTATCATTACGCGTTCACCGTGGAGAGGCCGTAGGATTATTAGGCCCAAACGGCGCCGGTAAAACAACAAGCTTTTATATGATTGTAGGGTTGGTTCAACCTGATACGGGGTCAATTCGACTTGACAATACTGATATTACTAAACTACCTATGTATAGACGAGCAAGGTTGGGTATTGGTTATCTTCCCCAAGAAGCAAGTATTTTTCGAGGACTTAATGTTGAACAGAATATTATGGCGGTTCTTGAAGTTGTAGAAGCCAATCCCGATAAGAGACATGAAATTCTTGATGGGTTATTAGCAGAGTTTGGTATTTCTCATTTACGCCGTTCCCCTTCATTATCTTTGTCAGGAGGTGAAAGAAGACGATTAGAAATTGCCCGTGCCTTAGCAAGTGATCCAAATTATATTCTATTGGATGAACCTTTGGCTGGTATTGACCCAATTGCAGTTGGTGAAATTCGTGATCTGGTTTCCCACCTTAAAGATCGTGAAATTGGGGTTTTAATTACAGACCATAACGTAAGGGAAACTTTAGAGATTATTGATAGAGCTTATATTATGAATAGTGGACAATTGCTTATGGAAGGACGTCCAGAAGAAGTTGTTGCCCATGAAGACGTAAGAAGAGTTTATCTTGGAGAAAAATTTACCTTATAGATCATATAATATAATTATTCTGTTTTATACAATTTATGTGAGTATTGTTTAGTTATAAAACATCATAAAGCTTTCACTTAAGTCTGAATCATATTAAACTAAAAGGGAATTTAAATAAGGGAGAATATATTATGGAAATTTCCATATTTGGTAAAAAAATTGATATTCCAGATTGGTTTAAAAATAAAATTACGCAAAATCTTGAGGATATGACGCAAAAATATTTCAATCATATTGTTGATAGTTCAGTGACCTTTAACAAATCCCCTTCTAATTATCGTTGCCAAATTCATATTCATGCTTCCCGCTCTTTATCTTTGCGTGGAGAAGCTGATTCTGACACAGTACAAGATGCTTTCAATATTGCACTTGAACGCATTCAAAATAGACTTAAAAAATATAAAAGCCGTCTATTGACAAGGCGGGATCATACACCATCAACTCATAAAATATTTGAAGGTAGTCAATATATTATTGATAATAAACTCTCTGAAACTCCACAAAAAAGCGAAAAAATTATTGATAAAAAAACAACTCATATTGATACACTTAATATTGAAGATGCAATCATGGTTTTAGACTTATCAGAAAGACCTGTTTTAATGTTTAAAAATCTTGAAAATAATCGTATCAATGTTATATACAAACAAAATGGTGACACCGTCGTTTTACTTGATTCAGAGATCACACCCTAAATTATAAGCAATAATAAACAGGAATTAATTCCTGTTTATTATTTGATAAATATTATTCGAATTAATGAACCATAATAGGCATCATTTCTTGTTGTAAAATAGCAGCATATGCTGTTTTAGCATTATCTGTTATTGCCATTGGCGTTCCATCTGCAGCATGAATTGCAAAAGCTTGTTCGCCATTAATAACAACTTCTTTGACATAAGCAAGTTGAGACACTCCCAAAGCCTTTAATTGACTTTCGGTTAAATGACGAACATCTGCAACTTCAGTTCCATGTTTCGTTGCTATTAATTTTGTTTGTTCTTTTTTATCAGAATCTTCCATCTTTATTAGGACCTCCTCCTAAAATCAGGGTGCAAATTCATTTTGCACCTTTAGTTATTATTATATTACTTTTTTTCAGAAAGTTGTAAACTTCGTATTGCTCCAGCACGATAAGAATCTGGTATACCAACTTTAGTAGTAGAGGTGACTTTATTATTATATGGTTTACGTCTTGATCCTGTATTCTGAATTATTTCAATATGACGAATACGCGTTTCAGGTTTGGGACGAATTATATCTATATGTAATAAACCATTATCCAACCATGCTCTTTCCACCGTAATCCCTTCTGCAAGAATAAAAGCACGTTGAAATTGTCGGGCAGCAATTCCCCGATAAAGAAAAACACGTTCTTCCGTATCTTCGGATTGTCTTCCCCGAATGACCAGTTGGTTATCTTCTTGCGTTATTTGAAGATCTTCCATCATAAAACCAGCAACAGCTAAAGTAATACGCAAACTGGAAGATCCAATCTGTTCAATATTATAGGGTGGGTAACCATCAGAAGTTGATTTTGCCGCACGCTCTAATATTTGTTCCAAATGATCAAAGCCCAGGAACATAGGCGATGTAAAAAGCCTTCCTGACATGAAAGCCTCCTCCTTTTACATAATTGAAGCGAGACATCTATCAATAGACCCAAATAGGCACCTATTTATTTTATTATATGGAATAAATATAAAAGACTGCAAGTTTATCTTTTAAAATTAGATTTCTTAATATAATAAAATATTGTATTAATATATTTAACTTTTATATAACATTATAAAATATATTAAATAATGGCACAAATTTTAAAATGAATAATGATACTGGAACCCTTTCTGTCTTAATTGCAAATAATCCTTTTTTGCGAAAAAAAACCAAAATCGTCGAAAAGGTAGATTTAGAAAAAGTGAAAAAATTACTACCCGTTATGTTTGAAATAATGTATAAAGCGGGAGGTATTGGTTTAGCCGCTCCACAGGTAGGCATAGGATTAAGATTTTTTATCATTGACTTGATGAAAGACAACCAATCCGAAAAAATCACCATTATTAATCCTGAAATCATCGAAAAATCAGAAGAGCTTAAAAGCTATAAAGAGGGTTGTCTTTCCTTCCCTAATCAATATTCAGAAATTGTTCGTCCTGAAAAAGTAAAAATAAAATATATTAATCTTGAAGGACAAGAACAAGAAATGCAAACCGATGGGTTGCTTGCACGATGCATTCAACATGAAACGGATCATTTAGATGGAATATTATTCGTTGATCATATTTCAAGTTTAAAACGTAATATCATTATGCGTAAAATTATTAAAGAACAAAAAAGACATCACTAAATTAATTTTCAAATTAAAAATATAGGATATTAAAATTGCGTATTGCCTTTATGGGAACGCCAGATTTTGCGGTTCCAGCTTTACAAGCTCTTTATCGATCTGGGCATAAAATTGTTGCTGTCTATTGCCAGCCCCCCCGTCCTGCTGGAAGAGGCAGGAAAACAACACCTTGTGCCGTTCAATATACCGCAGAACAACTTAATATTCCTGTTTATTCACCTATTCAATTAAAAAACCAACCGAAAGAACTTGAACTTTTTCGCTCCTTTAATCTTGACCTTGCCGTTGTCGCTGCCTATGGTCTTATTTTGCCAATAGAGATATTAAATACACCTAAACTTGGATGTATAAATATTCATGCAAGTTTATTACCACGATGGCGTGGAGCATCACCTATTCAAACAGCTATTTGGCAAGGGGATAATAAGACTGGCATAAGCATAATGAAAATGGATAAAGGCCTTGATACAGGGGCTATTTATAAAGTAAAATCTATCGATATTACTTCCAAAACAACAGCACAAACATTACATGATCAACTTTCCATACTTGGAAGTGAGTTAATTGTTAAAACTATAACAGAATTAACCTATAATCCTCACCTTGTTCCCAAACCTCAAAATTCTAAAAATACCACTTATGCCCGCCAACTTAGAAAAGAGGACGGAAAAATAAATTGGCGCCATTCTGCCAAAGAAATTAATCGACAAATACGGGCATTTACACCGTGGCCTGGAGCTTATTGTTATATAGATGGACAATTATTAAAAATATTCCAAACTGAAATCAGCTTAGAGACCACAAATGCATTACCTGGTACAATCATTACACCTAATTTTCAGGTTGTTTGCGGTCAAAATCAAATATTAAAAATTTTGGAAGTGCAATTGGCAGGAAAGAAAAAGATGCCAATTTCAGATTTTTTAAAAGGTTACCTCCTTAAACCAAATACTCGATTAGATTAATGACATTTGATATACAACGATGGGCCGTTAAAATTGAATATGATGGAACAGGTCTTGTCGGGTGGCAACGACAAGATAACGGACTCTCTGTTCAACAAATTTTAGAGGAAGCTGCTTGCAAACTCTGCAATAGTCATTTTACAATAAACAGTATTACAGCTGGACGTACCGATGCTGGTGTTCATGCATTAGGACAAGTTGCTCATCTTGACTTCCCAGCATATTTTCCATCAACCGCTAACAAAATTCGTGACGGTTTGAATTATTATATGAAACCTCACGCGGTAACCATTTTGCAAGCCAGTAAAGTTAATTTAGAATGGAACGCACGTTTTTCAGCAACTAAACGTAAATATCTTTATATCATTTTAAATCGACCCAGCCGACCCACTTTAAATACTAACCATGTATGGCATGTAAGAAAAAAATTAAATGTTGAATCAATGCATAAAGCTGCACAAACTTTATTGGGGAATCATGATTTTACTTCCTTTAGGGCAACAGCATGTCAAGCAAAATCACCTATTCGAATTTTAGATCGATTTGAAGTCTATCAAATAGAAGATAAAATATTTTTTGAAGCAGAAGCCCGTTCTTTTCTCCATCACCAAGTTCGTAATATGGTTGGAACCCTAAAGATGATTGGCGATGGATATTGGCCTGTTAATCAGGCCTATAAAATTTTAGAAGGTAAAAACAGAAGACTTGCCGGTATTAAAGCACCAGCAACTGGATTATTCCTTAAAGAAATAATCTATCCTAATAATCCTTTTACTGAGCAACTGCCAAATCCTGAGATAATTTTATAATCGTTTCATTATTTAATATTAATAACAAAAATGTAAATAAATGCTGTATAAGCACTATAGTAGCTACTACAAATATAGATTGCTTATTACTCGCCTGTAAACCAATTTTTACGGTAAACCAAGCAATCCATAATATATAAGCTATGTATAAAATAAACAAGATAGATAAAAAACTAACAATAACAGATGGTGAGAAACCGAGTAAAGAAATAACTATTACGCCAAATATCAGATCAAATAATGGTAACCATTGACACCAACAAAAAGCAGAAACTGTTCTTTTCCAAAATTCTTCTTTTTTAAAATAAGTCGCAAAAGATTGAATAATTATTGGAATAACTAAATAATAACATAAAAAACATAAAAAAAAGGATATACCAAAGGAAATTAGGTAAGGTTTATGATGTAAATATCCATTCAATATATTAAGTCCACCACAAACAACGACTACTGCAATCCATGGTGCTAAAGAATTCAAAACGCCTTCCGATGTAAAAGGAAAAAATTGAATACCTTCCTCCTTACCACCGCCAAGTGTTATCATTCCCTTAAAAATATTTTTTAATTTTATATTTAACGATGACTTTGGATTATTAAAGTGAGATGTCATAGGAAATAATTTTTCAATAACTGTAAATAAACAGAACTCAATTTTCTTAAATCTTCAACAGGAACTGCTTCATTAACTTTGTGCATCGTCTGACCAACCAATCCAAATTCAGCTACAGGGCAATAATTTGCAATAAAACGTGCATCAGATGTCCCCCCTCCTGTATCCAAACGTGTTTTTACTTTACATATAGTTTCAATAGCTTTATTTATAGCTTGCACACCATCCCCTGGCTTGGTTAAAAAAGCTTCCCCGGAAATCATAGTATCAATTTTACAATTTTCTGCTATACGATGGGACTGCGTTTTTATCCAGCCTATTAAAGAATTTCCAGTATGTAAATAATTAAATCGTATGTTAACACGTGCTGAAGCTGTAGCAGGAATAAGATTCATAACTTTGTTGTTAACATCAAATGAAGTGATCTGTACAGATGAAGGTTGAAACCATTTACTTCCTTGATCCAAAGGCGTTTCAACTAAAGAAGTTAAAATTTTCATTAGTTTATGAATTGGATTATCAGCAAGATACGGATAGGCAACATGCCCCTGAACACCTTCAACCGTGATGATAGCATTCAAACTTCCACGGCGGCCAATTTTGATAACATCACCAAGATTTTGAACTGATGTTGGTTCTCCAACAAGACAAAAATCCGGAACGTGATTATTATCTTTCATCCATTCGAGAACTTTAACAGTACCATTTATCCCTGCACCCTCTTCATCTCCCGTAATTAAAAAACTTAGAGAACCAGAAAAATCTTTATACTCTTTTAAAAAATTTTCAACGGCAACAACAAAAGCAGCTATCCCCCCCTTCATATCACAAGCACCACGCCCATAAATTATATTATCTTCCATAATTCCTTGAAAAGGATTATGTTGCCATTCCTTATTTCCTGCTGGTACAACATCAGTATGACCAGCAAAACAAAAATGAGGGGAGCCAGATCCATAACGTGCATAAAAATTTAAAATTTTCTCATCACCTTCACCATAAGGCAAATCAAAAATTTCAAAATCAATTTTTTTTAATCTTGATTTTAATATATCTTGAGCACCTAGATCATAAGGGGTTACAGAAGGACAACGAATTAAATCTTGTAATAAAGTTACTGGATCATTCATGGCAAATTATACTAATAAAAAATTTCATCAACTTCTTAATAATTCATTAATTGATGTTTTTGAACGTGTCCGATCATCAACCCGTTTAATAATAACCGCACAAGCCAATCCTGGTAAAGGATTTCCATTATCGCTGGAATCTTTTTTTGGCGGCAAAGTTCCAGGTACAACCACAGAATAAGCTGGAACACGTCCCATAAATACCTCACCTGTATTACGATCTATAATTTTTGTTGATGCCCCAAGAAAAACACCCATTGAAAGAACACTACCTTTTTCAACAATTACACCCTCAGCTACTTCACAACGTGCACCAATAAAACAATCATCTTCAATTATAACAGGAGCTGCCTGTAAAGGCTCTAAAACACCACCAATTCCTACACCACCACTAATATGGCAATTTTTACCAATTTGTGCACAGCTTCCAACGGTTACCCAAGTATCAATCATTGTTCCACTGTCAACATATGCCCCCACATTGATAAAACTTGGCATTAATACAACATTGGGCGCAATAAAGGCAGAACGTCGCACAATTGATCCTGGAACAGCACGAAAACCTGCTTTTGAAAAATCAGCATTACCCCAATTACTAAATTTCAACGATACTTTATCATACGCAGCAAAACCAACATCATTTTTCATACTATAATTATCGTAAAGATGAAAAGATAATAAAACTGCTTTTTTAACCCATTCATGAATTGTCCATTTGTTATTATCTTGTGTTACCACCCTAACAATTCCTTTATCAAGTAAATTTAAAACTTGATCAACAGTTTCACGTACATTGCCATGTGTTATAGAAGAAATCTGAGTACGATTTTCCCAAAGTTTTTCAATTTTGTTCTGTAATGATATCGTATCTATCATTATATTATCCTTTTATTTAATTATCATTCTATTTATTTAAAATTTGCTGAGCGAATTAAAGTACCTGAACCACCCTCTGTAAAAAGTTCTAATAAACAGGCATGAGAAACACGTCCATCCATGATAACAGCTGCTTGAGCGCCAGCTTTTACAGCCTCCAGACAAGTTTCGATTTTTGGTATCATTCCGCCAGAAATAACTCCTAATGCAATGGCATTTTGTGCTTCTTCCTCTGTTAATTCAGAAATAAGATTTCCATCTCTATCTAAAACACCTGGAACATCGGTTAACATAAATAAACGTGAAGCTCTTACTGCACCAGCAATAGCCCCTGCTGCAATATCTGCATTAATATTATAGGTTTGACCTTGTTTATCCATCCCAATAGGTGCAACAACGGGAATTAATCCTGAACCTGACAAAGCATATAATACACGAGGATCAATATTTATAGGTTCTCCAACCAGACCTAGATCAATACTTTTTTCACGTTGAGCTTTTTCATCCCAAACATGTTTGGTCATTTTATGTGCTTCAATCAGACCGCCATCTTTTCCAGAAATACCTACGGCCAAAGCACCTGCTTGATTAATTAAAGTTGCTACTTGCTTATTTACAGTTCCAGCCAAAACCATTTCAATCACATCAATGATTTCTTCACTTGTTACACGCAAACCATCAATAAAAGTAGATTCAATTTTCATACGTTTCAACATATGATTAATTTGTGGTCCACCTCCGTGAACAATAACAGGATTAATGCCAACCTGTTTTAAAAGTGCAATATCATGACCGAAATCATTTGAGAGATTATTATCAACCATGGCATGACCACCATACTTAATAACAACCGTATCACCCGTATAGCGTCGTAAATAAGGTAAAGCTCTGGCAAGTATTCTTGCTTGTTGATGTGCTTCTTGAGCGGCTTCTTTTACTGATTCTAACGATTTATGACTAACCATAATAATGAAATCCTAATGATTTTTTTAAATAAGTTGAACCAAATCGGCCCGAAGTTTTTCAATACCAATATTTTTTTGACTACTTGTAAAACGTATATAAGGATAAGCAGCTGTGTGCTTTTCAATTAAAGTAATAATTTCCTTTTCTTTTTCTGCCAATAGTTTGGAATTTAATCCATCACATTTTGTCATCACAATTTGAAAGGTTACAGCTGCTTTATCCAGCAAATCCATTATCTGATGATCGGTTTCTTTTAATTTAATTCGTACATCAAATAGTAGTATCACACGTAAAAGCGATGGTCTCCCCCTTAAAAAATTAAACATCATTTTTTGCCAATCTTTTTTGACAAATTTAGAAGCCTTGGCATAACCGTAACCGGGCATATCAACGAAAATAAGTTGATCACCGATATTAAAAAAATTTAATTGCTGTGTTCGACCGGGTTTTGATGATGCTCTGGCCAACATTTTTTGACCCGTTAAAGCATTAATTAAACTAGATTTCCCAACATTGGAACGACCAGCAAATGCCACCTCAGGTAATAAGGAAGGCTCTAATTGATTTAAACGCTGAGCACCAAAAAAAAATTTAGCTTCTTTTGCAAAAAGAAGCCGCCCAGCCTCCATGAACTGGGTATTTTCATTATTTTGATTGATGAATAAGTTATCCTTTAATACCATGACAACTTATCCTTTTTTTGTTTTAGAAGCAGTTTGTTTTTCCTTAATTGCCATATGTTTTTGAATTACAATCTGCTGAATAGCTGTTAATAAGTTATTCCAGCTGTAATAAATCACCAAACCAACAGGTTGAGTAGCTAAAACAACCGTAAAAATAATTGGCATTAACTGGAATATTCTTTTTTGAACTGGATCAATAACAGAGGGGTTTAATTTTTGTTGCAAAAACATAGTTGCACCAAAAACAAGCGGCCAAATACCAATATGTAATAATGGGGATATAACAATAGGATCAAAAGGAATTAAACCAAATAAATTAAGAATATTCGTTGGATCCGGTGCAGACAAATCATGTATCCATCCAAAGAATGGAGCATGTCGCATTTCGATCGTGACATATAGATCTTTATACAAACACCAAAAAATTGGAATTTGTATGAGCATCGGCAAACAACCACTCGCTGGATTGACCCCTTGTTCTTTATACAAAATCATCATTTGCTGATTCATTTGCGCCTGATCGCCTTTATAGCGTTCACGAATCTCTTTCATTTTAGGCTGTAATTCTTTCATCTTACCCATTGAATGAAATTGCTTTGAAGCTAAAGGATAAAAAACCAATTTTACAATCAAAGTGAAGGTCAATAATGCAAGACCAAAATTACCCCATAAGCCATTTAACCAATCCAACACAATAAAAATTGGATAAGTTAAATAATAAAACCATCCAAAATCAACAGATTTGCGAAAATCTGGAATGTGATATTCTTTTGCATATCGATTTAACAGATGAAGTTCTTTTGCGCCAGAAAAGACATTGCCAACAGTTGAAACCATTTCCCCAGAAGCAACAGTGATAATTTTTTGCGACGTAAATCCTACTTGATAAGTCCCTTTTTGATTTTCTGAATTTGCATTATTGCCTGCTTGTTCATCAGGAACAAATCCATAATGAACTGAAACATCTTTATCTTGCTGTGGAACAATCGCATTTAACCAGTATTTATCAGAAATGCCAGCCCATCCACCTTTGCTGTTTTGACTCCAAGCTATATAGTGTTCACCCTTGGAATTTTCACGCAAGTATTTGTAGGAATTTTGTTCAAGTTGTTCATTGATAATCCCCAATGGCCCTTCATGAATTAGATAACCACCGATTTCTTTAGGAGTATAACCACGATTAACCCGTCCATAAAAAACAAAATGAATGGGCTTATCTGAATCATTTTTAATTCTTTGCTCAATATGGAAAAGATATTCTTTATCAAGTGAAATAATTTTTTGGAAAATAATGCCTTCCCCGTTGTCCCATGTTAAAGTCAACGGATGACCAGGTATCAACTTATCCTCGTCTGCTTTCCATACTGAAGAAGAATCGGGAAATTTGACTTGTGCACCATCAGTATTAAACCAACCAGTTTCAATATAATTTGGTTTTTTACTGCCTATTTTATCAAGAACACGAACCAAAGATGATTTAGGATCAACCGTTTCATGATAATTTTTTAATACTAAATCATCAAAAACAGCACCTCTAAGATTTATTGACCCCTTAACCGCATTTGCTTCAAAAGGAATTCTTACCTCAGGACCGTCAACCTTAGCAACAGCTTGTAACTCATGAGGGGTATTAGACTGTGTCTGTTCTGTTTTTAATTGGTGTGTTGCCTGTTGAATATTTTTATGCGCTGGGGGTTGTTGAGGCATAAAATACTCAAATGCAAAAAGAATTAAAAGAGAAAGCAAAGTCGCCAAGAAAAAGCGCTTATTATCCATTCAAAGCCAGCCAATCATTTTTGTTTTCAGAAAAAAATCATAACTTATATTTGGAAGGGACAGGATCGTTCCCTCCCTTATTCCAAGGATTACATCGCAAAATCCGCCATATACCGAGTAAACTACCTTTTAAAACACCATGCTGCATAATAGCTTTTTGTGTATAATCACTGCAAGTTGGATTAAAACGACAATGATGCCCAAGAAAGGGACTTATACTCAGTCGGTACAGATCAATGAGACGGATAAGCAATTGTTTCATTATTCATTAAATTTCATACCAGCTTTTTTTAAAGCATAGCTAAGATCTTTAATAATAAGAGGATAAGGTTTAGAAAAAGTTTTATTCCGTCCAATCAAGACTAGATCAATACCTTGCAAGGATATTTCTTTTCCAACTTGATAGGATACGGCTCGCAACCGTCTTTTAATACGATTTCGAATGACTGCATTCCCTACTTTTTTAGTTACAGTAAACCCTATTCTTCCTGGACAATTATCATTTCGATTTAATAATTGTAAGACAAGACTAGAGGTAGGAATTTTGATCCCTTGAGCAGCCACATTTAAAAATTGCACTCTTTTTTTCAAGTTTAAAAGTTTTATATCCGATTGAATTGATTGAACCCTTTATGACCTTATTACTTAAGAAGCCGTCTTAAACATCATCTTCTATTAAGCAGATAAACGTTTACGTCCTTTTGCTCTACGACTTGAAATAACCTTACGACCGCCAACAGTAGCCATACGTGCACGGAAACCGTGACGGTGTTTACGAACAATTTTGGAAGGTTGATAGGTACGCTTCACGAAATTTCTCCTTTAGTGAATGACAAAAATGAAGTTATTCTTAAATTGAATCTTTTTATCAATAGAATAATATAATCTTAAAAGCTTGTTTATAATCTGAATATAATAAATCGTCAATCAAACTCCATAGCCATAAAATCTTTTTTATGATATTTTTAAAAATAAATTTTCTTAATTATTATTATCAAAATATATTTCTTCAAAATGACAATTTTTAAAAATAAAATATATACATTTAAAAATCTTCTTAATTATATGGCTTATTTTATTGAGGGAATAATTATTTACTTCATTTTATATTTTTTGTACCACGAACATGTAAGTATTAATGCAATTCTATTAATTGCTTGCTTAATATTTTTCATAACATTTTGTATCATAACTTATCATTTTAATACAAAAATTAAAAAATTAAAAAATCAACATAATTATTTGCTTTCATTGATTAGACATGATGTAAAAGGACTTTTGTCACCTGCCTTGTTACAAGCAGACCGTATAAGTCTTAACAAAGCTGCCGATCAAAAAATCATTCAATCAGCAGAATCAATTGCAACGTCTATTGAAAAAACGTCGAATTATTTAAATTCCACGAAAGATGATACTTTATAATCCATTTTTATTATTTTGAATTAATTCGATTTTATAACCATCCGGGTCTTCGATAAAGGCAATAAAAGTTTTACCAAATTTAACAGGGCCTGGTTCACGTGTTACCCTACCACCAGCTTGTCTTACTTTTTCAACAAGTTGCGTTACATTATCTACACCAAATGCTAGATGACCAAATCCTGTACCAATATTATAAGGTGCTTCGCACCCCCAATTATAAGTTAATTCTATTTCCGCACCACCCAGATTATTATCTTTATAACCCATATAAACCAATGTATATTTCCCTTCTGGAACTTCTTTACGACGAATCTCATGAAGACCAAGTAATTTATAAAAATAAATGGATTTATCTAAATCTAAAACACGGATCATCGTATGTAAAAACATTGACATTTAATTATCCCTATCTATGTATTTTTGTTTAAAAGTTACAGGATTATAACTAAGTAAAAATAAACCTTTTTGATTTGCAATTGAAATCATTTCTTGTTTTTGTATTAATAAAGTTCCTTCTGCTTCAAAAGCTATACCTTTTAATCCTGACTGATAAGCATTATATACGGTTTGAGAACCAATAGTTGGCATATCAGCATTTCTTTCTTGATTAGGTTTAACCTGTTTCACTAATACTCCACCCAAGCCTATTTGTTGGCATTCTTTTGCTCGTTTTAACATAGCATCCGTTCCCTCCATAGCCTCAACTGCTATGACCAAACCATTTTGAATAATACAGGCTTGTCCTATATCTAATTTACCCAAAGCTTGATTAATTTTTATACCTTTGGCTATATCTTTTAAAGCTTGCTGATCAGGAAAAACATTACCTAAAATTCCCTCATATTCAGGTTGAAGAAATTCATGTGCACCTTTTACCTGAAAGCCTTCTTCTTTAAAAATACGAACAAGAGAGGCTAATAAACCATCATCACCCGCAAATAGAGTCTTTCCTAACTTTCCAAGAATTTTTATGCCTTCTGCATCTGGTCGTAAATCTATCCAAGATGGACGCTTAACTGGACCAATTAAAACTATTTCTTTGCAGTTATTTTTGCGTAATGCAGATAAAATTTGACCAGCTGCTGCAAGTCTTATCGTTTTATGAGGCCAACTAGAAATAACATTAGGATCAGCAAAATCCTGAAATGCGACAATAAAAACCGAATAACCTTTTTCTTTTGCAGCTTTTGCAACTTGTCCGGGTAAGGGACCCCCACCTGCTAAAATACCTAATACTGGATTTTTTTTACTGTTATCCATTTAGTTTATTAATCTTCATTGTCAAAGGAATTTATCATACGACCAACTTTTACTAATCCTCTGCGGCTTGGATTTTGAATAAAGTCAAGAATTTCCTTAACACGTGTTATGTGGCCATATTTTTCGTTAACTATCCTAAGTCTTTCATCAAAAATATATTCGTTCTCCACATCTTTTAAAAAAAGAAAACGATAAACACTTCTTAAAATATGTAACTCTTCACTTTTTACACCATTTCTTTTTAACCATACCCAGTGCATTCCAACTAAACGTGCACGATTACCAATTACACTGCCATAAGGAATAACGTCAGATTCTACACCTGTTACACCCCCAACCAAGGCACCTTTTCCAATTCTTACAAATTGATGAATAGCAGCACATCCCATTATTCGAGCATCACTGTCAATAAAAACGTGTCCCCCAAGAACAACATTATTAACAATAATAACCCTATCCCCTACAAAACAGTCATGAGCGATATGAGAATTAACCATTATTAAACAATCGGATCCTATTTGTGTGATACCATTGCCATTAACTGTACCACGATGAATGGTTACTTGTTCACGAACAATAGATCTGGCTCCAATCACACAAGATGTTGATTCCCCTTTATATTTTAAATCTTGAGGGGCTAAACCTATAGTAGTAAAAGGATAATAAACTGAATCTTTTCCTAATACTGTCTTACCTTCAACTATAACATTGGAAATTAAACGCACACCATCTTCAATAACAACCTCATCCCCTATAATACACCAAGGTCCGATATATATTCCATACCCCAATTTAGCTGTAGCAGAAATGATTGCTGATGGATGGATATGATTACTTTGAGAGGGATTATTATTTTTCAATTGTTTTTTCAGAGTTTCCTCCATCCCCTTAATTAACCAATTATAAAAAATGTACAATTTAATACAAAATATTAAGTTTTATTTCTTATAATTTAGTTATTTTTAAAATTTATCCAAGATCATAGCACTAAATGATGCTTCGGCTACAGAAATACCATTCACCGTAGCTACAGCACGGAATTTCCAAACTAACCCTCGATTACGTATTTTTGTAACATTAATAAGTAATTGATCCCCTGGTACAACAGGTTTTCTGAATTTAGCATTTTCAACAGTCATGAAATAAACAAGCTTGCCTTCAAATTCTTTCCCAAGCGTTTTTACAACTAATACGGCAGCTGTTTGTGCCATCGATTCGATAATCAAAACGCCAGGCATTACAGGGTGGCTCGGAAAGTGTCCCTGAAAAAAATTATCGTTAACAGAAACATTTTTCTGGCCTATTGCTGACTCACCTATAACAACTTCAACAATCCTATCAATCAATAAAAAAGGATATCGATGAGGTATACATTTCATGATCCCTTCAATATCAATCAATGGTATTTTTTTTGGATCATTTGTTTTAATAGGTTGATTACCAAAATTTTCTATTTCTTTATTCACGTTCTTTAACCACTCAATATTTAGACGATAGTTTTATAGTTTTTATCTAATCAATATTTATTTTTCATAAAAATTAATTTTTACTTTTATGGGATGATTTCACAAGTCGCCTTAGAAAAGCAATGTTTCTAAAAAATTCTTTAAAAGGCATAGCAGGGCTACCAATAACTTCTGATTTTGCTTCAATATCAGACATTACACCACATTGTGCACCAATCTTTGCATGTTTCCCAATACGAATATGACCAATCAATCCAGCTTGAGCAGCTATTGTTACGTAATCCTCAAGTTGCGTAGAACCTGATATTCCCGCTTGTGCAACCACAATACAACATTTACCCATTTGGACGTTATGCCCTATTTGAACTAAATTATCAATTCTTGAACCTGCCCCAATATAAGTATCCTTAACTGAACCACGATCAATTGTTGAATTTGAACCTATTTCCACATCATCATCTAATATAACCCTACCAATTTGGGGAACACTAAAAAAGCCTTCATCCCCTACGGCAAAACCAAAGCCATCTTGTCCAATTCGAACACCAGAAAATAAGGTTACTCTATTTCCTAAGATAGCATAACTCAAAGAAACATGACTTCCAATTCGGCAATTTTCTCCAATTTCAACATTTTGTTCAATTACTGTATGGGAACCAATAATAGAGCCTTTACCAATTTTAACATTTGCTTTAATAACAACAAATTCCTGAATTTCAACATTTTCATCAATTTGTGCTGATGAATCAATAAAGGCCGTTGAATGAATACCAGGATTAGCCAAAGTTTTTGGATAAAAAAGTGAAGCAATCCGTGCCCATTCTAAATAGGGATTTGAAGTAATCAAGGCATGAGAGTGACTAGGAACTTTATCGGAAAAAGCTGGTGATACAATAATTAATCCAGCTTTTGTTTTTGATAACAGATCAATATACCGTTTATTATCAAGAAAACTAACTTCATTCTGTTTAGCCGATTGTAAAGGTGCAATCCCTGTTAATTTTAAATTTTTTTCAGATTTAATTTTTGAAGGAACAAATTCAACTTTTGATGTTTTAACAATTTGTTCCAAAGCTATAGGCGTTGATTTTTTAAAAAAACGTGAATCACCTGTACAATTATTTATATTTTCAAAAGCCACTTTTATAACACTTATATAATTTTTAATTAGAATTATTTAGTAGTTTTTTTGGTTTCCACTGTTTTTGTTGGATTTTTAGAGGTTATATCTGGATTAGCTGTTGTTGGCATTGTTCCACTTTTAGCAAGCTCTTCAGGATCAACATTTGCTGCAGGAACAAAAACAGAAGGTAGATTTTTATTTAATTCTTTTACAACATCATTTGTAATATCTAATTCATTTGCACTTAAAGCAATTTGTTCACGGTGCAAAACTAAATTCATATTATGACTAGCAGCTACATTTTGGATAATTTGAATTAGTTCACGTTCAATTTGTCCGAATGAAACTTGAGCCGCCTCTTGAATTATACGGCTACGATTACGAAAATCTTTTTGAGCTTTCAAAACTCGTGATTGCAATTGACGTGCACGCGCTTGAATTTGTTCAGATGTCATGGTTCGAGCTTTTGCTTGAATATGCTGTTGCTCTGAACGCCAGATTTTTTGTTCTTTTTGGACATCTTGTTGCAAATTATCTCTTCTAGCTTCTAATAACTTAGATGCTTCTAAATAAGCCGTAGATTCCCGCATTACGTCAGGAACGCTGATAACCCCGACAACTACAGGTGGTGGAGGATTCGATTTAGCCATAGGAGCAGGTGTTGGTATTGGAGGCAAAGGTAAAACAGGCTGGTTTTGGTTTTGCATATCTGCCTCATCAGTTTCATCAGCTTCCGGAACAGATGTAACAGGAACAGCTTTGGTAACCACACGTTTGGCTAGTTTCGGAGAATTATTAACTGCAGTAGGTTTTGTTTGGCTTCCTTTTGGAATAAACCATCCATTATTTTCATCTGCAGCATATGCAGACTTATATATTCCAGCAAGGGAAGGAGCTATTAATAAGCTTGTGACTACCAAAGTAACTTTAAATTTATTTTTCATCATAGATCCTTAAAACTGTTGTCCAAAACCAAATCTTAATAATTGTACACGGTCACGTCTCTGTTTAACAATTGGAACACCAACATCAACATTCAACATACCAAATGGACTTTTCCATGAAACACCTGCACCGGTACTGACACGTGGTGTCATTGTATTACCCCAAATTGGTGTATATCGATCACCGTCCGTTTGTTTATTCGTATACCGACGTTTTACACGCATACCACCTAATGCACCCATATCAACAAAATAACGTCCCATCAATCCTAAATCTCGGGAAGCAGGCAATGGAAAATTAACCTGAGCTGAAGCTGTATACATAAAACGACCGCCCAAAAAATCTTCTTCACCATGTGGCTTACCTTCAACAACATGGCTAATTGCATGCGTTCTTGGTCCTACACCACCATCATAGAAACCACGAAGATTATTACCTCCAAGATAAAAGTTATCAATAACGCTACGATGATTATGTCCTGAAATATCACTTATATATCCAGCACCGCCACTCAGACTGAATGTCCAGTCGCGATTCCCAGTCAAATCATCAAGAGGGAAATATTGAGCCGCATCAATTTTACCACGAACATATTTTGTATCACCACCGACACCAGCAAAATCACCACCCAAACGTACCATGGTTCCGTTATGCGGATTCATACGAGAATCACGCGTATCATAAGTAATGGTTGTACCAATCTGGGATAAAAAAGAATATCCTTTTTGATCAAGAATATAGAATGAAGATTTACCCCAAATATTATGAACCCTTCTTTCCATAATTGAATATGTCCATTGTTGCGACAGAACATTATTGAATGCATATCCAATTCGGAAAGTCGCACCATACCGATTTTCGGCATAATTCTGATAGGTCTGATAATTATTTTCGATATAAAAAATATCTATACCAGCCACCATATTTCGATTTAAAAAATAAGGATCTGTAATGGAGAAATCAGCTTGACGTGCATAATAGGCCATCGTGCCATTGATACCAGCATCAACACCCGTGCCAAGAAAATTACGCTGTCTTAGTCCAATATTACCTAACACACCGGAATCTGTCGAATAACCACCACCCAATGAAAATTCACCGGTTGGTTTTTCTTGAATATTAACGGTTACTACACGCTTATCAGGGGCAGACCCTTTACTTTTTTCAACTTTAACCGTTTTAAAATACCCTAAATCCTCAGTAGATTCTTTAATATATTTTTCAGTTGTATCAGTAAACGGATCGTTTTCAGCAACTGGAAGTTCTCTACGAATTACTTTATCTTGAGTAACAGTATTGCCATTAATGTCAATCCGTTCAACGTAAACCCGCGGGCCTTCCATAACATCAAAAAGTAAATCAACAATTTTCTTTTCTGGATTACGTGCAATTTCAGGTCTTACAACAGCAAAAGGATGACCTTCTGATTGTAAAGTTTCTTGAATATCTTTCGCAAGATCATCAATTTCTTTACCATCATAAATTTGCCCTTTATGAACAGGAACCATTTCTCGAACTTTTTCAGCTGTTACGTTTTCAACATTCGAACGAGCATCTACTTTACCTAAACGGTATTGAGGTCCTTCTTCCATAGTATAGGTAACATAGAATGATTTGTGATCAGGAGATAATTCACCCGTCGCATTAATCATTTTAAAATCGACATATCCATTACGTAAATAAAACCGCCTGATCAATTCTGCATCATACCGTACACGTTCAGGATTATATTGATCAGAAGATGAAAAGAATCGATACCAAGCAGCTTCTTTAGAAGAAGTAACTTGACTTAACCGTGCTTCACTAAAAGCATGATTACCAACAAAAGCCAATTTTTTGATTAATGTTTTAGGACCTTCATCAATATTATAAATTACATCAATACGATTATGGGATAAATTGATGATTTGAGGCGTAACAGTAACTGAATATCGTCCCTTTGCACCGTACATAGCCAAAATACGTTGACGATCTGATGCAATTAAGGAGGGAGAATATACGGATCTTGCCCTTAAAGATGTATATTTTTGAATATCACTATCTTTTAACTTTCTATTTCCTTCATAAGCTACACGATTGATAATAGGGTTTTCAATCACTCGAATTTGTAAAATATTACCAGAACGATGCAGGCTTATATCTTTAAACAACCCTGTAGCATAAAGTGTCTTTAATGAACGATCCAATAAATCCTTATTGAAAAGATCACCTGGTTGGGCAAGCATATATGAAAGTACGGTAGGTGTCTCTACACGATCATTTCCATATACTTGAATGGATTGTATAACGCCCCTTTGCTTAGTGAC
Organism: uncultured Commensalibacter sp.; assembly: GCA_946699565.1. Taxonomy (GTDB): domain Bacteria; phylum Pseudomonadota; class Alphaproteobacteria; order Acetobacterales; family Acetobacteraceae; genus Commensalibacter. The sequence goes on along the minus strand of CAMPDW010000010.1, from coordinate 22,152 downwards.
CTGCTTATTGACAGATCCCTTTTTATGACGGGCTTTTTTAATTTGATTATGATGATTATCCGCTTTTCTATGAGAAGAAGTTGCATATGAATTTTTACTAGTCACCTGTGCATTCAAAGATACACATATAAACGGAATTATACATACAGAAGCAAACAATGCCGAACGTTTACCGGACAAATCAGTCACCCTTTATTACCAAAACAAATCCATTCAATTCAATATCACAAGAAATATAACAATTAAATCAAATTTTATTTCTATACATAAAGGGGTAACGATTTTTATTCACTTTTACAAGTTTTTGATGAATAAAAATGTATAGAATTTATCGACTGTGACTTGTAAACCAGTTTAAAAGACCTAAACGGGAAATATCGTTATAAGCTGTAATCAAGAATAACATTAAAATCAATCCGAACCCTATTTGAAACGCCCATATCTGTATGGATTTATGAACAGGTCTTCGACAAACCGCCTCAATAAGATAAAATAACAAACGTCCACCATCAAGCATTGGAATCGGTAAAAGATTAACCAATCCCAAATTTACTGATAACAAAGCCATAAACTCTATCAAATAATCAAACCCATGTTCAGCATATTGTCCAGAAGCCTGAGCAATACCTATAAATCCTCCCATCTCTTTGATGGAATGCTGACCGGTTACAAGTTGTCCCAACCCAATTGTGATATTTTTAGTTGTATACCAGGTTGCATAAATACCTTCTTTAAAAGCTTTTACTATAGACAATTTATGTTTTTCAGTAGTTGTAAGGCCAATACTTATTCCTAATTGTCCAATAATTTTATTATTTTTATTTTTAGGAAAAATCGTAATGGGTAAAGTAACCTCTTTACCCGCCCTTGCAACAACTATAGATGTAGATAAACCAGGATGTTGCTGAGCAAAAATAATAAGGTTTTGGGCGTCTGGATTTTTCAAATTACCCAATTGAATAATTATATCCTTTGATTGAATTCCTGCTAGGCTAGCCGCACTATTGGGCAAAACATCATTGACAATAGGTTTAATGTAAGGTTTTCCCGAAAAAATAAATAATCCGGTGAACAAAAAAACTGCCAAAATAAAATTAAATAATGGCCCTGCTAGAATGACAATGGATCGATCTAATACAGGTTTGTCATAAAAAGTTTTTCCAGAGATCCAATGTAATTTTTGTTCTTCTGTTGCATCTTCTGGATTTTCAAATCCATGAGGTTTAACAAAACCACCTAAAGGAATAGGACAAATACGCCATTCTGTTCCTACTTTATCGTGCCAACAATAAAGTGGTTTACCAAACCCTATTGAAAACACATCCACATGAACTCCACGCCAACGTGCGGCTAAATAATGTCCAAGTTCATGAATGAATACAAGCACTCCCAATACAAAAACAAATGATATAATCGTTATTAAAAATGCATGCATGCTAATCTACCTTACCCATTCAATCCTTCTATATTAATGCGTTTTCAACCATTCTTTGGCACGATACCGTGCTTCTAAATCCCAATGCAAAACATCATTAAGTGTATTTGCTTGCGGAGCACCAAGTTTTTGCATGACGCTTTCAACCAAAACGGCGATATCAAGAAAATGAATTTTTTCATGTAAAAACGCATCCACTGCAATTTCATTGGCTGCTGATAAAATAGTTGGTGAACATTTCCCAGCTTTCAAGGCTTCACGAGCCAATCTTAATGCTGGGAATCTTACTTTATCAGGGGCTTCGAATTCTAATTTAGATACTTTAGCAAGATCTAAACGTTCAACATTGGAGTGCATCCTTTTTGGCCATGCTAAAGTATGGGCAATTGGTATTCGCATATCAGGCGTTCCTAATTGTGCAATTATACTTCCATCTTCATATTGAACCATACTGTGAATAACAGATTGAGGGTGAACGATGACATCAATTTTATTTTCAGGTATTGAAAATAAACGAGCTGCTTCAATAATTTCCAGACCTTTATTAAACATAGTGGCTGAATCTATGGTAATTTTAGCACCCATTGCCCATGTAGGATGTTTCAAAGCCTGTTTTAAAGTTACATTCTTCATCTCATCCAAAGTAAATTGCCGAAAAGGCCCTCCAGATGCGGTTAATATAATTCTTTCAATAGCATGATATTGTTTATCCGCCATCGATTGAAAAATTGCATTATGTTCTGAATCAACAGGTAATAAGGTCGTCCCCGCATCCTTAACGGCTTTCAGCATAACATCACCTGCTGAAACCAAAGCTTCTTTATTAGCCAACGCAACATAACGACCATTTTTTACCGCCGCCAATGTTGGCTCTAACCCTATAGCTCCCGTGATGGCAGCCATCGTCCAATCCACAGGAATAGAAGCAACCTCCAAGACGGATTGCCGTCCACCCATCACTTTAATAGGATATGATGATAAAAGGTCTTTAAGTTCTGGTAAAAATGTCTCATCAGCAATAATGGCATATTCTGAACGTAATTTGATTGCTTGTTTCGCCAGTTTTTTTACATTTTTACCGCCAATTAATCCTACGATCTTGAATGAATTTTCATCCTGTAAAAGAAGATCAATAGTTGAACAACCAATACTACCCGTACAACCTAAAATCGTAATAGTTTTCATTTCTAAATAATCCTTATGGTATCTAAATTTTATACTGAACTTATGCTTATCTAAAAATATACAAAGGAACATTTGGGATTGAATTTATAATTAAATATTTAGATGTAGCTAAACCACCATTCCACTCTACACTATAAATATTAGACGGTAGAATTAAACATAAAAATGCAACAAAAATTGATACTGCCAATAAAGCGTCACATCGATCCAAAACGCCCCCATGACCAGGTATAATTTTTCCAGAATCCTTAACACCTAATACACGTTTCAATTTACTTTCAAGCAAATCACCAATTTGGGCAACAATACCGATCACCATCCCCAAAACAGCCCCTATTCCATAAGCTTGAATAACACCATGATTAAAATAACCAATTAACAAGGCGCCGATTAATCCTGCACCAATTAATCCTCCTATTGCTCCTGACCATGTTTTTCCAGGAGATATCGAAGGTATTAATTTAGGACCACCGAGCAATTTCCCGACAAGATAGGCACAACTATCGCTGGCGATCACAACAGATATAATCCAAATAATCATTCCAGCTTGAAACCCTGTCATAAAACGCAACCATAATAAGGAAAGACCAGCTAACCCAATAATAGAAGATCCCAACCATAGTTGAGGACCAAAAATAAAAGAAAAACCTAATAAAATTATAATTGCTTGAAACCACATTCCCTTAAGTGCAGCGCAATAAGCAATTAAAGTCCAAAATAAAAAGAGAATTCCTGTAAAATTTTTATGATTAACTTTAAATAGCATTTCCCATTCAAGGGCCATTATAAAACTGATGACTGCAATCATTCCTATATAATACCAACCACCCCATATAATACAAACAAATGCAACTGGAATTATGATAAAGGCAGAAATAATCCGTAAAGGTAAATCTTGCCAAGATGATTGTTTATTTATCACTAACGTTTAATCCTGGTCTTTTACCAAAACGTCGTTCTCTACGAACGTAGATATTGATAACTTTTCTAAATTCTTCTTTATTGAAATCTGGCCAAAGTGTATCAATAAATATCAACTCTGAATAAGCAGCCTGCCATAAAAGGAAATTGGATAAACGACATTCACCACTTGTTCTTAAAATCAAGTCTGGATCTGGTATATCCATTGTAAATAAATAAGAAGCAAAAATACTTTCCGACAATTTCTCAATATCAGCGTGCTTATTCAATATATCCTGACATACATTCTTAACAGCCTGAACAATTTCACCTCTTCCACCATAAGATAGCGCCAGAGTCAAAATAAGCGTATCATTCTTTTTCGTTAATGTTTCTACAGCACGCAATTCTTTTTGTAATGATGTATCAAAACGCGTAATATCCCCAATTACTCGAATACGAATTTTTTGTTTATTAAGTTTTTGAACTTCATTTTTAAGATAATATTTTAACAGTCCTGTTAAATCAGATATTTCTTGAGGTGGTCTTTGCCAATTCTCTGAGGAAAAGGCAAATAACGTCAACCATTTAATTTTTTTTTCTACTGCATATTCAACAGCTTGCTTTACCGATTGAGCCCCTGCCCGATGACCAGCTATTCTTGGAAGACCACGGGCTTCGGCCCAACGACTATTACCATCCATGATAATGGCAACATGTTGAGGAAATTCGCTTTTTTTTATTGGAGCAAATGCTTCAACTGTATTTTGAACAGTAGGCAAAACCATTAATAAATAACCTAACCCTGCTAAGGTTTATTATACTTGTTTAATATCGCGTTCTTTATCGACAAAAATTTCATCAATTTTATTGACATATTGATCGGTAATTTTTTGAATTTCATCAGACCAGTCTTTTACATCGTCCTTACTAATTTCACCTTTTCTCTCTGACGCTTTAGTTTTATCCATTCCATCCCGACGCACTCCACGCACGGCAATCTTAGCATTTTCTGCATAACGGCTAGCAGCCTTGACCATTTCATTACGTCTTTCCTCTGTTAATTGAGGAATAGGAACTCGAATTAATTGACCATTAGGAATTGGGTTTAATCCCAAGCCACTCTCTCTTATTGCTTTATCAACTGCAGACACCAAAGTTTTATCCCAAACTTGAACCGACAACATTCTTGATTCAGGAGCTGTAATAGATGCAACTTGAGTAATAGGCGTTGTACTTCCATAAGCATCAACACGAATAGGTTCCAATAAAGCTGGTATCGCACGTCCAGAACGCAATCCAGCTAAATCATGTTTAAAAGCCTCAATGGCCCCTTGCATACGTCGCGTCAAATCCTGCTTTAAATCATTAATATCGTCTACCACGTTAACACCTTTAAAATTTAAATTGAATTATTTATTTTTACTTCTGATATGAGTCAGAAGCAATTACTTTAGTACACACACCATTTCCCAATAATACTTTTTCAAAATTACCTTCTTTATGCATATTAAATACAATCATAGGTAAATGATTGTCTTGTGCCAAACTAAAAGCTGTTGCGTCCATAATAGACAAACCATTAATTAAAGCTTCTGAATATGTAATCTCATCATATCGTTTTGCATTTGGATTTTTCTTTGGGTCAGAATCATAAACACCATCAACTTGTGTACCTTTTAGCATGAGATCACATTTCATCTCAATAGCACGCAAGGCTGCCGCCGTGTCTGTTGTAAAATACGGATTACCTATTCCACCCGCAAAAATAATTACTCTGCCTTGTTTAATATATCCTATTGCACGATCACGGACATAATTTTCTGCAATTTGAGGTATCTCAATCGCTGACATTATACAGCTTTTAATGGAATGGTCTTCAAAAACATTATGAAGAACAACAGCGTTAATGACTGTAGCTAACATTCCGGCATAATCACCATGAACGCGATCAATTCCTCTGGCGGATGCGGTCATACCACGAAATATATTACCTCCTCCAATAACTAGACAAACCTCTATACCTGCTTTAACAACATTGGCAACATCTTGAATAATTGTATTCGCTACTTTGGGATCAATTCCGTAATGAACATCACCTAATAAAGCTTCACCTGAAATTTTTAATAAAACACGTTTAGGATTAATTTTTATTGAAGAAATCATTATAAATTCACATTATAAATATTTTAAAAGTGGATAAAGATAATATATCAGCCATCAAGATTTTAAAAGAATGAAAATAATTTTTTATCGATAAATCCTAGGAAAGATCAAGTCCTATTGCCTTTAATCTATTATTTTCACGATCCCATCCTTTTCTTTCTTTGACCGTAATGAAAATATGACATGAACGCTCTAATAAACGAGAAATCTCTTTTCGTGATCGCTCACCGATCATACGTATTTTTCTTCCCTGAAAACCAATTATAATTGGTTTATAATTGGGTTTAGAGACATAAATAACAAGATCTATACGAATAGAATGATCTTTTCTTTCCTTAAAACTTTCTGTTTCAACAGTCACAGCATAGGGTATTTCTTCATGAGTAAGCATGAAAATTTGTTCACGAACAATTTCCGCTGCCAATAATCGATCTGGTAAATTAGTTAAATCATCCTTAGGATATAACCAAAGACCTTCCGGAATATCTTGGGCTAAAGCATCGAGCAAATCATTAATACCACTACCTTTCTTTGCACTAACCATAAAATTTCGCTCAATGGGTAATAATTGATTAACTTGTTGCGTTAAGGGCAAAAGTTTTTGCGGCACAATTTTATCAATTTTATTTAACACCAACCAAATTCGACGTGTTATATCTTTTAATTTATTGATAATTAAGTAAATTTCCTCATTTAATCCTTTATGCACATCCAAAATAAACAAAGTTATGTCTGAATCAACTGCTCCGTTCCAAGCATTAGAAACCATTAACTCATCCAAGCGCCTTTTTGGTTTAAAAATGCCCGGCGTATCTATTAATAAAATCTGTGATTGTTGATGCATTACAATCCCAAGAATTCTCATTCTTGTTGTTTGAGTTTTTGAACTTACAATGGATAATTTTGCCCCCACCATCTGATTTAATAAAGTTGATTTTCCAGCATTCGGTGCACCAATTAACGCAACAAAACCACAACGCATTCTATAATATCCTATTTTTGTAATTTATTTAACAAATCTCTGGCTGCAGCACTTTCAGCATTCCTTTTATTTCCACCCTTTCCAACACCTTCAACATCCTGTGCCTTAACACAAATAACAAAAACTGGCGTATGTGAAGGTCCGTTTTGCGAAACCAATTCATAAACAGGCAAAGGCAAACCTCTTGTAAGCAACCATTCCTGTAAAGTTGTTTTAGCATCTTTTGGAGGTAAAGCCTGTGCATTCATAATTCCTATCCATGCTTTACGAACAAAATTTCTAACTGGAGTTAACCCTCCATCCAAATACATTGCCCCTAAAATGGCTTCAACAGCATCCGCCAAAACGCTTTCTGTATAATTAACACCAACTTTTTCCTCATGTGATGCCACATGAATGCAGTTATGCAGTTCTAAACTTTTCGCTATTTTCCCCAAAACGATTTTAGACACAAGATAAGCATGCCGAGGCCCAAGATCTCCTTCTTGTTCATTAGGATATCTTTCCAATAACCATTCTGCCATAACTAAACCTAAAACACGATCCCCAATAAACTCCAATCGTTCATTAGATCGGGCTCTTTTCTTTTTTTTATGCGCATACTTTTGTTCATAAACAGCAGATCTATGAGTAAGTGCTTTACGAAATATTTTTTTATTCTTGAATTCATATCTTAACTTTTCCTCTAATTTTTTTTCAGAAACATTAAGAATATTTTCTTTTAATTTTATCATTTTATAACTTTGAATAGTCGATTCCAACGAATTTCAATAGGCCAATACCAAAATTGCCATACAGGATGAAAAGCATCATAAGAGTAAAATACAAATTGTACTTTACCAATTAAATGATCAATAGGCACATACCCAAGATAATCTGGTGAATTACGATCTATAAAACGACTATCAGCACTATGTTCACGATTGTCCCCCATCGCAAAGAAATGACCATCGGGAACTTTATAAATTATTGTATTGTTAACATTTAATTCGCCATTTGATAAATATGGTTCTTGTTCATAATCTGACACTATTTTCTGTAGGATTTCATGCTTTACAATTTTATTATTACTTGGTAAAGCTTCCGTATATAAATAATGAACTTGTTCAGGATCATAAGCATTTTCGTGATACTGGTAATTCCCTTTTAACAGGCGTTCAACAGCTTTCCCATTAATATACAATACACTATCCCGAACCTGAATTGTATCCCCTGGCAACCCAATAATTCTTTTTACATAATAATCATAAGGAGGTTTCGTACTTCTAAAAACCGCCACATCTCCTCTTTCAGGAGCTTTGTACCAAATTCTTCCTTTGATATCAGGGTGATACAAAGGTAAAGAATAACGCGAATACCCATAACTATATTTGCTTACAAATATGTAATCACCAATCTGCAACGTTGGAATCATCGATCCTGATGGAATATTACAAGGCTCAAATAAAAATATGCGTAAGACAAGAATTATAAGTCCACCAATAATAATTGTTGAAAATAATTCTTTTACTTGATGCCAAAATGAAGCAGGCGCCGCATTATCTTGCTTTTTTTCTACGTTATTAATTTTATTATCTTGTTTATTTTCCATACAAAACACTAACTTGTTAAAATTTTCACCTAGCAAAAATATATTATTAATCAAGCGGGTTACACGCATATATTTTTATTTATCAAAATTATCAAGAGAGAGCATCTCAATAATAACATAAGCAAGAGCATAAGGATAATCATCCGTTATTGTTAATAAAATATTTGTTTTTTTATTTTTATAAATACGATTTTGTAATGCTTTTAAAGCACCATTATATAACTGTAAAGAAGGTTTACCATTTTTATCATTGATAACTTCTATATCTTTATAAAAAACCTCTTCAGTAAAACCAGTTCCCAATGCTTTGGCACAAGCTTCTTTCGCAGCCCAACGTTTAGCATAAGTTCCGTATTTTAACTTTTCATGTCGCATTTCAGCTGTTTTGATCTCTATTCGTGTAAAAATTCGGTTAATAAAACGTTCCTGATGACGGACAATGACTTTTTCGATACGACGAATATCGCATATATCTGAACCTATCCCTATAATCATTTTTTTCCTTTATTTATCATCAACGCGAACGTTCAACATGAACAATACCTTTCACCATTTGCAAACCGCTGATGACTTGATTTAAATGATTGACATCCTTAATTTCAACATCAATCAAAATTTCAATAAAATCCATATGACGGTTGATAATTTTTAAGTTTATCAAAGATGCTTCATATTGCACAATTCGATTAGCAATCGTTGCTAAAATTGAATTGTCATTTTCTGTTACAATTTTCACTCTGGCAATATAATTTTTTTGATGATTAATCTGATTAAGAATATTATAATCCCAGTCCAAACTCATAAAACGTTCAGGGGTAGCTGCAAAACTATTTAAAGTTGCACAATCTTTACGATGAATTGTGATTCCTTTACCTGTAGCAACAATACCAACAATATCATCCCCAGGAATAGGATGACAGCAACCAGCAAAATGAACAATAATACCTTTATCCATACCTTTTAATGGAGAGATAAATTTATGATCTTCATTATTTTTATTTTGAGGAGTATTGCGTACTATATCACTTAAACCAGGAACAAATCGGGGGGCACGTTTAAGCGGTTTTAATTCTGGATAAGCCGCATACACAACATCCTTTGCAGATAAATTATCGCTACCTACAGCGATATATAAATCATTAAGAGAATTCTGTTTTATATTTTTTAAAATAGATTCAAGAATTTTTTGTGAACCATCAACTCCTTCTTGACGGAAAGCTTTTGCTAATGCAACCCGTCCTGTCTCTATTTTCAATTCTTTCTGTCGGTTCATAATAAAGTGACGAATTCGAGCCCGGGCTTTTCCCGTAACAACAAATCGCTCCCAAGATAGGGAAGGATTACCCTCTCTTGCTGTCATAATTTCTACCTGGTCACCATTTTTTAGTTTTTGTCGTAAGGGAATTAATCGTCCATTTACCTTGGCACCGACACAGCGATCACCAACCTGACTATGAACAGCATAGGCAAAATCAACAGGAGTAGCACCTCTCGGTAACTGAATAAGCTCACCTTTAGGTGTAAAACAAAACACTAGATCTTGATAAAGTTCAAGTTTAGTATTTTCTAAAAATTCATCAGGTGCCGAAGAATCTTCTAAAATCTCCAAAAGATCCTGTACCCAACGTAGTTTTTTCATTTTTGAAACAATGCCTGTAACTTGATCACCATTTTTATCATTTTTGTTTAAAATAGGTAGTTGTTTATAAATCCAATGAGAAGCAACACCATTTTCTGCAATATCATGCATTTCTTTGGTTCGGATTTGAATTTCTATTTTCTGATTACGTGGGAAACGCAAAGTTACACCAGTATGAATACTTTGATATCCATTAGCTTTAGGAGCTGAAATATAATCCTTGAATCTTCCAGCAACAACAGGATAATGACTATGCACGATTCCCAATGCTGTATAACACTCTTCTTTTGTATTAACAATAATGCGGAAAGCCATAATATCAGATAATTGCTCAAAAGTAACTTGTCTTCTTTGCATTTTTTCCCATATCGAATAACAAGATTTTTCACGACCTGTTACTTCAACATTTTTTAAACCAGCTTTTTGACAAATTAATTTTAATTCGGCGCATACCTCTTCGATAATATCCGCACCCTGTCCCCGTAAAAAATTTAAACGTGCCTTAATAGATGCATCTGCTTCTGGCTCTAAAACTGAAAAAGCAATATTTTGCAACTCCCTTTTGACATTATCCATACCTATACGTTCGGCCAAAGGTGCATAAATATCCATCGTTTCCCGTGCAATGCGTTGCCGACGATCTAATCTTTGTACATAATGTAAGGTTCGCATATTATGTAATCGATCAGCAAGTTTCACAATTAAAACACGTATATCCTTTGACATTGCCAAAACAAGTTTACGAAAATTTTCCGCTTGCTTCGTTTTATCGGATTGAATTTCTAATCGGGTAAGTTTAGTAACACCATCAACGAGATCAGCAACAATTCTGCCAAATTCTTTTTCAATAAATTCTCTAGTAATTGAAGTGTCTTCAATTGTATCATGTAATAAACCTGTAATAATGGAAGCAATATCCACCTTCATACTTGCCAAAATATTCGCAACAGCCAAAGGATGCGTTATATAAGGAGCACCATTATCACGGAATTGTTGCTCATGTGCCTGTACTGATATTCGAAAAGCTTTTTCAACGTTAACAACATCGGCTTCTGGATCATATCTCCGTATACGTTCAATTAACCCAGCACAATCTATTTGATTGCTTTCACTCAAAGCAATAGGAAAACTAATTTTTTCCACTTATAACCCAAAAAATTAAATGACACCCTTTCTAATTTTATAGATTATAATTTTATAAAAAGAAAAGTAAATTATTCTTCTTTCTTTTCTGACGCAGAACGGCGGCGATCTAATTCATGCATAATCTGGTTAATATTTTCAAAAGAATTTTTAGATTTTTCTTGCTTTTCTTCATCCAAAGAAACATCATGTAATCCGAAAATATTTTTTTCAGCAGGAATAAGATCAGCGACTTCCTCTTCAACTGTTTCAGGTTCAGGTGCACGAGTTAAAGAACGAATAATATCATTTTTAATAGAAGAAAGATCAATTTTTTCTTCGGCTATTTCACGTAAAGCTATAACCGGATTTTTGTCATTATCTCTATCTATTGTCAGTGCTTCGCCTCTTGAAATATTACGTGCCCTTTGTGAAGCATAAAGGACTAATTCAAAACGGTTAGGAATTTTTTCAACACAATCTTCTACAGTAACACGTGCCATTAAGTTTTCTCCTAAATCAAAGGGGTTAACTAATATCATACTCTTTTATAAAAATCAATTATAACGTTCAATTCCCTGACCATCAGGGAGCTCCTTGATAAGCGTATCAATTGATTTTTTATTTTCTGGATGAACCCAATTAGGTAAAACATCCCTTAAAGGATATAAAACAAACCCTCTTAAATGTGCCCGAGGATGCGGCACAATCAGCTTGGGTGGCTCATGAATAATATGATCATGATAAGCTATAATATCCAGATCCAAAGGACGTGCTTCATTAATTTTTTGACGTCTTCTACCTGCTTCATTTTCCAAATCATTTAAAATGGACAATAAATTCATGCAAGAGATTAAATTATTGAATAATATAACACCATTTATATATAAAGGTTGAGAAGATAGTGGAATTGGTGTAGTTTGATACAAAGGGGAAATAATCATTGATGTATTATCAAGTCTTTTATTAAGTCGATAAAATGCTTTTTGACACATTTCATATGGACTATTTCCCCAAATGCCAGGAAGATTACTACCAATTGAAATAATGATCATAAATTTTTATAATTACCTAATATCTGTATATTTTACTTTGTATGAAAGAAAGCTGCTAGTCATTGAAAAGAATAATGATATAACAATATAAATATCGATATAACTTATAAAACAAATTATGTATAACTTTTTTTTCTAAATTTAACTTATCAATTAAAATTTTTAAGGTGCTTAACGATGTTTTTTAAAAATAATGAAAAAGTTTGTTTATTTATTGATGGAGCGAATCTTTATTCTGCGTCTCGTAATTTAAATTTTGACGTTGATTATAGGAATTTACTCAATTATTTTAAAAAGCAATGTAACGTTATACGTGCTTATTACTATTCTGCTGTTCTGGATACAGAAGAATATTCTCCATTAAAACCCTTAACTGATTGGTTGGCTTATAATGGATTTCTTCTTGTTACCAAAAATGCCCGTGAATTCACTGATCAAACGGGACGGCGTCGTGTTAAAGGCAGCATGGATATTGAATTAGCGGTTGATATGATGGAAATTGCTCCAAAAATTGATCATGCTATTTTATTTAGTGGTGACGCTGATTTACGCCGTTTGGTTGAATCTGTGCAAAGACAAGGTGTTCGTGTGTCAGTTGTATCCTCAATTAAAACAAATCCGCCAATGATTGGTGACGAATTAAGAAGACAAGCAGATCAATTTATTGAACTTATGAATATTGCTCCTGAATTTACACGACGTCCCAATGAAGCTCAACAATAATTTAATTAATTCTATTTTTATTTATGATTTATTTAAAACCAACATTTAATTGTGATTTTTGCTCCCGTCTTAAAAATTTTAGAGAAGAAAATAAAAAAAAATTTCCCTCAGGTTGGAACTCCCCTGTTCCGACCTGGGGTGAAAACAATTCTGAACTCCTCATTGTAGGTCTAGCACCCGGTTTAAAAGGTGCAAATTTATCAGGTCGACCTTTCACAGGCGATTATGCAGGAATTTTGCTTTACAATACACTCACTAAATATAACTTTGCAACAGGTTCATATCAAGCCCATATTAATGACGGATTACACTTAACAAATTGCAAAATTTTAAATGCTGTTCGTTGTGTTCCTCCTCAAAATAAACCAACAACACAAGAAGAAAAAAAATGCCGACCTTTTCTTAAATCTGAAATTGATATCATGCCTAATTTAAAAATAATATTGGCACTTGGAGTTATTGCTCATAAAAATATTTTGTCATGTTTCAACTATTCAAATTCAAAAATGAAATTTAAACATGGGCAATATTTTCAACTTACATCACATATAATATTAGTAGATAGCTATCATGTCTCAAAATACAATACGAGCACTAAATTATTAACAACAGAAATGTTCGAAAATCTTATTCAGTCTATTCGTAATAAATTATAAATTCCTATTTTTTTTTAAAAAAAATATTTATAAGTATTAAAATACCTAACGCTATAATAAACAACCCATAAGAAATTAAAGGAAATAAGGCTAAAAGTAACTCTACTGTCATTTTTTTTAATTCTATAAAAAACATAATTAAAAATATAACTTTAATTAAAGTTTAATACAAATTTTGTTTCTTCAATTATTAAAAATAAATATTTAAATATTTTTTATCATTATTTCCCTATAAAATTTTCTATAAACTCTTTAATTTCATAGCTTTAATTCCTTTATTAAGAGAAAACCAATATAATAAATAAAAAATAATAATCTATAAATATAAACAAAACACTTATACTATACTTACACTATGATAGGAAATATTATGCATTCTAAAATAAATGTAAGAGATATACCTGTACAAAACATTCATTGTGGAAATATTATTTTATATCTTGATCAACTTTGGAAAGTTATTAAAATAAAATATTCACATAACCAACTTTACATTAAATTTCATGCCGAAAGACAATTGAATGAAAGCAACTCATCTACAATTAAAAATTTAAACAAAGATATACTTCAATTTCAAAGAGTCTTGGAAACAACTGTTAGTGTTGTTGAATAATTCTTTATCTTAACTAAAATTACTTACTTTATTCTCTTTATACTTATTCTTCTTTAAAACATTTGTTAAACTCTTATACAAATAAAAAAATCTCTATAGTATTAAATTAAGCTTATCATTTGTTTTCTTTTTTGATAATAATTATTATTATCAAATTAATTCTTAAATAATACTATGTCTCAAAAAACAATATTCCTGATGAAATTCATTCATCGTTGGCTAGGACTTATCGGTGGATGGTTTCTTTTTATTATCGTTACTTCAGGTTGCTTGACATTATTCAGTAATGAAATAGCACAATGGATGCAACCTGAACTTTCCCAAATTCAATCCAAAGACCTTTCAGCAAAAGCCCTCGACCAAGCTTACAAAATATGGACATATAATCAGAATAAACCCAAAAATATGATCATCTTACCAACAAAACGTGATCCGTTTTTATATGTAAGCTATATCGATAATAAATTGAGGAAAACAATTATTTTAGATCCTCATGAAGGGTCGATTATACCTGTAAGAAATACTGCGGGCAGTACTTTAATAACTGCTATCCATAAAACGCTTTATATGAGCCGATCCATAGGTCAATTTATTCTACTCTTGGTTTCCTCTCTTTTTATTATAACCCTTATCACAGGAATAGTGCTGCATTTTAAGCCTTTTCTTAAAACATTATTCAATCTGCAACTCAAAACTAATCCTCTAAGAGTTCAACTTAATTATCATACGACAATTGGTATCATTTTTTTTCCTTTTCTTTTTATTATTGCCTTGAGTGGATTTTTATTTGTTGCACCGCATTATTTTTCACCTCAATTAATACCAACAAAACCTAATCTTCATAGCCATAAAGAAAATTTAGTTGCACTTTCACATCAAAATTTATTTGAATTAGTTCAAAAATCTGAACAATATTTCAAGAATAAAGCGGGTTTTATCTTCTTTTCACCTAAAGAAATTAAAATAAGTGAAGCTGAAAATAGCCATTTATCAAATTTCAAAAATATTATAAGTTACGATAAAAATACCGGTCAATTTTTATCTTATACTTCTTTATCACCTATTTTTGGTTATCCTCAAAAAGTCATCTTCGGCATCCATAAAGGCCGAGCTGGTGGTTTGATTTTTAGAACCCTTAACTTCATTATGGGCTTTGGCAGTATTATTTTAATTGCATTTGGTTTATTATATTATTCCAATCGGTATCAAGAAAAAACCTTCGAACATCGAACATGCTACTTATTCCATAAAACGATTGAAGGAATAAATACGGGAGTAATTATGGGAAGCTTAATTGGGTTTATATCTTTATTTTGGATTAATCGCCTTATTCCCATTGATTATCCAAATAGAATATCATGTGAAATATGGATTTTTTTCTCTATTGTCCTATCTGTTTTTATCTATAGTTGCCTTTCAGCCTATCTTAATAAAACATATAAAGCTTTTAAAAAATTATTATTTATATTGAGTTATCTTTGCTTATTACTTCCAGTTTTAGATTTAATAACCAACTTTTCTTTATTTAAAATAGCCTTAACACATCAAAATTATCTCTATATAAAAATAGATAGTATCATTTTTCTATTTGGTGTGTGTTCACTGCTATTTTGTTCCTACTTAAAAAGGAAAAGATTACTCATATGATTATCATCATAACAATACTCAATCTCTTAAGCATATTCTTTTTTGCAAGTAGTTTAACAAAACTTCAGAATAAACTTTTTGGTAATCATTTTTCTATTTATAAAGAACGTAAATATTACCAACTCATCAGTATCGTCTTAATACTCACATGCTTTTTATTAAGTTATACCCACTGGCATAAAATAGGCATTATTATAAATATTAATCTAATATCGATAAATATATTTATCGCAACAATAATTATTAATTACAACCCCCAGCTTTATAAAAAATGGAATAAAAAAATTTATTCGCTTTTTAATAAATTAAGCTAACCTTAATTATTTATGGTCTGGCATTAGTTTTGTTTCTAATCCCATCAATTGTCCCAAACGCGTTAATCGACGAGATACCGCTTCACTAATTACGGCATCTAAATGATGAAAATAATATAATGTTAGTTTTTTTTTACCAACTTTTAGCCGTGTTCTTAATAATAAATCAGGAATATTTCCTGATAAAGTGTAAGCTAAACGAAAGGCAAGACCGAGAATAACAGCCTGTTCATATTGTTTTGGAGTAAGAATTTTTTTAGAAGCAAACAAAAATTTTTCATTCATTGTTGCATCATATCTTATTGCAATGGTCAATGCCAAAAATGCACGCATCTGATGATCAAAAGCCATTACGGCCATTCTTAATATCCGATAATAGGCCTGTTCTTTACGATATTCAGGATGATCAAGACAGCCGCTGTCAGAAATCAAACATGCAACCCATCGTTTTTCTTTCATCACTTGCTCTTCCTGATTAAATAAAGAGTCAGTCCATTTGATCAGAGCAGCAGGAAAATCCTGAACACGTCCTAAACGTTTACAAATATCTAAGGCTGCAGCTTCTTGAGGATTTTGATTTCGATAAGTTTCAGCGATGACATTACGCATGTACCATCCTTCTCTTACCCCTTCAGCACAAAAAACAATTTCCACCGGTTTTTGTATCAATAATAATTGTTTTAAAACGGTAGCCGCATAGGGAAGATCACTTAACCTTTTGTGGATTGATGCAAGAGTATTTAAATTGCCATCTTTCAATTTAAGTAAAATCCAGTCGACCATTTCCTTAGCTTTACTATAAGACAACGTATAATAATGGACGATAAATATTGGATAGGAAGTATATTCCATATATAATCGAGCCATTGCCCGAAAAGCACCACCCACTAGATATAACCTTTTCTTTTTTGCCTCATTCAACCATTCAACTGCTTTCAAATCCTTACTGGCAATCATATTTGCTTTAGCAATTTTTTTATTTGCCCGATCCATCAATCGAATGACACCCAAAGGCAAAGTTTGTGCATTATATCTCTTCTTTTGAAATATTTGAACCAATTCCATGGAGCCTCCTCCAATATCAGCAACTATGCCATCAGCATTTGGAATACTACACAAAACACCTGCAGCCGCATATTCAGCCTCTTGTTCTCCGGAAAGAATTTGAACAGTTACATTTGGCATCCATTCATGAATTTTTTGCAAAAATTTCTGACCATCCTCTGCATCTCTTACTGCTGCTGTGGCTACAACAACAAAAGGATCAGCTTTCATTTTTGTTGCAATGGCATAAAAACGCTTAAACACGTCCTCGGCAAGAAAAACACCTTGCGGATTTAATCTTTTAGTTGTCTCTAAACCACTTCCCAATCGCAACGTAGCTTTTTCATTAAATATAATGACAGGATTACGCCCCTTTCCCTCAAAAACCACTAAACGAACTGAATTAGAGCCAAGGTCCACAATCGCTGAACGTATGGATAATGAAGATAAGGACATCTTTTTTATTTCCTACAAACCAAATAACTTAAATAATAAATTGTTTTAGTCTAATGGTCTAGCATCAAGCGAAGGATTTTCCATAAAATAATTATGGGCTGAAAAAGATGAAGCAGAATTAACAATACGTTTCCATTTTTTATCACTTCCCAATTGCCATGACTGCGTATTATCTTTCAAATTAGCCATCATTAACTGATTTAGAATTTTATAATGAATTTCTTCTGGAAGAATTGGAATCATTTCCTCAATCCTTCGATCCATATTACGTTCCATCCAATCTGCAGAAGACATATAAACCTTGGCATGTTTTGAAGGTAATTCATGCCCATTACCAAAAACAAAAACACGGGCATGTTCAAGAAAACGTCCAACAATTGATTTAACGACGATATTTTCAGAAAAATTTTTTATTCCTGGACGCAAACAGCATATACCACGAACAATGATTTTAATTTTAACATTAGCACTCGAGGCTTCATATAGTTTATCAATTAATTGTGGATCAACAATCGAATTCATCTTTAACCAAATGGTTCCGGGTTTTCCATCCTTTACAAACGCAATTTCCTCATCAATTAATTCGTTCAAAGTTTTACGAATGGTCAAGGGTGAGAAAGTTATTTTCTCCATTCTATCGGGGCGAGCATAACCCGTAACATAGTTAAATAATTTTGCAGCATCCCTTGTAAGTTCAGCATTGCATGTAAAATAAGATAAATCAGTATAAATTTTTGCAGTTATAGGATGATAATTCCCTGTTCCAAAATGGGCATATGAACGGACTATTCCACCCTCTCTACGCACAACCAAACTCAATTTTGCATGAGTCTTCCAATCCGCAAAGCCAAACACAACCTGCACGCCGGCCGCTTCTAAATCCCGTGACAGGCGAATATTGGCTTCCTCATCAAAACGTGCTCTTAATTCAACAATTGCAGTAACTGAAATTCCATTTTCTGCTGCTTCAATAAGAGCTTTAACAATAGGACTATCTCGAGATGTTCTATATAAAGTCTGTTTAATAGCTAAAACTTGTGGATCTTGGGCTGCTTGGCGTAAAAATTGAATAACAACATCGAAACTTTCGAAAGGATGATAAGCAAGCAAATCCTTTGAACGTAATAAGGCAAAACAATCCCCACTACTATCACGAATACGGGCAGGAAAATGAGGCGTATAATATGAGAATAGTAAATCAGGTCGATTATCAACAATCAGTTGTTTAACATCAACCAACCCCAATATACCTTTATGAACTGTTACTTCCTCTGGAACAACTTCAAGTGAATGTGCAACAATTTCAGATAGTTTAGGTGGAAAATGTTCATCAATATCCAAATGAATAACAACACCTCTTCTTCGACGTTTTAAAGCTGTTTCATATGCCCTTACTAAATCCTCTGCCTCTTCTTCAAATTCAACGTCGGTATCGCGAATAACGCGTAAAAGTCCATAATTGCCAATTTTATAACCCGGAAAAATAGTAGAGATAAAAAGTCTAACTAAATCCTCCAATAATACAAAACGCTGAATTTTATTAGGACATAGAGAAATAGGTAAAGGAATAAACCGTAATAATTGGGACGGTAATAAAATCATCACATATTTACGGCTACTATGTTGACTAATTAATCTTAAAGCAATAGCTAGATTTAAATTAGGAATAAAAGGAATGGGATGAGCAGGATCCAAGGCAATTGGAGTTAAAATTGGAAAAATACGTTCCATGAAAAATTGATGCAACCATTTAATATCCTCATCTTTTAATTCTTCAGGTTCACAAACAACTATTCCTGCCTGACTTAAAAGTTTTGTTAACTCATGATATACACGTTGCTGATCCGCAAATAATCCCTTAATACGTTCCTGTATAGCGATTAATTGTTCACTCGGCGTTAACCCATCAGGGGAAAGTGCAATTAACCCCTCCCTCACTTGTCCAGCCAAACCTGCAACACGAACAGAGTAGAATTCGTCCAAATTACTAGCACTTATTGATAAAAAACGAACACGTTCTAAAAGGGGATTATGTTTATTCTCGGCTTCTTCAACAACCCTTTGGTTAAAATCAAGCCAGGATAATTCTCTATTTATAAAACGTTCACAATCCTCTTTAATATTTTTGACAGTGATTATATCATTATTCTTCTGACTCTTACGACTAGATTGTTTAGACGTTGTAGCAATAGTCCTTAAGCTCATTGAAGAAAAAGTCGTTGCTATATTTTTTCTATTATTTTGGATCATGCATAAATACTTTATTTAACTATTATTTTAATTTATCCTTATTCTATTAGACATTATAAAATAAATCATAATCAATTTTAATTTTACTTTCTATTCTTTAATAAAAACAAACATTCAAGATTACGTTCAAAAAACTTCGTCTAAAATTTTCATTATAAGATTTTTTGTTATGTTCCCTTTTTCAACCAAGGTAATTTTATCCAAACATTCTACAATTTGACGCACGGCAAAGGCTGTTCGTGGTATTTTCATAAGAACTAAATCAATAATAAAAGTGGGAATAATTAACTGGCGATCCGCTAACAATCTTAAAAATAAAATTTTCAACAATTCTTCTTCTGGTTGTTGAATTTTTATTGCTGTTATTGAACGCAGGCGACTGGATAAATCAGGTAAATTTAATTCCCATCGTGTGGGTGGAGAACGTCCACTTAACACAGTTAAAATCATTTGTTCTTTTGTTATATTCAACAAATGAAATAATGTTAAATAATTTGTAACTAAATCAGCATCATCAATCACAATAGCTTTTACTTTTTGATTTTGAAATGTTTCGATCCAATAAAGTGAAGAAGTCTGTCTCAATACAGAGGCTGGTATATATAATGCATCTTCTTTCTCGGCCCAAATTTGTAATAAATGTGTTTTTCCTGTTCCGGCATCACCCCAAATAAATAAACGTTTATCAGGCCAATCAGGTTTTTTATAAGGGGATTGATATATTCCCAACCAAGTACGTGCAGCAAGATTTGATTTTGCATTAATAAAATCCTTTGAAATAAAACGTGGATGATATGTAAAAGGCAAAACGAGCTGTCTTGATAGATTAAAAAAACAATTTTTTAGATTTTTTTCTTGCATTACAACTTTACCAAAATTCAATCTATCCTATAAACCCTTTTATAGTGTAAAACTATTCTATAACAACTTTAAAATAAACATATCAAGCAAGAATAAAGGCTGCTTAATAATGAAATCAGATTTTTCTGAGAATATACAAACTAATGAGCAACGAAACGAAATTACTTATGAAAATGCTGGCGTAAATATCGCTGCAGGGAACGCTTTAATCGAATCAATAAAATTAGTCGTATCCCAGACTCATAATAATGGTGTAATGGGAAATCTGGGTGGATTTGGGGCATTATTTGATTTAAAAGCAATTGGTTTTCAAGATCCAATTCTTGTTTCTAGTACCGATGGTGTTGGAACAAAACTTTTAATAGCTATCGAAACGGAATTATGTGATTCCATTGGTTATGATCTCGTTGGTATGTGTGTCAATGATATTATTGTTCAAGGGGCAAAACCCTTATTTTTTCTTGATTATTTTGCTACGGGAAAATTAGAAATTGATCAAGCAAAACGTATTATTACAAGTATAAGTAAAGCCTGCCAAGAAAGTGGTTGCGCCCTTATCGGTGGGGAAACTGCTGAAATGCCAGGCATGTATCAAGATAAACATTATGATCTAGCTGGATTCGTTGTTGGCGCGGTGGAAAGAAATCAAATATTACCCAAAAATATTAGTGCTGGTGACAAAATCATTGCACTCACTTCCAACGGTATTCATTCTAATGGTTTTTCGTTGGTAAGATCCGTTATTAAATCCCAAAATTTGTCATGGGATGATATTGCCCCCTTTGATCCTAATCAATTTTTAGGTGAAGCTCTTTTAACCCCAACAAAACTTTATGTTAAACCTGTTTTACAACTTCATGAGGCAAATTTACTTCATGGTCTTGCCCATATTACAGGAGGTGGTATCATAGGTAACCTTCCACGTATTTTACCTAATAACCTCATCGCTGTTATTGATGGTGAAAGCTGGCCAATGCCTCCAGTATTTTCATGGTTGGCTCATGCAGGTAATATTCAACCTGAAGAAATGTTAAAAGTCTTTAACTGTGGTGTAGGAATGATCCTTATTACTCCTAATTTTGAAGCAGTTAATAAAATCTTGGAAAAAACCGATGTCCAGGCTTATATTATTGGTCAAATTGAAAATAAAACTGAATTTGAAAACGATCAACAGGTTTTTTTTAGCGATCTTCCCGATTTTACCTTTTTTCCTAAAATCGATGAGTAAATTGAGAATCCGCCAATGTCGATAAAAAAACGTATCGCTATTTTTATAAGTGGGCGTGGAAGTAATATGCGCTCCCTTATTGATGCTTGCGCAAAACCTTCTTATCCAGCATCTATTAAATTAATTATCAGCAATAATCCAGATGCTAGTGGGCTAGAAATTGCTAGAAAATCAGGTATTACAACATTGGTTATTGATGATTATGATTTTGGTGATAATCGACAAGCTCATGAACGTCAAATTAATGCAGTATTGCAAGCTCATGCGATCTCATTTATCTGTCTT